>NZ_AULJ01000094.1 GCF_000425225.1 Pontibacillus marinus BH030004 = DSM 16465 | reverse complement strand
AGATAACTTCGAAACTGTATAATGGTATGTCTCTTGTTTAATAGAAGGAGATTTATTTGAATTATCTCGAATTCAAATATTCAGCAATCGGGCGCGAATCTTTAATAACGCGTCTTTTTTATATATGGTTAATTATGTACGTATTTGAGTTAATGTTAAAAGATGATAAGACACCAATCAATAAATGGATATTTATGTTAAAGTGTTGTTAGAGTCAGGTGCAACTATTTTGTTTGATTATATAAGTTCTTGAAGTAGAGAATAAAGGAGAGTAAAAATGACTGATAGAAAACCTTCCGTCCTGGTTTTTGGGACATATCATATGGGTGATCGTGGAAACAGAGACCTTTATCAACTAAAATCAAATAATATAAATAGTGATAAGAAACAATCAGAGATTCGTGAAGTTATAGAATGTATTAAAGCATATAAACCTACAAAAATTGCCGTCGAATTTGAGACTGTAAGAGCAGATATTTTAGAAGATCAATATCAAAAATACATAAGCAAAGAACTAGAAGAAGATTTGGAAACAGATGAAATACATCAATTTGGGTTTCGAATTGCAGAAGAACTAGGTCATAAAGAAATTTATCCAGTAGATTGGAATCGTCCAGCCGGCGGTGTTCCTATGGGGTTTGTTTATGAATTTTTAAAAGAAACTAACGAAGATCTGTATAAGGAATTAATTGAAGATGGTGAAGAAAATAATAAACACCAACAAGAATTAATAAATACAAAGTCTATAAGGGAAGTATTGGTTGCGATGAACCACCCAGAAAAATTAAAAAAACAACAAGAGACATATTTGAAATTAGCTTTAGCTTCCGTAAATGATTATTATCTTGGAATTGAATGGCTTGCAAATTATTGGCATCGTAGGAATCTTATTATCTTTAATAATGTAAAACAACTCGTTAATAATTCTGATGAACGAATTCTTGTGATTTATGGTGTAGGCCATAAATATTTACTGGATCACTTCTTTGAAGGTAGTGGTCAATTTCATGTTCACTCAATTCATGACTATTTGTAATAGCATTATTATCTTGAATTCAAGTATTCCTGATAAGACCAGCTATAAAAAGTCAAGTATCTAAATCAATGTTTCTTTAGGTTTAAAGGAATAAAATTTGGCATGCCAAATAAACCTCACGCTTGTT
>NZ_AULJ01000093.1 GCF_000425225.1 Pontibacillus marinus BH030004 = DSM 16465 | reverse complement strand
GCGCCCTCGTATATTATTATTAGTCAGATTTGTTCTGGCTTTTAATCCTCATTACCTTTTTAGGAAGGTATAATGAGGTTAAATCAGATAGAGGTTGTCGCTCTGCGCCCTTGAAGCATTGTCTTCGTGCTTAAGACTGACACCTCTTTCTTTATAGAACTATTCGTATGAGCTGGATGGTACCTAGTTGCCGTATATCGAACGAGGTTGAGTATCTATAAAGTTAAGAGGATTCCTTACATCTGATTAATCTTATATGGGTGGTATATCTATGATTTATCTTGGTATTGATATTGGAAAGCGTCATCATGAGGCCGGACTGATCAATGATAAAGGAGATTCAATCGGCAAAACAATACGCTTTGCCAACTCGAAAAAAGGCAGCGAGAAGCTTCTTAATTTCTTGAATCAACACCAGGTGACACCTGAAGATTGTGCTTGCGGTATGGAAGCTACAGGTCATTATTGGTTATCTATCTTTTCTTTCCTTCATCAGCTAGGATTCAAAGTGACAGCTTTTAATCCTATGCAATCAGATGCCTTACGTAATTTTTATATTCGCAAGACCAAAACAGATATAAAAGATGCCTACTTAATTGCACAAGTTATTCGAATCGACTCTCCAGAAGCGACTCCTTTTATTGAAGAAGACCTACTTCAACTCAGACACCTAGAGAGGCTACGTTATGCTTTGGTAGATCAAAGTTCAGATGTTAAGCGTAAAATCATCGCTTTACTAGATCAGGTATTTCCTGAATATGAACAAGTATTTTCTGATGTTTTCGGGCTATCCTCCAAAGAAATTCTCTTAAACTACACCTTACCTGAAGATCTTTTAGAGATTGAAACAGACAAACTAGCAGATGTGCTTTACCGGTTCAGTAAAGGACGTTACGGGATTACAAGAGCTCGATGGAAAGCTGAACACTTAAAAGAAAGTGCCCAAAATTCCTTTGGAATTTCAATAGGTACAGATGCATTTAAAATGCAAATCCATCTTCTACTTGAACAGATATCTCTATTTGAAAAGCAGTTAAATCAAATCGAAAAAGAGTTGATTGAGCTCTCGAAACGTCAACATCATTATTTGACCACCATAACAGGTGTAAGTGATGTCACAGCGGCAGTCATTTTAGGTGAAATTGGTTCTGTTGAGCGCTTTGAACATCCAAAACAATTAGTTGCTTTCGCCGGCCTGGATGCTTCTGTACATCAATCTGGTGACTTTAATAGCTCGAATACGAAACTTTCCAAGAGAGGCTCTCCTTATCTAAGACGAGCCATTTGGCAAGCTGCATTTGTAGCTAGCTTTCATGATCCTGCATTATCTCTTTATTATCAAAAGTTACGTGATCGTGGAAAAGCTCACGGCACTGCGGTTGGCGCTGTTGCTCGTAAACTAACACACATCATCTTTGCGATTCTAAGAGATCAAAAGCCTTATGAACCACGCCCTCAAGTAAACGATGAGTGACAACAGCTCATGGGATTTTTAATAATAACAAGCGTGAGGTTTATTTGGCATGCCAAATTTTATTCCTTTAAACCTAAAGAAACATTGATTTAGATACTTGACTTTTTATAGCTGGTCTTAT
>NZ_AULJ01000092.1 GCF_000425225.1 Pontibacillus marinus BH030004 = DSM 16465 | reverse complement strand
GTTATTTCTGAGAATTAAACATATATTTGTGACTTAATATTACGGTAGTAAGAAAATTTAGAGTAGCATGTAAAATATCTCGAATTCAAGTCTTCAGCATTAGGGCGCAAATCTGGAATAAGATTGTGCTCTCTTTTTTTATTGAATGTATAATTACAGATTATTAATTGGGTATTTATGTTAAAATTTTAATTAGATTATGTAGAAGTGTATTTAAGCTAACGGGCAGTAGTTTGTAAAAAATAGATATTAAATCCACTGGAGGAGATAAAATGCCCAAGTTTCATAAAGTTTATTTGATCATAACTATATTTATTATAGTGATTTTATTGTCACCATTTATTTATCTAGAAGTGAATAAAAATATTTATGAAAATAGGGTAACTAATTACCTCCTTGAAGAACGAGGATATAACGCCGAAGAAATAGCGTCAGTCGAAGGTGTTTTTGGATTTAAAATGCCTAAATTTTATACAACAGTCACTTTCGAAGATGAGCCATATGTTAAATACACTTATTTTGCTCACAATGAGGTATTGCAATTTAACTACGAAATTATAGACGAAGAACACGAAGGGATAACTAAAGAAGACTTAAAAAATTATGACCCAAGTGGTTGATTGGTTCTTAATATATTACATTTTATTCAAGTATCAGGTCGGTTGTTAGTCGAAGTCATATGTGTAATTTATCTCGAGTTCAAATATTCAGTAAACGGGCGCGCGAACATGGAATAAAGATGTTCGCACTCTATTTCTAGAATGCAGCATTAGCTGAAGTTATGACATTGTATTATTAATACATATTTACGAGGGGGGGAAGAAATGATTGACCATAATAAAAGAATGCTTAAATGGGAAAGAACAAGAAAAGTTAGGAAATGGAAATATGTTACATTCGGAACGATGGCATCAGCAGTAGTATGTTTTATAACCCTCCTTGTTTTAAGCTTTTTGTTTAAAGATGAGCTAAGACTAACATATTACATTTTCCAGTCAATCATTGTAGGTTTGTCTGCTACCATTACTTCATGGTTAGTAGGTGAAAGAAGGTATAAAAGATTGATGAATAGCGATCGTCACTAATCAATAACAGGTCTATATAGAAAAATTATTTTGCATATTATCTTGGTTTCGAGATTTCAGCAATCGGGCGCTATTCTGGAATAGAGGGGATAACGCCTTTAGTCTATCTTAAGGGAAAACCCACTATTGTGTTATTAATAATTCTTTGAAATGATTGGTAGTAAAATGAAAGGGAAGTAGTACTAATGTGTAATAAGCTCAATTTTGAAGCCAATGATATGAATAAAGCAGAGATCGAAATAAATATAATGAATTCAAACCCATCTTATAATCTTATTTCTAAGAATAAAAGCACAATAAATCTTCAAGACATCCGTTCAGAATATGAAGAGTCCAATAAATTAAATACTACACGCTTATTTATAAAACAGGATGATAACTACATTGGTTTAGTTGATTGTTGTTTAAATAATCCTTCAGATAATTTTCCTTGGATAAGTTTGTTTGTAATTCACAAAGAGTTTCAAGGAAAAGGTAAATCAGTCGAAGCATATTATGGATTTGAAGAACTTATAAAAAATAAAAATAAAGAAAAATTACGATTAGCTGTACATAAAGAAAATGAATCAGGGGTAAGTTTCTGGAGTAAATTGGGGTACACCAGCTTCAAGGAAGTATTATTTGAAGGTAAACCTCACTTATGCATGGAAAAAGAGTTAAAATAGTGTACTAGATGCTGAGTAATTTTTTTAGAATTATCTCGAATTCAAGTGTTCCGCTTTAGGGCGCGTTTATTTAAAAACGCGTCTATTTTGATGAATGTAAATGGTGTTTATTAACTTGAATTAAGTAACTTATTATTAAAGGTATTTGGACA
>NZ_AULJ01000091.1 GCF_000425225.1 Pontibacillus marinus BH030004 = DSM 16465 | reverse complement strand
GTCGAGTTCTTCCTTCTAGAAAAACCTTTAGCTTTGAGGAGTGCATCTAACTCTTTTTCCATCATAGCAATAGTTTTTTCTTTTACTATTTGTTTTTTAACCAAGTTTCCACCTAATTTCTATTGGTTCTTCAATTATATACCTTTACTTGTCTAACTCCATGCTACTTCGATCAAATACTATTTAGAAACATTAGTCTTTATCTTTTTGGGGTGATATCAATGTACTTAATCCTTCATCTTTTCCGTTGTCCCACATTTTCACCCACGGATAGGTATTCTCAGGCATCTTTCTTCTTGTGGTTTGATATGCTCCATATTACACTTAGTACCGTTAATCTCTCGTTCCCGGATGAATACTTACATTTCTTCTAGTATCATTATAATATTTGAATTTCATCAGTTTTCACCTCTATTAATTTTATTTCAAGTTACTCTTTTTGAAATCCTTCAAGTTTACTTTTTTTGATCCGTAAGAAAGACGCGTTATTAAACAAACGCGCCCGTTTGCTGAATATTTGAATTCGAGATAAATTGCAATAAAGATCTTCTACTATAGCCCCCCATTAGTACAACATAGCCATTAGTTTTGGTAGCAAGTCTCATATTGATCTTTCATTAACAAACTTTTACAAGCTAAACCGTTTTCGTGATAAATTTCTTTACCGATTTCTAATTCGATGCTTCTATTTGAATTTGGATAATCAGGGGAATCATTTAGAATGTACAGTGTAGCCTCATCCAGCCACTCTATTGAAATATTACTTTTTGCATCACTATAATAAACGGTTTGCACTTTAGTTTTCTCATTGTTGTTTGTAATTTCAACCCACACATTAACACCGCCTGCTGCTCCACCATATAGTTCATAATAAGCATTAGCAGTATATGCTCCAGTAGGTGATGTTATAGGTCCAGGTCCTTTTTGAGCGAATTCTCTATCAATATCATTAAATGTAAAAAAGTATGTTTCATATATATAAATTGAAGAAACCAGAACAACTCCAGACAAAGTTGCAATCAATAATCCTTTAGGAATAGGTTTCTTTTTAATTAGTGAAATTGTAATTCTTGTACATAAACTCAAAAATAATATAACGGTAATAAAAGATATTAAGAGTCCAAATAAAATTATAATCCCCCCATCCCAAAACCCTTGGTATATATTCGTACCCGTTGAAGATCATTTTTGCATTTTTTATTTAGTCTTTCCATTCTAGATGTTCTAATTGTTCAATACTTCTAATCTTGCTCACCCACTCTATACTTTCAATGAATGACTTTGAACAAGGAAACTCCAGAGTTTTGTGTTGCTTACCTAAAATACATTCAAAGTACCCTGCAAATTCCTTATTTACGGGGTCACAACGATATGCAATAAGCAATTTATACTCGTAATCTAATCCTGGCATTTTATCGAAATATCGAGTAGATACTGCTATATTTAAATTTTTGTAAGTAAAATTGTCTATCCCCAAACGAATTATTTTCTCTTCTTCTGAAAATACAGTATTCACCTTAGCAAAAGCACCATCTTCGTCTTTTGAAACACATAATAAATAAAGCTGTGGAAGTACAGAATTACTTGACAAAAAATCACTTCCTTCATCTTCAATTAAACTGCCTTTAGTTGAAGAGCATTAAATCTAAACCCTCTCACATTTTAACATAAATATCCAGCATGTAATCTGTTATATTTATGATCAAGACAAATAAAAAAGGGCTTTTCTTATTCCAGAAAAGCGCCCTTATCAGAAAGACTTGATATCAAGATCTTCAACCTTAATTTATAGTGTGTTATTTACTATTATATGTAGGTCTCCATTCTTCATACTTATCCATATAATCATTAACCTCTTCCATCTTTTCCATATATTCTTCTAGACTATAATTAGCAAATTCATCTATATTCAATTGAGAAGTCAAATCAGTTTGTTTTTTATAATAGTCTTTTAAATCACTCAAGGTTTGGTCTGAAAATTTGTTATTTTGCAGCTTATCTACAACTTCATAAACAATATCTGACCCTGAAAAATAAAGATTATAATAAACATAAGGAATATCAGCATGCCTTCCAATAAAAGTGGCATTACCAATTGTTCCGTATATATTACGTATTTTATTTTCTAGTTTTATCATATGTTCTTTAAATTTTTCTCCTTCATCAACGTCCTCTAATGCCCCTTCCAAATGACGAGTTACATCGTTTTGCATATGCACATAATGTAGTATCATATCTTTTTTCATAGTTCGCTTTTGTTGTACCTCTGAATACCAAAAGTAACCCAGCAAACAACATATTACTAGCATTACCGCAAAGCCTATCTTCCATATATTCTTAAACATACATAACCTCTTTCAAATTAAAAGCTTATTTAGGATTATTTCAAAAATATTTTAATGCGACAACTATACTTTTGTTTTTATAAAGAAAAAAGCGCAAACACCTTATTCAATGTTTGCGCCCGTTTCTGGAATACTTGATCTCGAGATATATTTTCACATATCATTTGATTTTTCCATCTATATTTGAATACTGTATGTATTAATACCTTT
>NZ_AULJ01000090.1 GCF_000425225.1 Pontibacillus marinus BH030004 = DSM 16465 | reverse complement strand
TTAAAACCGCTACTTCCTGTAGCAACACCGAACTACCCCACGTCGTGTGGGGCAGCAGGAAAGCAACCCGTTCCACAGCCCGCCGCACTCCACAACAGCAACGGAACCTCTCAGTTTCAAGTCTTCAACATAACTGCCAGATTGTTGAATAAACCACATAATAAATAACCTTTTATTTTCGTTTATATGAACTCTTCCTCTCAGGTACTTTATACCCATTTCAGAGCAAATTTGTTTTTATAATCTAATTTCAGGGTAACTAGTTTATAACAAAACGAAACAACAAAAAGAGGGTGAAAACCTTGAATGAAATCTCATCTTACTATATACACCTGAAAGAACAAAGCCCATCCATGGAAGAAATCATGAACATTTACCGTTTTGTTAATCAGAGCACTTATGATGTTTATTTATATCAAGACGATTTAATTGCAGATGCGTGTAACCTTCCTAAATTGCTATCATTTTTTCTATACTACCGGAAGAATGAACGCATTCTCATGATTATCGATGGCGAAAATGTGGAATATGCATACCAAAAGATCATGAAATACTGTGAGAAACCAATTGATGAGTGCTACGTTAGAAATACTCATGTAGCAAAAGAAGATGTAGCAATCCAAGTATAAGTGTTGATTAACCTACTGGGACTCTCCTACATTGAGAGGAAAACATCTTATCAAAGAAAGGAATGATCGTTCATGACTCACGAACGCGACGTTGAGATTGAACGCAAAGAGAAGAAAACAGATTCAAGTAAAGTTGGCGTTGCGGCCATTAAGTATATTACCTATCTGATTATCTTCTTCGGAATTCTATGGTTCTTAATTCAATATGTCGCCGGCCCTTTATTAGGCGGCTAATTAAAGCTGATATCTCCTGTGAAGGAGTTTATCATACACAATCATCCTTTTCTCCATCTTTTCCCGACAACCCCTTACTCAGATTGAGTAAGGGGTTGTTCTTTTTTTCATGTTAAGGCAAAGTATGAGCTTAAATGCCGTTCCCCAGTATTGATTGCGCTATGTATCCCTCTCAAATAAAGAAACAACTGTCACCTTGAAAGATTAGAGGGAATCTATGGGAATACTTTTACACAATAATATTTAAGGGTATACAAGCAATAGAAGAACAATGGGGCTCTAGTAGAAAGGGGTACACAATGCTCGAATTTATAATGAACTTCATTAAAGAAATAGGTATATATGGCTTATTACTTAGTCTTGCCGTCGAAGCTTCCTCACTCCCATTCCCAGGTACGATTGTTGTTTTAACATATGGTTATATAATGAATGCCTCAGCGCTCAAATTGTTGTGGGTAGCCTTATTAGCTGGAGCCGTTTATACAGCAGCTAGCTATATACCTTATTTCATTGGCTATAAACTTGAAGGTAAAATGAAGAAATGGATTAAACCAGAAAAGCTAGATAAATCTGAGCGTTGGTTTAAACGTTGCGGTGAATGGACAATAGCGATCTCAAGACCATTAGGACTAGGGAATTATATTTCTTACTTTTCCGGAATCAGTCAAGTTAAGCCTTTCCGATTTGGTGCTATTACGTATTTAGGTATGACCCCGTGGATTTACGTCATGCTTCTATTAGGTGGCATGGGAAATATTGAATCAATGAAAAACCTATTTTCAAGTGTTCAACAATATATTTTTATCGGTATAGGAATTATCGTTATCGCTTACTTTGCTTTTAAACGATTTAAGAATTCTAAAAACACCTCTTATAATACAGGTATAAAAAACAAAAAAAAGAAATTATCAAAGCAACAATTGAATTATAATCAAAAAGAAAAAGCATAAAGAAAGTCCTTTCCATTCACTTAAATTGGGAAGGACTTTCTTTATGCTTATTTTTAATATAGGTTAACGAATATTGTGTCTCTACTTTCATAAATGATGTTTATGAGGTATTACTTCTTCAGCCAATTGTAAAGGTGAATCATTTCCATACTCCTCTACTTCTGATGGGTCAGAAGATGCAGCAACCTTGGATATTCCAATCCAAATGACGATACTTAATAGAATCATAATTTTCCAATGAACCAGGTTACGGATTCGACTTCGATTCAATATAACCCTCTCCCTAACGAAGTTCGACTTCTTCTATTTACTTTAACAACTTTTCCTATTTAAGGAAAGATCCGTTTCAATAAATATTTTCAAAGACTCATGTAAATGTGGGGAATGATGTTGAGATGTAGAAAGTTCAATTTGATAGACAAACAGTCCGACAACAATCATCGTAACCGCCATATATAAAGGGTTATGAAACCAATTTACTAGTGGGTGATCATGTGCACAAATAAATATAGTCAGGACGATTATTGAAAAAAACAAAAGGGAGAAAATCTTCAACATCGATTCCCAATTATTCGTAATAACCATACCACTAAGCATCCCTCCCATCATCCCACCCATCAATGCTTGCATGAATCCATGTAAAAGGTGTTCCAAATCAGAAGGTAGCATAAGAATGGTAAGGATGACCCCTGTAAAAACCCCAATGATCATGGAAAGCAGCAAAGATGAAAAAAGAACTTCCCATATCATTCCTGTATAAAAGCTCCCGATCATCGTAACCACCATGACTACTGTACGCGTATATAGGGGAACTATTTTTCTTGAATGATGTAGAAATATTATAAAACCGATCATTGCGAAGATGAGCATGATGGTCCCGTAAAATATAAAACTCATAACACGCTTCCCTCATTTCCACTTGTCCTATGACTAATATATGGTGTTCAGTTCAAAAACATGAACACATGAGACAAACTAATCACAGCGTATATTGGAATGAACATACTTCTTTGAAAAGGAGCATCATCCATGGACATTAAACTTATCGATTGGAAACTCCTTTCTTTTATATCCACTTCCCTTATTTATGAGCACTGGTTATACATGCGTATTCCGAAAATATACTACTGGAGTCCAAAATCTAAAAAGAATAATGGCAAAGAAAACCCGCCTTTATAGGATAAAGGCGGGTTTTCTCTTTTATATTAAATGATTAGGGGGAAGCTATTTTTTTGGTTTTCTTTGATCAATGAGGTCACGAATTTCATTTTCTGTCAATATCATTGAACTCACTCCTTATTCACGTCATTCGCAAATTCTTTAACAAGATCGATTGTTTCTTAACCTACTCTTATCATACCTTCATACGAATGCTGCGATAACGGTAAGGAGATTGATATTCTGTCGGTCTTGAGACGTATTTGAACCTAAGCCTTCTAGTTTTCATTGTTCGGGAAGTTAAATATGAAATTTGATGGGAGTTATTCAGCTATTTGGCAGTTATGTTGAAGACTTGAAACTGAGAGGAGTCCGTTGCTTTTGTGTAATTTGTTCCGGTCAGTGAAACGGCAAGCCTGTTGTGGAAGAAA
>NZ_AULJ01000089.1 GCF_000425225.1 Pontibacillus marinus BH030004 = DSM 16465 | reverse complement strand
TAGGATTATACTACCTGGAATTAGAACACCTCATCCCAGAACTACGGTGGTTCCGTTAGTCACCATTCGGCCAAGGTGGGCTGTGGAACGGGTTGACTCCAGCGGAAGAACGGAGTGACGAGACCCCGCAGAGAGCTTGCGAATGAGGAGGCTTTAAAGTTAACAATGAAGTTCGGTTAAAACCGCTACTTCCTGTAGCAACACCGAACTACCCCACGTCGTGTGGGGCAGCAGGAAAGCAACCCGTTCCACAGCCCGCCGCACTCCACAAAAGCAACGGAACCATACGCACTTTATCTCGAACCCAAGTTTTCCACAATAGGGGGCTTAAGTGGAAAAAGCTAAATACAAAAGCCTATCACATCACATGATAGGCTTTTCGAATTTAATCGAATGTAATTTCTTTTACTTTGTCAGCATCTAAACCTTTAATGATTTCAACAAATAAGTTCACTGCATTTTCGAAATCATCACGGTGTAACATAGCTGCGTGTGAGTGGATATAACGGGTTGCAACTGTAATAACAAGAGACGGTACACCATTACCTGTTAAGTGGATTGATCCTGCGTCTGTTGCGCCTCCACCAATAACATCAAATTGATATGGGATGTCATTTTTTTCAGCAGTGTCGATTACGTAATCACGTAAACCTTTATGTGAGATCATGGACGCATCATATAAAATGATTTGAGGCCCTTCTCCCATTTTGCTTGCAGCATCTTTATCCGAAACACCAGGTGTGTCTCCAGCAATTCCTACATCTACCGCAAAGCCGATATCTGGATCAATCATATGAGCTGATGTTTTTGCCCCACGACGTTGAACCTCTTCCTGTACAGTATTTACACCATACAGCACGTTTGGATGACCTTCCTCTTTTAAGCGACGCATCGCTTCAATTGTAATCGCACATCCAATACGGTTGTCCCATGCTTTTGCCAATAGCATTTTTTCATTAGGCATTTGTGTAAACTCAAAATAAGGCACAATAGAGTCTCCAGGTTTTACACCAAATCCTTCTGCCTCTTCTTTTGAAGATGCGCCAATATCAATAAACATTTCCTTCATATCAACTGCTTGCTTTCGTTGTTCAGCAGATAAGATATGTGGTGGTTTTGATCCAATTACACCCGTAAGATCACCTTTTTCAGTCATGATCGTCACGCGTTGTGCCAACATAACTTGTGTCCACCATCCACCTAAGTTTTGAAAATATAAAAATCCATTATCATCAATACGCGTTACCATAAATCCAATCTCATCTAGGTGACCCGCCATCATAACTTTTGGACCGTCTTCCTGGCCTGTACGTTTAGCAACCAAGCTTCCTAAGTTATCTGTGTAAACCTCATCTGCATAAGGTGATATGTAATTCGTTACGACATCACGAATCTCTTTCTCATTTCCAGGTACCCCTTTTGCGTCTGTCAGATCTTTAAGCATTGTCAGGGTATCGTCCCATTTCGGCATTCTTTTTCCTCCTCCATTGTTAACTCTAACCGATTATAACGTTTTTTGAAAAAATTCACAAAATAACCTACTTAATATCCTTCTTCCTGACGCTGGTGATTCTTTTCATTTTTTTCGAAATAAGCGCGCTGAATATCCTCTTCAGAAAATCCAAGTTTTACCCCTAACAAAAGAAAAGATGAAAACAATTCATTATATCTTTTATCCGATGGATCCTCTTGGAACAAATGAACCCTTCCATAAACGTCTTGAAAAGCTAACGTCAGTTCTTCTACCGTTTCATAACCAAAGGTAGTGGATTCACCGTATCTATAGCCTTTCTCTAAGCCTAATGACATGATAAAGTGAAGTCCATCAACATACTCCTCTAAAATAATGTCAGAATCACTTGCTGGCTTTTGACTCCAAAACTTAAAACACCTAGTCTCATTTGCTAACTCACCTAGTTCAACAAGAAGAGCAAGTACTTTTTTCTGAAATAAGTCGTCATTTTCTAAACCATGTTCGTTTTCAATTCGTGAATCTAATGTTTGCTGCATTTCAAATAGCTGTTCCCAGTTCATAATTTGCTCCTTAAAAAATATTTTTTTCTGATTATAGCATGTTTTGGTATGATAGAAGAAAACCTGAAACATTTTTGAGTTTGATACGTACTTACATATATAAAGATACAAATCAAGGAGAGGCGATGTCCATGATCGTTATTTTACTTCGTTTACTTATTTTTATTGCAATAATCTTATTACTATATACCGCTTATAAATACATCATGAACCCAAAGCGAAAGCTGGAGCTTGCACAGGAGAAAAATCAATTTTATTTTTTAGATGATACGGATAATGTTAAAAAGAACTTTTTACTAACCTATAAAGGTGTTTTGTTTGAAGGTGAAAAATATTTAGGCACTACTGAAAACTCATTTGATGTCGTTTCCATTTCTGTTTGGACAAAGCAGCCTAATAAGCTAAAGGGATTTGAACGACAAGATTTATATTTTGTCGAAAAAGAAATTCTCATCCACTATCCCCATGCTGAAATTGATTGGAAGAACCCTATTAACCAGCTTATATTATCGAGTTCAAAAACAAACGATTAAAAAAGGGACGGCAGACGCCACCCCTTTTTTATTTTGCTGTTTGAAAAAAATCATTCCATTTAATCACAATTTCTTTTCTGCGTAATAAGTAAATAATAGGTAGAAGCGCTAAAATAAGCGGCCCCATTATGATTGGAGATAATGTAGAAAGCCATTGTCCTACAGAGGTATATACGACTGCTAAAGGGATATTGGAATAGAATGAAGTCTTCATATAATCTCTGAACCCTGTAGTCATCTCAATGATCATAAGTGACAATAAGTGAAAGTGAATGAAAGGTACAAGTCGTAATAATGCAATTTGCCCTGTTGAGAACCCTGAATGTTTTCCGAACAATCGGTGTTTCAAGTTCATAAGCTTCCTCAATGTTTTTGGCATCCATTGACTGATCTTATAAAAAATCAGACTGGATAGAGTCACCCCTATAATGGAGTACACAGACCCTGTAACGGCTCCGAATAAAATCCCTCCTGACACACAAATAAACGCCACAGGAAGAAAAAGCAAAGGTCTAAGCAAGTGAAAACCAATAAATAAAAGGGGTGCGAAAAACCCGCTAGTTTCTAAAACCATCATAATCGTGGCACCTAGCTGTTGCATGTGAACCCCCTCCTTGGACAGTTTGCCTACTCTATTCTTATGACAAGAGACGAGCCTTTATGACAACGTAAATAACAATGTGTAACACCATAACGATTGGAGTTCCTATCGTGAACATTGTATGTTTTGTTTTATGACGAAAATAACTCATACCAAGCCAATTTCCTAAAGCCCCACCGATCCAAGCTACCATCCATAGCGTTTTTTCCTGAACACGCCACTTCTCGTTTCTCGCTCTTTTTTTATCGATCCCCATCAGCATGAAGCCTATCAGGTTAATCACAACAAAATATCCAATAAAAATTAAATTGAAACTCATATGTAAAACCTCAATTCTGGTTAATCTTTATGAATAGCATAAATGAAAATGACCACGTTTTGTGTAGTTTTTTGGACAAACCATGAAAATTATCTAAAAACATAACAAAAAGCCACTTTCCCTCATGTAAGAAGAAAAATGGCTTTTTTACCGTTCACTTATTTAAGTGCTGCTTTAGCTTGTTGAGCTAGGTCAGCGAATGCTTTTTCATCTGAAATCGCGATGTCAGCAAGCATTTTACGGTTAACTTCGATACCAGCTTGCTTTAAACCATGCATTAGACGGCTGTAAGAAATGTCGTTTTGACGAGCCGCAGCGTTAATACGTGCGATCCACAGACGACGGAAATCACGTTTTTTCTGACGACGGTCACGGTATGCATACTGACCGGATTTCATTACCTGTTGTTTTGCTGTTTTGAATAAAGCATGTTTTGAACCATAATAACCTTTAGCAAGCTTTAAGACGCGCTTACGACGTTGGCGAGTGACTGTTCCACCTTTTACACGTGCCATAATAGTTCCCTCCTGAATTTCATTTTACTTAATTTATAATGAGTCGATTATTTCTTAGGAAGCATGTTCTTGATACGACGGTAGTCTGCTTTTGAAACTAGCGTAGACTTACGAAGTTTACGCTTCTGCTTCTGAGATTTGTTTGCGAACAGGTGACTTGTGAATGCGTGAGAGCGTTTCACCTTTCCGTTACCTGTACGACTAAAGCGTTTCTGAGAACCTTTATGAGTTTTCATTTTTGGCATGATTCATTTCCTCCTTTGAACAATATCTACTACTCCATTGAAAAAACTATTGCTTTTCGTTAACTGGAGCAAGCATCATAAACATGTTACGACCTTCCATTTTCGGTTTCGTTTCGATTGTGGAAAGGTCTTTACATTCTTCAGCCATACGTTCTAGAACTTGTTGGCCTAGTTCTTTGTGAGTAATTGCGCGTCCGCGGAAACGAACTGCAACTTTCACTTTATCGCCCTTTGTTAAGAACTTACGTGCATTACGTAGCTTCGTATTGAAGTCATGTTCTTCAATTCCTGGGCTGAGACGCACTTCTTTCACGTTGATCACTTTTTGATTCTTACGCTGTTCCTTTTCTTTCTTCTGTTGCTCAAAACGGTATTTACCGTAGTCCATAATACGACATACAGGCGGTTTCGCATTTGGAGCAACCATTACAAGATCAAGATTTGCGTTTGCAGCGATGTCTAACGCTTCGTTTTTGGATTTCACACCCAATTGGTCTCCATTTGAATCAATGAGACGTACTTCGCGAGCACGAATCTTTTCATTGACGATCATATCTTTGCTAATGACCAGCCACCTCCAAGGTTAATTAAGAATAATATATCTGTCCTTGACAAGCTGTAATTTCTTGCTGGAATTTCTACAATCAAAAAAAGTGTCGGTACACAGACTGCACCCACACGTTTCCCATTACGTTCAGAAAAAATCGTACCTGGTAACTGCCCATTGTGGACGTCATTCAGGTGAGAAGCGGGTGCTTCTACTTGTCTCAGACAATATGTTGTTTACCTATACGAGAATAGCACGTATACATTAGGCTGTCAAATCGTTTTGCTCTGTTTCGTTTAAAAACAAGACTTTTATAGAATACAAGAAATCTGCTCGAAACGCAACAACTATTTTGCAAAAACCTGAATTAAACTTATTTCATTAAAGCCCCCTTATCTTGAAGACTTGAAATCGAGATAAAGGGCGTATGGTTCCGTTGCTTTTGTGGAGAGCGGCGGGCTGTGGGGGGGGTTGGTTTCCTGCGGACGAAGCGCCGAGCCTCCTCATTCGCAAGCTCTCTGCGGGGTCTCGTCACTCCGTTCTTCCGCTGGAGTCAACCCGTTCCACAGCCCACCTTAGCCGAATGGAGACTAACGGAACCGCCGTAGTTCTGGAGAGGATGTTCTGATTCCAGGTAGTATAATCCTA
>NZ_AULJ01000088.1 GCF_000425225.1 Pontibacillus marinus BH030004 = DSM 16465 | reverse complement strand
AAACGGGCTAGCGAGACCCCGCAAGGAGCTTTAGCGAATGAGGAGGCTCGATAGTTCGTCCGGGGAAAGCAACCCGTTCCACAGCCCGCCGCTCTCCACAAAAGCAACGGAACCATACGCACTTTATCTCGAATCCAAATCTTCCACAAACGGGGGCTTTAGTTGAACAACATTTATTCATATGTGACTATTATCCAACAATAAGAGCAATTGACTTTACAACATAGGTTTGATCAAAGTACTATTAGACCATATCTTACAGTCATAGGAGAAAAGTTTATGCTTGATTTTAATTTGGGGCCTTTTCTCATTCAAGGTTCATACATCATCCTATCCATTAGTCTTATCTTGTCCGTTCTAATGACATACAGCCTCTTAACCCATTACAAAATAAATCATAAGAAAATGATTTTAAATGAATGGGTTCAATCCGTTCTCATGATCATTATTATTTGGAAGTTCAGTTACATACTGACTCATCCTATTGAGGGTATCCAAGATCCGCTGCGCCTGATTTATTTTGATGGAGGAGCTGTAGGGTGGATTGTAGGAGTGGTTGTTGCGTTTATTCTTTATAAAAAAGCTCTTACCAAACAAAGCATTCCATCTGAGTGTATTCAAAATACGTTTATATTTTCAGGTTTAGTTTTATATGGAGCATATCAAGTACTGTACACATGGATCTATTCTCTATACTGGGTAGAAATAGGGGGTGGACTTTATTTTGTAACATTAGCTATATTCTTTTTCTTTTCAAACAGGCTAAAAAGTTACAAAAGTTCAATTCGTATTGGTCAGTGGGTTGTTGCTGGGTGGATTGGACATGATATCATAAATGGGAGCATACATATGAATGATTGGACACTTTGGGGAGCTTTTCTAATAGGACTCTTTTTATTGATCCTTGATTTTCGTCTAGACAAAGGAAGTGAAAATAATGCTTAAACGAGTTGCAGCAGCTACCGTACTGCTTGTGCTTTTTGGAATAACTGTTTATACAGTATTAGAGAATCAAAAAGATTCCAATAGTGCTTCATCCAATGAAAATCAAAACATATCCTCTTCAGAAGGAACGGGTATGACACCTCCAAATGCACCAGAAGGCTTAAAAGTTGGAGAAGCTATGCCAGATGTTGAACTAAAAACATTGGATGGAGAAACTGTTCAATTATCTGATTTCAAAGGTGAAAAAATATTTTTAAACTTCTGGGCTACATGGTGCCCACCTTGTCGAGTTGAAATGCCTGAAATGCAGGAGTTTCACGAAAAGTATGGAGATGATGTCAAAATTATTGCCATAAATGCGACTGGTACCGAAAAGGGAGTAGAAAAAGTAAAACAATTTGTAGAAGAGAATGGCTACACATTTACGATTTTGTTAGACCCAAAGCTTAAAGCTAATACACAATTTCGTGCTACAGCATTACCAACAACTTATTTCATTGGCTCTAATGGTTTGATTCAAGCTCCTCGTAAGGTAGGTCCAATGACAAAATCCTTTATGGAAAAGAAAAAGGACGAATTAAAATAATCATGTATATATTCTGACAATTACGTTAATCCTTATTCCAAAAAGAATAAGGAGCTGATTTCCTTTGGTACGTAAGCGCAAACCAACATTTGAAGAGCTTATTCAAATGAATCGAAAACAAATTGTCGAAGATAAAAAGCAAATGAGTAAAATTGAAGAAAAAATAGAAAAACGTATGAATGATTCCTTAAACAGATAGTCGACTCGGCTATCTGTTTTTGTATATTTAAACCGATTCAGCATCAAAATAAACATGTACTCCTTAAATGAGAAAGGAGGGCATCGTGATGAGCAATCCGAAACGCGATCCGTCACAATTCGTACCGAACCATAAAGGCACACAGCCACGTAACATTCATTCAAATAAAGGCTCAAAAATGGAGATGGATTCTCCTGTAAAGCCGAAAGTCATTAAAACTAAAGGGAAGAAATAGGAGGAATTCATTCATGAGTCAACGTAAACAAAACCAACAATATGCAAACCCAGACGATCGTAGTGATAACGTTGAAAAGCTTCAAGAAATGGTTCAAAACACCATTCAAAATTTAGAGGCTGCACACGATACAATGCAGTTTTCTGAAGGGGAAGCTAAACAACAGATTATCGACAAAAACAAAAGACGTGAGGAATCCATTAACGCTATGCGTAACGAAATTAAGGATGAAGCACGCCATCAGCAAGATCAAAGAAAATAGTATGACTCAGAGCCCTGTCTAGTGACAGGGCTCTTTTATGCATAATCATCAACTTTCTTAAGCACCTATGATACAATGGGTTATTGGATTATGTATGGAAGGATGATGACATGAATATCGATCAACAAACTATAGACAATTTACAAGCTTGGAATGATTTATCCCATCAACCTCCATTAGATGAAACGGTAGCACTTCGCTATGCAGATGCTTTTGAAAATAATCAAATCAACTTAAGTGAAGAAACTGTAAGTAAGATCTATTCAATGATTGCTTTTCATCGTATGAAACGAACTACACTTCACGAAGATGCGATTGCAAAAGAATTTGTTCAAAAGGCTAGAGATGTAAATCCTTCCGATGCCATTATTGATCAATTATTTGAGCTTGTTGAAGTACAAGAACATATAAAATTGCTAAAAGATGAAGATTTTCGTGACTTATTTATACACGAAACGGACCATCAATCCGTAAAGCGGAAAAAACTTCAATTAATCCATGAAAAAGTAGAGAAGCTTGAAGAAGAATGGTCTACTGGCGGATACTCTCTATACCGTTCCAATAGTGATTCGCAAATTCAGGTTCTCTTAAAAAATGGACAAGAAGCATTTGATGAATTGCTAAAAGAGTTAGAACCATTTTTAGCAAACCAAATGAATGGTGTGAATCATGTTTCAGCTACAACGATAAATCAATGGTTACGTAAGCTTGATTCCCTATCTCATAACTTGGAAAGTGAATTACCTGAAGGCTTACAAGATCAAACTGAAAAAAACCCTTTAAGCCAATTAGATGATATGGTTGGGTTAGATGAAATTAAATCATACATCCATAGGTATTATCACTATTTAAAATATCAACAGCAACGAAAAAACATTGGGTTTCATATGAATGACGAACCCGAACTCCATATGATCATTACGGGTAACCCTGGTACTGGTAAAACAACATTGGCTCGTTTGTTAGCAAATATCTACTATGATCTTGGACTCCTTGATACAAAAGAAGTTATTGAAGTTAATCGATCACATTTAGTGGGATCCTATGTTGGACAAACGGAAGAAAACACGATGAATTACGTCCAACAAGCGATCGGTGGTATATTATTTATAGATGAGGCCTATAGCTTAAAAAGAGAAGGACAGTCCGGTAATGATTATGGCCAGGCAGCCATTGATACGCTTGTTTCTGCTATGACGAGTAAAGAGTATGGAGATAAATTTGCTGTTATATTGGCTGGTTATCCAGAAGAAATGCGCCAGTTTCTTTGGGCCAACCCTGGACTTCGAAGTCGTTTTCCAGAACAAAATCATATGACTCTTCCGAATTATAATTTAGATGAATTAGTTTATATCGGAGAAACGACTGCATTAGAAAATGATTATTTCTTAACTGAGCAAAGCCTTACAAACCTTGAAACAGCTATCGAAAAACAGCAAGTAGATGATACGTTTGGTAATGCCCGAACGGTAAGAAACATTATCTTACAAACAATTTTTCAAAAAGGGGCAACTGAATCAGGGGATCCCACTGAAACAGGATTATTGGATTTCATGCGTATTGAAGGGGATGATTTTGATCCTTTATTTGATCAGGAGAAACAAGAAGAGTCCCCTATTCATAAACTAGAACGTTTAATTGGATTGCAGCCCGTGAAGGATGAAGTCAAAAAACTTTCTTCTTTTGTACGCTTGCAGCAAAGAAGAAAGGAAGAAGGTTTACCTTCTGTTCCTATTCAACTTCACGCAGTTTTTTCAGGAAATCCTGGTACTGGAAAAACTACTGTAGCTCACATCTATGCTCAAATCCTTAGAAATTGTGGTTTACTAAAGCGTGGACATGTTGTTGTAGCCTCTCGTAGTGATTTAGTTGCTGGTTATGTAGGGCAAACTTCTATGAAAACGAAGAAAAAAATACGTGAAGCCCTTGGTGGTGTTCTCTTTATTGATGAAGCTTATGCTCTATTTAAATCAGGTTCTAACGATTTTGGAAAAGAAGCGATTGATACACTAGTAGATGAAATGACCAAGCATAATGAAAACTTAGTTGTGATATTGGCAGGGTACAAACAAGAGATGAAAGCGTTGATTCAGTCAAACCCGGGACTGTCTTCGCGATTCAAGAAATTTTTCCACTTCCCAGATTACACAGCAGATGAATTGGTGGATATCACGCTTTATCAGGCCAAACAATATCAGTATGAATTAAACGATGAAGCTATTTCGTTTTTAACTGAACAATATAAACAACATTCTGTAGAAGGCAACGGTCGTTTTGTCAAAAACCTCGTCGATGAAGCCATTCAATACCAGGCGCTTCGCATCGATGAGGCTGACCAAATTGACGCATTCCACATCTTAAATAAAGATGATGTACAGAATGCTTGGAATGCTGTAAAGGGGAGAGAAATATGATGATTACAACATCAGAAGTAAAAGTGCGATACGCTGAAACAGATCAAATGGGAGTGGTTTACCATGCAAATTATTTTGTGTGGTTTGAAATTGGACGAACTGAATTCATCGAAGACTTAGGTTTTCGTTATCATGAAATGGAGGAGAGAGGTGTATTATCCCCTCTTGTCGATGCTGATATACAATTCAAGAAACCATTACGATACGGCCAAACGGCAACGGTAAAAACTTGGTTAAAAGAGTATGATGGTTTGAAAGTAACCTATGGGTATGAAATCTTAACTCCAGAAGGAGAAACAGCTGTAACTGGAAGTACAAAGCACGTTTGTGTCAAAAAGGAATCATTCAAGCCTATATCCATTCGTAAGGCTTTTCCGGATTGGCATGAGGCATATTTAAAAGCTAAAGGAGACGAGTAGTGTGGCCTTTGGATTGAAACGTGAGGAATTAAAAAGGTGGAAAAGTGATGTGAAAAACGGAAACATTGCTTTTATCACACACTTTTGGATTGACGAGCGTTTTCCAGATGCTAAGACCGTTACCAAGGTCGGCTGCGCCGATCGAGACAAGTTAATTGAATGGGGAAAGCAATATGGTTTGAAGCCTGAGTGGATTCATCAGGACCCGGAATATCCTCATTTTGATTTACTAGGAGAAAGGCAGCGGACGATCTTAAAAGCAGAAGGAAAAACAGAACAACTAACAAAATTCGACCTTAATTAAGCCCGCTCATTTTAATGAGCGGGTTTAAAGTATCTTATTCCGTTAAATGGCAGTTATGTTGAAGACTTGAAACTGAGAGGAGTCCGTTGCTGTTGTGTGATTTGTTCCGGTCAGTGAAACGGCAAGCCTGTTGTGGAAGAA
>NZ_AULJ01000087.1 GCF_000425225.1 Pontibacillus marinus BH030004 = DSM 16465 | reverse complement strand
AATAGTTCCATCCCTACGAATGAATTCTATTTTTTTAATGGTTGGATTGCCTATCCCTCTCCATTTTATGCGATAGCTAATAAAAACATTGTCTATTTCGGATATAAGTTCTTTCCTAGCAGTCGAATAACTTGATTTTGAAAACTCTCCCTCCCCACTTATGTAATAATAGGATAAAGAAATACATATAACCAAAGCTATGAACAACAAAGTCATGGTGATGATTCTTTTGGTCATTAATTCCCTCCTTGGTTAGAGTCTATTTATATACTCTTTTAAATTATTTAGGTTACAAGTACTTCGACCCATTACTGCAATCTCTTCTTCAATAATACTACAAGTAAGCTTAAGTAAATTTATTAAAAATATAATTCAGATTTTAACATAAATATCCAATTGATTATTTGCTCTATTTACGATTAAGGCAAATAAAAGGGCTTTCCTTATTCCAGAAAAGCGCCCGTTTGCTGAAATCTCGAAACCAAGATAATGGTTATGTACACAAATATTCTTTGGACTTAAAAATATTTTCACTAGGCATTTATCTTTTTACAAATATAAATCATTTCATTGGCTTCATTTGTTATAGGAGTTTCATCCCAATCTTTATACAAGTGTAGAATTTTGAATCCATATCTATGTAAAAGTCTCTCCATTTCTTTTGGGTATACATATCTTAAAGAAATATCGGATGTAGTTTCATGAACAATTTCTCCATCAGAATCTATAAACTTTTTTATTGTAGAGTTATGTTGTATCTGAGTTAGTAAGTCATATTTACTGATATAGTAATCCTCAACAGTTAATTGAGAGCTTGGGTCTGTATAAGTTCTCACATACTCCTCAACAGGGGATACTAATAATTCTTCAGCATTAGGAAACCTAGTTCCAAATATAAATATACCTTTATTTTTTAGGTGGTTATTTACAGAAGACAATAAAGCATCTTGTTTTTCGTTTGTGAGAAAGTGTTGAAACGAATTACCAACAGTGTATATAAGGTTAGCTTTTGTTTTTAGATTTAATTGAGTACAATCTTGTTGTATCCAATCAATCTCCAAGTTCTTTTTTGAAGACTTCTCTTTAGCTGTATTAAGCATTCCTTCATGTATGTCCACACCAATTATTTGATTATTTGCGTTTTCAGCTAAAGGAATTGTTGCCCTACCAGTACCACAAGCTAAATCAATTATAGGCCCTTTAGTTTTTAAAACCCATTTTAAAAGTAAGGGTATGTCAGCTCTATAAGAATCATATTCTTCATCATAAGACGATGGATCATTATACATATCAAAGTTGTCCAAAACATCTGTTTTTTCCAATGTTATTCACCTTCCTTTAACTAACTAGTTTGTTCACTATTTTAACACATATATCCAATTGAATCGGTTAATTATTTCACCGTTCCAATCAAAAAAGACGCAGATTCTTACTAAAGAATCGCTCCCAAATCTTGAAGACTTGAATTCGAGATAAATACTAGAATTTTGTACAACTATAGCTCCTAAAATCACTCTACATTATATAATTTTTCTCCCTGAGATAGAAGTTTCACTTTAAAACCTTATTCTACACTTTTACCATTGGGAAAAAGGACACAACATTGTTCTTGAAGTGCCCTTTAGATGATGACATTAGCTAATAATAATAGCTCATATATCACCTAACGTACTGATGAAATAGCCTTATCACCCAAATATCCAAAATAACCCTGCAATTATTAACCCGATAAATCCTAAACCAGTAAAAAGAAATCCTTTTCTAAGAATAGAATATTTTTTTGATGCCGTACAAGCTAAAAAGTAGTTTTGCTCATTAAATTTATTTAACAGTTCATTTTCATCAATTTCTTTTAACTCACTCAAGAAATTATCTTTCTCCATATTACTAACATTTTCCCAAAAGATAAGGCCTTTTTTATTTTTATCAGATGTTCTTGGGTAAACTACTAAGACAGCCAAAAATATTGCAATTAGTAATAAAATACATGATGTTAAAGCAAAGAAATATTTAGTTTCCATTAAATTATTAGTCAAATAACTGAAGAGAACTCTAATAATTAAGCCGTTTATTGTTATTAATGCAAGAGCCTTAGCATCTGCAAATTTTATATAGTCATTTAAATAAGTATGATGTATTTTTGAAAATTCTTCTTTATTCACTTTTTCACCCAATTTTCAGTTATACTCAATTTTCTAAAGTCCCTAATTTCATCGTTTATGTAAATTCCTGACCTATCTTTGGCAATTAATTTACTTTCAGGGTTATAAATGTAACACTCCATAAAATGTAAACCGGTATAAGCAGTTGATTGCTCACAAAAATATTCTCCTTCGAAATCTTTCATGTAATACTCTAAATCCTTTTCTGATTGTTCTGCTTCGTCACCATAGTTAACTACTCTCCATTTTATATTTCCAATCGGCATATTTGCATAGTTAAATAATTCAAACATTACCTTCATTCCTTTATCTAGTGAGGAGCTACTTTGAAAATACCTGGTGTATTGATCGCTATCATTTTTCTTCACATAACAAACCACTTCAAAATCTGTAGGAGATATATAATTATTAAAATCTTTTGTTTTAGGTAAGAATGAAAAGGAATTTAGATACTTTTCCCAATCAAAAACTCGCATTTGATAATATGCGTGTGATTTAGATTCTTCTAGTACGTATCTTTCTTCTACTGATTCTCCATCCTTAATTACAGTTTTAACTTCAAAAAATTCATCAGATAGATCAAGATATTTATAAATGTTTTCACCAATCATAATCTTGTTTCTTGGTGATTTACTTTGTAATTTCGCAGCCAAGTCAGTGTGGATACTTGTAGAAGTAACCTCTGTTATATTATCAATACCATACTCCGACCACATTACTTCACTATCATCACCTATATCAATTCCAATTTTAATCTTTAAAGGGGATAAATCGTTTTCCTCAAAAAACTTACTTAATGTGTGCTTATTATATGACTGCATCATTGATGCTGCATTCAATGCGTTTATTATTGCATCACTCTTATTCAAGGATTGATGTCCAAAATACGCAAACACAGCATCACCTTGTAATCTATGTATATGTCCATCAAAAGCTTGAAATAATTCAATTGCCGTAGAGACTATAACATTTTTATATAGTCTTACTTCTGATAGAGGAAATTTCAAACCTAGCTTTGTTGAACCAGATATATCTAAAAACAACGAGCATATATATTGGTTAATAGGAAGCATAGAAACATCTTTAAAATCAGGATGTGTTCCTATTGTATTAGAAAACACTTCATTACTCTTTCCAAATAAATCTCTTATTTCCTGTTTTGGAGGTCTTATTTGTTCTATATCATGACTTTTAGCTATTTTTTCGAAGATCGATATTTCTTGTGCCTCTACAATATTCTGTTTTGGTATCTTTGAAGCAAATAACCTGTCAAATATATCATTTAAATTACTCATATAAATACCTCCCTTTAATGTCTTTAAATAATAATAACAAGAACTCGCTTTCTATTATAATTCAATATGTTATTAATTACCATTAATTCAGTGCAATAGTATGTAGACCTTAATTATTATTACAAGAGAAGTGATTTATATAGATTTCAAGTCTTCAATATAGTGGCACCATAGTTTAAAAGACACAAAAAAAACACGCTCTTTTTGAACGTGCCTAAAAGTATTTTGTATATAAATCATGCCTCATCTTACCACTAAGTTGAGCGTATAATTTGGTTGTCTCACTCTTCTCGTGTCCAAGTAAACTTTGAATCACTTCTACCGGAGCTCCATTGTTGATCATATGTGTTGCATAACTGTGTCTGAGTTGGTGTGGATGTATGTTTTTATTAATACCTGCTCTGCATGAGATTCGTTTAATAATATATCGTATATTATCAATACTCATTCTCTTCCTAGGTCTTCTTTCTGTAATGAACAAGCAATCATACTCATCTTCACGTTCATCTAAATATCTTTTTAACCACAGAGAGCAGCGAGTATTAAAGTACACTTCTCTTTCTTTGTCACCTTTACCATGAACAATTACAGAATTAGTAGCAAAGTTTATGTCCTCTCGATTCAACTTCACAACCTCCCCTATACGAAAACCTGTAGAGTAAAAGAACTCAAATAGAGCATTTTCCATAGAAGAATGGCACGCTTCCCTTAGATGTTCGATCTCAAACTCTGATAAAAATTTCGGTATTCTTTTTCCTATTTTAGGTTCCTTTAGCTTAGTTGCTGGATCCATCTGTATGAAACCTTCTTCATATGTCCACTTAAAAAGAGATCTAAGACAACGTACTCTATGACCCATACTGGATGGCTTCAGATGTTCACCTTCTTCTACCAAATAATTTTTCAATTGTTCAGTAGTAAGAGTATTAACATCAACATTCCCAAAATGACTCAGTAGAGTATTGTATTGATAGCAATACGATCTCAATGTTAATGTGGAATAAGCTTCAATCTTTTTATCTAGTTGATATTTATGCCAAACATCAGATAAAAGCATAATAATTCACTCTCCTAGGTTTTTTTCCAAGTAATCTTGAATCTAGTATGGCCTCGGAGAGTGAATTTAATACGTGCTTTATTCCATTATATAAGAATTGTTACTTAATATACTTTCCCATCAGACCGCATGTTTATGAACTTTTATAGTTCCAGATAAGCGCCCGTTTCTGGAATACTTGATCTCGAGATATATTTTCACATATCATTTGATTTTTCCATCTATATTTGAATACTGTATGTATTAATACCTTTCTTGTCTATTAATGCTACTTCATTTGATGAGAACCACTTCAAGCTTCCAAAATGCTGAGCAAATGCCCATTCGTTTGGCCGTTCTTCTATTATCTTTTCTTCTTTAACAATCTCTTTCGCTTTATTTTTAATTATTATGCTGACCTTAAAATTATCAATATTATGCTCACAGGATACTTCTGCAATATATTTTCTATTCGGGCTTTTCTTAGGCTTATTCCAAATCCATTGGTTATTGTAGTTACAATCACTAACCTTCTGATACATTCTTTGAAACGGTTTTTTATCCCATTCTTTTTCCTTAATAACTATATTAATACCTTTTTCTAAAAGTTTGTAAATTAATAATTTCTTCTCATAATTATGTAAGTTAAAGTAATAATCAATATTTAAGCCAACTTTAACATGACTAACACCACCTACGAGTTTGTGTTCGTTGTTATTGTCTTTCATATCCTCTACACACTCCACCAAAACCTTCCAGCAGTCCTCTGTTTTATATTTTTCAAAATTCCTTTCAAGCAGTGACGCTACACAACGGACTTCATCCCTAAACCTCATCCTGCGTTCTTTCCAATTCTTTTCGTAATCTTCTTTACTACCCTCCCTATTTAAGTATGGTATGTCTAAATCAAATTCACTAAGAATAGGCAATAAATTCACTTCCTTACACTCTAATCATTCACTGATTTGAACTTGTTATTTGCATAATCATCAATCTCACCAAGTAGTTGCCACCATTCGGAACCTCCTTGAAAATCTCTAATATAGAGATCACCTAACCAACGAATATGACACCTTTGAATAAGTTTTTCTAAAATTTCTTTATTATTTAAGTCTTTCTTTAGCTGGTTAAGAATTATCTCCAAATCCTCAGCTTCCTTTATATATTCATTCTTTTTTAAATAATTAATTGCCGTATTAATTTTTTCAAGAGACATTACTTCTCCCCCCTCATCAACCTGATGAATATTTCCAAATTATCAACACCAATTATTTCGATTAATACCAAGACATATCCTTCTCTTCTCAAAAAAATAAGCACAATCATTACTACATGATTGCGCCC
>NZ_AULJ01000086.1 GCF_000425225.1 Pontibacillus marinus BH030004 = DSM 16465 | reverse complement strand
GAGGAGGCTCGGCGCTTCGTCCGCAGGAAAGCAACCCGTTCCACAGCCCGCCGCTCTCCACAAAAGCAACGGAACCATACGCCCTTTATCTCGATTTCAAGTCTTCAAGATAAGGGGGCTATAGTGTAATAATGGCTAATACATTAAAAAACCTCCTGAAAGAATCAGGAGGATAAGGTATTCGTTATGCATTTAAGCTGCTTTGGTCTGGTTTGATGTTTGATTTGAGATTCTTGTGCGTTTGGTGATGTTTTGAACGATTGGGTACACAACGGTCATTAGGACAGTATTGAGTAGTGCTGTAGGAAGTACAACGGATGCATACAATACTGAAAATCCTGCGTTGCCTAGCCCCATAATCACAACGGGGATAAATAAGAAGATACCACCGCTAATTAGGGTTCCAATCGCTGTAATCGTTGGTGCAAGTTTCTGTTTGCTCATGGATTTTTCCAATACTTTTATTAGTCCTAAGATGATAAAAGCAGTAATGGGCTTTTCAATAATATTCGCTATCTGTCCACCTGGAAATCCTGTCGTCAACGCTGAAATGAATCCTGTTGCAAGTGATGCTAATAAAACATATCGTCCTTTAGGAAATAGAATGACTCCAAGCATCATCATAACAAGAGATAAATCCGGCGTAACTCCAAAAATGATAGGTGGCATGATCGTATGAAGCGCAGCCCCAATCCCGATAAGCAATGATAGAAATACTAACACACGAGTATCCAAACGTGTATTCATGATACATCTCTCCTCTTCTAAACTAGTCTCAACTAAAAAATTTACTTTCCAGCTGTGTCCTCGTGACCAACTGCGAAAGTATGTCCATGATTATAACATAATGATTTATTCTTGTGGAGTGGGAAGATTTTTTTGATGTAACACGTTAATCAATAAACGTATAGGAGTGTTAGAAATGGAAGCTAAAATTATTGAAAAACCTGGTTTTACTATTGTAGGAATGAAGTGCGATACGACAATGAAAGAAAAGGATGAAATTATTCCTAAAGTAGTTGATGACTTCCATATGGAACGTATGGGAGAGGTAAATGATAGAATAAATGCTCCACATGCTTATGGTGTTTTTATTGACCCTCCAAACTGGGACCCTGAAACGGAACCATTCACATGGATTACAGCTGTTGAGGTAGAAAGTGTAGACAATGTTCCAGAAGGCATGATCAGTAAAACCATACCAGCTCATACTTATGCAACAGTATATTATGACCCTAAAATAATGAAGATGAATCCTTATATAGATCTCCATCGGTGGATCAATGAGCAAGGTTACACTCAGATAGAAGGCTTTGGCTTTGAAGTACATACTTCATATGAAGGGGATGACACGCCGTACACACTACATTTACCAGTTCAAAAGGGGTAAACCCTTTAATAAACAAATAAAACACTATGAAGGTTTTAAATCTAAAACAAAAATGCTCAGGGGCTACCTGAGCATTTTTGTTATTTAATCTTATTTCCAATATCAGAAGCAATTTGTTGTAGATCTTCTGGGCTGTATTCATCACTATGTGTTTCCCATTTAGCACCGAAACCATCATCACTACCATAGCGAGGAATTAGATGGATATGTAAATGGAATACAGATTGACCTGCAGGCTCTTCATTGTTGTTTAGAACGTTTAGACCTACGGGTTGATACGTTTCTTTTATGGCATTTGCGATTTTAGGCACACGTGCAAAAAGGGTTTCAGCAACTTTTTCGTCAGTACCATAAATGTCTTTTGTGTGTTGTTTAGGAATAACAAGTGTGTGTCCTTTGGTTACTTGACTAATATCAAGGAATGCATATACGTGTTCATCTTCATAAACTTTCGCAGAAGGAATTTCTCCATCGATAATTTTACAGAAAATACAATCTTGGCTCATGTGAATCCTCCATTCGATTTTGATTAATCTTATCGTACCAAATAAGAGAGGCTTATCCAAAGTGAAAGCAACGTTTTGAAAGACTCATGTAAATTACGAATAAAAAAAGACTATGCTTAGCGAGTAAGCTGCACAGTCTTTTGATCTGAAACGATTCCATTGTGCATGGTGACAATGCGGTCAGCTAACGCACGAGAGTCAGCAACATCATGTGTGACAAAGATCGATGTAATTCCTGTTTGCTTAATAATATCTCTTAACTCATCACGAATCTTCACTTGCAATTCGGCGTCCAAATTACTGAAAGGCTCATCTAGTAAGAGTAAGGATGGTTTAGGAGCAAGTGCTCTAGCTAAAGCGATACGTTGTTGCTGGCCACCACTCATTTCATGAGGATAGCGCTTTTTAAATTCAGACATGTTAACAAGCTCTAAGACTTCTTCAACCCGAGCCTTGCGTTCTTTTCTGCGAAGACCTTTGAGCCCAAATTCAATGTTTTCCCCTGCTGTCATATGAGGGAAGAGGGCATAGTCTTGAAATACCATACCAATGCCACGTTTCTCTGGAGGAACAAATGTATGGTCACTAACCATCAATGTCTCGTTAATAGATATGTTTCCGTGACTAGGGATTTCTAACCCTGATAATAGGCGTAAGATTGTTGTTTTTCCACTACCGCTTTCTCCGAGAATGGACACAATTTCACCTTGTTTAATCTCTAAGTCAAAATGGTGAATGATATCATTTTTTGAACGGTTATAACCGAAGCAAAGATCTTTGATGTTAATAAACATATTATTTCGGCTCCTTTTCTAAAACATGATAAAAGAAATAGATTGCTAGGCCACTGACTAGAACAATCACTAATGATGGTAAAGCAGCTTCATGAATTTGTTCATCACTCGCGTACTGAAAAGCTTTAGTTGACAGTGTGTCAAAGTTAAAGGGCCTTAAAATTAGCGTTAGAGGAAGCTCTTTTAAAATTTCGATGAATGCCAACATAAATCCACTTATTAGTGGTCCTTTCATCATGGGTAAGTCCACTTTGAAAAAGGTTTTCGTTACATTCATTCCTAACGTCCTAGAAGCTTCTGTAAATGTTGTTCCGATTTTATCAAATCCAGCCTCAATTGAATTGTAGCCAATCGCTAAAAAGCGGATTACATAAGCTGAGATTAGCATAAATAGACTTGTACTTAAATGTAACGTAGCTGGAATGCCTAATGCTTCATAAAACCCAAATAGAAACTGATCTAATTGGATAAAAACAGTACTTATACCAACAGCTATCACAGCTCCAGGAATAGAATACCCTAAGATTGTGACCCTCGCGAATGATCGTGCCATAAGACCTTGATGCATTCGAGCGAAGTTTCCAATGACTAAAGAGAAAGCAACAATCATGGAAGCGCCTATTGTTGCCACAAGGATAGAGTTTGTAATGAGCTCTAGGAACTCTGTGCTAGCTACTTTATGAAACGTTAGGAACATCCAGTCTACTAATTGGATAAAGGGAACAAGAAATCCAATTATAAAGATTAGTGCACAATATGAGAAGGTAACCCAACGTTTTACCCCGGTTAACGTGATCGGTTCTAAAGGACGGACTTTTGAAGTTGTATAGCTATACTTTTTTCGTCCTCTTAGAACTTTTTCAAGAATCAATAACCCAAACACAATAAACATAACAGTGGCCGATAGTTTTATTGCTGAATTCAATTCTCCCATCCCGAACCACGTCTGGAAAATAGCTGTACTGAACGTTGGTACACCAAAGTATTTCACAACACCATAGTCATTCAATACTTCCAATAAGACTAGACTGACCCCGCCAACAATAGCACCTCTCGTAATAGGGATGATAATGCGAAAGTAAATTTCAGTTGCATTACGACCTAATAAGCGTGCATTTTCAATTAATGTTGCAGATTGTTGAGATAGAAAGGCATATGTCATGGTGTACACATAGGGATATAAAAATAAGGTAAAGATTCCTATAGCACCTGGAAGCGTTAAAATATCAAAAAAGGATTGATTTACTTCCATTTGAAATTGATTCCGTAAAGTGGTTTGAATAACACCTGTATAGTTTAAAATTCCATTATACGTATAACCCGCAATGTAGGGCGGAATAGCTAATGGAAGGATTAACCCCCATTTAAAAAAGCGACGAAACGGGAAATCGTATGCTGCAACAAGCCAAGCCAGACTTGTTCCAATTAAGATTGTCAGTAATCCTGTAAATAAAAGTAGTAGACTCGTGTTGGTTAACAGTTCAGGTAATATATAAGTTTGTATATGATCCCAGCTTTCGGCTTCTTTCGTAAAGAAGTTTACTAGAATCGTAGCATTTGGAATGAGTATAAGCAGGACGATCAGGATACTCAGCCATGTCCAAATGTTTTTATATTGTGATTTTATGTGATGAAGCTTCAAGTCGGACACGTCCTTTTATATGAGTAGAGGGTTGTGCACAATCATCAAGTAAAATCCTGTTTTTCCTCATGATTAAGCACAAAAAGTCTCTATATATACATGGTGCCGTATCTAAATAGATACGGCAACCATAACTTATTGGGAATATTATTTCCAACCAACTTTGTTCATAACTTTTACAGCGTCTTTGTTGTTTTCTCCTAGTACACTTAGGTTGATGTCTTGTTCTTTGAAGTCTCCCCAGCTTTGAAGTAGCTCAGATGGTTGTACTTCAGGATTTACAGGGTACTCATAGTTTGCTTCTGCGAACTGCTTTTGAGCTTCTTTTGTTGTTAAGAATTCAATGAATTTCACAGCGTTTTCTTTGTTTTTACTGCTTGCTGTAACACCGATACCACTTACGTTTACGTGTGTTCCTGTGGAATCTTGGTTAGGGAAGATTACGCCAAGTTGCTTTCCAACTTTCACTTCTTCTTCATCTTCAGACTTTAAAAGTTTACCTAGGTAATACGTGTTCATAACTGCAACATCACCTTCACCAGCAGCTACAGCTTTTGCTTGGTCACGGTCGCCGCCTTTAGGTTCGCGTGCCATGTTGTCCACGATACCCTTAGCCCATTTCTCAGCCTTTTCTTTACCATCAATGGCAATCATAGAAGCTACAAGAGACTGGTTATAGATGTTAGATGAAGAGCGGATTAATACTTTATCCTGGAATTGATCTTTCGTTAGATCCATATATGTCTTGATGTCTTCTGGGTTCACACGGTCTTTAGCATAAGCGATAACACGAGCGCGTTTTGTAAGACCGAACCATTGTCCGTCTTCATCACGTAATTTGCTTGGGATGTTTGTATTTAATACGTCACTGCTTACTTCTTGAAGAAGATCCTGTGACTTAGCACGGTGTAAACGGCCTGCGTCTGCTGTCATCAGTAGGTCAGCAGGAGAAGCTTTTCCTTCGCGTTTGATACGGGCGATTAGTTCATCGTCGCCGCCTTTAATGACGTTAACTTTAATTCCTGTTTTCTCAGTGAATGTATCATAAAGCTCTTGGTCTGTTTCATAGTGGCGTCCAGTGTAAAGGTTGATTTCACCTTTATCAGAGGAAGCTTCTTCATTATCTTCAGATTTGTTCTCTTGGTTCTCTTCACCTGAAGTGTTGTTTTCGGAAGTGTTTTCTTCATTGTTTCCGCATGCAGCTAGAGCGAATACAGATAGCATAAGAACTAGTGCAAGCATGAAAATACGTTTGTTCATTTTCCTTCACCTCTTATGTAAATTATTAATAATGAAAATCATTTTCATTGACAAACACTATATTACTGATAATGATTATCAACGTCAAGTGTTTATTGAAAACTTTTCTCAATTAATGAAAAATAAAAGGCAAAGCACTTCAATAGAAGTACTTTGCCGAAGAAGGCGAGAGTAAGTTGTCGGTGTATCTAAATGGATACATTGGGGAGTACTCTGACATGCGCGGGGTTGCCGCTATAATTGAATCAGCGATAAGTGATTCAAAAACCCTGTTCAGAGTGCACTATTATACCTGCTGTCAACACCTCATTTGTCTAAGAAAATGTGTGTGTTTCAACCTCAAACCTAATGGTGGAGATCTAAATCAGCGTGGTCTTTCACTGACACCTCATTTCGTTTTTTAAGCCTAAACTTAAGAACTTCACGGGTCATTCAGTGATCGGTAACGACAACTTACTCTGTTGCCTTCAAGCGTTATATTGTGCAAAATCACGATATGCTATGCAGATTTTTATAGGAGTTTTATTTAATCCTTATTCCGTTTTATGGCAGGATTGTTGAATAAGGTGTGGAGTGGTTCCGTTGCGTTTATGCAGAGCGGCGGG
>NZ_AULJ01000085.1 GCF_000425225.1 Pontibacillus marinus BH030004 = DSM 16465 | reverse complement strand
CAGCCCGCCGATCTGCACAAAAGCAACGGAACCATACGCACTTTATCTCGAAACCAAGTCTTCAAGATAAGGGGGCTATAATAGAACAACAGCATAAAGACCAGCTATGTTTAATGATGTGTTCTCAGAAAATTTCAAATCCAAACACATCTATTTACAAACAAAAAGAAATCGGTTACGTTTATTTTGTACTCTTCCCCTAAGTCTTCTATAGAGAAGTTTTAGCGAAATAGTAGGAAATGAGTATAGATTCCTTGTATATTTCATATGAAAACTGGCATATCTTTGTAGTAAAGAGTATAGGTTGTACCTTTATAAAAGGAGATATGTATATGCAACAGCTTTTTCATATAATCAAGGATACAGTGAAGATCTTTGTGATTTTTACAGCATGCACCCTATTGTTTTACTTTGGCTTAAAGATGATGAATGAAGAATATGAGAAAATTCATCGTTATGATGAGCCAGAAGGGAAGGCTGTAAAAGTATTTCAACCACATGACGAAGGGTTGATTGATCGTTTGTCTATCTTTTTTAGGTTAGGGGAGTAATTGTTCATGCACGATGAACTACAAGACTTTCTGCATTATGTACAAGTAGAGAGAGGGCTATCCGAAAATACACTTTCATCATATAAGAGAGACTTACGTCAATATCTTCAGTTTATTGAAAAGACGTGTGAATTAAATCATGTCAACAACATTTCCCGTGTACATATTTTGCAGTATATGCATCATTTAAATGATCAAGATCGTTCATCTGCAACAATGGCTCGTACGCTATCATCCATCAGGGCTTTTCACCAATTCTTAGTCCGTGAGCGTCGAGCAGATCAAGATGCTAGCTTACATATAGAGACTCCTAAGAAAGAGCGCAGACTACCGAAGATCTTATCCACTTCTGAGGTCGATGCGTTATTAGCTATTGAGCCACAAGATACACTATCGATTCGCAATAAAGCCATGTTTGAAATGATTTATGCAACAGGCTTACGCGTAACAGAGCTCGTGTCTTTAAACGTAAGTGATCTGCATTTAACTATGGGATTTGTACGATGTGTTGGAAAAGGTTCCAAAGAGAGAATTATTCCACTTGGACGTATGGCGAAAGAGTCTATAGAGAACTATTTACAAGCATCTCGTCCCAAACTCGTTAACAATAAACGAACAGAAGCCTTATTTGTAAACCACCATGGTAATTCATTATCACGCCAAGGTTTTTGGAAGATACTGAAAGCGGTTGCGAAGGAAGTTGGGGTGGAAAAAGAAATTACACCACACACTCTACGCCATTCGTTTGCAACGCATTTATTAGAGAATGGAGCAGATCTTCGAGCAGTACAAGAAATGCTTGGTCACTCCGATATTTCAACAACACAGATCTACACTCATGTAACAAAAGCTAGGTTAAAAGATATTTATCGCTCTTATCATCCAAGGGCGTAATTTTTCTTTTTATTAGGTTGTCTGACATCTTACAACACCGACTTCATGCCTGCATACTTATGCCTCATGAAGGGAATGTAAAAATGTATAGGAGGGATCGTACTATGGACAATTTTAAACGTGTATTTTTAATCGTATTGGATTCTGTAGGAATTGGAGAAGCGCCAGATGCTGAGCAATTTAATGACAAAGGAGCAGACACACTTGGTCATATTGCTGAGCATATGGACGGACTTCAAATGCCGAATATGGGGAAGCTTGGTCTGAGCAACATCCGTGAGATCAAAGGGGTTCACAAAGCAGACCAACCTGAAGCATACTACACAAAAATGCAAGAAGCTTCAAATGGTAAGGATACGATGACAGGTCATTGGGAGATCATGGGGCTTTATATCGATACACCTTTCCGTACCTTCGAAGAATTTCCAAAAGAGTTAATCGATGAAATCGAAGAACGTTCAGGTCGTAAAGTTATCGGAAATAAACCAGCATCAGGTACAGCAATTATTGATGAACTTGGACCAGAGCACATGGAAACAGGTGCCTTAATTGTTTACACATCTGCGGACTCTGTTATTCAGATTGCTGCACATGAAGATGTTGTACCAATTGAAGAACAGTATGAAATTTGTGAAATGGTTCGTGAAATCACGAAAGATGAAAAGTATATGATTGGCCGTGTAATTGCGCGTCCATTCATTGGTAAACCTGGTGAATTTGAGCGTACGCACAATCGTCATGACTATGCTTTAAAACCATTTGGACGTACAGTAATGAACGAATTGAAAGACGCTGATTATGATGTCATTGCTCTTGGTAAAATCTCTGACATTTATGATGGAGAAGGTGTAACAGAAGAGATTCGTACGAAGAATAACATGGATGGAATGGATAAGCTTGTGAATTCTATGGATCAAGATTTTACAGGATTGAACTTCTTAAACCTTGTTGATTTTGATGCGAAATACGGTCACCGTCGTGATCCTCAAGGGTACGGTGAAGCGCTTGAAGCATATGATGCACGTCTACCAGAAGTGTTAGAAAAATTACAAGATGATGATCTTTTAATTATCACTGCTGACCACGGTAATGATCCCGTTCACCATGGTACAGACCATACGCGTGAATATGTACCGTTGCTTGTGTATTCTAAGAGCCTTGATGGTGGAAAAGAGTTAGCGTTACGAGAAACATTCTCTGATATCGGAGCAACAGTAGCAGAAAACTTTAATATAAAAATGCCTGAACATGGCAAGAGTTTCTTAAACGACTTGAAATAGGGAGGGGCTGTACAATGAACGCAGCACAAATGAAAGAAGCAGCACAACACATTCAAGAAAAAGTAAATCAACAACCCACAGTTGGATTGATTTTAGGATCAGGCCTAGGAGTTTTAGCAGATGAAATCGAGGACGCTATTACGATTCCTTATGGTGAGATCCCTCACTTCCCACAATCTACAGTAGAGGGTCATAAGGGTCAGCTTGTAATTGGGAGCATTCATGGCAAACAAGTTATCGCGATGCAAGGTCGTTTCCATTATTATGAAGGGTATTCCATGAAACAAGTAACATTCCCTGTACGTGTTATGAAAGAACTTGGCGTTGAAAAGCTATTTGTAACGAATGCTGCAGGTGGAATTAACGAAAAGTTTGATGCAGGTAACTTAATGATTATTACCGATCATATTAATAACATGGGAGATAACCCATTAATCGGACCAAATGATAGTGATTTAGGCGACCGTTTCCCTGACATGTCCAAAGCTTATTGCCCTGAATTAACAGCACACGCTAAAAAATGTGCAGATAGCCTTGGTCTTAAAGTTCAGGAAGGTGTTTATGTAGGAAATACTGGACCTTCCTATGAGACAGGTGCAGAAGTGCGCATGCTTCGCACTATGGGCGGCGATGCTGTTGGGATGTCTACAGTACCTGAGGTTATTGTTGCAAATCATGCTGGCATGAAAGTATTAGGTATCTCTTGCATTTCGAATATGGCAGCAGGTATCTTAGATCAGCCATTAACACACGATGAAGTTATTGAAACAACTGCACAAGTGCGTGAAGATTTCCTTAACTTTGTGAAAGAAATTCTTAAGACTATATAAAACATGCACTTAGGATAAAGGTGATGAGAATATGAGAATGTACGATATTATTGCAAAAAAACGTGATGGTGAAGCACTAACAAGCGAAGAAATAAACTTTTTCATCGAAGGTTATACAAACGGTGATATCCCTGAATACCAAGCTAGTGCCCTTTGCATGGCAATTTTCTTCCAAGATATGAACGACGAAGAACGCGCAAACATCACAACAGCTATGGTAAACAGTGGAGAAACAATCGACCTTTCACCAATTGAAGGCGTGAAAGTTGATAAACACTCAACTGGTGGCGTGGGTGATACGACTACACTAATTCTTGGACCACTTGTTGCATCCCTTGATGTACCTGTTGCGAAAATGAGCGGACGTGGCCTTGGTCACACAGGTGGAACGATCGACAAGTTAGAAGCTGTACCAGGCTTTCACGTTGAAATTGATAAAAGTGAATTCATTGATCTTGTGAATACAAATAAAATTTCTGTTATTGGTCAAACAGGTAATTTAACACCTGCAGATAAAAAGTTATACGGCTTACGTGATGTAACAGCTACAGTGAACTCAATTCCGTTGATTGCAAGCTCTATTATGAGTAAGAAAATTGCTGCAGGTGCAGATGCAATTGTATTGGATGTTAAAACGGGTGCCGGAGCATTTATGAAGAGTCTTGAAGATTCTAAAGCTCTTGCTGAAGCAATGGTTACCATCGGAAATAAAGTGGGTCGTAATACAATGGCTGTTATTTCTGACATGAACCAGCCTCTTGGTCGTGCTATTGGGAATGCACTTGAGGTGAAAGAAGCGATTGACACATTAAAAGGTGAAGGTCCTAAAGACTTAACCGAATTATGCTTAACACTAGGTAGCCAGATGGTTGTTCTAGCTGGAAAAGCAAACACACTGGATGAAGCCCGTGGAATGCTAGAAGCAAACATGAAAAACGGTAAAGCGCTTGAGCGTTTTGGAACGTTCCTATCATCGCAAGGTGGAAATGGGAAAGTTGTTGAGGATCCAACCTTAATGCCACAAGCCTCTTACAAAGTCGAGCTACCAGCGAAGAAAGCTGGTTATGTTTCGGATATCGTAGCTGATGAAATCGGAACAGCAGCCATGATGTTGGGTGCTGGACGTGCAACGAAAGAATCTGTGATCGATCTTGCTGTTGGACTTTATCTCAACAAAAAAGTAGGCGATTATGTAGAAGAGGGCGAATCTCTACTAACGATCTACGCAAACCAAGAAGACGTAAATGATGTAAAAGAAAAGCTTTATGAAAACATCACAGTGTCTGATGATAAAGTAGAAGCTCCTACTTTAATTCACGGCAGTATTACAGGTGAATAATCATTGATTTATATGAAAGCATGTAACTTCATTTGAGGTTGCATGCTTTTTTTCTAATATTTTCATTTGACTTGTTATAAATCTCTCCAATCATGGAAAAAATAGCTAACAATACGATTGGAGGGACCTCTATGAAAAATTTTGGTGTCTGGATCACGACGATACTATTAACCTTAACAACATTTAGCTCTGCAACTTTTGCTGCAGAAGATGATGGACCAGAATTAGTTGAAAGTGCAAAATCCGCAATATTAATTGAACGTGATACAGGTGAGGTTTTATACGAAAAGGATGCAAATCAAACGTTACCACCTGCAAGCATGACTAAAATTATGACCATGATTTTAGTTATGGAAGCGCTAAATGATGGATCTTTAAAACTTGATGAAAAAGTTCGTGCTAGTGAATATGCAGCTTCAATGGGTGGATCACAGATCTTTTTAGAGCCTGGTGAAGAAATGACAGTGGATGAACTACTGAAAGGCGTGGCTGTTGCCTCAGGAAATGATGCATCTGTAGCGTTAGCTGAACGCATTTCAGGTAGTGAAGAAGAATTTGTGGAGAAGATGAATGAAAAAGCTATAGACCTTGGGCTAGAAAATACACAATTCCAAAACACTACAGGGCTCCCAGCGGACAATCATTACAGTACAGCTCGTGACATGGCTTTAATGGCTAAAGAGTTACTGAAATACGAAGGGATTACCGAATACACAAAAATCTATGATGATTACCTTCGAAAAGGAACTGATAATGAATTCTGGCTTGTTAATACAAATAAGCTTGTTAAATTCTATAAAGGTGTAGATGGTTTGAAAACAGGTTTTACAAGAGAGGCCAAATACTGTTTAACTGCTACGGCAAAGAAAAATGATATGCGTGTTATTGCGGTTGTAATGGGAGCGGAAACACCGAAAAAGCGTAATGCTTACATTACAACGATGCTAGACTATGCGTTTAATCACTATGAAACAGAATCTTTATATAAACGTTTCCAGCCTGTTGATCAACTTAAAATGATCCGTGCAAATAACCCAGAAATTGATGTAGTGACGAGTGAGTCTGTTTCTGTACTAAAGAAAAAAGGTCAAAAGATTGAAAATGTTGAACGAGAAGTGAAATATAACGACACGATTGAATTACCTCTGAAAAAGGGGCAGGAGGTTGGAACTCTAACTATTACAAGTAATGGAGAACCGCTTTCAAAAACGACATTAATCGTGAATGAAGATGTATCAAATGCAGGGTTGTGGTCTTTATTGAAGCGTTCCATGAATGAAATGGTAAAGCATCGCTAATTGTAGGAGAAATTAGCGAATCAACACTTCTTTTGTCAGGTGGAAGGATATCGAAAGACAAAAGGAGAAAAAGACTCACTAACCAAAATATAAGGGGGCATAAACTGTGAGTCTTTCCGTAAGTTTTGACACGAAGCAACATGTGTTATTAGTTCGTTTATCAGGAGAGTTAGATCACCATGAAGCCGAAAACTTAAGAAACGAATGGCAGCAAGTTTTATCGAATCAAAACGTAAAACATGTCATTTTAAACTTAGAATCCCTCAGCTTTATGGATAGTTCTGGCCTAGGGGTCATTTTAGGAAGATATAAAGAAGTGAAACAACAGGGTGGAGAAATGGTCGTCTGTTCGATTTCTCCAGCTGTAAAGCGTTTATTTGAGATGTCAGGGTTATTCAAGATTATTCGTTTTGAAGAAAATGAAGCATATGCACTTGAAACATTGGGGGTGGCATCCTAATGAATAAGAATGAAATGCATATCGAATTTTCAGCCATCAGTGAAAACGAGTCGTTCGCTCGGGTGACCGTAGCATCCTTTGTAACGCAATTGGATCCAACAATGGATGAATTAACGGAAATCAAGACAGTGGTTTCAGAAGCCGTTACGAATGCGATTATTCATGGATATCATGAAGAATCTGAAGGAAAGGTTCATATTAAGTGTATTCTTGTTGATGGAACTGCTGAAATTTTAATTTGGGATGAAGGAATAGGCATCGATAATCTTGAAGAAGCTAAACAACCATTATTCACGTCAAAGCCAGAACTTGAGCGTTCAGGAATGGGCTTTACCATCATGGAGAACTTTATGGATGAAGTAGATATCTCTTCTTATCCGGGAGAAGGCACAACAGTAAGGTTAGTGAAACACCTAAAAAAAAGCAAGACCTTATGTAATTAAGGAGACCTGCCTATGGATGTGGAACTAAAACAATCGAAAAAACAGGAGCAGCTTTCGGACGAAGAGGTCAAGATGTATATTGCCCAAAGTCAACAGGGGAGCCAGGAAGCACGGGATATTCTTGTTGAGAAAAATATGCGTCTTGTCTGGTCGGTTGTTCAAAGGTTTTTAAACAGGGGATATGATCCGGATGATTTATTTCAAATTGGTTGTATTGGACTGTTAAAATCAGTGGACAAATTTGACCTATCCTATGATGTGAAGTTTTCAACGTACGCTGTCCCGATGATTATTGGGGAAATTCAGCGATTTATTCGTGATGATGGTAGTGTGAAGGTTAGTCGAAGTCTCAAGGAAACGGGTAATAAAATCCGCAAAAAGAAAGACGAATTGACGAAAAGCTTAGGTCGTACCCCTACCGTACAGGAAATTTCACAGGCTTTAGAGATTAGTGCGGAAGAGGTTGTTCATGCGCAAGAGGCATCGAAATCACCTCACTCGATCCATGAAACGGTCTATGAAAATGATGGAGATCCAATTACACTGTTAGATCAAATCGCAGACCAGGATACAAAATGGTTCGATAAAATTGCCTTACAGGAAGCAATACGTGCGTTAGACGAACGGGAAAGATTGATCATTTACCTGAGATATTATAAAGATCAAACCCAGTCGGATGTTGCCAATCGACTCGGTATATCTCAGGTGCAGGTTTCACGGATAGAAAAGAAGATACTTAAGTATATAAAAGATCAAATGAACGAATGATACCAGAGCATAAGGCTCTGGTATTTTTTATGCTTTGTGAGTTTTATTTATTGATTTTAAGTTATTCAGTTATATGGCAGTTATGTTGAAGACTTGAAACTGAGAGGAGTCCGTTGCTTTTGTGTGATTTGTTGCGGTCAGTGAAACGGCAAGCCTGTTGTGGAAGAAAAGCCGAGCCTCCTCGTGCCTGCGGGGTCTCGTCTTCCCTTTGTTACCACGACAGTTTGCCGTTTCCTTCCCTCCACGCGATTATGGAGATTAACGGACCATAATTTGGACTTTCCCA
>NZ_AULJ01000084.1 GCF_000425225.1 Pontibacillus marinus BH030004 = DSM 16465 | reverse complement strand
CTCCTTATCTAAGACGAGCCATTTGGCAAGCTGCATTTGTAGCTAGCTTTCATGATCCTGCATTATCTCTTTATTATCAAAAGTTACGTGATCGTGGAAAAGCTCACGGCACTGCGGTTGGCGCTGTTGCTCGTAAACTAACACACATCATCTTTGCGATTCTAAGAGATCAAAAGCCTTATGAACCACGCCCTCAAGTAAACGATGAGTGACAACAGCTCATGGGATTTTTAATAATAACAAGCGTGAGGTTTATTTGGCATGCCAAATTTTATTCCTTTAAACCTAAAGAAACATTGATTTAGATACTTGACTTTTTATAGCTGGTCTTATGTGGAACACTTGAATTCGAGATATCTCTATTTAGTTACTTGGCTTTATTTCATTGATTATTACAATTTTCCAGCACTATTAACACTTCTGATTCCATATCTAATTAAAACCGGTTAATTAGATAATCACCTTTTTCCATAAGAAAATTTACGTTGGAATTTTTTAAAACAACATCAAAATTTTGATGGTAAGGGTGCATAAATAACTCATATTGAATTCTACGCTCTTCATGAGATTGCCTTAAATAATTGATGTTTGTCCCTCTTTCCGAAACATCTCTAACACCTCTTCTATTTAACTCGGTATCTCCACCAGTATATAAGAAAATTTTTAAATCTAATAAATTAGGATTAATAAATGCAACGCTCATCCCTTCTACAATATTTATTTTGTTTTGTGAAGAAATTAAAGTGCTCTCCATATAATCAGTTCCTATTGTGTAAAAATTTAAACCATCTCTCATCATATTGATGTCTCTTTCTAATGCTTTTATATTATGAGCTGAGGGATGACAAGCCGTCATTTTATATTGATGATGCTCATTTTTATATTCATAGTCAATAGTAGTGTACTTTCTAAGGTGAGAACCGATAATATACGGGTCGGTATTAATATAATTCACATCATTTCGCCCCAAAATCTTTTTAAGTTTATTTGAAAAAGTTGTCTTTCCTGAAGCACCATGACCCGAAATCCCAATGATTACTTTTTGTTCTTTATTGGTTAACAGATTGGCTATATCATGTATTACCTTGTCCATAATTCCCCTCCCATTTTCGGCTAAAATTTACTTTCTTCATTAGATTATCTTAGTTGCTTTAAGGGATCTAAGTGAGAAATATTGTTTATAAAATGAACAATTTTATTTCGCTCTACTAATTCTAAAAAACTAATACTAGTGTCCCCTAATTTAAAATAGTAATCTTTAGATATCCCCATTCCAAAAAATGAACGGAGTATGCAATTTATAACACCACCATGAGCAACTATTGCAATTCGGTTGTAATTATTAACAGAAATTATTTCTGAAAATATACTTTCTATCCTCATTCTAAATTCAATATGTGATTCCCCCTCTCTATATCGTTCATGCAAATATTGGGGTTTGGGATATTTTTTTGCTTCTTCAAAGCTTAGTCCTGCTTGGACTCCATTATTAAACTCCATTAATTGTTCTTCATACTCTACTGGGCAATTAACTGTTTCTGAAAGTAGTTCTCCTGTCTCACTAGCTCTTTGTAGCGTACTTGCCCAAATAAAATCTGGTGGAAATTCTAATTTTACTTTCTTAGCCATTAAACTTACTTGTTGTCTACCTAAATCCGTTAAGGAAAAATCAGCTCTACCTTCATGAACATTTAAAATATCAGCTTCAGATTCTCCATGTCTAATCAATAATATTTCCATCTCAACAACCCCCTCATCTCTCACCATAGCCCCTTAGCTTATTAAGTTAATTAACATCTCCTAGATAAATGGGGGATTTTTCTTTATTAAAATGCTTAACGATATGTGTTCTTATCTCTTTAGGATATAGCCTATATTGCATCAATTCGGTGACATCCACCCATTCTATCCCTATTTGATGTTTATCAGGGTTGATAGGTTCTTTGTAATTTACATTATCCCTCAATTCACAAGTGAAATAGTATTCAACTTGGTGAACATCATAATCAAATGTCGAGTATTCATGATTCTTTCCAATATACTCTCGTATGTGTAAGAGTTCTTCTACGTTTATATCGTATCCAACTTCTTCAATACATTCTCTTCTTAATGCATTATGTAGTGTTTCACCATGTTCTTGACCACCACCAGGACAAAGATAAAAAAACCCTTCTTTATCTTTGTTTTTTGTAAGTAACACCCTATTTCCTTTTATTATAATGCCTTTTGCAGAATTTCTAATGTTCATTACGATCGTCCCCTTATAGTGAATTTTAAGATCACTCCTGGTTAGCTAAAAGTTCTTCTATCCCCAAACGTAACTTTTCTGAATAGAAAGGACGTTCATCTGGTTCGGTATAAGATCCTTTTGTTAGATAGAGGTTGTCGTTTTCATATCTCGGGTAAACGTGAAGATGATAATGCCATACGTCTTGATTACCAGCAGGCTCATTATGTTGTCGAGTAGAAACTCCATCACACCCATATGTGTGTTTCATTGCAAACGCTGTCATTTGAGCAGCACGATGAATCTCAGCAGCCATTTCTGCTGTAAGTTCATATATATTCTCGAAATGTTCATTAGGAACAACAAGGACATGCCCTTTGTTGTTTGGCCACCATTTGCTAGCAATAAATGCAGTTACATATTTATTCTGATAAATGATGTCTCTTTGCTTCGTTCCTTTATTATCTTTTTCAATACCTGAAACAATACGACAAAATGGACACTCATACCCTTCAGGTTTATGAGAATATAGCTTCATATCGCAGATCACTCCTCTTTATTTTCTTCATGAAACTTACCTCCTTATTTCGATAATAAACTTACGTTCTCGTGCTACTAAAAAAACACAGTCAACAGGTGTCAGGTATTACATAAGTAACAGTTATAGTTAAAATTTTCAGAAAAAACACATTGTAATATTCTAACACAATAACAATATATTTCAATTTAATTTTATGTGATCCAAACATAATAATAGAGCGCACAACCTTTTCTTCCAGGTATGCGCCCTAAACATGAAGACTTGATTTCGAGATATCACCATTAGGATCTTCCCTCAGCATCCGTCAGTTTACAAAAAGCCTTTTTATTGTTCTAAAGAGTCTTCAAAATAATGTTCTAATTTAGATGCTTCTTCAAGAAAAGAGTAAGTAATTTGCATACCGCCTTTAATATCGGTTCTTGTTACATAAATAGAATCCCCATTTACAAAAAATATCTTAATTTTATATCCCGATTTCAGTTCAATATTGATTCCCGCTTTCACCTTAGAATTTTGAGAAGTCCCATCAATCCTAGATTGATCAGCTATTTTGTTTGCGGGGTAATCATTAAACCAACTTATTATTTTGTTTAATTCTTCTTTTTGAATTATTTTCTCATTATTATTCGCTTCCCACACCCTAGCAATATGGACTTGACTTCTTTCAATCGGTTGATGCAGTAATAAACTGTCCATAAATTCTTTGTTTTCTTTATATTGATGCCACCATAAAAACCCTAATATGAGAGCAAAGACTACTAAAATTATTTTTTTCACTTATTTCTCCCTCCTAAATTCTCCGACGGCTCCATCAAACGGTAAGATATCAACCCTTCAATTCTAGATATTACTTCCATTTTCCTTCCTTTTACATTGTAAGTATCATCACTATCCCCATTTTAAAAGGCGCTTTCACTCTGTTTATTTTGTACTTACATATTAATGAGGTACCTAATACCTGAAATTTTAAGAGGGATATTTACTTTTCTTCCACTGCCCCCCTTTTACTTCATACTCTATAGAAGCATAACTTCACAAATCAAAATGCGCTAAACCAATGACATATATGATACAGTTACTCCATTATATTCAGAAATACTCATTTCATAAAACAGCATCCTTCTTTTAATTACTTTTTTAAATTTAAGGGAACGGAAATAACTTTGCTCTCGTCTAACATGATGAAAGAGGAGGGAAGGATATGGAAGATGATCATACTTATCAAGATATATTAAAAGACTTAATGGAAAAGTACGGCGATATGGTTCTCCGAGTTGCTTTTACTTACGTTAAAGAAGAGAAGCTAGCTGAGGATCTTTCACAAGAAATTTTTATACGTTGCTATAAATCCCTTCATAACTTTGATAATCGTTCCTCTTATAAAACCTGGTTATATAGGATTACTGTGAATTATTGCAAGGATTATGTAAGAAGTTGGGCTTTTCGGAAATTAATTCCCAAGTCAATGACGAAAGTAGAGTATGAACATAACATGCGATCTGTTGCTACTGAAGTTTTAGAAAAAGAAGAAAGCGAGGAGTTATTTCATAAGGTGTTAAGGCTTTCTGTAAAGTTAAGAGAAGTTATAATCCTCTATTATTATGAGGAGTTAACGGTAGATGAAATTTCTGATGTTCTAGATGTAAATTCTAATACTGTGAAAAGTAGACTTCATAGAGCAAGAAGAAACTTAAAGGAATACATGAAAGGAGGAATGGTCCTTGGAGAATAATTGGAAGTACCCTAAGCAAGTGAAAAAAATGAAGTTCACTGAAGAACATCAAGATAAGGTATTCTATGGCCTTAATAATCTTAATAAAAGAAAGAATAAATCTCGTAAATTACTGTATAGTTCAGTTGCTGCTATTTTCATCATACTATTTTCATTTGAGCTTTTTGTACCATACATGAGTAATGTCTTTGCCAATATTCCTCTCATTAGTCATTTTATTAAGGAAGAAGAGCAAAACAGAGAGGAAATGGAAAAAATCTTGGAGCTTGTGGTCCCTATCGTTGAAAGGAACGGCACAGACCTTAAGGATTTAAATATAATGACTGAAACAAAGGAAGTGAGTGTGAAACTAAAAGGATATTCTGGAGACTATGAAGATATAGCACAAAATATCGAGGAACATCTAGGAAATAATGGTTTTCAGGAGTACACTGTCAAAGCAATACGTTATGAAAAGGAAGAAAGTCAATCCAAGATAAGCCCCGAAGAATCAAAAGAATGGAAACAAAATATGGAGGATGCTAAAAAACTTAAAAACACTTTGAAGAAACGCTTGAAGGAAAAACGATATGAATTATTGTTCCCCGTATCAGTTAGAATAAATGATACGGAAGGTGTGTTTGTAAACGTAACAGTGCCAGAATCAGAAACTAGAATCAAACAGTTAAAAGATATTCTTAAAAAAGAAGCAAAATCATATGAGGATAAAGTTAAGTTAGATGTTAGACAGGTACAAAAGATTGCTAGAGAACAGGAGAAACGATGGGAAAAAACAAATGCAATTAGCCACATTGGGCGTGCTTTGATGGAAGCAGAACACTTACCTGTAATTGGTTTTGCTTATTCTTTCCATCCCTACCCACTACAAATCAAGATCAAAACATCATTGGATGCAAATGATTCTGATGCTTCAGAAATAGCTGATGAAATTCGCTCAGAAATCAATGTATTTATCCAAAGTAATGAAAAAAATAAATCTATACGTGAGGACAAATACAGGATTATTGTTTTAAGTAAGGATAAAAATGAAATAGATTAAAAATGAAAAGTCGCATTCTTATGCGACTTTATTTTTTATATTCCAGTCGAATAGGTCTTGTATGAAATTATCTTATTAGAAGAAGACATTTTATCTTTAATAAGAGTCTTCAACAAACGCTCCCGATACTTTAAGTATTTCACAATCTTGGATACATGCAAGTTTCATCGGTTTATCCCTTTTCATCTTCCTCATATGCGTCATTTTGTTCTCGCCATTTAAATACTAAAATTGATAGTGGTAAGCTTGCTAGACCAGCTATCAAGGGTATCCAGCTCTCTATTATTTCTGGTCCGTGAGCAATCGCTAGCAATATGTAACTTAATACTATCCCGATTAAAAGGGAGACGACATATTGCCCCAAAACTTTGAATTTCATTTCTGTATTCCTCCTATTTTTGTGAGTTTTGCAAATTTACTCCATAACTACTTCTTTAGTAAAGCAATCTATTTACATTAGGGTACGGTCTTTCACAATCTCCACACATATTAGCATAAATATCAATTTATTTAGGGATGTTAACTAAAAATATAGACGCTACCATTTATTCAATGATCGCGCCCGATTGCTGATTACTTGAATTCGAGATAAACTTTCCTTAAAATTTAAAATCGAACCATTCATTTCTAGCTCTCTTTTTCGAAAGGCTTTTTATTAAGGATTCTTTTTAAGGTCTTTGCATCTTCTCCCGACTTTTTGATATACCCTTCATTTTGCCCCCTAACCATCTCAATAATGTTTGTATCTTTTATGATATAAATCGAATATTCGTTAAACTTCCTGACATTTTCCTTTTTTAAACTTTGTACATGGAGAGTGTAGGTAGGACCTGATCCAGATACTTTAATATCATTCCAAAGTGTATCATCTAAAATCTTTATTACTTCCTGTACTTGTTCTTCATTTGTTATCACTTTGGAGTTGCCATAATCTCCTACGCCTTTTAGGTTTTCTACAACGATTTTGTATTCATTATGGTTGCTGTCAGAACAACCTGCTAGGACTAATAATAAGATAATGTAGATTTTCAAACTCTTTTTGATGTTCATCACCCCTAACGCTTAATTAGCAATCCGTGAATTTTACACTTTTTTTCTCAATGCTACTCAATTTTAACATAATTATCCAACAAGATTGAGTAGAGAATTCTTCTTCCTTTACGTTCCGAAAATACTAAAAAGACGCTAATTCTTATTAAAGAGTAGCGCCCTATAAATGAAGATTTGAATTCGATATAGTTATGTATGCTTTATGTTTTAGATTCAAACTCATAATTCTCGACATCTTGAGGGTTATTAAAAATGTTTCTTAGTTCAAAAGGTATTGCTCCTAAAATCTGTTTACTGACACCTGCAATTTTCCATTTCCCACCTCTTTGAATTAGTTCAAGTTCATATAATTGATTCTTTGTTCCTTCCAACTCCCTTTGCTCTTTAGCTATCACAAAAATATTTATCCGCTTTTCAGGCTCTATTTTTTTATATTCACCATCCACTCTTTCAAAATGTAATCCATCATTATCTTTTTTTGTTAAAATGTCAAAATCTATTAGCTCAAAGCCGTTTTTTGCTTCCTTTTCTAGGTCGGAAATATAATCTTCTTTAGTTATATAAACTTCTTCATACTCTTCAAATGTCATATAAGATGTAGCTTTAATATATTTTTCTTGCTTAATCATATTATAATAGTTGGATACTACTTTCTCTGATGTCTCCCCTGAACAAGAAATAGTGAAAAGGATCAATAATACTAAGAGCATCTTAATTGGTTTAGAATTCACAATATCCCTCATTCCTTTTTGTGATGTTGTGCGTATTGTCCATTAGCAAACACATTATTTTGATACTCAAATTCTTCATAAATAATATCATACAAATAGAATGTAATCTTTATTATTTATAGGCATTATGTTGAATCCTTGTCTTCGACATAATGGCCCGGAAACAGATAAAGAGCGCAAACACCATTATTCAAGATTTGCGCCCGTTTGCGGAAGACTTGAATTCGAGATGATCTTACTTAGGATCTTCAACTAACGCACCCGTTAGTGAAATAAACATATTTAATCAGAAATCATTTCAACAAATGTCGCATAATCAGAGGAGTGACTTTCTGCAATGTAGACTGAATTGTAATTTTTAAAAACAGCATGAATTGATTTGATCTCACCAATTGATAAGTCTTCTCCTAGAGCTTCTATAAATGCTTCTTCATTTTTAATTTTAAAGGATATTGTTCCATTTGTTATATCATACATTGTGTGAGGTACTTGGTTAAAATGCTTATTGTTTACTGTGAATACATATCCGCCATGTGCTTCATCTAATCTCACCGTACCAGTTAATTCTAATTCCCCGTTAAAATCAATTCGATATCTTCTAATTTCCTTATTCTGTTTCTCCATTTTAATATTCTGCACAGTAACAGCACCAACCTGAGAATCTTCCGTTATACTCTCTGGTTTGAATAGACCCAATATTTTAAAGGCTTTATTCTCACCAATTTCATTCCCCATAACCTCATAGGTTTGTTGTAAGAGTGCTTGAAGACTGTTAATCTTATTTGATTTGAATTGAAGCTCACTATTTTTTATTTCATTGTCATTTTTCAATGTATCCAATTCATTTGCGAGTTGACGATTTTTTTCTTCTGCCTTTTGTAAGTCGTCCTGATACTCTTCTAGTGAAGCTTGTTGCTCTTTGGTTTTGTTCTCAAGTTCATTTGATACCTTTTCTGAAGAATCTTCAGTACAGCCTACTAATACTAAAAATATTGATGAACACAGAAATACGAAAATTCCTTTCATAAAAACCTCCTCCTAAATCAGCAAAATTTCAGATAATACACTGAGTTTCTTAAGCTAAATCTTTCTGGAAATACGGTGTTCCTTATTCAACTATCCTGCCTCGTTAGTTGAAGAACACCAAATCTAAATCCCTTCATATTTTAACATAAATATCCAGAAGGCGATCTGATATATTTATGATCAAGACAAATAAAAAGGGGGCTCCCCTTATTCCAGGAAAGCGCCCGTTTACTGAAGAATTGAATTCGAGATAAATTACAAATATGTTCTTCCACTAACGCACTCCGGTAGCAAAAGATGAAATTGTACTATCCTTCTTCACTTAACGTTTTTGCTTTATCTCGAAATTCTTCAACCTGTGGTAACAGTTCATCAATTATTTTCTCAAATTGTTCCTGGTCTAATATCTCGTCATCATAAGAGGTTACGGTTTGAAAAATAATATCTAAATTATTTTTTATTTCATTATAGTTTGAAGTTTTAGTAGTAAGTAAATATCGAAGTCCTTGTTCGTAAGACGATAATACTAATTGAGGTTTTGTATCAATATATTTTGAATGGAAGGTTTCAAATGTATTTAATCTTAATAATGTATCTTTCATAAGAACATTATTCTTTGAATCAACTGCTCTAACAGTACCACTTATGTGGTTTTGAAAGATAAGTAATTCTTTTTTTAGTATCGCACTTTTAGCTTCTACATTTTTTTGGTATAGATTGATAGACAATACACCCAATAAGACTATAATAAGTGCCATTAGCACAAAATAAATACCTTTTCGCATCGACTCCCCCCTTTTTTTATTAAACAATACTGCTTCTTTAGTTTAAGATCATCTTTTCACAATGCCCCTCCATTTTAACATAATTCCCCAATTAGATTGAGCAGGGAATTATTCTGTCTTTACATTCTGAAAATAAAAAAAGACGCTAATTCTTATTAAAGAATCGCGCCCTAACACTGAAGACTTGATTTCGAGATAAATTAAAAGATAATATTCTTCAAAGCCTCCAATAAGCCTTGAAACTATCCAGGTTTTACAAATATATTAATAATTATTTTTCTTTAGTTTATCCAAATAATTAAATGCTTCTCTATATCTTTTTTGTTTTCCTATACTAGAAAAATTGTCCTCTAAGACCTTCTTAGCTTTATCATATTCATCTAGACTTATATAGGAAGCTGTCACATAAATTATCCACTGGTCAGATTTTAATGGTCGAGCATC
>NZ_AULJ01000083.1 GCF_000425225.1 Pontibacillus marinus BH030004 = DSM 16465 | reverse complement strand
ATCATTGATCAGTCCGGCCTCATGATGACGCTTTCCAATATCAATACCAAGATAAATCATAGATATACCACCCATATAAGATTAATCAGATGTAAGGAATCCTCTTAACTTTATAGATACTCAACCTCGTTCGATATACGGCAACTAGGTACCATCCAGCTCATACGAATAGTTCTATAAAGAAAGAGGTGTCAGTCTTAAGCACGAAGACAATGCTTCAAGGGCGCAGAGCGACAACCTCTATCTGATTTAACCTCATTATACCTTCCTAAAAAGGTAATGAGGATTAAAAGCCAGAACAAATCTGACTAATAATAATATACGAGGGCGCGTTTATAGAATAACGTGTCTTTTTATTTGGTTTTATAGACTAAGAAGGAAATCCAAAGAAATATATTGAACTTAATTTTATGACTCAACTGAAATATAAGATCTTAAATAAAGATTAATGAAGGAGTATATATGAAAAAGATATTGTTGATAGTACTTTTTATATGTCTTTTGGTGAGTATTACTTTTAATGTAATAATTGTTTCAAATAAAAATTCCTATGATGATTATTTAGGGAATCAAGTTGCCAATAGAGTTGCTGTTATAGTGGACAGCAGCTTTGAAAATAAAGCGATACTTAATAAAATAATAAAGAACAAAAGTATAAATAAGATTGAATCACATCAGTTGTATTTAAATTTCGGTACTTCAGTTAGAGAACTACAAGAGTTAAAATCTTTAAATATGTATTTAGACGAAGTTGATCTAGAAAATTATAAGTTTTTAAAGATTATAAACGAAAATGGTGATCATTTTATGGTCCAGTACAGATCTATGGAAAAAGAACATATCAATAATAAGGTAATAAACAAGGAGGATTTAGATTCCTATAGAAAAGTTTTAGATTTAATGAATAGATATACTGATATCGCCGAAAGCACAATAACAGGTATTGGAGAAAAAGGTAGGAATCAGGCTTATAATCAAAATAGAGAATATGTTTTCACTTCTGGTGAGTGGGCTCAATTTATAAAAGAGCTGCACGATAAAACTCATACTGAATCCTCACCTTTTTAAAACGGTTAGGATCACGAAGGTTTAGAAATTATCTTGAAATCAAGTCTTCAGCTTTTGGGCGCGTTTGTTTAATAACGCGTCTTTTATATAGGTGTATATTGGAATAAGGTGTTGATGCTTTACTCTTGTTTTGAAATAATTGGATATAAGAAATAGATCTTACATAAAAGGGGGAGAAACCAATTAAGAACTGGGTTTTTAAGGGTCTAGCCACTGGGGTTGTAGCCCTACTCATTTTTCTAATAGCGGGTATGTATTGGAATATACAAGAGCTAATTAACAAAATGGACACTACACCTATTCCTTATATTAAATTAACTGTTTATGGAATGCTTATTGGGATTCTAGTTGAATGGTATAGCTTAAATGCAATTTTTAAAGGACACTTTAAAGTCAATTGGCTTATTGTTCCTACATTGCTCTTAATGATCTTAGCTTTCATCCCTGATTATTATTGGTTCGCTTGGTTTGGGGTGGGAAAACCATGGTTTGTAGCACCATTTAGATTTAGAGAGTCACAAATGGCATTGGATATTATTACAGGGATTTTATTAGTACGATCCTTATCAAATGGTGGATAAGAGCTTTATTGTCTTGAATTCGAGTCTTCCAGATTTGGGCGCTAAACTAGAGTAACAGTAATAAACAGACCGGCAAAATATGCATAGTTTTATACAAAACTTTTATTTTGCGGTCTGTTTTAATATGCAAAAACATACTGCCAATTCATACATAAATTAAATGCCTAATACAATCTATGCTCATGCCTCCTACCAGTTATTATGGTTTCTGAAAGAAGTTATAAAGGTTATGGATTATATCAGCAGACGGATTACCACTTCTATATATCATGTCATTTTTAATTACATCAATCGTTTCAAGTGTAGATGCTATAATGACCATCCCTGAAAGCAAAAAGAAAAAGAAGAGTATTATATTTAACAAAGACTTTTGAAATGTATTATTTGGGAACATTTTTTTGTGCTTTTTGTTTAGAAATAATAACACTCCGAAGTTTATTGATAATAATAAAATTAACCAGATAAAGTCATTCATGCTTATCCACCCTTAAAGTTAAACGATATGAAAGTAGTGTATTCTAATTAAGTTTTTCTTAAACAAGGGTGCTATAGTTGAAGATCTAATTGTAGATATCTCGAAATAAATTCTTCAGCAAAAGGGCGCGAATCTGAAACAAAATGTGCCCTACATTATTGAAGTGAATCAAAAAAGTAAGCTTAATTGATCTTTTACTCAAGCAGAATAAGATTGATCTGGTATTGAAACAATAGAACAAAAAAGACTGGTGAACATAATGCCTAAACTAGGTAATAGTGAAAATAATAAAGGGAAATTTCGTTCGTTTATTGATAACTTGCTTGAAGGATGCATTGGTGTGGGATGTATATTTCCCATATTTTTGTCACTATCTATTATAGGGATTATTATTTGGATTATTTAATAACGCTTTACCTGTAAAAATGGTGTTAGAAGTATGTCTGATACATTGACCACAATATTAGAATTCCTATCACAATTGGAATTAGGGAAGCAATAATAAGAAGAGCTTTTGCGATCCAAAATGAATTACTCATTATACGGTAAAATATAGGATTTTCATAATTATAATAATCCTTTTTCATCCATTTATTTTTCTTTATTTCTTTTTGATGTGCCTCTTCAGTATATTTGGTTATTACTAAGTAAAGGAAAATGAGTCCGCCTGTTAAGAAAAAGAATAAAGGAAGAAGGTCTTTGATTAGTTGCATATAACATCACCTATTAAATAGGTTGACCGGTTTTAGATATATTCATCCTCATTTATGTAGGTAGATATAATTTTGATAATTATCTTGAATTCAAGAATTCAGCAAACGGGCGCGATTCTTTAAAAGGAATTTGCGTCTTTTTTACTTGTTGGAATGGTTTAAATAACTCTACCAATAATGTTGGGTGATTATGTTAAAATATGTATATATTACTAAAAGTGTCGTTATCCAAAGAGCAGGATGTGTGGATGATGAAATATAAAGCATTTATATCAGATTAAGTATCAAAATATCGGTAGGAGATGATAACATTGCTTACTCTCTATATCACAAGACACGGGGAGACTGTATGGAATACACAAAAAAGAATGCAGGGATGGAGTGATTCCGAATTAACAGATAATGGGGTTAAGGATGCGGTGTCGTTAGGAAAAAGAATTAAGGATGTTGATTTTGTTTCAATCTACTCAAGTCCCAGTAATAGAACACAAATGACAGCAAGTCTAATTCAGGGGAATAGAGATATTCCAATCTTACTTGATGATAATTTAAGAGAGATCAATATGGGAGACTGGGAAGGCAATACTATATCATTTATAGAGAATATGTACCCTGAAGAGTATTACTCTTTTTGGAATACACCACATTTATACAGATCACATAAAGGCGAAAGTTTCTATGATTTAAGGCACAGAGTAATGAAATTTTTATGCAACATACAAGAAAAATATACTTCAGGCAATATACTTATTGTTACTCATGCAGTTGTAATAAAGACGTTACTAGCTTTTTTTAAGAATTACCCCCTAGAAAGATTATGGGAGCCTCCGTTTATCCATGGTACCAGTCTTACAAAAATTGAGTTAAATGAAGGAGAATATAATATAGCTATGGAAGGTGACTTTTTACATGAATGCAAGGAAAGAGAAATGTTGAATAATGATTAGAAAAGCAGTGGGTGCAATTGTCTTTCAAGGTAACCAATTTTTAATAATACATAAAACTAAAATCAATACAAATGAGGGTAAAGAAACTATCAATGGAGAATGGGACTTTATTAAAGGTGGTGTGAAACGGAAGGACATTGACTTGAAAGAATCAGTATTACGTGAATTAAAAGAAGAAACTGGTTCACAAAAATATAAACTAATTAAACAATTCAGTGAAAAAATTTCTTTTGAGTTTCCTAGTGGGATCAAAAAGAAGATCGGATATGAAAGACAGGAAACAACTATGTTTCTTGTGGAATTTTTAGGTGATGCAAACAAACTTAAGCCGTTTGACAATGAAGTCAGTGATTTAAGATTTCAAGATAAAGAAAAAGTTTTAGAAATGCTCACACATCAAAATACAAAAGATTATTTTATTAAACATACAGAATAAAGGTTTCATAATAAGTAATAAATGATTTGAGTGATCAGTAATAACTATGAGAATTTAATATTTATCTTGAATTCAAGTCTTCCTGATTCGGGCGCGATTCTTTAATAAGAATTAGCGTCTTTTTTGTGTCTTCGGAAACGTAAAGGCAGAAGAATTCTCTTTCCAATATAATTGGTTAATTATGTTAAAATAGAGGGACATTTTAAAGGAGAGGACTACAATTGACACATTATGCTATAGAAGTGGTTGATTTCGATGAAAGGTGGGTCGAACAATTTAACTCAATAAAACAAGTTATAAGTAGATGTATAGGGCAGTTGATTTTAGATGTTGAACACGTTGGAAGTACTTCAGTTAAAGGCCTCCCGGCAATGCCCATTTTGGATTTCCTGATAAGACAGCGCGAAAGTTGAATAGATGGTTGCGTCTATGGTTAACACACTGTTGGAGGTGGTTAAAATAAGAGTTGCTTTCTTTGATAGAGATGGCACAATAATTGAAGATTATCCTGACGAAAAATGGTCAAGTATAACTGCTCCCGAATTTGTTTCAAATTCTATTAACACATTACAAAAAGTACAAGAAAAAGGATATAAGATTATTATAATAACCAATCAATATTTAATTAATGAAGGTTACATAACATTGCAACAGTATGAGCAAATTAACAAGTTAATGATTGAAAGGTTATCTTCTCAGGGAATCAAGGTTCTCGATGTATTTTATTGCCCTCATAGAAGAGATGAAGGCTGTAATTGTATTAAACCTCGGACTGGCATGATTTATAAAGCAATTAACAAATACTCTAATATAGATATAAATCAATCCTTTATGATTGGTGATTCTAAAGCCGATATAAATTTAGCCATAAACCTGAATATGAAAGGTTTTGGAATAGGGGTAGATGCAACAGATCCAAGAATTAAAAAGCTTGATAATTTAAAAGACTTAATTAGTTACATATGATTTAAATTAAGCTTGAAAAACACAATTTATCTTGAAATCGAGTTTTCCGTAAACGGGCGCTAAACTGGAATAAGAGATATTCTCACTTCCCCTTTGATCATAGAAAAACATTTTTATGCTCATTTATTGAAAATTATGTAAATAAACGATACAATAACGTAATATTTATCTTTAGCTATTTAGGGGGAAGAGAAGTGAGTACAAATATTTACTTTACAAGGCATGGAGAAACTATTTGGAATACAAATAAACTAATGCAAGGTTGGAAAGATTCTCCTCTAACTGACAAAGGCATTAAACAAGCACACCAATTATCTGAGAGGTTATCAGATATTCATTTGAACGCTGTTTATTCAAGTACAAGCAAAAGGGCAATTGATACAGCTGAAATTATAAAGGGAGATAGGCCATTTGAAATAGTAAAATTAGATTCATTAAGGGAAATTTCTTTTGGTAATTGGGAAGGTAAAACTTTTGAAGAAAATAAGGAGGAATCTCCAGAAGAATGGAGGGCATTTTGGGAGACTCCACACCTCTTTACAAATAATTCAGTTGAATCATTTGTTAAAGTACAAGAAAGAATGGTAAATATTTTTAAAGAAATAGTGGAACAACATCCTTTTCAAGATATTTGCATCGTATCCCATTCAATTGCACTTAACCTTTTAATGAACTACATAGAAAAGACACCACTTAAAGAATTATGGTCAACTCCACCAATACCTTCAACAAGTTTAACTTTGATAAAAGCAAACACTAACTATTATGAAATTTTATATAAGTACGATACCTCTCATATGGTTGAAACAATATAAAATAAATGTATAAAGTTAAAGTTATCTCGAATTCAAGTCATCAGTAAACGGGCGCAATTCTGGAGTAAGGAAAGACCGTTTTTTATTTATCTTGATATATTATAACCTAGGTTTAACTGGATATTTGTTTGTTATAAGAATTGAATTAGTTGTGAGAAAATGTACTTATACTAACGGCTAGTTGAGTTAAAAAGAGAAGTACGAAATGTGGTGATGTTATGAATGATAATTCTTCCTATCAATGTTGTTTTTGTGATAAGAGGATAATATCAAAAAAACCAGATATTACTTCAATTATAGTAGTATCTAATTGGGATAAGGCTAGTGATACTCAGCAGGAACAACAAATGTTTTGTCATATGGAATGTTTGAAGAAATCAGTTTCAGACAATTTCCCTTTATATATCGCTGATTTAGAAGATTAAAATGTGTGAAAATGAATTTAAACTATTTGGTTAGGGTAAACGTTCATTTTGATAATTATATTGAATTCAAGTATTCAGTTAAAGGGCGCGTTTGTTTAAATAGGGTCATATTAACAGGATGCTGGAAAAATAATTGTTTTAGTCGATATACTAACTATGCAGTTACCTTGAGAAGTTAAATGGAAAAATCTATAGTAAACTTAGCTGACAAAGAGGTGTTCGTTTTGAAGTTACTAAAATTTATGTTTGGGGATATGAATAAAAGAAACTTATTTACTAAGGGTTTGTACATATTTTTAATATTATATTATTTTGGAGCGTTAGTTTGGAATTTGTATATTTTAATAGATGGAGAAAATTATCAGAATCCACCTAATTTGATCTTATTTATTCTGGTATTATTAATTGGGCCATTAGGTGTTCGGGCAGTGTATAAGAAGTTTAATAATATATTTTAAATTGGGATAATAGGCTATTAATTAATCCTTTACTGCTATTATCTCGAAATCATGTCTTCAGCAATAGGGCGCTTATGTGGAACTATGAAAGTCCATGAACATGCAGTCTAATGGGGAGTTCAATTAAGTATTAATTCTTATATAATTGAATAAAGCAAGTATTAAGTACACTCTCCAAGGTCATACTAGATTCAAGATTAATTGGATTATAACCTTGGGGAGTGAATTAGTATGCTTTTATCTGATGTATGGCATAAATATCAACTAGATAAAAAGATTGAAGGTTATTCACCTTTAACATTGAAATCGTATTGCTACCAGTACAATACACTACTGAGTCATTTTGGGGACGTTGAGGTGAATACTCTTACTACTGACCAATTAAAAAATTATTTGGTTGAAGAAGGTGAACATCTGAAGCCATCCAGTATGGGGCATAGAGTACGTTGCCTTAGATCTCTATTTAAGTGGACATATGAAGAAGGATTCATACAGATGGATCCAGCAACAAAATTGAAAGAACCTAAAATAGGTAAAAGAATCCCAAAGTTTTTATCAGAGTTAGAGATAGAACATTTGAGAGAAGCTTGCCATACTTCTATGGAAAATGCGCTATTCGAGTTCTTTTATTCTACAGGATGTCGTATAGGTGAGGTCGTAAAGTTGAATCGAGATGACATTAACTTTGCTACCAATTCTGTCATTGTTCATGGTAAGGGTGACAAGGAAAGAGAAGTGTACTTTAATACTCGCTGCTCTCTGTGGTTAAAAAGATATTTAGAAGAACGTGAAGATGAGTATGATTGCTTGTTCATTACAGAAAGAAGACCGAGGAAGAGAATGAGTATTGATAATATACGATACATTATTAAACGGATCTCTTGCCGAGCAGGTATCAATAAAAATATACATCCCCACCAACTTCGACACAGTTATGCAACACACATGATTAATAATGGGGCTCCAGTAGAAGTTATTCAAAGCTTACTTGGTCACGAGAAGAGTGAAACAACCAAGTTATACGCACAACTTAGTGGTAAGATGAGACATGATTTATATACGAAATACTTTTAAACACGTCATTGAGCGTGTTTTTTTATTTTAGTAGTAAAAAATTGAGTTTTAAGAATAGTTTTGAAATAATTGGTATTAAAATGAGAAAAGCAAATATACACATGGAGGAGGAGTTATTATAAATGAATATAAGACTAGCGGAATCAAAAGACATTGATCAACTAATAAGGATGAGGTGGGATAATACAATTGAGTTCGATGATAGTAAAAGACAATCTTCATATAATGATTTTGAAAGAGAATGTCGATCTTTTTTAGAGAACGCGATGAAAAATGGTGAGTGGTATATATGGGTAGCGGAAGAGGAAGGAAAACTAATATCTCACATTTACATAGAATTAATACAAAAAGTTCCAAGGCCTGGGAGAATAACATATCCATTTGCTTTCATGACAAATGTATATACTGTTAAACAGTATAGAAATATGGGCATTGGAAGCAAGATAATTTCTACAATTAATAAGTGGGTTAAGGAAAATAACTTTGAATTCATTATAGTATGGCCTAGCGATGAAAGTATTAATTATTATAAAAAGAATGGTTACGTCCATAGTACTGAACTAATGGAATATTTCCCTTCTTAATGTTGGAGATGGTTAAAATAAAAGTTGCTTTCTTTGATAGAGATGGAACAATAATTGAAGATTATCCTGACGAAAAATGGTCAAGTATAACTACTCCCGAATTTGTTTCAAATTCTATTAACACACTACAAAAAGTACAAAAACAAGGATATAAAATTATTATAATAACCAATCAATATTTAATTAATGAAGGTTACATAACATTGCAACAGTATGAGCAAATTAACAAGTTAATGATTGAGAGGTTATCTTCTCAGGGAATCAAGATTCTCGATGTATTTTATTGCCCTCATAGGAGGGATGAAGGTTGTAACTGTATTAAACCCCAGACTGGCATGATTCATAAAGCAATTAACAAATACTCTAATATAGATATAAATGAATCCTTTATGATCGGTGATTCTAAAGCAGATATAGATTTAGCCATAAACATGAATATGAAAGGTTTTGGAATAGGAGTAGATGCAATAGATCCAAGAATTAAAAAGCTTGATAATGTGAAAGACGTAATTAGTTACATATGATTTAAATTAAGCTTGAAAAGCCGCAATTTATCTTGAAATTGAGATTTCCGTTATCGGGCGCGTTTGTTTAATAACGCGTCTTTCTTACGGATCAAAAAAAAATAAACTTGAAGGATTTCATAATGAGTAACTTGAAATAAAATTAATAGAGGTGAAAACTGATGAAATTCAAATATTATAATGATACTGGAAGAAATGTAAGTATTCATCCGGGAACAAAGATTAACGGTACTATGTGTAGTATGGAGCATATCAAACCACAAGAAGAAAGAACATTTCATTTGCCTGAGAATACCTATCCGTGGGTGAAAATGTGGGACAACGGAAAGGATGAAGGATTAAGTATATTGGTATCACCCCAAAAAGATAAAGACTAATGTTTCTAAATAGTATTTGATCGAAGTAGCATGGAGTTAGACAAGTAAAGGTATATAATTGAAGAACCTATAGAAATTAGGTGGAAACTTGGTTAATAAACAAATAGTAAAAGAAAAAACTATTGCTATGATGGAAAAAGAGTTAGATGCACTCCTCAAAGCTAAAGGTTTTTCTAGAAGGAAGAACTCGAC
>NZ_AULJ01000082.1 GCF_000425225.1 Pontibacillus marinus BH030004 = DSM 16465 | reverse complement strand
AACGGAACCGCCGTAGTTCTGGGAGAGGATTTCTGATTCCAGGTAGCATAATCCTATCATGGCAAGGGTCTGAGCAACTTCTGTGAATATGAATTCCAATCTATATGAGGTGGGAAAGTCCAAATTATGGTCCGTTAATTTCCATAATCGCGTGGAGGGAAGGAAACGGCAAACTGTCGTGGTAACAAAGGGAAGACGAGACCCCGCAGGCACGAGGAGGCTCGGCTTTTCTTCCACAACAGGCTTGCCGTTTCACTGACCGGAACAAATTACAAAAAAGCAACGGACTCCTCCCAACCAATATCTCGGAATCAAGTCTTCAACAATCCTGCCAGTTTGCTGAATAAAATCCCTTAATACATTAACGTAAGTAAACAAAAAAAGAACAGTCAACTTCGCCATATTTATCAATTAAATTACTTATTTATTCACATACGCAAAAAGCCCATTGCAGCTCTCCAACTACAATGGGCTTTTCCTCCGTATCTCGTAGACTTATGGTTGTCATTTTACGTCATCACGATCTAATCACGGTTATTCTTATGATCTTAGCGACCGTTTTCTTTTTTGTCATTACCGCGATCTTTTCCTCCGCGTTTAGAGTCTTGCTTATTATCTTTCTTAGCTTGCCCTGGAGGTTCTTCTTTAGAATCTTTATCGTGATGACGTTTATCTTTTCCCTGCTCACCTTCGTCTTTTTCATTCTCACCTTCATCTTCTTTAGCTTTATCTTGATTGAAGTCTGAGAATAAATCAGAATCTATACGACGAAGACTTTCTCGCAGTTCCTCAAGATTGGATTGATCAATCTTTTTTAAAATGCCAGGTGGTAAAGAATCTAGAATCTCCTCTATGTCTTCATAACCTTCTTGCTCCAATTTCTTTTGAATACCAGGAGGTAGAGACTCTAGAAGGTCTTCTAGTTCTTCTTTCTGTTTATTCAGACCAGGAGGAAGATCATTTTCCTGATGGTTGTCGTCATCTTGATCTTCCTTGTTCTTGTCTTTATTTTTATTTTTGGCCCAGCCTTTTTCTTTCCCAGCAGGATTGGTTGATGATTTGGATTTGCCTTTGTCTTTTTGGTCTTCCTCTTTTTTCTTATTCTTCTCTTTATTCAGTCCTGGATGTGTTTGACCATTATTCGATTCATGATCTTTTTCTTTATCATCATTTGAATCGGGGGCTTTTTTATCATCGTTATTTCCTTGGTTGTAAAAGGTTTCAATGGCCTTTTCTTCTTCAGAATCGATGTCATTACCCTTTTGCTCATTCCCTGAGGTCTTAAGAACATGATCGCTATATTGTTTAGCAAATAGTTCATTCATCGATTTTTTTTCTTTTTTAGCTTGTTTCCGTATCTCTTCAGGGACTTCAAAGGTAGCTACAGTTAAGTCGAGCGGATTGGTTTGTAAGTACTGGTCAATCATTTTGGTAATTTGTTTATCCTGTTTCATCCGCTTCTTATAGCTAACGCCAACCATGACACTTTTACTGTTACTAATAAGACCTATTTCTTCACCTTTTTCGATAACGGTTACGGTTACTTTTTCTACGGATTTGTTTTTCCAGTCAGTTATCTTCTCAACGAGTAAGCTTGCGTCATCATTCAGAGGAATCATCTCAATAACTTTCATCTTGTTATTGACCTTCATTTCAATGCTTGGATTCATATCAATGTTGACATAAGCATAAGCTCGGTTGGAGTCAAACCATGAATAGAGTGGAAGGATCGCGATTAGAAAAGCCGCAACCATGGCAACCAAGCGATAATTTGGTTTTAATTTCTTGGGAAAAACAGCAAATGACCACTGCTTTTCCTCAAAGGGTTCGAATTCTACTTCATCTCCTGGCATGGAATACGGGATTGGTTTAGCTTTTTGAAAAGATCCATCATGTGTCATTACGATCGAATATCTCCGGTGTTTTTCCATGACAATTCCTTGTCTCACAGGCCCACCCCCTTTATATAATCTTTTAAAAACACGTAATCTTCATTTAAGATAATGAAAATGGCCAAAATAAACTTTCGATTTCGCTCAAGTGTTTTTTTACTCACTTCGACTTTATCCGTCAGAAGCTTCATAGGAAGTTTGCGTTTTTCCATTACGAACGCCCTTAGTTCATCATCTTCGTCTATGGTACGGGCTACTTTTATTGCCGATTCTCTAGCGTCTCGATGTTTGGGTGATACTTCAGTTAATTCCTGAAATGAGAGCTTATACAGCTTCAGTTTTTCTGAGAAATCTTGAATTTCAATTCGCCTATGCCAACTTTCGGTCTCTTGCTGATATTGCTCCTTCGCTGCGCGCACTTCTTGTGGATTTTCCATTTGGTCTTCCTCTTCATATTCTTGATCAAGAGAAGCCACTACAGGATTGTTTTGATCATTTCGGATATAATCAATAACTTTTCGTTTCACCACAAGTTTGGCAAAGGATAGAAAAGAGCTTCCTTTATCACTGGAATAAGACTTCATCGCTTCATTAAATGCAACTAATCCTATGCTAAACTCATCATCCTTTGAAGGGTCTATATATCGTTTGCAAACTTCTGAGACACTTTTGGCGATAAAAGGTTGATATTGTTTTAAGAGCTGGTTCTGGAGTTCTTCGTCACCATTCTGGACGAGGTTAACCTGCTCTTCGAGGGAACCCTCTTGTTCTTTTTTTATCAGACGTCTGATCAACCCTTCTCACCTCCAGCTATTATAGTTTTCGCTATGATTGATCATTTTTTGGGTGGTTTTTGTAGATTTTTTTGCAGTTGTGTTACAAAACCATTTCACTGCTTGTCATAATCTAGACATGTTTTTCCTTACGTGACGGGGGTTGAGTCCTTATTCAATAACGGTATGATACACTATATTTCTTTATGAATCTAGCCCTTTCACCTCTCATATTGTTACATAATGTGTTGAAAATATGTATGAGCGTTGTGATATGGGGGCTTTGGTAGGAACTTTACATTTATATGTCACAGAATTGTTATTTCATAGACTACTTTATTACCCCCTTATGTGGAAGACTTGGAATTAAGATAGGTTAAGAGAAGTCCGTTGCTATTATGAGAGTTAGGGTTCAGTGAAATGGCAATACTCCTGCGGAAGACCAGCTGAGCCTCCTCATACGCTATGCTCCTTGCGGGGTCTCATCTGCCCTTTCTACCGCGGGAGTTTGCCATTTCCCTCACCCCTTTGCTTTTATGGAGAATAACGGACCCTGGTTGTGTGAGCTATAAACCATACGGATATCTGTTCCGTTATTTGCTTTAAATCAACTTGGAAAAGACCAATTTGTCACAAATAAGGTATCATATGTCCGTAACGACTCTCGAAATGCCTTTAAAGTTCAAAATAAAAGAACAGATGTCCGTAAGCATCCACCTCTCAACATCGCTGCGGTTCCGTTAGTCACCATTCGGCTAAGGTGGGCTGGGAAACGGGCTGACTCCTCCGGACGGGCAAGCGAGACCCCGCAGAGAGCTTGCGATTGAGGAGGCTCGATCGTTCGTCCGGGGAAAGCAGCCCGTTTCCCAGCCCACCGCACTCCATAAAAGCAACGGAACCACACCGCAGCAGCTTATTCCACATATTTGCCATATAACTGAACAACTAAAAAGAACTCGCACCACTTAGTCGTGATGCGAGTTCTTATAGGAGTATCTATTAAATTTGAAATGGTTTTGCATATAGTTGATGCATATGCTCTTCTACATCTCTCGTAACCTCATGCTCATAATCATAATCTGGTGCATTTTTTAATTGACCTGGGTCAATATCTACTTTCACGATATGGTTTTCCCAATCAATAGACTCAATCCAGTCCGTTGATAGTATTCGAAGTTTTTCATTCAACCAACTTCCTGTATTAATCACCATATACTGTAGTTTATACGTTTCCTGTTGAATGCTGAAGTCTTCTAAATGACCAATTTCTTGGTTCTGTGCAAAAACTCGATAACCGGATTTTTCGCCTGCCACCTCTCGGACACTTCGAAGATTATGATCTGGGTGAGCAGGATTATCTTCTGCTTTCTTTTCCTGTTCCATTTTTTCATCTGCCATCATTGTTGGGTTTGCACCAGGTTCCATGATCTGCGGATATCCCATAGTTCCCCACAGATATTCGCCTTCCCAATAAGGAGACCAACCATAATAACGACTTAGCTCCATTTCATTACGCACAGAAACAGGCTCATGATCCTCTATTGGAGGGGCGTTACGTATGGTTTCCTTATCCAGATCCACTTCAATTTTGTCAGAGTCGAATGGAATTTCCTTTAACGATGCAGGTGATAATAAAACCTTTTTACCTGGCAACCATTTTCTTGTATCTGCTACAACGTACCGAATCGTCCATTTTTTATCATCAAAATAAATGTCTTTAATCTTTCCTAATTCACCATCAGATGCATCAATTCTTAAACCTTCCAATTTACTTGTTGGAAATAACATCAGACCATCTCCTTTTGTGAAATGTCTATATGTCTTATTCCACTTTATGGAGATACGCAAACTACCTCAAATTAGTGAGGGTAGTCTCCAGAAAGTCCTCTAACTTTTTCATGATAATACGTAACCGGGACAGCTAATCCGACTTTGCCGTATTGTTCTTTACGGATCGTAGCAAAAACCACTGCTATGACTTCCCCTTCTTCATTAATCACAGGACTTCCACTATTCCCATGATAGATCGGCGCATCCAACATAAGAACATCTTGATCCCAATCACTTAATCTTGTATATCCAATTACTTCTCCCTCATTGGCAATGCCATTAAACCGGAGTGGATTTCCAATAAAATAAACATGCTCCCTTTTCTCAAAATGTGTCTTCTCTGCCAGAGAAAGATGGGGAAGGGAGACATTCTCTTCGTTCTCTACTTTCAACAAAGCTAAGTCGACCTCTTCAAAATTAGCTACGATTTCTCCTTTAAATAACCCTTGCTCAGGAAAAGCTACTGTAATAGGCTGTTCATTATCAACGACATGATGGTTGGTCACGATATATCCATCAGACGATATCGAAAAACCAGTACCTTTTGAATTCCCAGACTCAATGACCACGACCGATTCCTGGTATGTATCAATCTCCTGTTTTGTTGAAAGCTCAGCAGATTTCATTAAAAAATCAATCGCCGGAATGGAGAACGTTTTAGGAAGAAAAGCCATAACGTTTAAGGCCATCATAAAAGCTATTAAATAAAACGCCCATTTCGGAAAAGCAGGAGGACCTTTCTTCTCTTCCTCCTCTTCTCTCTTTTCACGTTCCAAAGCTTTTTGTTTCTCTTCCTCTACTAGTTCTATTAGTTCCTCTTCATCAATTTCTTCATATAAATCATCATCTATAATATCAGGTTGTTCACGCTCATGTTCCCTGGACATATAAAGTCTCCTTATAAGCAAAATAAATAGGAAGCGAATGCATAGAGCACTCACTTCCTATTATGCTACGAAATTGCGACTTCTTCCAGTCCTCCCTGCTGCATGAGATACATTTGGTAATAGATCCCTTCCACAGCAAGCAGTTCTTCGTGTCTTCCTTGTTCAAGAATACGACCGTGATCCAGGACAAAAATTTGATCTGCCTGCTGGATTGTAGATAGTCGGTGCGCAATCACAAGTGTTGTTCTTCCTTGTTTCAAAACCTGTAAAGCATTCTGGATGATCGCTTCTGTTTCTGTATCAATATTCGCTGTTGCTTCATCCAAAATCAAAATAGCTGGATCGAAAGCCAGTGCTCTTGCAAAAGAGATTAACTGACGCTCACCTGCAGAAAACGTACTCCCTTTCTCTTTTACAGGTTCATCGTACTGTTTCGGAAGCTTCTCAATAAATCGATCTGCTCCTACTTCTTTAAGAGCCTTGATTGCTCGTTCACGGGAAATATTCGGATCTCCCATCGTCACATTGGAGATGATCGTCCCCGTAAAGATAAATGGATCTTGTAAAACAATCCCCATGTGACTTCGGACTTGTTGACGTGATAAGGATGTCGTATCGATACCATCAATCGTAATCTTGCCCTTCTGGGGATCATAGAACCGGAACAACAGATTCATGATCGAGCTTTTACCAGATCCGGTATGACCAACAAAAGCTACGGTCTCCCCTTCATTTGCCTTAAAGGAGATGTTTTTCAAAACATATTCATCTTCCTCGTAGGCAAAAGATACATCATCAAACTGAATGTTTCCTTTATAACGATTGATCGAGGTATTGTTTACTTCTTCCCCTTCATGATCCATGAGTTCGAACACTCGGCCTGCTGCAACCCTGGCTTGCTCTAACTGAGCGAGCTGGTTCACTACATCGATGACAGGCTGAAACAATCGGTTCAAATAATCAACAAATGCATACAATACACCCACCGTAACAATTGTACCTACACCAAGAGATGCACCGCCAAAATACCAAATGAAAGCAACAAATGCTAGATTCCGTACAACATTAACGAGGTTAAAAGAAGTTAATGAATTTAGCTTTAACAACTTGCTTTGGTAGGTAAAGTGGCGCTCATTCATCTCTTCAAACTCTTCCGTTGTTTGTTTTTGTCTACGGAAGGCTTGAATAATCGGCATGCCTTGAATGGCTTCATTAATGTTCCCGTTTAAATCACTTATGGTTGAACGAATCACTTCATTATATTTTCCTGCGTAAATCTTATATAGCTTCATCCAGACAGCCATGATCGGAATGAGTAATAAACAGATCGCTGCTAATTTCGGATTCAGCAAGAATAACGCAACGTAAATCCCTGTCATATAAATGGCACTTGTCATAAATGTCGCAAGCACACGTTCATACAGTTCACGAATGGCTTCAGTATCATTCGTCACACGAGCTACAATTTTCCCTGCCGGTCGATTAATAAAATAATCAACAGGCACTCGTTGAATATGTGCGAAGACATCTGTGCGCATCTTTTTAATAATCTTATTTGAAGACATTTGTAAAAGATAGGTTTGATTATATTGAAAAACTGCAGCAATCAATAATAAGACCACATACAAGACCAATAACCATATAATTGAGCTCGTTTCCGGTTTAAAAAAGCCATAAAGCTCATCTAAATCTAATTTCTCAGCAGGAGCTGTGACCGTTCCATCAGGCGATTCAATGGTAAAAGTCCCATTTTCAAATGATTTCTTCCCAGTGGTCGGAACCTCTTCTGCTATAAAATAATACGATTTACCAGATTGTAAAATCGTAGCCTTACTAGACGTAGTATCATCAGGCTCAATCCGATCGCTGCGCTTATAAAATCCATCGTTATAAGCAACTGTGTGCTCATCATCATTTTGCTGTACCTGATACCAAGTGGATTCAATCCCTAAAATATGTTCATCAATCAGGCGTTTTGCAATGAATGGACCTGTTAACTCTAGCGCAACGGCTATGGTTAAGCAGATTAACCCAATAATAATTGTCTTCTTAAATGATAAAGCGTACTGAAGGAGGCGTTTTTCCGTTGACGGCTTACTCATTACGCATCCCCCCTTCCGGATTCCATTTGCTGTTTGGTGAATTGTTCGGCGTACCAAGCACCTTTTTTCATCAGTTGATCATGTGTCCCACGCTCTACAATTTCACCGTCTTCTAACACAATAATCTGATCCGCATGTTGGACAGCCGATAAGCGATGGGCTGAAATTAGGGTCGTTTTATCTTGTCGCTCAGCCTTTAAGTGCTTAATAATGTTCGCTTCCGTTTTGCCATCAACTGCAGACATTGAATCATCCAAGATTAAAATTTCCGGATCCATAATTAGCGCTCGAGCTAAAGAAACACGTTGTTTCTGTCCTCCTGAAAGGGTAACCCCACTCTCTCCTACTTTGGTGTCTAATCCATTCGGTAGATTATCGATATCATCTTTTAAATGAGCTAACTCTAGAATTCGGCCAATCTCACCATCTGAAGCATCGTCATGGCCAAACTGAATGTTTTCCCGTACCGTCTTAGAAAATAAAATTTGATCCTGGGGTACGTATCCAATCCACCCTCTTGTGTCTTCTAGTGTTAGGTCATGAATGGATGCACCAGAAATCGTAAGTTTCCCTTTCATGCCAGCGTATTCTCGAAGCAATTGCTTAAATAAAGTCGTCTTACCTGCTCCTGTCTTTCCAACTACACCAATCGTGTGACCACGTTCCACATCTAGTTTGATACCTTGTAACTGCGGACGTTCCGTATCAGGATATTGGAATGTCACATCATCAAAGACAATGGACTTTGGTAATGGAACAGACTTTGGTTTTAATGGATCCTTCACTTCCGCTTCATAGCTTAATGTTTCATTTACACGATCAAGCGAAGCGTTACCCCGCTGCATCACGTTGATCAGCTCACCTACAGCAAACATCGGCCAAATGAGCATACCTAAGTACACATTAAAGGAAACGAGCTGACCTAGCGTGATCGTATTTTGGAATACAAGATGTGCACCATACCCCAGCCCAATTGTGTAGGAAAGGCCAACAAGTACTTTGATGGTCGGTTCAAACATGGCATCAATCTTGGCTACTTCGACGTTCTTCTCATATACATCTTGTGTCATATCGCCAAAGCGTTTTTCATCTTGCTTTTCTTGAACAAAAGCACGCAGTACCCGAACCCCTCGAATGGATTCCAGTACATCATCATTCATATCGCCAAATGCATCTTGAGCCTTAGTAAATCGATCATGGATCGTTTTACCGTACCGGTTCATGATAAGCGCCATAACTGGTAAAGGAATGAGCGCTGCTAACGTAAGCTTCCAGCTGATTGTTACGATCATAACGCCTACAATCATCAACATGAAAAACGTAGCATCCACAAGTGTTAAAATCCCAAAACCTGTCGTCATGGAGATCGCTTTCAAATCATTTGTCGAACGAGCCATTAAGTCCCCTGTACGATACTTTCCAAAAAATGAGGAAGTCATCGAGAGAAAATGCTGCATTAATCGCGAACGCATTTTTCGTTCAAGCGTAAAGGCCCCTCCGAACAATAAGTAAGCCCAAACATAAGAAATGGCATAACTCGATACAATAATTACCCCGTACCATAGTAATAATTCTGTTAGTTTCGCTCTCGTTAACGTTTCAAACTGAATAGCATCAATCGCTGACCCGATAAGCTTCGGGGGAATGATATCTATCCCGGCTACAATAATCAGTAGAAAAATCGCTACTGAATATCGAAGCCAATAATCTCTAAAAAACCACTGTAATTTACCTAATACTGAAAACATAATCGTTCACCTGCTCTTCACTATAAAATTGTTTAATTTGATCTAACTATCCGCCTTCTGCCTTCCAATCATTTAAAATCTTCATTTCCGTTACGTAACTCACATTCATTCTCCTCCTTAAAAAATGTTTGATTTATTGAAATAGCTTCGAATGAAGCTAGAACAACCTTTAGAAAAACACGGTTATCGCCCAAAATGGCGAAACCGATGTATTTTCTTATACTTTAATCCTTACAACAGTTAAACTTTCTAAAAGTGTAAAAAAGGCATAAAAAAACACATACGCCCGAGACGTATGTGTTGTGTACACACAAAAAAGGTCACGAACGAATGTCGTGACACGAATCCCTTATGAACTTGTCATAGATATTCTAGACAGAGAAAGGAAAACGATTGGAGATCACGACCGATATAGAGTTCATGGCAATCAAACGGTTCTCTACAAAGTTTTTCATTTTAACGTGACCTCCTCTCAATAGTGAATGACTTGATTATATAATTTTCAAAATCTTACGTCAACAAAATTCAGGAAAATTTTGAAAAAGATTATGTTCGCCTGTGGTGGACATTTACTTACTTTATGATATATATAGTCTTTTGTTTAAAATATGTGTGAAATTTTTTCTTATTCAGTTTTATGGCAGGATTGTTGAAGACTTGAAACTGAGAGGAGTCCGTTGCTGTA
>NZ_AULJ01000081.1 GCF_000425225.1 Pontibacillus marinus BH030004 = DSM 16465 | reverse complement strand
ACCATTATTTGGACTTTCCCACCACATATTGATTGGAAAACATATTCACAGAAGTTGCTTAGACCCTTGTCATGATAGGATTATACTACCTTGGAATTAGAACACCTCATCCTAGAACTACGGCGGTTCCGTTAGTCACCATTCGGCCAAGGTGGGCTGTGGAACGGGTTGACTCCAGCGGAAGAACGGAGTGACGAGACCCCGCAGAGAGCTTGCGAAAGAGGAGGCTCGGCGCTTCGTCCGCAGGAAAGCAACCCGTTCCACAGCCCGCCGCACTCCACAACAGCAACGGAACCTCTCAGTTTCAAGTCTTCAACATAACTGCCATATAATTGAATAATATACTCACAAACAACTTATTTCCTTAAATATTAATAAAAAAGTTCTGCCACGCAATGCGCAACAGAACTTTTTGAAATTATACTCTAGAACAATCCTAAAGCTTTTCCGTTTTCATCTACATCCATATTTAATGCCGCAGGTTTCTTCGGAAGGCCTGGCATTGTCATAACATCACCTGTTAAAGCTACAATAAACCCTGCACCAATAGAAGGGCTAAATTCCCGAATTGTGATCGTAAAGTCAGTTGGTCGTCCAAGCAATGTTGGATCATCAGATAAGGAATACTGAGTCTTCGCCATACAAATCGGTAAATTAGTCCAGCCAAGTTGTTCAAACTGTGCTAATTGCTTTTTAGCTTGGCTTGAGTATTCCACACCTGAAGCACCATACACTTTTTGAGCAATCTTTAATATTTTATCTTCAATGCTCTCCTCTAAATCATAAATACGTTTAAAGTTTTTAGAAGAGTTCTCTACCGTATCTACTACTTTTTCAGCAAGGTCAATTCCACCTTGACCACCGTTTGCATGAACTTCAGTCAAGGAAATATGAACACCTTTCTCCTCACACCATTTCTGAATATAACTTAACTCTTCTTCTGTATCTGTTGGGAAACGGTTTAAAGCGATCACATAAGGAAGACCATATTCAGAAATGGTATCCATATGCTTTGCAAGGTTTTCCATTCCTTGTTTTAGCGCTTCAATATTCTCATAACTTAGCTCATCTTTAGCTACTCCGCCGTGCATCTTAAGGGCTCTAGCTGTGGCAACAATTACGACTGCGTCTGGTTCAAACTCTCCCGCACGTGTTTTGATATCTAAAAACTTCTCAGCACCAAGGTCTGCTCCAAACCCAGCTTCTGTTATAACATAATCGCCAAGCTTGGCAGCAATGTTTGTTGCCATTACGCTGTTACATCCATGTGCAATATTCGCAAAAGGCCCTCCATGAATAATAGCTGGAGTATTTTCTATCGTTTGAACTAAGTTAGGCTTTAGAGCATCTTTTAATAACAAGGTCAGGGCACCTTCCATCCCCAATTCCTTCACTGTTACAGGCTTATCATCGTATGTATATCCAAATACAATCTCACTTAAGCGACGTTTTAAGTCCTGTAAATTCTTTGCTAAACATAAAATGGCCATAATCTCTGAGGCAACTGTTATGTTAAATCCATCTTCTCGTGGAACACCTCGCAATGGACCACCAAGACCAACCACTACTTGACGAAGGGCACGATCATTTAAGTCAACAACACGTTTCCAACCTACTTTTCGAGCATCAATGTTCAATTCGTTACCACGGTGAATATGGTTATCGATAAAGGCGGATAGAGCATTATTTGCTGTTGTAATGGCATGAATATCCCCAGTAAAGTGTAAGTTAATATCCTCCATCGGTAATACTTGAGAATAACCACCACCAGCTGCTCCACCTTTGATCCCCATTGTTGGGCCTAATGAAGGTTCGCGTAATGCAATTATGGTTTTCTTATTTATTCGGTTCATAGCTTGTCCTAACCCAACTGTTACTGTAGACTTGCCTTCTCCTGCAGGCGTTGGGTTAATAGCTGTTACAAGAACTACCTTCCCATTAGGACGATCATGTAATTTCTCTAAAAGTGAATCAGACAATTTAGCTTTATAATGCCCGTGAGGCTCCCAATCCTCAAGGTCTAAATGTAAACCTTCTGCAATGTCTTGGATTGGTTTCATCTTGGCTTCTTGCGCAATTTGAATATCAGTTTTCATATCGTTTCCCCTTTCTCTTTAACTCTCCCTTATTTTAACGTAATATTCAATAAAAACAGAGTCAAATCCATTATAAATAAAATATTTTGTAAACGCTACCAAAGCTCATACAACAATACTTTTTATTGTTATTTAATTTTTTAGTTAATTCACTTCTCTAATGTTGACTCACTTCTTAAAATACGCTATATTGAACATAAGCAAAGAAGATAAGCGGATTCATGAAAGAAAGGTAACTTCTATAGAAGTGGTCCAGGATTTTGTGGTCCTCCATTTCTTGCGGGGGTTGCCTTTCTAGCGTTTTCTTTGTATTACCACGTATCACGTGAAAGCTTTTAGGAGGATTTGTAACAATGGAAAACGGTACAGTAAAATGGTTCAACGCAGAAAAAGGCTATGGTTTCATTCAAGTTGAAGGTGGAAATGATGTATTCGTACACTATTCTGCAATCAACGAAGAAGGTTTCAAAACACTTGAAGAAGGTCAAAGCGTAACTTTCGAAATCGTTGAAGGCGACCGCGGACCTCAAGCAGCTAACGTAACTAAAAACTAATAAAATTACCTATAAAGACAGCGGTCATCCTACTGGATACCGCTGTTTTTCACGTATAGGGAGTGTTAAACACATGATTGAGGTTTATATCGATGGAGCTTCTAAAGGAGATCCCGGACCAAGTGGTGCTGGAGTATATATTAAAAATGGGAAAGAGCAGCATTATTACTCTTTTCCAATCGGAGTATTATCAAATCATGAGGCCGAGTTTACAGCGCTAATTAAGGCACTTGAGGTTTGTCAAAATGACTTTCCTGATGAAATATTAAGCGTGCGTTCTGATTCGAAGCTAGTGGTTGATTCAATAGAAAAATCGAGTACGAAACAAGAACGTTTTCTCCCCTATTTAAGAAAAGCTGAGGAACTAAGTGAGACGTTCCCTTACTTTTTTATAAAGTGGATTCCTGACAAACAAAATAAACATGCTGATGAATTAGCACGTAAGGCCATTCATGACCAGCCACAATCGTAATGATATTGGTTGGTCTAATTTATATAAAAATGGCTCTCTCCTTTATAGAAGACAGCCAATTAGCTATGCAATAACTTTTTCTCCATGTTCAACTCTTCATAACATTACTATTAAGTCCAAAATTGTATTTAGAAATTCCTTTTTGTTCTAATAATTGCCATGCTTCTTTTCGAGAAGTTGGGTGATTTTCACTTAAATACTCTAATACACCTAAAAAGAAACTTCCGACAAACCTAAACTGAAACTGAAGTGTAACTTTCAAAGCCAATATTACGAGCCAATCTTCTGAATTTGTATAATGTTTCCCTAAATATATAAAATGAATATCCTTATCGGTTAAGCGAAACCCTTTAGTCCATAAATCTTCAATGAAATAACCGAGTGATTTCGATTGCGCCATTCTGAACATCCTTTATTCTGTCTAGAGTAATCTCAAGAATCCTAATTCTATTTCGATACACTTGCAATTTCATTGTTTGGGTTGGTAATCCAATCACTCCAACTTCCTACATATAATTTCACATTTTGAAAGCCCGCTTCCCAGAGAGCAACCACATTTGGTGTAGCGGTAACCCCAGATCCGCAATAAACGATGATTTCTTTATACTTTTCTAAGTTAGAAAAGTGTGCTTTTAACACATCCGATGACTTCCAGAAACCATCTTCAAATAGATCTTTCCAAAAGTAATTTTGTGCAGAAGGAATATGTCCTGCATTATCGTCAATAGGTTCTTCCCAGCCTGCATAACGTTCAAATGCTCTGGAATCTAAAATGGCTACGGTTGGATCTTCAATTTTTTCAGCTACTTCATGCTGGGTTGCAATTAACTCATTATGTAGGTCGTATTGGAATTTACCCATCTCAATATGTTCCAGAGAGTTTGTAACAGGGTATTGATTTTGTTTCCAAGCCATCAAACCGCCATCCATAATATAAACCCTTTGATGACCGAGGTATTTCATAAGCCATAAGAACCTTGAGGCCATAGCCGATCGTTGATCATCATAAGCTATAATTGTGGTGTCTTTATTAATACCTGCCTCTTCAACCTTTTGTATAAAAACATCTATATTTGGTAGCGGATGACGACCACCAGTATCTTCAACCTTACCGCTTAAGTCTTTCTCAAGATCAAAGTAAGCAGCCCCTGGCACATGTTCCTCTTTAAAAAGCATTTCGCCTTCTTGAGGATTTTGCAAAGAGAAGCGACAATCTGCAAACAGGACATTCTGACCTTTGTCTAAATAATCTTTAGCATCATGCACGGAGATCAACAGTTCCAAGATGTACCTCCTCCTTATACCAACCATATATGTCTCATTATATCTAGAAAACCTAAATAAAGAAAATATTATTATTTTAAAGATTATTGCATACATTGAACGGTTTTAAAAACATTACATCTTAGATTTGATCAAAAATAAAACCAGGTATCGTTACATTACCTGGTTAAGAGTGCTTTTTCATATTGTTTTTGTTTTTGATTCATTTTTGAAAGTTTATTTCCTTGAACAAATTTAAGTAATGATAATACATGTTGATCTTTCAACTTTGCTAATAACCCAATCATTAATGCCGAATAAACGACTACGGTTAACATGATAAGTAAAACCATTCCAGCCCCTCTTTTCTTTTGGTTGATAATGATTTTCAATACTAATTAAAGTATAGCAAAGCTCGAAATGGTTTTCAATGAGAATGATAAATTTTCTCAATTACTTTTTAATTCATCTCTTGAAAGGGCTTTTTCTTCATAAGGAATCCTGATTTTCATTAGGACGCCATGTAAGATTGGAAATATAAAAGCTGTGGCATAAGCATTGAATAGCAATGGAATTAAAATAAATTCAATAGCCACCACAACATAATTGGGGTGCTTCATAAATTTATATGGCCCTCTAGTTACTAATTCTGCCTCAGGGAGCACAATAATTTTAGTATTCCAGTACCTTCCTAATGATACTAAGCACCATACTCGAAAGGCTTGAGCACAGACAAATAACAGTAAAAGTAAACCTTTCCACTGATTAAGAACAAGCTCCTCTCCAAATGCTTCTATCATAATAGAAAAAAAGAAGAGCGTATGAACTAAAACAATCCATTTATAATGATCTGAGTGATGTTCTATAGCTCCTCTATTTTTCATCCATTTTTCATTTTGTTTTGCTATTATAACTTCAACGATTCTTTGTAAGACAATTAATAGGAAAATGATTATAAAAATCACATTCATGATGACCACTCCAAATGAAGAAGTTCTGAACTAAATCCGGGTCCTAATGCAGCCATCAAACTTGTTGTTCCCATTTCTTGTTCTTCTTCCATCCATTTCTTTAAAACATGTAGCACTGTAGCAGAGGACATATTCCCATGATTTTTCAAAACTTCATATGAATGTTTGAATTTATCAGACGAACATTGTAGTACTTCTTCATAGGCTTGTAACACTTTCTTACCTCCTGGATGGGCAACAAAAAACGGAATGTTGTGTGGTGATAAATTACTTTTCTCTAGAAAAGCAGTCACATGATCTTTCCAAAATGATTCCACTAAAGATGGAATGCTTCTAGCAAATACCACTTGAAATCCATCATTGTTTATATTCCACCCCATAACATCAAGTGCTCCCTTTTTTAATTTTGAACTAGCTGTTTGCATCTTAGGGACTATCATCCTTTTCTGTGAGAGATAGGGAGATTGTTCGCCTAACACAAGAGCTGCGGAAATCCCATCCCCAAACAAAGCTGATCCTATAAAATTACTCTTTCTGTGATCATTTTTTTGAAAGGTTAAGCTACAAAGTTCTACACAAACCACAAGTACAACAGCATCAGGATAAGCTTTAGTATACTCCATTGCTCTCGACATCCCTGCCCCGCCCCCGGCACATCCTAGTCCCCAAACTGGAACACGTTTCACATCATCCCGAAAAGGTCTTTCATTCATCATTCTAGCATCAATCGTAGGTGTAGCTATTCCTGTGCTAGAAACAAAAATAACCATATCAATTGCTTCATAGGGAATTTGTTTTTGTAAGAATTTATCGTTATTTAAACAATCATCAACTGCATGTAGCGAGTGTTTTAGAGCTTGATCTACATAAGTATCATTTCGGTCCTGAAAGGTATGGTCTTTACCAAACCATTCCATTGGTACAACAAATTGTCTCTTTTCTACAGATGCGTGCTCAAATACGGGTAATAGTCTTTCTACTTCTCTTCTTTCTCGAGGGAAGATGTGTTGAATAAAAGATTTTATATCTTTTTGATGCAATTCAAATTTAGGTAAACTTACTCCTACAGAGGTAATAAAGGACATTCAAACCCCTCCTTTTACATTATCCTTTCACATATCATGTAAATTAACCACGCATTTTGTCGATATTTGTGGTATTATTAAGAAAAATGTATGGAACGAAGGTGGGAGTTTTTTGACAGTAAGCCAAGGTATTACAGAAGTTTTAAATGGTACAATTGAATCTGTGAAATCAATCATTCCTTTTGATGTGAATATCGACTCCCCTTCATTAATTGAAGCTCCTCTGATTCAAGCTGAATTGGGAGTTTTAATTGGAATGACTGGAGATATGAAAGGTAGACTTGTCATTGAAGGAAACCATAAAAGCATCGGAAGTATTGGGGAAAAAATGTTTGGCATGCCTGTTGAAGGAGAAATGTTAGAATCTTTCACGGGTGAGTTAGCTAATATGATCGCCGGAAACTTGGCAACGGTTGTTTCGCAGAGAGAAGTCTCTATTGATATTACACCACCGACTGTAATTGTAGGATCGACAAAGATTTCTGGTTTTAAAAAAGCTTTTCGAGTTCCAGTAGAATTAAGTGAAGAAGAATCCCTACAACTCATTTTGATGGTGGAAGATTAAACTTATAATAGGATGTAAAAAGGAGATGAACATTTTGTTCATCTCCTTTTCCAATTATTCTTTATTAAAATCCGTAAACGGTCATTCCTCCATCAACAAACAAGGTTTGTCCAGTTATGTAATTACTAGCTTCAGAACCTAGAAATACAGCAGAACCAGCTAATTCTTCTAATTTACCAATTCTCCCCATTGGTGTTCGATCAACGATTTCTTGTACATATTCCTCATTCTCTAAAAGTTTTTCAGTAAGAGAGGTTGGAAAATACCATGGGCCAATTGCATTCACATGGATATTATGTTTCCCCCACTCAAGTGATAAGGTTTTAGTCATTTGTATGAGCGCACTTTTTGTCATCCCATAAACAACTCCTGTACGTAAAGCGACGTGCCCTGCTACAGATGTTATATTAATGATTTTACCTCGCTGATGTTCCTTCATTCGTTTTGCAGCATATTGACTTAAGAAAAAAGCACTCTTCATATTTGTCTGAATGATTTGATCCCACTCTTGCTCAGATACGTCAAAAGCGTCGCTTCGAATATTCATCCCTGCATTGTTCACCCATATATCAATAGGTTGATCCTCATGAATCATTCCATTTATTTGGTTAATAATATCATTATAGTCTTGAACATTTTCTACAATTGGATAAGCCTTTCTCCCCAATGCTTCTACCTCTTCTTTCACACGGTAAACATCATCTTCTGTTCTAGATATAATAATGACGTCTGCTCCTGCTTCTGCATATGCCATTGTAATGGCGTAACCAATTCCTTTGGTAGCACCTGTAACAGCTGCTAGCTTCCCTTCCAAACTAAAACTAGGTAAATACATTTCATTTTCTCCTCCTAAATCTCAATATTTTAATAATTATAACATTTCTCTGTATTGTTTACATTTTGAAAAGGAAAATATAAACTACTTTATGTACATATGAAAGGGGTTCATTTAGAGATGAAAAAACAATTATTAATTGCTGGTTTATCTTCGCTATTTGTTATCGCTGGTTGCGGACAATCTGAAGGTACTGCAGACAAAAACAAAGAAAACGAAAATCAAACGCAAGAAGAAGCTACAAACGGAGACAAAAAAGAAGAGAACAATAAACAATTACAATCTACTCTTCTAGACACACAACTAGAACTATCTAAGCAGTTACGTCCTCATAATGTTGTCGTGAAAGATATTCAAGCTCAAATTGAAAATCTTTCTACAATTGAAGATGAACAAGAACTTGCAACTGCTAAAGCAGAAGTTACAACAAAAGCTGTAGACGTTCAAAAGGAAGTTGAAAAAGCGATTGAAAAGCTAAATTCATTTTCCATAAAAGGTGAGCTTTCTGACGAAAACACAGAAAAACTAAACGCTGCGATTGGGGATTTGGAAGCTTACTTTAATGTAGTAAAATCAGCTCTTGATAAACCAGTTGAAGCTGACTTTACAAAAGCAAATGAGAAATTCTCTTCATTTGAAGAAAAGCTAGGTAACCTTTATGAAAAAGCAGGTTTACTTGCTCCTAATATGAAAAAAGAATTAAGCTAATAAAGATCACTTGTCGATAGACAAACCTTTTAAAAATAAGACCTTAGTTATGGGACATCCCCTTAACTAAGGTTTTTTGTATATTTCCCCATCTCTATCACCCCCACAAAACAGTTAGATGTTCTTAATTTCACAAAGTGTTCCAAACTTTGTCATTTAACGTTCAAAATCTCCATTATCCTTTTTTTGCCAAAACTATACAAACCCTTGGTATCATTGATTTTCCAGCACTTCATGAACGATTTGTGAATCATCTTCCATTTTTGTTTTCTCTTGTGAATTTTCTTGTAAGATAAAAGTGTAAAAACAATTTCTTGAAACTTAAAAGAAAGGAGTGAGGTAAAACATGCCTAACACTCACTTAGAAAAAACGGATTCGAAAACAAAGATCGTGCAAGAAGAACCTAACTTAAAAGGTACATTTATTGCCGTTATGTTTGTTTTCGCCTTTCTAGTAGGCACATGGTTTTCTGTTTGGGGGATATTCTTAAATCGGTAATGCATTAAGTATTAAGGGGGATAAAAGTTATGCACATGCATAGGCTTGAGAAATTATGGATGTTTATTGGAGGAGGAACACTTCTATTCTTCCTAATTGTTCTAGGGATTGGAGCATTTATTCAGGGAGCACAGCCACCAAGTTGTCTCACGGTAATTGACCCACAACGTGTTGAGGCACACGATCCTTTTAAGGAAGAAAACTTAGGTTTGCAAGAAGTTGAAGGTGGAGATTTGGATTACGTTGTGAACGTTGTTGCTTCTGCTTTTAATTATGATTTTGGTAAAGATGAAGAAGGAAATGTGGTTAGAAAAATTCGAATTCCAGCAGGGTCTAAAGTAATGTTCCAAGGTACAACTAAAGATGTGGTTCATGGATTTCAAGTTGCCGGCACGAATGCAAACATGATGCTTGAGCCTGGATACATTAATCAAGTAGAGGTCACGCTTGATAACCCTGGCGTTTATACGATCGTTTGTAATGAATATTGTGGTACTGGACACCAGTTTATGACTGCGCAAGTGGAGGTGTATGAAGAATGATTGCTGTTGAGACAAAACTCGGAAAAGAAAACGCTAAACTAACGATGGCTCATATGTGGGTTGCTTTTATTTCTTTACTTATTGGTGGCCTTATGGGGCTACTTCAAACGTTAGTTAGAACAGGTCAAGTTCAACTACCTTTTGGTATTGGCTATTATCAAATTTTAACGGTTCATGGAGTTATTCTTGCACTTGTATTAACAACTTTCTTTATTATAGGTTTTCAGTTTGCTTTAATGGCAAAAACAGTTGGTATGACAAATGGTGAACGAAAATGGGGATGGATTGCATTCTGGACAATGGTTATTGGAACAACAGCTACGGCTACCATGATTCTGCTTGGTAAAGCTAGTGTTCTATACACCTTTTACGCCCCCCTTGCAGCGCACCCAATTTTCTACTTTGGACTTACATTTGTGGTTGTAGGTTCCTGGATTGCGTGTTTTGTAAACTTCCGTCAGTTATACCGTTGGAAAAAACAAAACCCTGGAGAAAAGTCTCCTCTATTAGCATTTATGGTTGTAATTAATATGTTAATCTGGTTCATTTCTACTCTAGGAGTTGCAGCTACTGTTCTTATACAGTTTATCCCATGGTCTCTTGGCCTTGTTGACGAAATTAATATTTTAGTAAGTAGAACCTTATTCTGGTACTTTGGTCACCCACTTGTTTACTTCTGGCTGCTACCTGCTTATATGGCTTGGTATGGTATTATTCCAAAAATTATCGGTGGCAAGATCTTTAGTGATAGTTTAGCTCGGTTAGCTTTCATTCTATTTCTATTGTTCTCCATTCCAGTTGGATTTCACCACCAATTATTAGAGCCAGGAATTGATCCATTCTGGAAGTACATTCAAGTTGTATTAACATTTGCCGTTGCTATTCCCTCTTTACTAACTGCATTCTCTATGTTTGCTACGTTTGAATCTGCGGGACGTGCAAAAGGTGCAAAGACTTTGTTTGGCTGGTTTAAAACGTTACCTTGGAAAGATGTACGCTTTTTAGCACCTATGATTGGTATGATTGCATTTGTTCCAGCAGGTGCGGGTGGCCTTGTTAATGCATCAAACCAATTAAACTTAGTGGTCCACAATACAATTTGGGTTACTGGACACTTTCACTTAACTTTAGCAACGACTGTCATTTTAACCTTCTTCGGTATCTCTTATTGGCTTATTCCAGTATTAAGAGGAAGAAAATTAGATGCTAAAACTAACCGTTTAGGCATTATTCAAACCATCGTATGGACACTAGGGATGTTTATCATGTCAGGTTCCATGCATATTGCAGGCTTACTTGGAGCACCTAGACGTTCTTCTTACTCTGATTATGGTGGAACTGAACAAGCTGCTGAATGGATTGGATATCAATACGCCCAGGCTATCGGTGGTTCAATTCTATTCATTGGTATTATTTTAATGCTTTACACTTTTATTTATATGACCTTCTTTGCTCCAAAAGGAACAGAAGAATTCCCTATTGCTGAAGAAGCTGATAACGCAGCGCCTACTCCTATTATTTTAGAAAACTGGCGTCTATGGATTGGTATTGCTGTTGTTCTAATCGCATTTGCATACACAATTCCGTTCATTGATATTATTGAAAATTCACCACCAGGGTCTCCTACGTTTAAGACGTTGATTGGGAATTTCTAATAAGTATATAAAAAGTCTCGTCATATTAATGTGACGAGACTTTTTATTGTATGAACGTTATTCAGCAATATGGCAGTTATGTTGAAGACTTGAAACTGAGAGGAGTCCGTTGCTTTTGTGTTATTTGTTCCGGTCAGTGAAACGGCAAGCCTGTTGTGGAAGAAAAGCCGAGCCTCCTCGTACCTGCGGGGTCTCGTCTTCCCTTTGTTACCACGACAGTTTGCCGTTTCCTTCCCTCCACGCGATTATGGAAACTAACGGACCATAATTTGGCTTTCCCCACCTCATATTGATTGGAAATCATAGTAAGAGAAGTTGCTCAGACCCTTGTCATGATAGGATTAACCTGGAATTAGAACACTCTCTCCCAGAACTACGGCGGTTCCGTTAGTCACTATTCGGCTAAGGTGGGCTGTGGAACGGGTTGACTCCTCCGGAAAAACGGGCTAGCGAGACCCCGCAAGGAGCTTTAGCG
>NZ_AULJ01000080.1 GCF_000425225.1 Pontibacillus marinus BH030004 = DSM 16465 | reverse complement strand
CGGAACCGCCGTAGTTCTGGGAGAGAGTGTTCTAATTCCAGGTTAATCCTATCATGACAAGGGTCTGAGCAACTTCTCTTACTATGATTTCCAATCAATATGAGGTGGGGAAAGCCAAATTATGGTCCGTTAGTTTCCATAATCGCGTGGAGGGAAGGAAACGGCAAACTGTCGTGGTAACAAAGGCAAGACGAGACCCCGCAAGGAGCGTAGCGTATGAGGAGGCTCGGCTATACAATGGAGGTTCTACTAAAACCGCGACATCATGTGGCAACGTAGAACTACCCCACGTCGTGTGGGGCAACAACAGGCTTGCCGTTTCACTGACCGCAACAAACTACTCAACAGCAACGGACTCCTCCTAACCAATATCTCAGATTCAAGTCTTCAACAATCCTGCCATATAGTTGAATATCTCTGTATCAACTATATAGCTCAATGAAATATCATCACCCACTCTTCCGATGAACCCAAAGGACAAAATTCGTGAATTGTGTAACGACAGGTAATACAATAAGAGAGGAAACAACATTAAATAAAACAGATATGTGGGCCAACTGTTTAAGAGGGTCTTGTGTAAGCCATTGAGCCAAGCTCGACATTTCGTGCACAAATGGAGCAAACACCAGCACGCCTAAAACATTTAACCAAATATGTGCAAGTGCTACGAGCTTTGCTTCACGGTTACTCCCAATAGAGGCAAACCAAGCTGTTATACAGGTTCCAATATTTGCTCCGAGCATAATAGCAATAGCGGAAGAAAGCCCAATCAAGTTTTCGTTTAAAAAAGTCATCGCTATCCCAGTAGTTGCAGTAGAGGATTGAATAATTGCCGTAAGGCCTGTCCCTAAAAGAATCCCGGCACTCGTGTATGTATCTGTTGTTTGCAATGCTTCTTGTATCACAGGAAACGCTTTGATCGGTTCAGCTAATGTTTCAAGACCATTTAAAGCCACGAAAACCGTACCTAACCCAAAAGAGATTGCGCCAGCGCCAAACACAATAGGCTTACGGAAAAGAAGGAATATAGCCCCAACGATAAGTAATGGCCATAAAGGGATCTGTTCATAAAACGTCATAATTTCTGCAGTAACAGTGGTCCCAATATTTGCACCAAGAATTATTCCAATAGACTGTCGGAAGGTAATTAAACCAACTGAAACAAATCCTACAGTTAACACCATCGTACAGGAACTGCTTTGTAAAACCCCTGTCACGAGCACGCCCATTAACATTCCTTTAAAAGGATTTGATGTGAAGCGCTGTAAAGCTTGTCTCATATTCCTATAGGAAAGTTGATATAACCCAATTCGAAGTACAGTCATCCCAAATAAAAAAATACTTATATATATAGCAAATAAAGTTAAGAAATCAGCCAAAGTCATTCACCTCTATAACACTATATGGACAAGGTGAAATTTCATGAAGATTTTTTAATGAAAACCTAAGCTTAATGAAAGGGGAGAGATATAAATGCTGCGAAAAATAGATCGTGTGAAAATGCATAGTTATCCTGGGATGGTAGCTGTAGTTGGTACATATGGGGATGAAAATCCAAATTTTATGGCTGCGGGTTGGCACTCATTTTTATCAATTGACCCTCCAATGTATGGAGTTGCAATTGGAAGAGAACGATTCACTTATAAATGCTTGCAACAAAAAGAAAAATTTACAATCAACTTTCTTCCGGAATCTCTAGCTGAATTTATTCAATTATCTGGTTCTGTAAGTGGAGAAGATGTTCATAAAACAGAAGTAGCAAACCTTCAAACAAGAGATGCTGAAACGGTGAATGCTCCGTATTTAGAAGACGCCTACATTGTGTATGAATGCTCGGTCAATAATATGGTTATAACTGGTGACCACGAGTGGGTAATAGGTGATATAGAGGCATGTCACGTAGATGAAGGGCTATTCCAGGAGGATGGATTACCTAACTTTGAAAAATTAAACATTCCACTCTATCTTGGTAGATCTACATATGTTACATTAGAGGCACAGGCAAAGCAAAAGCAATATAAAAAACCTTATGAAGATGATTCAGAAAAAAGTTGAATCTATTTAGGGAATGTATTATAATTGCCTAAGGCATGTGTCATATCAATTGATCACATGTAATCTTGAAACTGTCTTTTTGCTTTGGAGGGAGGGAAATAGCATGTCAAACTCAACTCGCGTGCGTAAAAACGAGTCTCTTGAAGATGCTCTTCGTCGCTTCAAGCGTAGTGTATCCAAGAGTGGTACACTTGCTGAATATCGTAAACGTGAACATTACGAAAAACCTAGCGTTAAACGTAAGAAAAAGTCTGAAGCTGCTAGAAAGCGCAGATAGAAGGTGTAAGGTAAATGTCATTACTTGATCATCTAAACCAAGATATGAAACAGGCCATGAGGAATAAAGAGAAGGAAAAGCTTGCGACAATTCGTATGGTTAAATCTGCTCTCCAAAATGAAGCCATAAAACTTGGTAAGGATGAATTATCAGAGGAAGAAGAATTAGCTGTTTTATCTCGTGAGTTAAAACAAAGAAAAGATTCCCTCCAAGAATATGAAAATGCTGGTCGAGATGATCTTGCAGAAAAATCTGAGCGTGAAATTGAACTGATTCAATCATATATGCCTGACCAACTCTCTGAAGATGAGCTAGATGAGATCGTTCAAGAAACGATTAAGGAAGTCGGTGCCACATCTAAGAAGGAAATGGGCCAGGTAATGAGCGCCATTATGCCGAAGGTAAAAGGCAAAGCAGATGGTTCTCAAGTAAATCAATTAGTCCAAAAACATTTATCTTAAAGCGAAAAGATCGCCTGTTTCGGGCGGTCTTTTTTTAATATTTTACATAATCATTTGAATGCGTTATCAATTTTTTTGAAACGAAATGGAACGCTGTTCGTAATTGAGGTAGCACAATAATGAAAGGAGGGGAAACCATGAAAAAGATTGCTCGGTTGATTTGGATTTTATCTATTGTTTGTTTAATCTTTCCCATGTTTTTTTCTGGGCATTCAGCAGCAGAAGGGGAAGGGAAAAAAGTTTTCATTGTGCCGCTTGAAAATGCGGTTGAAAGAGGCCTTGAAGCCTTTCTCGAGAGAAGTGCGAATGAAGCCCGTAAGCAAGGTGCTGACCATATTATTTTTGAGATAGACACGCCAGGCGGAAGTGTTGAAGCTGCTAAAAATATTGCTCAGATCTTCCAAGCTATTGAAATACCGACTACAGCTTATATTAAGAAAGATGCATTATCAGCCGGCTCTTATATTTCTATGAATGCAGATCAAATATATATGGATCCAAATGCAACGATGGGGGCTGCGGGGGTCATAACTTCAGACGGGAATGCAGCAGATAAGAAAGCTCAATCCGCATGGATAACAGCGATGAGAAGTGCTGCGAAATCCAATGATCGAGACCCTAAATATGCTGAAGCAATGGCGAATAAAGAAATTGATCTACCTGAGCTTCGAGCGGGAAAAGGTAAGTTTTTAACTTTAGGTGCTGAGGAAGCCATGCAAGTTGGTTATGCTGAGGGCATTGTGGATAGCCGTAATCAGCTTCTTGAAAGATTGGACCTTTCTGACGCTGAAACGATTGAGACTCAAGCTACGTTAACAGAAAATATTGCTCGATTCATAACGAGTCCAGTTGTAGTTCCTATATTGTTATCCATAGCAAGTTTAGGGTTTGTAGTCGAACTATATTCTCCAGGTTTTGGCATTCCAGGGATAATGGGATTCTCAGCTTTGATACTGTTCTTTTACGGTCATATGGTAGCCGATTTAGCTGGGTATGAAGTGATCATCTTATTCCTGATCGGAGTCGTTTGTGTCGTCTTAGAGATCTTTGTCCCAGGCGGTATATTAGGTGTTATTGGAGTAGGAGCAATCATCGGCTCTCTCTTCCTTTCAACAGATGATATGGGTCATATGACCATGAGTATTGCGATCGCGTTAATGGTAGCAATTATCGCATCTGTGCTTTTATTCCGATTTATGGGACTTGAAAGAGGATTCTTTAGGAACATTATATTAAGTGATTCCACGTCAACAGAAAAAGGATACATTTCTTCAAAGAGTCGTTTGGAACTGATTGGATTAGAAGGGACTACTTTAACACCTCTTCGTCCATCAGGTACTGGAATTTTTGAAGGAGAAAGAATTGATGTTGTAAGTGAAGGTGGCTACATTTCTAATGGAGCTCAAGTGAAAATTGTAAAAGCTGAAGGAACTCGCGTAGTTGTTAGAGAATTAGACAAGGAAGAATAAAAAGGGGGAAAATGAAAAATGAATCCACAAGATTTATTACCAATTGTATTAATAGCCGTTATCATTATTGTTGTCGCTGTGCTATTTACGTTTATTCCAGTTATGTTATGGATTAGCGCATTAGCAGCAGGTGTACGTATTTCGATCTTCACACTGGTAGGGATGCGCTTACGTCGCGTTGTACCGAATCGTGTTATTAACCCATTAATTAAAGCGCACAAAGCTGGACTAAATCTCCAAACAAACCAGCTTGAGAGTCATTACCTTGCTGGTGGTAATGTAGACCGTGTTGTTAATGCACTAATTGCTGCTCATCGTGCAAATATTGAACTGAGCTTTGAACGTGGTGCTGCGATTGATTTGGCGGGACGAGATGTATTAGAAGCTGTTCAAATGAGTGTAAATCCTAAAGTTATTGAAACACCTTTTATTGCAGGTGTGGCTATGGATGGAATTGAAGTGAAAGCAAAAGCTCGAATCACCGTTCGTGCTAACATCGACCGCCTTGTAGGTGGTGCCGGTGAAGATACCGTTATTGCTCGTGTAGGTGAAGGGATTGTTAGTACAATCGGTAGTTCAGAAGATCATAACAAAGTACTAGAAAATCCTGATCGTATTTCTCAAAATGTACTTGGCAGAGGTTTAGATGCGGGTACGGCATTTGAAATTCTCTCGATTGATATTGCTGATATTGATATCGGTAAAAACATTGGTGCGATTCTTCAAACAGACCAAGCTGAAGCAGATAAAAATATCGCTCAAGCTCGCGCTGAAGAACGTCGTGCAATGGCTGTTGCCCAAGAACAAGAAATGCGTGCTCGTGTACAAGAAATGCAGGCGAAGGTTGTGGAAGCAGAAGCAGAAGTTCCACAAGCTATGGCAGAAGCTCTGCGAAGCGGAAACATTGGTGTTATGGATTATTATAATCTAAAGAACATTCAGGCTGATACGGATATGCGTGATGTAATCGGAAAAATGAACAGTGACGAAAGCGAAGAAGAAGAGTAAGTTGATCGCTCATATTTCTGAAAGGGGGCGATGGTATGGATGATCTTTTAGCATTAGCGCCCATAATTGCTGGTGTGCTTGGTTGGGTCTTTAGTGTCTTTAAGAAAGACCGAGATGAAAAGAAAGCCAGATCTGAAGCAAAACCCGTTCAATCTTCTACGAGGAATACAACTACATCAAATGATTCAAGTTCAGTGGAGATTGGGACGGAGACCAAAACAGATTTAAAAACGTATGCTGAACGCCAACGAGAACGTTACAAGGATAGTCAAAGCAGAACGACACAAACATCTGCTCAAGAAATATCAGACCCAGAGCATAATGCATTAAAAGATGAAAAAGGGCATAACCATTATGAGAGGGAAAATGAAACGCCTTATCAACAAGAGGAGGAAGCTCCCTATCAACGTGATCAACTAAAGCCTTATAGAGGTGAGGGAGCAAAACCGAAAGTAAGGTTGAGCGGGGTACAAAAACTCTCTCAAAAGAAATTAGCCCATAGTTTAATTATGGCTGAAGTGTTAGGTCCACCTAGATCTCAAAAACCTTATCGCTCAAAATAAATAATTTTCCAAAGCAAAGCGCGAAATGTAGTGATACATTTCGCGCTTTTTTCATACATATGTATGTGAGAGGGGGCATGACGGATGAAAACTTGGCAACAACGATTTGGAAACTGGCTTGCACAGCATTTGGATTTACCAACAGATGTCATCCTCGAACTTCCAAGGATAACGACAATTGGTCAAATACATGCTTACATAGAAAATCATAAAGGTTTACTCCAATTTTCAGAGCATGAGATTCGTCTGAAATTAAATCAAGGACAGCTTCGAATTAAAGGTAAAGGTTTTGTCCTTAGGATGATGCTCCCAGAAGAAATTTTAGTTGAGGGCACGATTGAAGAGGTTACATTTTTGCAAGAAAACTCATAGATCTAGGAGGCAATTATGAAAATAACTCAAGGGGTCTTCTTTACAGGGTACACAACGGTTAAAGTTAAGGGGAAGTTCCCCGAGTTCTTTTTTAACCGTTGTAGTGAAAAAGGTATTATGCTTTGGGATATCAAAAAGATAGACGAGTACACATGTCAGGCCAATATAAAGCTGGAAGATGTATCGCTTTTGAAACAAACTAGGCGTAATACAGATTACAAAATATCTTTTGAAAAACGGATGGGTTTACCGTTTTGGCTAAGTTCACTACTAAGTAAGAAACCATTGGTAATTGGTTTTTTATTAGGGTGTATGATGATTTTTCTATTATCTAATATGGTATGGAGTATTCAAATTGACGGTGTTACACCTGAAATTGAGCATAAGATTGAAAAGAACTTAGATAAATATGGTGTTCAATTTGGCGCTTGGAAATTTAACATTGATACACCTAGTATGATGCAACAAAAGCTGCTTACAGATATACCGGAATTATTGTGGATAGGAATTACAGAGAATGGGACAACCTATCATTTACAAGGTATCGAAAAAACAATTGTAGAAGAAAATATTGAAAAGGGTGCACAACATCTTATTGCAAGTAAAAAAGGTGTTATTGTAGATATGTTTGTAGAAGCGGGCGTTCCTCTTGTGAAGGTTAATGATTTTGTAGAAGAGGGAGATATGTTAGTTTCAGGCCTTATAGGTCAAGAAGATAAAGAAGAAGCGGTTCGAGCCAAAGGTGAAATCATTGCAGAAACCTGGTATAAAAGTCAGCTATCCATTCCGCTTTCGGTTAACTACAATGTCCTTACAGGGGAAAAGAAAAATCAATATGCGATCAATATAGCGGGATTCGAAGTACCGATATGGGGCTTTGGAGACCCAGACTATAAAAAGATTCATACAGAGACCTATAATAAACCTTTTTACTTGTTTAAATGGGAAATTCCGTTATCATTAACAACGAAAAAGCTATGGGAAAAAGAAGAGTTTGAAAAGGCAAGGACTAAAGATGAAGCAGTCCAAGCAGGAATTGAACAAGCCAAGAAAGAGCTACGAGAAAAGCTTCATGAGGACGCTGAATTCATCTCTGAAAAAGTTTTGCACAGCAAGAAAGAGAATGGTACAGTTAAATTAATCCTATACTTTAAAGTTCAAGAAAATATTGTGAAAACACAACCTATCACTCAAGGAGACTGAAGAATGCAAGAAGACTTACAAACGATTGATATACAATTAGATAACCCAAATGAAGCAATGGCGTTATTTGGGACAGGTGATCGTAACTTAAAACAAGTTGAAAACCAACTACAAGTTTCTATTGTTACAAGAGGCGAGCATGTAAGCGCATCAGGTAATCGAGGCCATGTTCTACTTGTTGAGCAAGTATTTCATGCATTGTTAAAGGTTATCCGTAGAGGGATTAAAATATCTGAACGTGATGTTATTTATGCAATAGATTTAGCAAAAAATGATAAAATTGAAGAGTTTGAAACACTATTTGAAGATGAAATTGCTAAAAATTATAATGGGAAATCAATCCGAGTAAAGACACTTGGTCAACGTAATTATGTTTCAGGTATGAAAACGCATGACCTTGTATTTGGAATTGGTCCTGCTGGTACTGGTAAGACCTATTTAGCTGTAGTTATGGCTGTACAAGCACTAAAAAACGGTGATGTTAAGCGCATAATTTTAACAAGACCTGCTGTGGAAGCAGGAGAAAGCTTAGGGTTTTTACCAGGCGATCTTAAAGAAAAGGTAGACCCTTATTTACGTCCGCTTTACGATGCTTTACACGATGTTTTAGGAACCGAGCATACAGGACGCCTGATTGAAAGAGGAACGATAGAAATTGCGCCACTAGCTTATATGCGTGGGCGTACTCTTGATGATGCATATGTTATTTTAGATGAAGCTCAAAATACAACTCCAGAACAAATTAAGATGTTTATTACACGACTTGGTTTTGGCTCCAAGATGATTATCACAGGAGACATCACTCAAGTAGACTTACCTAAAGGTGTAACATCTGGTTTGAAAGTTGCTGAGAAGAAGCTTTCTAAGATAGAGGGAGTAGCTTTTTCTTATCTAGAGCAAGCTGACGTAGTTCGTCACCCAATTGTTCAAAGAGTTATTGACGCTTACGAAGAAATGTAGATGTGTAAGACCCGATTGAGGGTCTTATTTCTATATTTTTGGGATGGAATGAGGTGACATGATGCAGAATCAATGGTGGAATCATTTCAAAGTCAACCGTTTAATCTATAATAAATGGCTAGCCATAGGAGGATCACTTCTGCTGTTAGGAGCGGTCATGTTTCTTATGGCTTTTTCCAATGTACAAACCAAGACATATGATATACAACGATTTGAAACAGCTAAAGAAACGATTATGTCTCCTATAAGCATTGAGGACAAGCAAAAGACTGATGAAAGAAGACGGGAAGCCATTGAGTCTGTAGCAGATATATACTCGGTTAACCAATCCATAACAGCCAAGAGGATTAATTATATAAAAGAAATGTTTGGAGCTGTATCTGCTGCGGAGAAAAACAATCAAAAAGATGTATCAACTGGCTCAGACGAAAAAGAAGCAAAGCAGAAATTAGATAAAGAGGAGTTACTTCAACACCTATTATCTAAAGAAATCTCTAATTCTGTTCCTTCTTCTGTATTTACTCAATTACTTCAATTATCAAAAGAAAAGCGGAATGTAGCTGAAGATTTAGTTCTTAAGGCGATATCTGAACGGATGAATGAAGGCGTTAAAGCCAGTAACGTTACAAATGCGAAACAAAACATTAAGGAAAAGTTGGACTTAGTAAGTTTTGACGCTTCTTTACAGGAAGCTTTACATGATATAGTTGATTTTGCTATCGTTCAAAATTCATTTGTGGATCTTGAAAAAACGAATCAAGCTAAACAAGATGTAGCGAATGATGTAGATCCTGTCATGATTAAACAAGGGCAAGTGCTTGTACTACAAGGTGAAAGGATAACAGAGCAAGTTTACCAAAAGCTCTCTCTTGTAGGTCTTTTAGATAGTAAGAGCAATACTTACCCGTACATAGGATTAATCATTTTGATAGTGTTGTCACTAGGTGTAATTGGCCATGAAATGAATCGGTTGTATATGAGCCAAAGGTTAGATGTAGGCACAGTCGTATCATTATTTATGATTTGTATTCTCATGTTTGGCTCTATGAAAGTCGGAAGTGTATTTCAGTCATCGCTTGATAACTTATATTTTGCAGTTCCACTAGCATCAGGTGCCATCCTGTTAAAGCTTTTGATTAACGAAAGGATTGCCGTATTGTTCTCTGTGGTGTTCGCTGTATTTGGTACCGTGTTTTTTAACCAACAAATACCGGGAACGTTAAATGTGGAGGCAGGACTTTATTTCATATTCACCCAATTAGCAGCCGTATTGTTTCTTCAAAATGTACAAGACCGTGCTGCGATCATTAAAGCGGGTGTAGGTGTTATGATTACGAATGTTTTGATAGTCATTGTATTCATGTTATTATCCTATGAACCGCTCAGTTGGACGGATATAACGAATCCATTACTTTATGGGGTTATAGCTGCCATTTTATCAACTGTTTTAACATTCGGTTTACTTCCCTTATTCGAAACAGGTCTTGGGATTTTGTCAGACACGAAGCTGCTTACTTTAGCCAATCCGAACCATCCATTACTTCGAAGAATTTTAACGGAAACGCCTGGCACCTATCATCACTCTGTAATGGTTGCAAACCTGAGTGAAGCGGCATGTGAAGCAGTTGGTGCAAACGGCCTTCTTGCTCGAGTGGCAGCGTATTATCATGATTTAGGAAAAACACATAAACCTCATTTCTTTATTGAAAATCAAATGGGTATGAAAAATCCTCATGATAGGATTGAACCGAAGCAAAGTGCGGAAATAATAATAGAGCACCCTTATATCGGTGCGAATATGTTACGAAAGCATCGTCTTCCAAAAGAAATTGTAGATATCGCAGAGCAGCATCATGGTACAACATTATTAAAGTATTTTTATTACAAAGATAAAGAACAAAATCCAAACGTAAGAGAAGAAGAGTTCCGATATCCTGGTCCAAAACCTCAATCGAAAGAAGCCGCAATTGTATGTATATGTGATTCGATTGAAGCGGCGGTTCGCTCACTTAAACAGCCATCAACTGATGAAATTGAAAAGTTGGTCCATTCCATTATTACAGATCGTATGTTGGATGGTCAGTTATCGGATAGTCCTTTAACATTGAAAGATACCGAACGTATTCATGTAGCGATTTGTGAGACGCTAAAAGGGATCTTTCACTCTAGAATCCAATACCCTGATGAAGCAACAGAACCCGTTAAGGAGGCAAAATAATGCAAATTGATTTTCATGATGAAACCAATTCTGTAGACGAGGATTACATTGATCTAATTGATCGCGTACTACAATTTGCTGCGAAGGAAGAGGATGTACAAACTGAGGCAGAAATGTCTGTATCTTTTGTAGATAATAAAGAAATTCAAGCTGTTAATCGAAATTACCGTCAAAAAGATGAACCTACAGATGTTATTTCTTTTGCCATGCAAGAAGAAGGGGAAGAGGAAATGAAAATCATCGGAGCAGAAATGCCGGTATTATTAGGAGATATTATCATTTCCGTTGATAAAGCAAAGGAACAAGCTGAAGAGTATCAGCATTCATTAGAGCGTGAATTAAGCTTCTTAGCTCTGCATGGATTTTTACATTTACTCGGATACGATCACTTGAATGAGGAAGATGAAAAGAAGATGTTTACTAGACAAGAGGATATATTAAATGCCTTTGGACTCAAAAGAGGGTAAGAAGAAGCTGATTGGTTTTTCCTTTGCATTCAATGGAATTAAAGAGATCATTAAGTCGGAAAGAAACTTTCGGATTCACCTCATTACCACGTTTATTATTGTGTTAATGGGATTATTTTTCAATATTCAGCCGTATGAATGGATTTCTATTTGTTTAGTGGTTTCGTTGGTTCTTATTCTTGAAATGATTAATTCTGCTATTGAACGCATTATGGACTTTTTATCCCCAGATCGACATACCATTGTCGGGCAAATTAAAGACATTACAGCTGGATCTGTATTAGTAGCAGCGATTACATCCGCTGTTATCGGAGCTATTATATTTTTACCTAAAATCATGAATCTCCTCGGGTTTTAACACCCGGGGATTTTCTGTTTTATCGCTTTTATTGTTCCGTTATATGGCAGGATTGTTGAAGACTTGATTTCGAGATATTGGTTGGGAGGAGTCCGTTGCTTTTATAAGAGTAAGGGGGTCAGTGAAACGGCAATACTCCTGCGGAAGACCAGCTGAGCCTCCTCATCCGCAGGCTCCTTGCGGGGTCTCATCTGCTCTTTCTACCGCGGGAGTTTGCCGTTTCCTTCCCCCCTTTGCTTTTGTGGAAATTAACGGACCCTGGATGTGCGTTCTAAATCTTACGGACATATGGTACCTTATTTGTGACAAAATAGTCTTTTTTAAGGTGATTTGAAGCAAATAACGGAATGAATGTCCGTAAGCTCTTCAAAAAGATCATTTAAAAGCAAATTAGCGGAACAAATGTCCGTAAGCACCGACCTCTCAACATCGCTGCGGTTCCGTTAGTCACCATTCGGCTAAGGTGGGCTGGGAAACGGGCTGACTCCTCCGGAAAAACGGGCGAGCGAGACCCCGCAAGGAGCTTTAGCGAATGAGGAGGCTCGATCGTTCGTCCGGGGAAAGCAGCCCGTTTCCCAGCCCACCGCACTCCACTAAAGCAACGGAACCATACGCCCTTTATCTCGAATCCAAGTCTTCAAGATAAGGGGGCTTAAGTAGAATAAACAATACTGCTTTAAATAAAGCTAAGAACAGATCCAATATGTCGAAAAATCGTTATTCAGATATTTCTGACTTCTAATTTCAACATGTTTTGTCGATTGTATGAAATGAGGCATGTTTTGTAGT
>NZ_AULJ01000079.1 GCF_000425225.1 Pontibacillus marinus BH030004 = DSM 16465 | reverse complement strand
CATAATCGCGTGGAGGGAAGGAAACGGCAAACTGTCGTGGTAACAAAGGGAAGACGAGACCCCGCAGGCACGAGGAGGCTCGGCTTTTCTTCCACAACAGGCTTGCCGTTTCACTGACCGGAACAAATTACTTTACAGCAAGGGGACTCCTCTCAGTTTCAAGTCTTCTACAATCCTGCCATAATACTGAATAAGCATTAGCTTTCATAAATAAAAACCACATAGGATGGTAATGAACAATCCCATGTGGTTATATAACCTTCTTTATATCTGTTGTTAATTTTATTTTACCAAATCAATACCGCGAATAATGTTGCTGCTAATAACCCCAACATGACTGGAATGAAGTTTTTCCTTACAAGGTCCATGACCGGAACGCCACAAAATCCTGCGATGGCAATCATGGATGACCATGCGATGATGGTACCTCCACCAGTCCATATCGATCCCATCTGGCCGATTGCGGCTAACGTGGCTGGGTCCATTCCTCCACTCGCAAGTGCACCAGATAAAGCACCTGTTAGGGGTAACCCTGAGAACCCAGATCCATCAAGCCCTGTAATGATTCCAATAATTAACACACTAAACGCAGCTAAAACTGTACTTTGGGGCAGAATTTCCTGTGATGCTTGAACCAGATCGAACAAGAATGCAGGCGCCGTTGCATCTCCTAGTGATAAAATCGATCCTGCAAAGTCAGAACTTCCTAAAAAGAAGAATCCAGCAATAGGGATTACAGGTCCCATTGCTTTAAAAGCAAACACAAACCCATCAGTTATATGTTCACTAATATAATCAAGTGCATTGTGACGGCCGAAAGCAACGGTAGCTAATAATAACAAAATGACAGCTACCCCACCAATAAATGCAGCTCCATCTCCTCCTTCAAAACCACCCATGCGACCTGATCCGAGTTTCGTTGAAATCATAAATACCATAACGGATAGCATGGATAACGGGACCAATACTGCAAACAACTTACTCCAGAATCCAACACCATTACTTGAAGCTTCACGAGTTTTCTCTTCGTTCCCAAGTCCTTGGAGGGATTGCAACTCTTGTTCTATTATAGGATCTCCTTTTTTACGAATGGTCTTTTTATTCATGAAGTAAGCTAAACCAATTGCTACAAAACCTGTTACAAGGGATAAAACAAGGGCTTTATCTACAATCAGTTCCTTGTCAATTCCCCCTGCAGTTGCTGATAACCCAGGAGCAACTTGCATGATATAGTCTGATGATAAAGCCATCCCTTGACCTGCTAAAGCAACGGCTATTGCTGCCATCATAGCTGGCAACCCAGCTCTCACAGCAGCAGGCACCAAAAGCGCACAAATCAACGGAACAGCTGGTGTCGGCCAGAAAAATAAAGAAATGACATAGGTGACGCCGACAAGTACGAAATAAGCGATATGTCCATTTTTCATTACTGGCTGAATAGGTTGGATCATTCTGCGGTCTGCCCCTAAATCTTTTAATGCTTGTAATAAAGCGACCATAAACGTGATAATCAGGAAAATGTTGAAGAGCTCTTTGGCGGCCACAAGGTTTGCATTAAATACTGCGGTAAATCCACCTACTAAATCCCCTTTATAAACCCATGCAACGATAAACGTTCCAAGTAATGTGGGGAGCACAACTCCTTTGCGGAACACCATTGTAACAATAATTAAAAGCGTAATAATCGCATACAACCAATGTGTAACGGTTAACTCCAAACTGGCTCACCATCCTTCTAGGCTCACACCATGTGTGTGCCATAGCCTATGCAAGGATGAAATCATGCGTGTCAAATTTACGGTAAACCTTTTAACGAAAAAAAGCTATGCAGGATATCTGCATAGCTTTCTATGTCTCTATTTATGGAGTCGTCTCTTTTCCTTTTTTTAAAAAAGGATTTCTATCTCTTTTATGTGTGATGGAGGAAAATAATCTCTTTCCATCTCATACTTTACGATAGCAGTTTCAAACAAGACTGGTCAAAATTTCAAATGCCATTTCACACAATAACATGCACCTATAAGACATCTTTAACACCTATTGGAACAGAAAACGGCCCTTTTAATAACATTACTCATACAAATGTCCCATAATGTGAATATTTTATGTCTGAAAGTGGCTCATCAACTCATGAATACGTTGAATGTTTTGCTTTGAGATTTGTGCAGGAGTTTCATAATCGTGAAAATAGACAAGATAACTCTTTCCAGACGTTTGAATATGAGAAATATGTGTCAGATGTATAATAAAAGATCGATGGGATTGTACGAAAGAATCATCCAAGAAATCTAAGAAATACTCTAATGTTTCCGTTGATGAATAGCTTTGATAAGCCGTATGAATCACAGATTTTCGATCACGCTTTTCGATAAACAAGATATCTTCAACTTGCACATAATACAGAGAACGATTGAATCGAATCGGAATGCGATGTGTCGCTTTTTGATTTTCTGATTCCTCTGTTTGTTTTTGATCTAAAGTTTTTTTAGCTCGGTCTAAAGCCAAGTGTAGTCTACTAATCTGAATAGGTTTCATAACATAATCTAACGCATGAAGATCAAATGCTTCTACGGCAAACTTATCATGGGCCGTTGTAAAAATGTACGCCAATGATGGCATCGTTTGAACGCACTCTCTTATCGCATCAATACCTCGCTTACGGGGCATTTCAATATCACACATGACTAAATCTGGTTGATGCTGAATGACTTTTTCAACTAAATCCACTCCATCCACAGCCTCATCAATTACGGAAAAAGAGTCAGCAGCAACCTTACTTATCATTTGTTTTAATAATTTTCGAGATGCTTCTTGGTCATCTGCAATTAAAATTCGATATGTCATATTTTATCATCCTCAGAAAAGTACGGTTTTCGCAAAAACAGGGTAACTTTTGTTCATTCATAACATTGATCCTTATTTAAATGGGTCATTATGAATTGGGGTATATTCAACTTAAGTATATATGAAAACACTTACTTTGTGGAGTATTTAGGGGACAATACATGAAATTGGAAAAAACACGCCTCTCATGAAATGAAGGCGTGTTTTTGATTGTTTATCTATAGATGCTTTTGAAGTGCTTCTAGGAAAGTAGTTACTTCAAGCGGCTTTGTTAAATAGTCCTGAAACCCTGCTGCAATTCCTTTTTCGATTTCACGAGGCATTGCATTTGCACTAATTGCAATGACAGGAATTTCTTTAGTAGAAGGGTGATCCTTAATCTTAGAAAGAACATCATATCCATCTAATCCAGGTAAATTTAAGTCTACTAAAATTAAATCTGGTCTATGAGTTTGTGCTAACTCCAAGCCAATTTCACCATTCATTGCAGACATGAAATCAATGTTTGATTTATGGGAGATCAATTTTTGAACCAAATGTAAATTGGCTGGATTATCCTCTATATAAAGAAGACTCTTCCTTTCTTCATTAATAGTAAGTACAGTTGACTCTTCCTCCACTGCTTCGTTTTGGTTCGTTGAGATGTTCTCAACTACAGGCAGCTCAATCCAGAACATACTCCCTTCACCTAGCTCACTTTTAACAGAAATTGTCCCATTCATTAAAGCCATCAATTGTTTTGATAGTGTTAGCCCAATCCCAGTTCCTTCAATAATTTTCTCATCAAGAATGCGGGTGAACGGTTCAAAAATTTGGTCAATTTCCTGATCATCAATTCCAAGACCGGTATCTTCTACAAGGAAATGCACTTTGCCATCTTTAACTGAACATTCTACACGAATACAACCTTCATCCTGATTGTATTTAACAGCATTAGACAACAGATTCAGTAAGACTTGCTTCAGTCTTGTACGATCAGCATAAACGTATATTCCATTACATAAGTCAAGGTTATGATCGATTGTAATTCTTTTATTCGTGGCAAGAGGAGAAATAATCCCGAGTACCTCATCTATAACAGGTTGTACATCCACAGGTTCTAGAGAGACTGTTAATTTTCCAGCTTCTATTCGAGCAAGGTCAAGAATTTCATTAATAAGTGTTAATAAATGATTTCCTGCTTTCAAAATCTCTTCAACACTCTCATTTTGAGAAGTCGTTAAAGAATCTTTTTCATATTCCAACAACTGCGTGAATCCTAAAATGGCATTCATAGGTGTCCTTAGTTCATGGCTCATACTGGATAGAAAGTCTGACTTCGCCTTACTTGCTTGCTCCGCTTCTTCTTTTGCTTTTCTTAACGAATCTTGCAGATCTTTTAAGTCAGTAATATCTCTAGCTGTTAAAACAAAATGACGAAATTCACCTGTTTCATCTACAATAGGGGCAAGTCTCCCTTGAAACCATCGCTTACCAGCTAGTGTGTCAATTTGGTATTCAATCGTTTTAGGCTGACCTGATTCCTGTACCTCACGTATCGTGACCATGAAGAATAATGCATCCTTCTCATAAAAGACATCATTTATTCTTGTACCTATTAATTCCTCTTTGGTCTTTGATAATTTCGATTCATCATTCGTCCATATATTAATGTATGTTCCATTCTCATCTAACCTCATAATGACATCGTCAATTGAAGAAACTAAAGCCCGCAAATCGGATTCTTTTTCTTTCAGTTCTTCCTGTGCTTTATATAACTCCTCATTAGCCGTCCCAAGTGTTTGCCCCATACTTGTGATACTTGTAGCTGTTTCATCTAACTCTTCGATATGAAAAGATTCATCCTTCTGATAATATCGCCCTGCTCCAATCTCATGAACCAGATTATTAATTTCATAAAGAGGATCTGAAATTGAATGAGATAACTTTTGAGCACGTTTATACAGGAACATGAAAAATACTAAATAAAACAGAATAAGGCCAAATATCATTAATGCACCAATTTTCATCAACTTGCGGTCTAATAAGAAAAGGTCATTAAAAATTTGTTTTTCATCCACTACAGAAATAAACTTCCATCCAGTTCCTTCCACTGTAGACCAAGCTAAAAAATGATCATTACCATTAAACTTTGCTGTGGTCAGCCCTTGTTTAGCTTCAGCTAATATATCCGCAAAATGCTTCGTTTCACTTTGGTTATACAAATTGAATTGTTCTGGCTTAAATGTATTCGTAAAAATTTGCTTATCATAAGGATATTCATTCAATTCATCTAGCCCAAATATAACTTCACCTTGTTGAGGAAGAGCCAAAATTGTACCGTCTTTTCCAACCAACATCCCAAAACCTTCCCAAGGGATATCTAAATCCAATATACGCTCCCTAATCGTCTCAAGCGTAACATCAATCCCTACCACACCTTCTAAAAAGTCACCTTTGTAAACAGGTGCGATCGACGATGCCATCCATCCATTCCCTGCGGGGTCTAAATAAACTTCAGTCCACCTCGTTTCGCGAGAAGGATTATGTTCTTGATCTGCCTCATAATAAAAGTTAAAACGAGGAATAAGTGTCTTTGGGTTAATTTGGTCCATAACATCATAGTAAGGATACATGACATTCAGTGAATCATGGGTATTAAAATAAACAGCTTCTGCAAGGGATTCGGTTTTGTAAATATGCTTCATCAACCCCTGTGTCGTAAGAAGACGCGCGACTTTTTGTAAATTGTGATCAGGTGTAGTTGCACCACTATAAAAGACAGCTACTCCACCTTCTTCTAAATTTCGAGAGGTATGATACACACCCTCACTGGAATAATGAAGTCGTGCTTGATCCTCTTCTGTAAAAAGAGCTCGATTCTTTAAGGACTCCTCAACTTCTTGACGGTATAAGTCCGTGGTTTTAGAAATCGACTCCAATTGCATCGTAATCACTTTTGATTCCCGACTAACCGTATGTAAGAGTTCCTCTTGAGCTTCATCTTTGAACAAATTCATCATAACGTCATTCGCCCAGTCATTTGAAAAGAAATATATACTTATAAATACTAATTCAACTACAAAAAGTGGAATTAGAGCGATTCGTAAAAACGATCTCCATATCCATTTCATTAAAGACATTCTTTGATTTTCCTGCATGGTAAAGGCACCTCATTAGGTTTGGTTGCTTGTTTCTTTCAAAGCATTCTGAATTCGATGAATGACATCCTTCACATCAAATGGTTTAGCTATAAAATCTTGAACACCGAACATATACGCCTTATCCCTATTTGGTATCTCATCATGACTTGTAATCACAATAATGGGTGTATAGGGTTCTCTCTCATAAAGAGAAAATTGTTCTAATATATCAAATCCATCCATATAAGGCATTTTAAGGTCTAACAATATTAAGTCAGGTTGCTCTCGGTGATAAAGGGAAAACACTTCACGAACATCAACGGTTTCGACAATATTATGAAACCCATTCATCTTTAGTAACTTGTTTAAAAGTAAAACATTGGGTCCATGATCATCTACAATTAATATCTTAGCTTTGTGTATATCTGTATCCATTTTTATCACCTACATTTATTCAAGATATAATTATTGTAGAATAACTACTCCTATTAATATAGTGCGATTTTAAAATACAAACATAAAAAGGGAAACTTAAATCAAACCTACTCCCTTCTCAAACACAAAAATGCACTTCTCAGAACATTTTTGACACTTCCCTATTTTAACAAAAAAGAAGCTCCAATTGTGAAACATTTCATTAGCATAATCCCGATAAGTTTAATATGATTTAAGAAGGTACCTTGATTTAAGGAGTGAATAATATGATGGAATCATTTAAAACGTTTGTTCACAATAAACGACAGGAAGACCTCGTTCAAAAAGCTGGAGAAATTGCCCAAAAAATAAGCAAACAATCTAACATCAATGATCAACAGGCAGACTTTTCTAAAGAGAATGTAAAGGTTTTTCAAAATGAACAATACCTTTCCTTGACGATTCCTGAAAGCTATGGTGGGGAAGGTCTTTCCTTATATGAATTTTTACTCATTCAAGAACGATTAGCGATGGGGGATGGTCCAGCAGCTCTGTCAGTTGGATGGCACCTTGGCATTCTAATGGAGCTGCGAGATGAATCTTTAATAGAACGCCCAATTTATAAACAACTAGCAGAAGAGGTTGGAACGTCTCAAGTACTAGTAAATCGTGCCGCTTCAGAACCTGCTACTGGGAGTCCAACACGTGGTGGAGTACCTGAAACCACAGCCCACTTTGAAGATGGTCATTACATCATTTCTGGAAGGAAAACATTCACAACGATGGCTAGTGTATTGGATTACGCGATCATCAACGCCTTCATTCCAGAGTTAGATGAAATAGGTTGGTTCTTTATCCCTCTTCATTATAAAGGCGTTAAAGTAGATAAGACCTGGGATACACTGGGGATGCGTGGCACAGGAAGTCATGATTTAGTATTAGAAGATGTAAAAATCCCTGAAGATTATTACGTTGAACGTAAGGATGACCAACCTAAAGGCCCAAAAGGTTGGCTACTCCATATCCCTGCTTGTTATTTAGGGATTGCCCTAGCCGCTAGCCAAGATGCTATTGAGTTCGCAAAAAACTTTCAGCCTAACAGTTTAGACACCCCGATTTCTGAAGTAGCTCACATTCAACAAAAAATTGGAGATATGGAGTTAAAGCTATTACAAGCACGCCACTTCATGTATTCCGTAGCGAGACAATGGGATGAAGAACCCGAAAAACGGCCTTCCCTCTCCAGTTCTCTAGGAGCAGTCAAAACAACTGCAACGAACACAGCTAATGAAGTCGTTGACCTTGCAATGAGAATTGCTGGTGGTCGTGGACTATCAAAAAGCTACCCCTTTGAAAAATATTATCGCGATGTAAGAGCAGGCCTTCACAACCCACCTATGGATGATATGGTGTTAACCATGCTTGCAAAAGAAGCGATAGAGCGTCAGAATTCTAAAGATTAAAAATGAAAGGGCTGCTCCCTATACAGGTGCAGCCCTTTTGCTTCTATTTTATGATTGTTTCTTCACTTGCGCTCGTAAATCCTCCACCTCGGAAACTAAGGATTCGATCATTTCATCACTTCTACGTAATTCCTCACCAAGCATTTTTATGGTCTCTTCTTCCCAATGGAAGGGATCGCCGTTTTCAGGTGCTACTGAAACCTCTTTATATTCATCGCCTGGAAGCTCATCTTTCTGATTAAAATATACGGCTACTTCACAAACAGGATCACCATTTGCCATTCGTTGACGAAGATCAACTTTACCATAACCAAATCGTCTTGCGGCTATCCCACCAAAAACACTCGATGTCATTGCACATATATGAGGTGAATCATTTACTAATTCTCCAAAAGGGCATTTATGCGCTTTAACTACAATGTGATCGGAATCAATAGTATCAATTTCAAAATGACCATTGATTTTATTCTTTATATCAACAAGAACGTCTACATATTTCTCCACAGTCCATTGTTCATTCTTCTCACTATAATAACCTTCTAGCCATTCCCCTGTTCTTAAACCTAATTGACGGATATATTCTTCAGCAGCAGAACCGATTGTCTTTTCATGAATTAATGCATATTGAGTCAAAAGCTTCGCTAAGAAAACTTGTCCATTTAAATGATTGGGATTAGGTGTACTCATAGATGTTCACCACTTTCTAAATTAGGCTCATGATCTACAAGTTCCCTAAATCCCTATGATGAAACGAGGATTCCTAAATCAAATTGTGACAATTTCAGGCAAAAATCTACTCTTAATTAGAATGCACAGTTCTGTTTGCATGCTTCGACTCGACATGAAGGAATCTTGGTTGTTTATAAAGTAAGATGCTTAGCACAATTGCGCTGATGATAAATGATGGAAGCATATAGCCAATGTTATACGTCAATGAGTACATCCATACGGAACCTGGAACACCATCTGGCATAAAGTAATCAATAAATATGATCCCTGATGCAAAGTGACTTAAAAACCTTAGTGTGCATCCAACAAAAGCTCCAAGTGTGAGATACATCGTAAATCGTTTTACATTGCCATTTGTTACGGCATTTTTTACAGCTGATGAAAAGATTCCTGCAAAGCCTACTACGAAAAATGCTACAGGATAATCTAATACATATTGAACGGGATGGACAATGAAGGGATCTAAAACAGAATTAAAAAATCCAATTAATAACCCTGAAAGCAATCCACCTTTCAATCCCCAACGAAAGGCCATAAACAGAATGGGTACCATCGCAAAGGAAATCGAACCACCCTGAAGCCATAGTGGGATTGATAAATATGGTAAGCTTAAAACCGCTCCTAAAGCCGAAAACAATGCGACTTCAACTAAAAATAAAATAGGACTTCTTTTCATATTTAAACGCCTCCCCAATAAAATTTTCCACAAAAAAAGCAATGCATGGGAGAGCTTTAAGATGGAAGTCCTGTGCATTGCGCCATCAATAAAGCCACATCCCTACGCTAGAATTAACTAACAGGTTCAAAGGGTTAGAACGAATGTTCAATCTCAGCCGATACGACTCCCCTTGTGGTCTTTCTTACATCTGCTTTTTTCGTTGTGTATATTATAAAAGATATTTACCGAAACATTCAAATGGTAGTGACTGTTATTTTTCTCTCTATATAATAAAGCCGCATACCAAACGTATGCGGCTAATCCATTTATTTTTGAATAAACATTTGTGTCCAGTAGATTCCCATTTCTCCACCTTCTGCAATACCGATTCCAATGTGTGTTACGCTTTTGTTCAAAATATTTTTACGGTGTCCGGCACTTTGCATCCATTTACGAACTACTTCTTCAGGTGAATCTTGACCAGCAGCAATGTTTTCAGCTGCAGTTTTATAATCAATCCCGAAGTTTTGCATCATTTCAAAAGGACTTCCGTACGTTGGAGAGTTGTGTGAGAAATATCCCTTGTTCACCATGTCTTGGGATTTCTTTTGAGCAACTTGAGCTAACTCATCGTAAGCTTTTAATTTAGGAAGACCATTTTTTTGACGCTCTTTATTCGTTAGTTCAACAACCTTTTGTTTAAAGCCATCAGACTGTTGACTTTCTTTTGCTTTTTGATTCGTGTCTTGTTGTTGCTGTTGAGTTCCATTTTGACCTTGGTTACGTTCTGGAGTTTGTGCATATTGTCTTGCATCTCCATTACCTTGATTAGGTGCTGCACCACGATTATAACGTTCCATTCGGTCATATTGCGCATCTCCTCCATTCCCACCAAAAGGAACAACATATCTGCGCATTTCGGTTTGCACATCAAAACGATTGTTGTCGCGATCTCGGTCGCCCATGTTTAAACCATAGCCGCCTCCATTGTTATCACCGCGATTATACGTTATATCCTCAACATTGTTGTTATTATCTGCTGCATTATTGTCCATACCTTCTTCATTTGCACCACAAGCTGCGAGAACAAACATCAGCGCAAATGCTGAAAGTATATATTTAAATGTTTTTATCATGTTTCAACCTCCTATATTAGGCTTTCTTAAGCCATTTGTAGTATTTGCCCTGAGAAATGGTTTATGCTTTTTCTCTGTACAAATGAGGAGGTAATTGATGGTGAAAACATCGGTAAAAAATGCTTGTTCTACTATGATTTTTCGAGGGGATTTGACTCAAACCGCAAAATCCCTTCCAGTTATGTAGTACTTCTGTCCCTTTTAAGAAAAGAATGCAAACCAAAACACTGTTAATGCCTCTTATATTAAGGATGATGTTGCAAAGATTTCTCCAGAAAAATATTGTACGATTATTCTGAAAACAATATTAGGAGGGATTCATTTTGAAAAGATTATTTTTTGCAGTGATGAGTGTTGTGTTCTTTCTTTCGTTGGTTGCGGGACAGTTACCAGTATCTGCCCAATCCAAAGCTTCTGTAAGTGATTACTTAGTTGGCTTTGAAAAAGAAGTTAAACAAAAACAGCTTAATCAACTTGAACAAGCTGGTGGTGAAGTGAAACACGAATTCAAATACATGAATGTGGTACAGGTTTCTCTTACAGATCAAGCTGTTAAAGCACTACAAAACAATCCTAATGTAGCTTACATTGAAGAAGATGCTAAAGTGCAAGCTTTTGGACAAACTACACCGTGGGGCATCACTGAAATAAACGCTGATGATGTTCAATCTAACGGAACAACTGGTACAGGTGTAAAAGTCGCAGTATTAGATAGTGGCATTAGTGCAAGTCACGAAGATCTTAGCGTTGCAGGCGGAGCAAGCTTTGTGGACGGTGAACCTGACCCATATAACGACGGAAATGGTCACGGCACACACGTTGCTGGTACAATTGCTGGTTTAGATAACACACTAGGTGTTCTAGGTGTATCTCCAGATGTAAGCCTATACGCTGTTAAAGTACTTGGCAGTGACGGTAGTGGTACTTACAGCGGTATCATTAAAGGTGTTGAGTGGGCTGTTTCTAACAATATCGATGTGGTTAATATGAGTCTAGGCGGTAGTCGCGGATCGACAAGCCTTCAACAAGCGATGGATAATGCCTATAACAGCGGCGTATTACTTGTAGCTGCTGCAGGTAATGATGGTACTCGTGGTAAAAAGAATACAATCGGTTACCCTGCAAAATATAGCTCAGTAATGGCTGTTGGTGCAGTAGACTCAAACCTAAACCGTGCTTCTTTCTCTTCTGTAGGAAGTGAGCTTGAAGTAATGGCTCCTGGTGTTGACATTTATAGCACTTTACCTGGTAATAGCTATGATTACTATAATGGAACATCCATGGCTTCTCCACATGTAGCGGGTGCTGCAGCATTAATTCTTGCAAATGACGGCTCCCTTACAAATGCAGAGGTACGCAGCTTATTAAACGATACAGCTACTCCACTTGGTGATTCTTTCTACTATGGAAATGGATTCATCAATGTTCAGGAAGCTGTAAACACGGCTACTACTACTTATCAAGTAGCGAATTAATACACTCCCCTTCATTCACCCTGGTCATTCGGCCGGGGTGTTTTTTTGTCTTTTTCCTCTAGACATTTGTAACAAATGATTTCTTTTTCGTTCGTAACTTCTCCTTCTAAAAAGCCATTTAAACAAAAAACCTCTTGCTCACATTTTGTGCAATACCCCACAAGTTCTTTCATATGATGAACCTCCTTATCAGTTATTTTCTCTTGGTTAAACATAGTGGTGTTACTCCGTTAAAGCCCCCTTATCTTAAAGACTTGGTTTCGAGATAATAATGTGAGGAGTCCGTTGCTGTTGAGTAATTTGTTGCGGTCAGTGAAACGGCAAGCCTGTTGTGGAAGAAAAGCCGAGCCTCCTCGTGCCTGCGGGGTCTCGTCTTCCCTTTGTTACCACGACAGTTTGCCGTTTCCTTCCCTCCACGCGATTATGGAGACTAACGGACCATTATTTGGACTTTCCCACCACATATTGATTGGAAAACATATTCACAGAAGTTGCTTAGACCCTTGTCATGATAGGATTATACTACCTTGGAATTAGAATACCT
>NZ_AULJ01000078.1 GCF_000425225.1 Pontibacillus marinus BH030004 = DSM 16465 | reverse complement strand
ACAACAGGCTTGCCGTTTCACTGACCGCAACAAACTACTCAACAGCAACGGACTCCTCTCAATTTCAAGTCTTCAACAATCCTGCCATTTAATTGAATAACTCATTAATCAGGTTACAAACAAAACAATAATCTACAATAAAAAACGATCCGCCTTCTTAAGAAGGGGATCGTTTTTGTTACTCTTCTTCTTCTTTTGCTAAGAAATCAGGGTCGATGTCTGAGAAATCATCTTCCTCAACATCAAAATCCCATTCGTCATCCAAATTTAGAAGACCCTCGGGATCCTGTTTTACGTAAACTTTTGTCTCACCGACAACCTCGACGATAAATTCACGTTCTACATCCACCACAATCTTGTGGCCCTGATTCGAAATACGTGCCTCTAAACAATTTGGTTGCTGTACCACACGAGCGACTACTTCAAAATCATCACTTAAGCAGTTTGCATCTTTTGTGGAAAGGCGAACTTGATCTCTGTAATTCACCTTTTCCGTTACAACGTCAGTCTTCGTATTGTCATTATACGAAAACCAAGTGTTTACGTCATAACTTCCTGATACTTCCACATAGTCGCCCTTATTCTTTGCATTGTAAATGTGGTTGATAACCCAGCATCCCAAAATGCTCGTTGGGCGATGAGATGGTGATACGGTATTCGTATCTTGTGTAAACTTTCGACCCTTTCCGCATACCGCTTTTGTAATGATCTCACGATACTCCTGGTCAAATAAAGACATGAGAGCCCAACCTCCTCCTTCTTTGTTCATACTCATCCTATGCAAGACATTCGCCCGAAGTGCACAAAGTATAAAAATGATTCACATTTCTAACTCATATGAACAAAAGATTTTTGCTCCTAGTACATTCTATGCAAGCGCCTAGGAAAATGTACGAAAAGTTAAAGAAAGTTGGAAGAAATTTGACGAAAGCTTGTACAGCTTGTGAAGAGAATAAAGAAAACTTGCCGATTGGCAAGCCTTAAAGGCGCAGACAGAGGCTTAGCCTTAGCTTATACTTCATACTTTCAAAATTTTCTCTAAGTCGAATTGCCCCATTGCTAAAATTTTATACTTTCTTAACGTGGAACAAAAGCGCAAGCGCTCGTTTAGCAACGAAGGGACTGGGCACCACTCTCATTTAAGAGTTATACAAGAGCTAACAATTTTATAATTTCCCATAGAATAAAAAAAGAGCACTCATTTCTGAGTACTCTTTCCTTACCTATATTAGTGGCTACAACCTTCACCTTCACTAGAAGTAGCTGAACCTGTAGTACCTTGTAGTACGTCTCCACCTGTTTCACGGATGATTTCATTCGTTACTTCGTTTGCAATGGAATTTGATACCATTTGTAAGAAATCATTTACGTCTGTTTGCGTACTCTTGAATTCTTGTACAACTGGAATCGCATCTAATTCTTCTTGTAAGCGATCGATTTCTTTCTCAACTTTTTTAAGTGCTTCTGTTTTTTCGTAATACTGGAAGTTAACCGCATTTTTTTGTAGGGATTTGATGCGATTAATCAACTCCTGAACTTTTTTGTTTTCATTAAGTTTTGCTTCTACTTGTTTGAATCGATCAATTTCAGGTGTTTCTGCCATCATCTTCGCTAATTCTTCTGCTTGTGAGATAACTTCTTTACGTGTATATTTTGCCATATTATCGAACCTCCGCTGTCTCAACCATTTCCCCATCAAGAGACCATGTTTTTGCTTTTGTTATTTTCACAGGTACAATCTGCCCTATCATCGACTTTGGTGCACGGAAGTTTACGAGTTTGTTTCTATACGTATGTCCCGCTAATACATCTGGGTTGTTCTTACTTTCACCTTCGACAAGGACCTCAACGACTTCCCCTTCATATTTGCTCATAGCCTGTGCAGCCTGATGATTGACGACTGCATTAAGGCGTTGCAAACGTTCTTTTTTCACTTCTTGTGGTACATTATCTTGCATTTTAGCAGCTGGGGTACCCTCACGTGGGGAGTAAATAAATGTGTACGCCCCTTCAAATCCAACTTCTTCAACAAGTGTTAAAGTTTCTTGGAACTGTTCTTCTGTTTCATTCGGGAAGCCAACAATGATATCTGTTGTTAACGTTGCATTTGGCATTGCCTCACGAATTTTACGAACAAGATCTAAATAACGTTCACGCGTGTAACGACGGTTCATAATCTTTAAGACTTCTGAACTTCCTGATTGTACAGGTAAGTGAATATGATCCAGTAGGTTCCCACCTTTAGCTAACACTTCGATAAGACGGTCGTCAAAATCACGTGGGTGAGATGTTGTAAATCGAACACGTGGGATATCGATTTTATGGATCTCGTCCATTAAATCGCCAAGTCCATATTCCATATCTAGGTCTTTACCATATGCGTTTACGTTTTGACCAAGAAGCGTAATTTCCTTATATCCTTGAGCAGCCAAATGACGTACTTCCTGAATAATGTCTTCAGGTAAACGACTACGTTCTTTACCGCGCGTGAATGGTACAATGCAATACGTACAGAATTTGTCACAGCCGTACATAATGTTTACCCAAGCTTTGATATTTCCTTTACGTTGGCGTGGAAGGTTTTCGATAATATCTCCTTCCTTCGACCATACATCAACTACCATCTCTTTACCGAACAGTGCTTCTTTAAGTAACTGTGGTAAACGATGGATATTATGGGTACCAAAAATCAGATCAATAAATTGGTGTTTTTGAAGAATTCGGTTTACTACGGATTCTTCTTGTGACATACAACCACAAACACCAAGAATTAGATCTGGGTTTTCACGCTTCAGAGATTTTAAGTGACCGATTTCACCAAATACTTTATTTTCTGCATTTTCACGGATTGCACAAGTGTTTAACAGAATTATATCTGCTTCTTGTTGGTCATATGTGGTTTCATAACCCATGTCTGCAAGAATACCTGCCATAACTTCTGTATCATGCTCGTTCATCTGGCAACCATAAGTACGGATTAGAAACTTCTTTCCCTCTCCGATATTTTTCATATCTTCTGGGATTTCAAAGTCATAATGGACCTGAGTATCTTGTTTTCCGCGTTTTTTAGCATCCTTCATATTAGGTGCCTGGTATGTTGTTTGAAAGTATTTCGCAATCATTTCATCAGATGATGTACTTTTAATTCTTTCTAAATCTTGATCCTTCTCGGATTTTATGTCCGATGGATTTTTATTGATAATTTGTTGTTCAAGTCTTTGCTTTTCGTTCATTAATGGAGATCTCCTTTCACACGGTCTCTCTAACTGTAATATTATATCAGGCTTGAAAGCAAAAATAAAAGGACATTTCGTGACAAATTTAACAAAAGCGGGAGCCACTGTTTAGTTAGAGTTGGATGTCACATCTTGTCCATAACAAAAGCTGACCCCGCAAATGGAGGTCAGCTCTTGACTGTTATAATATCCCCAAAGTCTTTCCAGCACGTTCAAATGCGTCCAATGCTTCTTGGAGCTCTTCTTTTGAGTGCTCTGCTGTAACAATTGTACGAATACGTGCTTTCCCTTTTGGAACAGTTGGGAAGACAATACCTTGAGCAAACACACCTTCTTTAAAAAGTTCATCAGAAAACTTATGTGTTAGGGCATCGTCACCAATCATTACAGGTGTAATTGGTGTCTTACTGATACCTGTATCAAAACCAAGCTTTGTTAAACCATCTTTAAAGAATTTCGTGTTATCCCATAGCTTTTGGATTAACTCTGGCTCTTCCAGTAATACATCAACCGCTGCGTCACATGCTGCTGTAACCGCTGGTGGGTGTGATGTGCTGAATAGGAAAGGTCGGCCTTTGTGGATTAAGTACTCTTTTAATGTTTGAGATGTTGCTACATACCCACCTAGTACCCCTATAGCTTTACTTAGTGTACCAACCTGAATATGTACTCGGCCATCTAAACCAAAGTGATTAACTGTGCCTCGTCCATTTTCACCAAGCACACCACTAGCATGAGCATCATCAACCATAATAAGGGCATCATATTTCTCTGCTAATTCAACGATTTCTGGTAAGGGTGCAATGTTTCCGTCCATTGAGAAAACACCATCTGTAACAACTAAACGGGTACGGTACTCACTAGAAGCTTTAAGCGCTTCCTCTAGAGATTCCATATCAACGTGCTTGTAAATTTTACGTGCTGCTTTTGTTAGACGGATTCCATCAATAATTGAAGCGTGATTTAATTCATCAGAAATCACAACGTCTTGATCATTTAACATGGAAGAAAGAACACCTTGGTTCGTTGTAAATCCAGATTGGAAAACAAGTGCTGCTTCTGTGTGTTTAAATTTTGCAAGTTTACGCTCATACTCTTCGTGCATAGAAAGGGTACCCGCAATTGTACGAACAGATCCTGTCCCCACACCATACTCTTCAATTGCTTTTTCAGCCGCTTCCTTCATACGAGGATGATTGGTTAAACCAAGGTAGTTGTTTGAGGAAAGCTGAATAACGTCCTTCCCTTTAATCGTTACACGGGATCCTTGTGCTGATTCTAGTGGGATTAATTCACGAAATGTACCTTCGTCTTTCATTTGATTTAGTTCTTCTTGTAAATGTTCAAAACCTTTCATGTGAACGCCTCCTTAATCTGATACAATATACTGAAATTTAGGTAATGATCTTTGGTTGACCCCAGTAGCAGTGTCTCCGATTTTCGTTGCTCCCATCCATTCATAAAAAGGAGCAGCGTTCGGATCACTTTCCCATTCTATTTTTTCTATAAAATGGCTTTTGGCAACGCTAACCATATGATACCACATTCTTTTCCCAAGTCCTGCTCCTATGAATTCAGGGTCTAAAAAGAAATCCTCAAGCCACGCTTGATTTTGAGTTTGAATTAGAGAATAAAACCCCATAACAGAAGCTCCATCCTCTACCACATAAACATGATCTTTCGCGATGCGATCAGAAGGAACATGTAAAAGAAGCTCACATTCCTTCATAAACGCCTCACTATACCCCCAATGAGCTTTGGACTTTATCGCAATATTGGTTAAATGTGGTGATTCTTCTGAAATAGCTCGTCTAAAAATGCTATTCACCATTCGGGTGTAACACGACTTTACCGCATTTCCCTTCATTCATTAATTGGAACCCTTTTTCAAATTCCTCCATAGGAAGATGATGCGTTATGATTGGGGTTACATCTACTTGGTTTGATTGAAGTAAACGAGATACCTGCTGCCATGTTTCGAACATCTTACGTCCAGCAATTCCCTGTACTTCTATCCCTTTAAATACAATATCATTGGTTACATCAAGGGTAACAGGTTTTACAGGTAAACTTAAAATCGAAACACGTCCACCGTTCGTAATCATTTTGAAACCTTGATCCATTGCGATAGGGTGACCACTCATTTCACATACCACATCAACACCATGACCCTCTGTCAACTCTTTAGCCTTCGCTACAGGATCCACTTCCTTCGAGTTAATAATCGTTGTGGCCCCCATCTTTTCAGCTAATTCTAGGCGATAAGGATTCAAGTCAAATGCAAGAACTTGTGAAGCTCCTGCAGCTTTAGCAACACCTACTGCCATTAATCCAATTGGGCCACACCCGATAATGGCTACATTTTTCCCTGCTACATCACCGTTGAGAACTGTATGAACTGCATTTCCCATCGGTTCTTGTATGGACGCAATGTCAGTAGGCATAGTATCTGGATTTTTCCACATATTTTCTTCTGGAAGAGCTACATACTCAGCAAAGCAGCCATTCGTATCTACTCCAATAATTTGCGTATTCTCACAGATGTGGAACTTGCCTGTTAAACATTGAGGGCATTGATGACATACAATGTGTGTCTCCGCACTTACATAGTCTCCAACCTTTACTTTCGATACTTTACTCCCTACTTCAACAACTTCACCAGAGAATTCGTGCCCAAATACATAAGGCGGATTCACTCGACTGGCAGACCATTCATCCCAATTATAGATGTGGAGGTCTGTCCCACAAATTGAAGTCGCTTTTACTTTTATTAAAACATCTAAGTCTCCTATTTTAGGAATATCTACTTCCTGAAGTTGAGCACCCTTAGCACGTTCATGCTTTACTAGCGCTTTCATTTTTCCATCCATGGTGAACACCTCTTACCGTAATATTATTAATCTAACACTATTATAATCATATTTTATGAGAATGCGCCAGTATTTATTATGAATATGTCTACCCCAAACGGACATATGCACACACGAGAAAGCGCTTGCAATTTTAAACTAAAAAACCGCCCTTCATAAGAGCGGTTTTGTACATTGTTTGTTACATAAATTCCGAAATAAGTTTTTCAAAATGATCATCATTCATGTTTAAGTCTGACGTGACTAATGAATCTTCTTTATATCCATGTATAAGCTGCTGATAGGATTTTTGTTCTTTATTTTGATAAATTAATCCTGACACTAGCCCATCATAATTCATCAGTGTGCGCATAGCTTCTTCTCTACTACTCGGATCATAACCATCTATATCTTTCAGTTTCACTAGATTTTCTTTAAACCATTCATACGTATTTATTTTGTTGTAGGTCACACAAGGACTAAACACATTGATAAAAGAAAACCCATCATGTTGAATGCCCTGTTCAATAATAGACGTGAGATCTTTCAAGTCACTGGAAAAACTCTGTGCTACAAAAGTCGCTCCAGAAGACAGTGCCATTTCAATGACATTAACAGATGACTCGATTGAACCTTCTGGTGTACTTTTCGTTACAAAGCCCATTTCACTTCGAGGTGAGGTCTGTCCTTTTGTTAGACCATAGATTTGATTATCCATGACAATATACGTGATATTCATATTTCTACGAATGGCATGTATGGTGTGACCCATGCCAATTGCAAATCCATCTCCATCTCCACCTGATGCGATAACTGTTAAATCCTTGTTAGCCATTTTAACGCCTTGAGCTAAAGGTAAAGCTCGACCGTGGATACCGTGAAATCCATAAGAGTGAATATACCCAGATATTCTGCCTGAACATCCAATACCTGATATTAAAGCGACACCTTCAGGCTCTAAGCCAATATTAGCAGCTGCCTTTTGGATAGAGGCCTGTACGGAAAAATCACCACAACCTGGACACCAGTTTGGCTTTACTTTGTTCCGAAAATCTTTAAATGTTGCCATTAGATCAACCCCTTGCATTCTTTATACATCTCGCCAGGTTTAAACGGTGTACCATCATACTTCAGAACACTAGCCATTTTGTGAGCATGGCCTACATTCATCCTGAGAATACTCGCTAATTGTCCTGTAGCGTTATGTTCAATAACAAGTACTTTATTTGCTGATGAAATAAGTGGCAACATTTCATCTGTTGGAAACGGATGGATTAATCGTATTTGTGCGTGGTTGACTTTATAGCCATCCTTTTCTAAAAGTTGTTTGGTTTCTTCGATTGTCCCCCGTGTGGAATTAAACCCAACAAGTAAAACATCTGCTAGTTCGTGTGGGGTATCTTTATAAACAGGCAAGTTGAACGTTTTAGGTAAGTGTTTGAGTTTTCTCATTCGTTTATCCATTTGAGCTTGTCGATTTTGTGAAAGCTCTGAAGGTTTTCCAACTTCATTATGCTCAACACCTGTCACATGGAATATCCCATTTTTTGTTCCAGGGAGAACACGAGGTGAAACACCATCTTCTGTTGTTTCGTATCTTTTAAATGTCTCCCCTTTTTCTAGTACAGGGAGTGCCTTACTCTCTTTTATCTTTCCACGACGAATGGAAATGGAACGTTGGTTTAATGGTTCGACGGTCTGTTTTCCAAGTGACAATTGAAGGTCAGATAAAAGGATGACAGGACATTGATACTCATCAGCGATATTTAAAGCTTCAACGGCATCATGGAAAGCCTCCTGTACTGTACTTGGAGCCATCACGACTTTTGGAATTTCACCATGTGTACCATAGATCATAGCCATCAGGTCCGATTGCTCCTGTTTTGTAGGAAGGCCTGTACTTGGACCACCACGTTGTGTATCCACAATGACAAGAGGTGTTTCAGTCATACCAGCTAACCCAATGGACTCCATCATAAGCGATAAACCAGGGCCTGCAGATGCTGTAATCGTTCGAACTCCTGCATAATTTGCCCCTATAGCCATTGTTGCAGCAGCCATCTCATCTTCAGTCTGAATCACTGTTCCACCGAATTCAGGCAGTTTTTTGATCATATATTCCATGATCTCCGATGCTGGAGTAATGGGATAGGCAGACATAAAACGGCAACCGCCAGCTAAAAACCCAAGTGCAATGGCGTCGTTCCCGATCATGTACATTCTTTTCTTTCCATCTGCTTCTTCTAACTGCATTGTAGACATACTGTCATCTGCTTGGTCTTGTACATATTGGGCCCCTTGACGTATAGCTTCCATGTTATTTTCTACGACACTTTCGCCCTTACGTCCAAAGATACTTTCTACAACCTCTCGAAACGATTCTGGATTTAATTCTAATATGGCACTAGAGGCACCGACAGCAACCATGTTTTTCATAAGTGCATTGCCAAGGTCTTTTGCGATTTTAGTAAAAGGCACAACATACAATGTTACACTGCTTCCTTCAGGTATAGTGGGTTGGAATTTTTCATCAGCAATGACAATTCCATTCTGATTGAGTTCATAAAAATTCACATCAATGGTTTCTTGGTCAAAAGCAACCAAAACATCTAGTTCATCTGAAACTGAACGAACCTGAGAAGTGGAAACTCGAATTTTGTTATTCGTATGTCCTCCTTTAATCCGTGATGAAAAGTGCCGATAGCCATACAAGTAATACCCCATTCGGTTAAGAGCAATGGAAAAAATCTCTCCAGTACTTTCGATCCCTTCCCCTTGCTGTCCACCAACTTTCCATGAAAGCTGCTTTTTCATATTTTTACACCCTTTCGCATATCTCCTTATACGTGCACACTAAGATGTCCTATGTATCTTGATGGAATCTAGTAATCTTCTTCTCTCTTAATTATACGCACGACAAGTGAAGAAATATGCGTGTGTTTTCCTAAGGGTTGTTAAAGCACTTCCTGATGTTTGAATGGAAACGTTCTAATAAAGTTTTCATGAGTGATTTTATTGATCATGTTTTGGGGATAATGATTGCTCAGCATATTAATAAAAGCATCATAATCATCGTAATCAACTAGACCGTCAACAATCATATTGGTCCCATCAAAATCGGATCCAAATCCTAAAGAGTCTTCCCCACCCATATTCAGTATATATTGAATATGTTGAAGAACTTGAGAAGGTGTAGCCACTTTTGATTCATCTAAAAATCCAGAGACGAATGTGACCCCAATAAAGGCTTTTCTCTTAATTAGAGCAGTTATCTGCTTATCATCAAGGTTACGTGGGTGTGAACACAGCGCATATACATTCGAGTGGGACGCCATCGGATATTTTGCAAGGTCCATCACATCCCAAAAACCCTGATAAGATAAGTGAGAAACGTCTGTCCATATATGGTTTTCATTAAGAAGCTGCACAACCTCTTTACCAAATGTAGAAAGACCTGCACCACGTTCTTCTCCCACGCCATCACTCACAGCATTTGCTTGATTCCAAGTTAAGCCTACAGCTCGGACACCTAAGCGTATTAGAGTTTTAAGCTTCACCAAGTCTTCCCCAATTGGATGACATCCCTCTAGTGTCAGAATTGCTCCCTTTTCATCAGGCTTTAAATTTAAAAGATCTTGCTGTGATTGAACCCAAATAATATCAGGATTCGGCTTTATAATTCTTTCGAAAAATAAATCAATCATTTCTAAAGCAACCTGATATTGATGGTCTGGGTGAACATACTCCGGAACATATATAGCAAAGCATTGAACTTTCACATGATTCTTTTGCCACTTTTCGTAATTCACACCTAGTTCAGGACTAGACTGAAAAGAGAGCTCTGGTGTTTCCCATAATTTATATAGGGCATCACAATGTGCATCAATAATCATTATTGTTCCTCCTATTATAAGTGTTTAGTAAAAAGACTCGGCTACTCCTGAGCCGAGTCTTAAGATATGTAAATAAAAATGAAGTAGTGGAAATGCTAATCTTTGAACCTACGAAAAGAAAACCTGTTTGCCATCTAGCAAACAGGTAACCTATATTTTTCTTATCGTGGTTCTACAATTAGTTTGATAGCTGTACGCTCTTCATTATCAATCAATATGTCTGTAAAAGCTGGAATACAAATAAGATCAACACCACTTGGGGCAACAAATCCTCTAGCGATTGCTACCGCTTTCACGGCCTGGTTTAATGCACCAGCACCGATGGCTTGGATTTCCGCTGAGCCGCGTTCTCTTAGTACGTTAGCGAGTGCTCCTGCTACAGAATTCGGGTTGGATTTAGCTGAAACTTTTAATATTTCCACTACTAGTTCCTCCTTCATATCCTAATATAATCTTCCACTTTTACTATATTCATGGAGTTGAAAGTTATTCCCCCTTATTATGAATGAATTTTTTGAATAATTCAAATAATTAGGTAAAGAATGGATGATCGTCATTAATTAAAATGCGTTTCACCTTTGTCGCTTTACCAGAGGAAGAGTCAACATCTACCAAAAATCCACTTAGTTGTGTTCTACCCGTTTTTGGTATCTCAAAACGTACAGGTAAACTTGTAAGGAATTTTTTGATAACCGCCTCTTTATCCGTACCCAAAATTTCGTCGTAAGGTCCTGTCATACCTACATCTGTAATATAAGCTGTACCATCTGGAAGAATTCGATCGTCAGCCGTTTGAACATGTGTATGTGTACCGACAATTGCACTTACGCGTCCATTTAAATACCATGCCATCGCCTGTTTTTCAGAGGTTGCTTCAGCATGAAAGTCAACGAAAATTAAATTCGTACGTTTTTTTGCCTCTTTAATCAATTCATCCGCTTTTGTGAATGGATCATCTAATGGTGGCATAAATGTTCTCCCCTGAAGATTAATGATGGCTAATTCTACACCATTGTCTTTAATGAAAGTAAGACCTTTTCCTGGTGTACCTTCCGGGAAGTTTGCTGGACGAACCATTTTATCTGCCTTATCAATAAAATCAAAAATCTCTTTCTTGTCCCACGCATGGTTTCCTAGCGTTACAGCCTGAGCACCTTGTTCAATAAAACCTCTATATATTTTTTCATTAATCCCTTTTCCAGAGGCGGCATTTTCACCATTAATAATTGTGAAGTTTGGATGGTACGTTTGTTTTAATTTAGGTAAATAATCTTGAACCATCTGTCTTCCTGGAGATCCTACAACGTCGCCTACAAATAATATTTTCATATATCGTATTTCCTCTCTTTATGTAAAATTCTTTTATAGTGTCACACAGAGGTGTGTGGATGTCAAAACCCATGTCCTTGTAGTATTGGACCTATCTAGGTGCATTATACCTTGTCATGAGGCTAAGTGTGCTTAACAAACCTTAGACAAATCAAAAGCGACCCCAAAAGGGATCGCTTTCTTTATTTCGCATATTCTACTGCTCTTGTTTCGCGTACAACGGTTACTTTGATGTGACCTGGGTAATCAAGTTCGTTCTCGATCCGGTTTCGAACGTCTCGAGCTAACTGTACAGATTTCAAGTCATCAATATCTTCTGGCTTAACCATAATGCGCACTTCACGTCCAGCTTGAATAGCAAAGGATTTCTCTACTCCATCGTAGGATTCTGAGATTTCCTCTAACTTTTCAAGGCGCTTAATGTAGTTTTCAAGTGTTTCACTACGTGCACCAGGGCGTGCTGCAGAAAGAGCGTCCGCTGCTGCTACTAGTACAGATATAATAGATGTCGGTTCCTCATCTCCGTGGTGAGATGCAATAGCATTGATGACTGTGTCATTCTCTTTATATTTCGTAGCTAATTCGACACCAATTTCAACGTGACTTCCTTCTACTTCATGGTCAATGGCTTTACCAATGTCATGTAGTAATCCAGCGCGTCGAGCAAGTGTTTCGTCTTCCCCTAGTTCAGCAGCTAACAAGCCTGTTAGGTATGCTACTTCCGTGGAGTGTTTCAACACATTTTGACCATAACTTGTACGATATTTTAGACGTCCTAAGATCTTCACAAGATCAGGATGTAGACCGTGAACACCAACTTCAAATGTTGTTTGTTCACCAACCTCACGAATATATTCATCTACTTCACGACGAGATTTCTCTACCATTTCTTCAATACGTGCAGGGTGGATACGTCCATCCTGTACTAATTTCTCTAAAGCAATGCGAGCAGTTTCTCGTCGAATTGGGTCAAACCCAGATAAAATAACTGCTTCTGGTGTATCATCAATAATAAGGTCAATCCCCGTTAATGTTTCTAACGTACGGATATTACGTCCCTCACGTCCGATAATACGACCTTTCATCTCGTCATTTGGTAAATTGACTACGGAAACTGTTGTTTCTGCAACGTGATCGGCAGCACAACGTTGTAAGGCAAGAGATAGAATGTTTTTCGCTTTCTTATCTGCTTCCTCTTTCGCACGATTTTCCGCTTCTTTCACCATAAGCGCTGATTCATGGGAAACTTCTTGTTCTACACGCTCTAAAATAATCTGTTTAGCTTGGTCTGTTGTGTAACCGGAAATGCGTTCAAGCTCGGATTGTTGCTGCTCTCTCATCTCTTCCACTTTGCTTTCCGTTACTTCAATTTGTTGTTGTTTTTCTGTTAGTGACTCTTCTTTCTTCTCTAACATGAGCTCGCGCTTATCCAGCGTTTCACTTTTACGATCCAGATTCTCTTCTTTTTGCATTAAACGGCTTTCTTGCTTCTGAAGTTCATTGCGACGCTCTTTAACTTCCTGTTCAGCTTCCTGACGAAACTTATGGTTCTCTTCTTTTGCTTCTAAAAGAGCTTCCTTCTTCGCTGCATCAGCGTTACGATGCCCTTCGTCAACAATTTGCTTCGCCAATTCTTCTGCACTGGAAATCTTCGCTTCGGCAATGGATTTCCGAACCAAATAACCAACAAACAAACCGACTATAAGGGTAAGCAAAATGGAGATGATTAGTGTCATTGTACCCATACGTTCACCTCCTCTTGCTATTTACTTGTACCATACATGTTTGTCGGCATGTACTAAGATGTTCATTGTTCCATTTTCATTTTCGTGTGTTTAATCATCATTACATTTGTATAAGGTAAAGAAAAATGAAAATTATACATATTAATTTTAAGCTTGACTACCCGTATTGTCAAGGAATGGTCATAGAAAACGGAAGGAGCCTGTCTGAATTCGTCTAAATATTTCGCTTTTTCTCGTTTTTATTATAGATGAATTTGTTCGTTACTCCAGATAAGCCCCCTATTGTTGAAGACTTAGTTTCGAGATAATAATGAGAGGAGTCCGTTGCTGTTGAGTAATTTGTTGCGGTCAGTGAAACGGCAAGCCTGTTGTGGAAGAAAAGCCGAGCCTCCTCGTGCCTGCGGGGTCTCGTCTTCCCTTTGTTACCACGACAGTTTCCCGTTTCCTTCCCTCCACGCGATTATGGAGACTAACGGACCCTTATTTTGACTTTCCCACCACATATTGATTGGAAAACATATTCACAGAAGTTGCTTAGACCCTTGTCATGATAGGATTATACTACCTTGGAATTAGAACACCTCATCCTAGAACTACGGCGGTTCCGTTA
>NZ_AULJ01000077.1 GCF_000425225.1 Pontibacillus marinus BH030004 = DSM 16465 | reverse complement strand
TCCTATCATGGCAAGGGTCTAAGCAACTTCTCTGACTTTAATTTCCAATAAAGATGAGGTGGGGAAAGCCAAATTATGGTCCGTTAGTTTCCATAATCGCGTGGAGGGAAGGAAACGGCAAACTGTCGTGGTAACAAAGGGAAGACGAGACCCTGCAAGGAGCGTAGCGTATGAGGAGGCTCGGCTTGTCTTCCACAACAGGCTTGCCGTTTCACTGACCGGAACAAATTACTCAACAGCAACGGACTTCTCCCAACCAATATCTCGGAATCAAGTCTTCAACAATCCTGCCATTTAATTGAATAAAGTATTAGTACATATAAAACGAATTTTAGTACAATTAATCCATTCTCTCGCGTTTTTCTCATTTGTATCATTTCCATTTATCCCTTTTAATCGTTATAATAATATGAAGAAATAATATGCAAAGGCTATGTTGAGGAGAAAGGGAGATAGGATGTCAGTCCCAAAGCCAGGTGAACATATACAAATTCATAGCTACAAACACAATGGCCAACTACATCGAGTCTGGGATAGCACAACCATTTTGAAAAGTACTCAAAATGTGATCATCGGTGCGAATGATAAGACGCTAGTTACCGAAAGTGATGGCCGTACATGGATCACTCGAGAACCGGCAATTTGTTATTTTCACTCTAAGTATTGGTTTAATATCATTGGTATGCTTCGAAATGATGGGGTATATTACTATTGTAATATAAGCTCACCATTCGTTTATGATGAGGAAGCATTGAAATATATTGATTACGATTTAGATGTAAAAGTTTTTCCGGATATGACATATATTTTGTTAGATGAAGATGAGTACGAGCAACACCGTAGGGAAATGAATTATCCTACAGTGTTGGACCAGATCCTCAAAAACAATGTAAATCACTTATTACGTTGGGTTCGACAAAGAAAAGGCCCATTTTCACCGGAATTCATCGATCAATGGTATGAACGCTACTTAACGTACTTAACATAGGAGCCTGTTGAAATCCAACAGGCTCCTTGCATGTTCTAAACACAGTAAATAAACATACGAATTCGTGTACTTCTAATGTAGAAAGAGGTGACAGCTATGAGTAACACGAAACGATATATGCAATTTGTTCGACCCTACAAATGGAAAATTGTATTAACCGTTGCTATAGGGATTTTGAAATTTGGTATCCCGTTATTGCTCCCTTTGATTTCAAAGTATGTGATTGATGATATTATTAATGCTGATATGAGTCAGGCTGCGAAAATAGATGAACTACTTTGGATTATGGGAGGAGGTCTTTTGGTTTTCTTAGTCATACGACCTCCAGTAGAATATTTTAGACAATACTTAGCTCAATGGACGGCAAACACGATTTTGTATGATATACGAGGCAAACTGTTTGATCATATACAACGATTGAGTCTCCGTTTTTATTCAAAAACGAAAACAGGTGAAGTGATTTCTCGTGTCATTCATGATGTTGAGCAAACAAAAAACTTTGTCATTACAGGACTCATGAATATCTGGTTGGATATGATTACGATTGTCATCGCAATTGGTATTATGCTTTATATGGATGTTTGGCTTACAATCGTTTCTATTGCACTCTTTCCTCTATACGGTTTTGCCATTAAGTATTTTTATGGACGGTTGAGAGATCTAACGAAAGAACGTTCTCAAGCTTTGGCTCAAGTTCAAGGTCACTTGCATGAACGTGTGCAAGGAATGCCTGTTGTGAGGAGTTTTGCTTTAGAAGATTATGAACAAGGACAGTTTAATGAACAAAATCGAAACTTCCTTGATCGAGCACTGAAACACACAAGTTGGAATGCCAAAACATTTAGTGTAACATCTACAATTACAGATTTAGCCCCTTTATTAGTCATTACTTTCGCGGGGTATCAGGTGATTACGGGGAATATCCAGGTCGGTACGATGGTAGCGTTTATTGGGTACATGGAACGTGTGTATAGCCCATTACGTCGTCTGGTAAACTCCTCCACTGTGTTAACGCAATCTCTAGCATCGATGGATCGTGTTTTTGAATTTATGGATGAAAAATACGATATCAAGGATAAAAAAGGTGCTGAAAAACTTAACAGTGTCTATGGTGATGTTACTTTTGATAACGTATCCTTCCGTTATGATGAGGATGAACCGCTTGTTCTGGAAGACTTATCCCTAGATGTGAGGAAAGGGGAAACAATTGCCCTTGTTGGTATGAGTGGAGGAGGAAAATCCACTCTTGTCAGCCTGATTCCGCGTTTTTATGATGTGGAAAAAGGGAGCATAAAAATTGATGGAAAAGATATTCGAGATGTAGAGGCGCGTTCTCTTAGAGATAAGATAGGTATGGTGCTCCAGGATAATATCTTGTTCAGTGATTCTATTCGCATGAACATAAAGATGGGCAACCCTGATGCTACGGATGAAGATATGATCGCCGCTGCAAAACAAGCCAATGCTCATGACTTTATCATGGGGCTCCCAAACGGTTATGACACTCTTGTAGGCGAGCGTGGCGTGAAACTTTCGGGTGGTCAAAAACAACGTGTCGCTATTGCACGGGTATTTTTGAAAAACCCACCACTGTTGATTTTAGATGAGGCTACCTCTGCACTTGACTTAGAGAGCGAGAACCTTATTCAAGAAGCCATGGAAAAATTAGCTGCGGACCGCACAACATTTATCGTTGCGCACCGTTTATCTACGATCACCCATGCTGACCGCATTGTATTAATTGAAGACGGTCAAATCAAAGAAGCGGGGAGCCACCAAGAACTGATGAAGAAACAAGGTGGATATTATAATTTATATCAAGTTCAACAGCTTGATGACTCAAATCCTGAATACTTGGGCACGTAAGAAAAAACCACACTCCTAAATGAGTGTGGTTTTTGTGTAAAGAAAGTATAAGTTGTAGCTCTTAGCTGTCTAGCTCCAGCGCCCAGCAACGAAGGGACTTCCCTCGCCTCCGTTCGATAAGTCAACATCAAATTGCTTCACAATTTGTGTTTCCTTTACACATTTAGTGATATGAAATTTTAACAAAGAAGGAATTCGACGTAGTTAAATTTTCTAGGTAAAAGTACCACGGCAACTAAGCTTCTGTCTGCGCCTGTCGGCTTGCCAATCAGCAAGTTTAGTTAATCTCACTACGGGCTCAGTCCAGTCCCTTCGTTGCTAAATGGGCTCTTGCGCCTTTCTAACAGTATTATTTTGCAGTTGGCTTCTGCTTCTTACCGACATTAATTTGTTCTGCGCCGTGATAATGCTGATAGGTTGTGACTAGTTTTTGCAAACGCATTAACTGATGGTGATAGTCCATCAACCTCGTAGCTAAAGGTAAGAACATTAGCTGTTCTTTTTCATCTTCCCCTTTTTCATAAAATTGAATTAAGTATTCAACTAGTGTAGGGATATCTGGAGTTCCGGACTCTTCGATTGGATCTTTTTCTGGTCGGATTCGTCCCATCAAAGATAAAATGATTTTTTCATGAGCATGAATGGTTTTATCAAGTTCTGTAATTAAGGTATGACGGAACTCTTCAGGTACTTTGTCCAATTCATTTTCAAGCTTGGAAAACGTTTTTAACACATCGAAGCTTTTACGAGTTGTTGCCATTAAATGTCGAAATAAGATCAACTTACGCGCCTTTCGGAAACGGCGTTTTTTAAAGTAAGTTCGTTCTTCCTGATAAAGACTGTACGTGTGATCCACATTCATCAATTCACTATCAATTCGTTCGATCTCTTCTCGCAAAGCTGGGCGATCGGATAGGTGACGAGTTGTAATACGTAGCCATTGTAAAATGTCTGATGTATTTCGATCGATAGCTGAAAAGAGCTTTGTCTCATATTTAGGTGGAAGAAACACCAAGTTTACGATAAAGGATGAAAAAATTCCGATCATCAGTGAAGAAAATCGAAGTATCGTAAACTGAAAAAATGGCATGTCCGTTGTTTCCATAATGGCGATAACGGCCACTAGTGCAAGTAGGACAGTATTCTCATTCATATTAAATTTGATACAGAGTGCAATAACGATCACAATCGTGAAACCAATAATAAATGGATCTTTCCCTAATGTTAAAACGACAATAATAGCGCTTAAGGCACCGATTATATTTGCCTGAACTTGTTCAATTATAGACTGTACAGAACGATAAATTGACGGCTGAATAGAGAATAGGGCCGTCATCCCTGCAATGATTGAGCTAGAGCCAATCAAATAAGATACATATAGGGCGAGGGCTACTGCTAGTCCTGTTTTAATCATCCGTGCACCGAGTTTCATAAAAAAACCTTCCTTCATCTTATACAAACAGATGTATTATATCTTAATCTTAGTCAAATAAGTAGTAGAAAATCACAAATTTCCAAACAAAGTGAATCCCTATTCGAATTATTTCTGAATCTAATTAAAAATACCCCCATACAAGTTGAGGTTAAACAAGATTTTGTTGATATGTAATAATTTAACAATGCATTTCATCTAAAGGTAACCTTTCATAAAAAGCCTCGCAAAAATTTACTTTGCGAGGCTGCATGGGTAGATGTATATTTACTCGTTAGCTAATGGTTTAAATGATTTTTCTACTGCTCTCAATGTTTCGTCTATATCTTCATCCGTATGAGCGATTGTTAGGAACCACGCTTCGAATTTAGATGGGGCTAGGTTGATGCCTTCTTTTAACATCAAGTGGAAGAATTTTGCGAACATCTCACCATCAGTGGCATCTGCTTGATCGTAGTTTTCTACTTCATCTTCTGTAAAGTAAACGGTAAGGGCTCCTTTTAAGCGGTTTACTTTGACAGGGAGTTTGTACGTCTCGGCATGGTTTAGGATGCCATTTTCAAGTTTTTCTCCGAGTCTATCAAGTTTTTCATAGGTTCCTTCTTGTTGTAAAACCTCTAAACAAGCAATACCCGCAGAAATAGAGGCTGGGTTACCTGCCATCGTTCCAGCTTGATATGCAGGTCCTAATGGTGCAACTTGTTCCATAATATCAACACGTCCACCGTAAGCACCGATTGGTAAACCTCCTCCAATAATTTTACCGAGAGCTGTCATATCTGGTTCTACACCAACAAGATCTTGGGCACTGCCGTATGTGAAGCGGAATGCAGTTATAACCTCATCATAAATAACAAGAGCACCTGCGTCATGTGCTAAGTCATTAACTTGTTGTAAGAATCCAGGTTTTGGTTCTACAATACCGAAGTTACCAACAATCGGTTCAACGAGTACTGCTGCTACATCGTCACCATACTTATCTAACGCTTCTTTGTAAGATTCGATCTCATTAAATGGAACGGTGATGACTTCTTTCGCCATGGAAGTTGGGATCCCGGCTGAATCTGGCGTTCCAAGTGTTGCGGGTCCAGAACCAGCTGCTACAAGGACGAGGTCGGAGTGGCCATGGTAACATCCAGCAAATTTAATCACCTTTGTTCTATTTGTATAAGCACGGGCTACGCGGATCGTTGTCATGACAGCTTCAGTCCCTGAGTTTACAAAGCGGACCTTTTCCATAGAAGGGATTGCGTCTTTTAGCATTTTGGCGAAGCGGTTTTCTAGTACGGTTGGGGTTCCGTATAAAACACCATTATATGCGGACTTAGCGATGGCCTCAGCGATATGAGGGTGAGCGTGTCCGGTGATGATTGGACCGTATGCAGCTAAATAATCGATATAACGATTTCCGTCTACATCCCAAAAGTAAGCACCTTCACCTTTTTCCATAAATATAGGAGTTCCGCCACCTACTCCTTTATAGGCGCGGGAAGGGGAGTTAACTCCCCCGACTATATGTTCTTCTGCATCTTTATATAATTCTTCGGATTTATTCCAATTCATATATTAACCTCCAGATAAGCACTTATTGTCCAGGGTTCATTCTAACATATATCAAAACTCTAGGCGCATAGGACAAGAAGTGATAAAGAAATCATATTCCATAATCGATTTTCGTATTTATAAGGGAAGAGGTAGGAATGGGGGAGGAATATGATATGGCTTTTTCTATTGCTTATTTTCCTAGTGCTTGGAATGTGTTTGTGGGGTTTTTTTAGACAGAACCACTATGAGCGCCAATATTTTTCTGTCCAGCACTTTTATACATTAGTTCTGGTTTACTTTATTGTCATGATAGGGTTTGGACTCCTCTATTTTGTTCTTTCTTCACAGGGGTGGAGTATTCTGCAGGACGACTTATTGCGAAGGGATTCTGTCTTAGACCGTATGGCGCATTCGATTTATTTTAGTGGGGTTACGTTAATGACGGTAGGGTATGGGGATATTACGCCGATTGGAATTGGACGAGTTATAGCATTAAGTGAAGCACTGATTGGATATATTTTGCCTGCTGCGTTCTTTGTACAATTGATACAAGATAAACGCTGATCTCCTTTTAGAAGCAAAGAGTAATAGTTATAGCTCACAGATGTCTAGCTCCAGCGCCCAGCTACGAAGGGAGTTCCCTCGCCTCCGTTCGATAAGTCAACATCGATTCGCAAGCTCATCGTGTTTCCTATACACATTTGTGACATGAAATTTTAACAAAGGAGAAATTCGACGTAGTTAAAATTTCTAGGTGAAAGTACCACGGCAACTAAGCTTCTGTCTGCGCCTGTCGGCTTGCCAATCAGCAAGTTTGGTTAATCTTACTACGGGCTCAGTCCACTCCCTTCGTAGCTAAACGGGCGCTTGCGCTTTTCTTATGAGTTGTAAGATAGTCAAACTTTGGTTACGCTTATAGAAGATCATTTTCAGGAGGGATTGGCATGACCATTGAATTAGGAAAACCAGCACCAGATTTCGAATTACAAGCAAGTAATGGGGAGAATGTAAAGCTGTCAGACTTTCGCGGAAAGAATGTCGTTCTTTATTTTTATCCAAAAGATATGACTCCAGGTTGTACAACGGAAGCTTGTGATTTTCGTGATAATCATGAAAGCTTTGCAGAATTGGATGCAGTCATTTTAGGAGTAAGTCCAGACCCTGTTGATCGTCATAAAAAGTTTATTGATAAACATGACTTGCCGTTTTTATTACTTGCAGATGAGAATCATAGTGTTGCAGAGGAATATGATGTATGGAAACTGAAGAAAAACTTTGGGAAAGAATACATGGGCATTGAACGCTCTACTTTCGTTATTGATAAAGAGGGCAATCTTGTGAATGAATGGCGTAAGGTTCGAGTGAAAGGCCATGTTGAAGAAGCGTTAGAATACATTAAAGAGAATTTATCTTAAGAAAGAAAGGCCCTGGCTACAAATGCCAGGGCCTTTTTAATAGAGGATAAATAAAAATCGTGCACTATTGTTTACGTAGTTTTTGAATTTTGTTTAACGTGTCTTGGTACTCATGCTCAAGCTTTTGCACATCATCTTTTTGGTCAGGTAAACTTAACCGGCTGATGATCTCGGTTAGTTTATTCTCCAAAGCCATTAGGTCGTAGGTTTCCTCATCCACTTCTCTTGGCTGTTCAAGGCTCGTTTGCCAAGCTGTTAAGTTCCCATTAAAAGAAGTGATGGTATGGTTTTCTAAAATCCATAAGTGGTCTGCTGTTTCATTCACAAAGCGACGGTCGTGAGAAACAAACAACACCGTTCCGGGGTAATCTTGAATGAGTTTCTCTAAAGCAGAAATAGCTTCTAGGTCTAGGTGATTGGTCGGTTCATCTAAAACCAACACATTGTAGTCCCCGGTTAATAGACGTGCTAAAGCTGTTTTTACACGCTCGCCACCGCTTAAGACGCCGATTCTTTTATGAACATCTTCTTCAAAAAAGCGCAATCGTCCTAAGATAATACGAACCACATGTTGAGGGAGGGGGCTATTTTCTTGAACGTATTGCAAGATAGTTTTGTCCTCTGGTAAATGAGCAAGCTCTTGCTCAAATAATCCGATATTTGCTTGTTTGGTAAGCTCTATATTGTCTCCTAAAGTAAGCAGTTGTTTAATAAGTGTGGTTTTACCACTACCGTTTGCTCCAATTAGTGCTGTTTTTGATCCTGTTCTGAGCTTTAGTGAATCGGCTTGAAATAGAAGATGCCCATTCACTGATTTTTGTATCTTTTTAGCCGTCAAAACTTGCTTTTTGTGAATAGGGGTCGCAAGTGTATAGTCCATTTTAATGTCATCCCATTCAAAAGGTTTATCCACCTTTTCCAGTCGTTCAATTCGATCCTCGATGACTTTAGATACACGTTCAACTTTTTTCTGTTTTCCTGCAGCTTTGTTTTTATGAAGCTGCCATTCTGAACTACTCATTCGAGCAGGTGGCTTTCGCATACCTTGAGCTTGCTGTTCTTTTTGTCTCATACGCTCGATTAAGCGTTTCTTTTCTTTTACATATTTATCGTGTTCTGCATATTGTTGTTCTACTTTGCGTAGCTTCGCTTGTTCGAAGTCACTGAAATTGCCTTTATAAGATGTAATCTTGCCATTTTCAAGCTCCCATATCCTTGAACATACTTGATCGAGTAAGGTTCGATCGTGGGATACGATTAGAACAGCACCCTTGAAGTTATTAAGTCGCTTCTCGAGTTCCTCAATGTGTTGCCAGTCTAAATTATTAGTAGGCTCATCTAAAAGAAGGAGGTCATTATTCTGTTGAAAAATTTCATCTAATTTTGACATCGTTATTTCTCCGCCACTTAGATGGTGCCATTCTTTATCATCAATATCTGTATTTAATTGCTTGAAGTAACCAACAGATCCGTACCATTCAACAGTAGGTTCGTCATCTGTTTGTCCGAGTAAATATTCTAGCAATAGGGATTTTCCTTCACCGTTTTTACCAATCATTCCGATGCGATCGCCACTATGAATGCTGAATTGATCCATATTTAATAATGTTCGGTCGCCAATAGTGTATTTTATATTTAAAGCATGCATGATTCTCATAAAAAAACCTCCATGGATTCGCTCCAAAGAGTAGGTATTTTCGGCATATGAATGCAAATAGACAAATAAAGCTATAACGTCTAAGGGATCCTGTGCACAATGCGTCTATTAAAAGTAGACATACCTATCCTATCTGGAACGAGTCGTTTCCGTTTCATGTTCATGATAAAACTCGCCTCTCAAACATAGGATTAGTACTTCATTGCGCTAAACTTCAGTCCCTTCTAATATATTCCTTTTTATTATATGCAAGCGTCTTTAAATTAGCAACTGATTTGAGCGGGGGTTATTTAAAATACTTTACGTGTAATAAATAAACATATTGCTTGTATGAGTTGATCTCACGAGCCTAATTCTATAAATTAAATCAAAACTAGGTTATGGTCCATACCGATTAAGGCTAAGGAGCGTATATTACATCATGAGACCAACCTCCCCTTACAACAAGAACGGTTATTACGCGATGAAGATGCCTTCATCGCCTTTTTTTGTTCATTTGGTGAATTACGACCTATGAGAGCACCTCATTTCTGGGAATCTGAATAAAAAAAAGATAAAATAGAGATAAGTAGTCGTACCTTATAGGAGGTTTATACATGTACGTATTAACGTCGTGCAAAATAAGAAGAGATTTAAGAGAACAATTAGCTTCAGCAAACCCATCTATTACATATCAGTTTTGTACCAGTATAGAAGAAGCTGAAGAATACCTTCCTAAAGCTGATGTTTTACTTACATATGGGGAAGACTTGGACGAGGAGAAGGTTGAGCGGGCAAAAAATCTTAAGTGGATTATGGTTCTTTCTGCTGGAATCGATCAGATGCCGTTTAACAAAATAGAAGAAAAGGGAATAATCGTAACAAATTCTAAAGGAATTCATAAGACACCAATGGCTGAATATGCAATATCGATGTTACTACAGGTTTGTCGTCAGGCTAAAACCATTATCGATCAAGAAAGGTCCCATGATTGGGATCGATCTGTGAAAATGACTGAAATTAGCGGGAAAACTATGCTTGTAGCTGGTACAGGTGCGATAGGTCAGGAAGTTGCTCGGCTAGCAAAAGCTTTTCATATGCGTACGATTGGTGTTTCGAGGAGTGGCAAACCAAAAGAATTTTTTGATGAAGTTTATGTTGAGAATGAAGGCTTAAAATTCGTTGGAGATGCCGACTTTATCGTTGCGGTATTGCCTAGTACTCCGGAAACGAAAGACTTCTTTAAGAAAGAACATTTTAAACAGATGAAATCTACATCCATCTTTCTAAACATGGGGAGAGGAGATGTAGTGGATAGTACTGTGCTGTTGGAAGCTCTTCAAGATAGAGAAATGGCACATGCAGTCTTAGATGTTTTTGATAAAGAGCCCCTCCCAGAAGCTCATCCGTTCTGGGAAATGCCAAATGTCACTGTTACGCCACATATTTCAGGGATTTCACCAGAGTATCAACCTAGGGCTCTTGATATCTATAAAAAGAACTTAGAAATGTTTCTTCAGAATAAAAATAATTATATAAATCTTATAGATCCTAGAAAGGGGTATTAATCATGAAGATTTACACACGATCTGGAGATAAAGGATCAACCTCACTCATTTATGGTGACCGCGTTCCAAAGAATGACCTTCGTGTAGAGGCATACGGAACTTGTGATGAAGCGAATTCAATGATTGGGATGGCATTGAGTCATCTTCGTAAAGAAGACTGGGACGGTAAAGAAGAATTTTGTGATGTAATGCATCATGTACAGACCGTTTTATTCCATGTTGGGGCAGAGCTTGCTACACCTAAAGGGAAAGAAGTTAAGTGGCAATTAACACAGAACCATATTGATGTGTTGGAGAAGAAGATCGATGAATGGGATGCAGAATTAAAAACACTTGATAACTTTATTTTACCCTCAGGTCATGAAGCTTCTGCTACCCTTCATGTGGCAAGAACAATTGCTAGAAGAGCTGAACGTACAGCTGTAGTATTAAAAGATGACTTAAATAATGAATTAGTGTTAAATTATCTGAACCGTTTATCAGATTTCTTATTTGTTGCTGCCCGTTTTGTAAATGAGAAAACAGGTGGTAAAGAAACACCATTACGTGCAGATGTGTAAAATGTGGTAACTTTAGCCGTAGAGTGGGCTCAATATTGACAATAAGTTTTTAAAAGGGTTACACTATTTATAAAGATTTTAATCTAATAATATTCTTTATTTAAGAAGTGAATCGTGTATATCTTTTCAAGTTTATGTTTTAAACTATACTATAGTTTAGAATAATAATAAGTCTTCTTAAACCCTTTTGAAAGCGAGGTGCATGACGGTGTCAGATCATAGACTAAAAGAGGCCTTAGATACTTTGAAAGGTTCTGGCGTACGTATTACACCACAACGTCATGCGGTGCTTGAGTATCTAATTAACTCGATGTCACACCCAACTGCTGATGAAATTTATAAGTCTTTAGAAAGTAAATTTCCAAATATGAGTGTTGCTACGGTTTATAATAACCTAAGAGTATTTCGGGAGATCGGGCTTGTGCGTGAGTTAACATATGGTGATTCATCAAGCCGTTTTGATTGCAATACTACGGATCACTATCATGCTATTTGTGATCATTGTGGCAAAATTGTAGACTTTCATTATCCTTCGCTCGATGAAGTCGAATCCTTAGCTGAACAAGTTACAGGTTTTGACGTAAGTAATCACCGTATGGAAGTTTACGGTACTTGTGAGGAATGCAAGGATAAAGAAACCCAAAAACATTAAGTAGCTGGAAGCCAACATGGGCTTTCAGCTTTTTTTAGTTTATAAGGTTTACCTATAGTTTAGTAAGGATAATTATGCTGTAACGTTTCATACTTTTTACTCGTCCAATAAAACAAAAATTAGTCAGTAAAAAACACTACTTTCCCGAGTTTCGGTTGAAGTAGTGTTTTAATAACAATATTATTGTTGCTCTTGTTGTTCCTTTTGGTATTGTTTTGAATTGTAATTTTCGTCAAATTCTTTACCTTCTAAGTCCTTGTCCAACGTTAATGGTTCGTTACAATGCATGCACGCATCAACACGCCCTAAAATCTTTGTTGGTTTGTTACAGTTAGGGCATACAACCTGGATGGTCTTTGTAGAAAGCATTCCAATCCAAAAATAAATTAATGTACTAAGAACTACTGACAATAAACCAAGAATCATGAAGATGCTCATTAACCACACGATTTCTTTGAAGAAAATCCCTAGGTACATAATACCGAATCCTACAAAGACTAAGCTAAGGGCAAAGGTGCGTATTTTATTTATTTTACTTGAGTACTTTAAACCCAATTCTTTCCCTCCTAACCATTCTACAAGGTAGTATAGCATAAAATATCGGGAGGAAAGGAATATAGAAAAAAGGATTTTTTAAGAAAATGTCGAAATAAACATTATTCTAAATATGGAGGATATGTGTATATGGAAGATGTGTTGCGTCCTATATATCAGGAACGTGCCAGTCAAAAAAATACATTAGGTATTTTAATAATAGAAAAGAAACGTCCGGTTAGTCCTGTAACGGATAATTTTGATGTAATCTTACTAATAATAGTTCGAGAAGCGGAACAGCCATGGTTTGTTAAGCATTATGAGTTTGAGGGTAAAAATGCAGCCATGCATATTGTAGAAGAGAAACAATTAAAGGAATGGGTCGATACAAGTTCCTACAGAAGAGCTGTTGAATGGCTGATTGAAGGCCAAGTAATTTTTGATCGTAATGAATATGTTATGTCTTTAAAAGAAGAATTGAGAAACTTCCCACAAGAGAAGCGCGATTTAAAGATGACAATAGAATTTGCGAAACTGATCCGGAGTTATAGTGAATGTAAAGATTTATATGAAGCAGAACAATATATGGATGCCTTTAGTCGAATGGTTCATTCCCTTCACTACTTGGCACGATTATCAGTGATCGAGAAAGGCTTCCATCCTGAAGTGACCGTTTGGAATCAGGTGAAGCGAATCGAACCAGAGGTTTATAAACTTCATCAAGAGCTAAGCAAAAGTTCAGAAACCTTAGATAAACGAGTTCAACTTATGCTCTTAGCTGCTGAGTTTGCGATTAATTCTAGAACTCTAACTTGTACGAAACATTTAATACATGTCATGGGTGCAAAAGACGAACCTTGGTCATATGGGGAGTTAATGGTGCATCCAGAAGTACAGCCTTATTCATTAGATCTCGGGGCGCTGTTGGAGTTTCTTGTTGATAAAGAAATCATTGAATCTGTTCAAGTTGAAACGAAAGGGAAGAGGATCTTCCATAGAAAATATCAGTTAAGAAAGAATGATTAAGTAGTAAAGGGCACTTGATTTCACTCTATTTTAAAAAGGGGGTTGAATCAGGTGCTTATTTCTTATATTATTATTAAGCGTCGGAAAGGCAAAGCAAGCAATAACAAATTTGGTTAAAAAAATTAATAAAAGTTATTGACTGTGTTTTGTTAGGGTGATATATTATTACTTGTCGCATTGAGAGCGGCCACGCAAAACATTCGAAAGAAACAAGCCAAACAAACTTTTTAAAAAAGTTATTGACTCGCTTTCGGATAAATGATATATTAATTAAGTCGCTGTTTTGAGGCGACGAAATAAAAGAAACACCATTTGATCCTTGAAAACTGAACGAAACGACATGTTACGTCAATGAATTACTTTTTATTTTTTTAAAAGCCAGACATCATTTTGATGCAAAGGCGAACTCTTATGGAGAGTTTGATCTTGGCTCAGGACGAACGCTGGCGGCGTGCCTAATACATGCAAGTCGAGCGCGTGAAACAACATGATCCCTTCGGGGTGATTGTTGTGGATCGAGCGGCGGACGGGTGAGTAACACGTGGGTAACCTACCTGAGAGATCGGGATAACCCCGGGAAACCGGGGCTAATACCGAATAATCGTTGGAAC
>NZ_AULJ01000076.1 GCF_000425225.1 Pontibacillus marinus BH030004 = DSM 16465 | reverse complement strand
AATTTGGACTTTCCCATCTCAAATTGATTGGAATTTATATTCACAGAAGTTGCTCAAAACCTTGTCATGATAGGATTATACTACCTGGAATTAGAACACCTCATCCCAGAACTACGGTGGTTCCGTTAGTCACCATTCGGCCAAGGTGGGCTGTGGAACGGGTTGACTCCAGCGGAAGAACGGAGTGACGAGACCCCGCAGAGAGCTTGCGAATGAGGAGGCTCGGCGCTTCGTCCGCAGGAAAGCAACCCGTTCCACAGCCCGCCTATCTGCACAAAAGCAACGGAACCATACGCACTTTATCTCGAAACCAAGTCTTCAAGATAAGGGGGCTTTTATGGAAGAGTGAGTGATACAAGATTCTTGAAAACATTTTTATGGTAATAAACATATATTAAATACAAAAACTAGTCGATTTATAACCATTTTGTTATGATGTGAGTATTCAATTCGCTAAAGTGAAAAACCGTTACTGAACAAAGGAGAATGAATATGGGAGAACTTTGGTTTGGTGGAAAGATCTACACCATGGAGAAGCCGAATGAGCAAGTAGAAGCTGTTCTTACACAAGATGGAATTATTTTAGCGGCGGGAAAAGAAGAAGAAATACGAGATGCTTATTCTTCTACAATTGCCACTGAGCATAACCTCAAAGGAAATGTTCTTTATCCAGGTTTTGTAGACAGCCATTTACATATTATTGGACATGGTGAAAAGTTAATGAGATTAGACCTCTCACAAATGACATCTGTTAGTGAAATGAAACAAGCACTAAAAAACTATGCATCTAACCTTCCGGAAGGGGAATGGTTAATTGGAGAAGGATGGAACGAAAATTTATGGGATGATCCTGAGGTTCCACATAAACATGAGTTAGATGCTATATCCACAAAACACCCAATCATGTTAACTCGTGTTTGTCGCCATGCATTACTTGCCAATTCACACGCCATTGAACTTGCAGGGGTAACAGAGCAAAGCGTGGATCCACAGGGCGGTAAGATCGTACGTGATGATCATGATTATATGACAGGCTACTTCCTCGATACAGCACAAGAACTTATTAAAGAGGCAATGCCTGAGTTTAAGCAAGGATATCTTGAGAGAGCAATCCGTTTATCTGTACAAGATTTATGGAAAAACGGGATTGTTGGTGGTCATACGGAGGATATGAATTACTATGGTGGCTTCTTTAAAACACACCAGGCTTACTTAAATACGATTAATGGTGACCAATTAAAGTTTCGGGTACACTTGTTAGTTCATCATGGTGTAGTAGATGAAATGATTGATTTAGGTCACAGTTATAAAACAGGCACAGAATTTGTGGAATTTGGAGCTATGAAAATATTTGCGGATGGGGCAATTGGTGGGCGTACAGCGTGGCTTTCCGAGGATTATACAGATGATAAGGGTAATCAAGGGATGCCAATACATGAAGATGAAAACTTAATACAACTAGTAAAACGAGCCCGACAATACAATCTCCCTATAGCTGTTCATACAATAGGTGATCAAGCAGTTGAGGCTGTCTTGGAAGCTATACAGGAACATCCACCAACCAGTCCTGACTTACGTGATCGTATTATTCATGCTCAATTTTTACGAGAAGATTTAATTGAAGAGCTACAAAAGGTAAACGCAATTATTGATATTCAGCCTACTTTTGTATCATCTGATTTCCCTTGGGTAATTGAACGAATTGGTGAAGAACGTTTACCGTACGCCTATGCCTGGAAAACATTATTGGATAAAGGTATTCCATGTGCTGGAGGATCTGATGCTCCTATAGAAGAAATCAATCCCCTTATGGGCATACGAGCAGCCGTTTTGCGAAAGGCAGATTCAGATGGAAAAGTGTATGGAGAAGATCAGCAACTTTCCATGTTTGAAGCGGTATCTTTATATACAACGGGTAGTGCGTATGCTATTGGTGAGGAAGATAAACGTGGTAAAGTTGAAGCAGGTTACTTAGCTGACTTCACAGTTTTAGACAAAGATTTATTTGCTATTACTCCGGAAGAAATCGCTTCTGCTAATGTGGTTCAGACAGTTGTGAGTGGAGACATTGTTTATAAAAACTAATAAAAAAGCTTTTGCTAAGGGATATCCCAGAGCAAAAGCTTTTTTGCATTCATTATTGGTCGTCACTTGCCCTTTCTTATAAATAAAGAAAGTATAAGTTATAGCTCTTCGATGTCTAGCTCCAGCGCCCAGCAACGAAGGGACTTCCCTCGCCTCCGTATGATAAGTCAACATCGATTCACCAAGGTTCATCGTGTTTCCTTTACACGTTTGCGTTATGAAATTTTAACAAAGAAGGAACTCGACGTAGTTAAAATTTCTAGGTGAAAGTACCACAGCAACTAAGCTTCTGTCTGCGCCTGTGGCTTGCCAATCAGCAAGTTTTGTTAATCGTACTACGGGCTCAGTCCAGTCCCTTCGTTGCTAAACGGGCGCTTGCGCCTTTCCTATAAAAACGTACGTTTCACACGTTCCCAATAAGAATTATCCTTTAATTTAATCGTCTTAATAACTTTATCGCTTAACCTGATATCAAGGTTGTGGATGTTTCGAATCGGTAAGGCTTCGTTGTCCATTCCGATGATTGGATAGTCATTCCCATCTTGTACGAGCTTTAATGATAACTTTCTATCACCACTCAGAATAAAGGAAGATCCAAGTGTGCGATAACGATTATTATTGAGAGAGGCTAATTCAGAAACTTGAAAACAAGGAAGCTTAGGATCAACCACGGCTCCTTTAGTTGATTTATTGTACCCTGTTGAACCAGTAGGAGTCGCAACAATTAAGCCATCACCTTGGAATGTTTCAAAATGAATATCATCAATATACACATCTAGCACGATTGTTTTGATAATCGTTGATCGCATGCTCATTTCATTTAAGCAATAAAATGAGGAATCACCATTTACATCAGCTTCAATAATCGGAAAACGCCTAACTTCTAACTCTTCATACATCATGGAGTGCACCATTTCATCGAATTGATCTAGGTTGAAATCACAGTATAAGCCTGCTTCTTCACCAGAACGAGTGATACCTGTATATAAGCAATCTTGTCGAAAGCCTGTTTTTCTTACGGCTTGTAGGAACATTCCGTCCCCACCTACACTCACAATGATATTAGCTTCTTGGTGATCTTCCACAATGTTGAAACCGTTTTCTTCTGCGAGATTAAAAAGGGGTTTCAGTTTTTGTTCTAGTTCCTCGTCCTTCTTGTAGAAAAAATATAAATTGCTACCTTTTGCCATGTTGGACACTCCCTTCACTTTCTTAATAAATCATAACAAAAATAACATCTATGTTTCATGTTTAAAATGTCTATACTAAGCAGAAAATGGATAACAAGGAGGACGTATATGTGGTGGATCGCACTATTATTATTTCTAATCGTTAATATTATTGTGGTTATTTTCAGTAGATTGTTTTTTACCCTTTCCTATATTCATAAATCTGATGGGGACTTTTTAAGCATTGAACTCCGCTTTTGGAGATGGGTTCGTTTAAAAAAAGAAATCCCAATGGTTGCGGTTGATAAAGAAGATATGACAGTGAAAACAAAACAGAAAGAAGAATATGGGCAAGATAAGAAAGAGGAAGAAGAGAAAGATTATTCCCCAGAAGATATCAAAAAGCAACTTGAGAGCATGAGGGACTTCTTGGATCGAGTCGTAGGCTTTCATCGCATTCTTCGTCGATTTTTATCCAAAGTACATGTTCACACATTGCTATGGGATACACAAGTAGGTACATCAGAAGCGAGTACAACAGGAATGCTTTGTGGCGGGATATGGACCTTAAAAGGCAGTATTCTAGGCTTTATTTCTAGCTATATGCAATTGAAAACAGCACCGGAATTATATGTAACTCCCTACTTCCAACAAAAACATTCTCAAACACGTATAAAGTGTATGATTTCATTTCGCTTTGGACAAGCTATACTCGCAGTGTTTTTGATTGTACGGCATACACAAGGTCGTGTCCCTAAATTTAGAAAGAAAACTGCTTAAACCGAAGAAGGAGGATTTACGATGTCTGAACATCCAATTCAAGGTCTAATGACAACTGCATTGGAAAGCTTAAAAGATATGATTGATGTAAATACCATCATAGGAGATCCTATTGAAACACCAGATGGTAGCACTCTAATACTAACTGTCTCCAAAGTAGGATTTGGTTTTGCTGCTGGTGGAAGTCAGTTCAAAATGGGCAAATCTTCAGATAGACATCAATCAGATAAAGGTCAAAATGATGGTAATGGTTCTCAAGGCCAAGGGCAAAGCGAACTTCCATTTGGCGGAGGTAGCGGTGGAGGAGTTTCGATTACTCCGATTGCTTTCTTAATTGTCAATAAAACTTCAGGTGTTAAAATGATTCACCTTGATGAAAATACACACTTATATGAGCGCATGCTAGACCTTGCACCGCAAACCGTACAAAAAATTCAAGAAGTACTTAGTAAAGGTTCGAAAAAAGATGGTTCTTCATCAAGTGGGAATCAACAGCAACAATCCCAACAACAAAACGGGAAGCAAGATAACCAGAATTTTTCCTGGTAGGTTATCGTTAGACATCTAAGAAAACTGCCTTCATAATACATAGTAGGCAGTTTTCTTTTTGAGAGAAAACTGAAATTTATACTATCGTTATGATATACGAGGAGGATACAAAATCATGGCAAATGTTACGTTTAAAAACAACCCAGTCACCCTAGTTGGAGACGAAGTGAAGGTTGGGGAAAAAGCCCCTAATTTTACCGTGTTAGCGAATGACTTATCAGAGGTTTCGTTAAAAGATTATGAAGGTCAAGTAAAATTGATCAGTGTAATTCCTTCAATCGACACAGGGGTATGTGATGCACAAACCCGTCGTTTCAACGAAGAAGCAGCAAAACTTGATAATGTAACAGTGCTAACGATTAGCATGGATCTTCCTTTTGCACAAAAACGCTGGTGTGGAGCAAACGGTATTGAAAATGTTGATACACTTTCTGATCACCGTGATGCATACTTTGGTGAGGCGTTCGGCGTACTTATAAAAGAAATGCGTCTACTAACTCGCTCCGTGTTCGTTGTAAATAGTGACGATGAGGTTGTTTATGCAGAATATGTACCAGAAGCAACTGATCATCCTGATTACGACGCAGCCATTAAAGCAGCAAAAGAAGCAAAATAACTAGAACCCGGCTGACGTGGCCGGGTTTTCTCATGTAAAATAAGTAAGGTTATGAATATATGCAGCAAGCAATCTTGCTTTTCTTAAAGAAGTGGAGGAGAAATCGTGGAACAATCAAATGTAGAGCAACTCTATACATGGTTAGATGAAACAGTGGAGTTAATTGGACAAGAAGTAGATCTTTCCTATTTAGAGCTTTTACCATTGGCTGGGGAAACCCTTTTTGAACAACAGTTAACCCGAGAGTATAACGATGAAATAAAAACTAAAATAAAAGATAAACTATCTCAAATATCCGTAGAGGATTATAAAAAAGAAGAGATTCGTAAAGCTATGCAGCTTGCGATTCTTAAAGGGATGAAAGGAACAACCCAACAACAGCATCATATTACACCGGATTCTGTAGCGATATTCATGGGCTATCTGGTGCAAAAGCTTACAAATTCAGATCAAAAGACATTGCGGTTATTTGATCCAGCTTGTGGTACGGCAAACTTATTGACTGCTGTCGTTAATCAGATGGAGCAAAGTGTGGAAGCCTATGGGAGTGAAGTCGATCAAACCCTCATACAATTGGCGCTTATGAATGCAAACTTGCAGAAAACTGAAATTGAATTTTTCCATCAGGACAGCCTGAGCCCATTTTTATTAGAACCTGTTGATATGGCTATTGCCGATTTACCAGTAGGGTATTATCCGAATGATGTACAAGCAAATGAGTACAAATTAAAAGCTGATGAAGGCCATTCTTATTCCCATCACTTATTTATTGAGCAAAGCTTAAATTATGTAAAAGAGGCTGGATATGCTTTATTCTTAATTCCAAACTTCTTATTTGAAAGTGATCAGTCTGAAAAACTACATGCATATCTACATGAACATGTACACATTGTAGGAGTATTACAACTTCCTGAATCGATGTTTAAGAATGAAAAGTTTGGAAAGAGCATCTTTATTGTACAGAAAAAAGGACAACACACAAAGACCCCATCACAAGCTTTAATCGCTCAACTTCCATCCTTTCAAAATGCCGAAGCAATGAACGATATGGTGGGCCAAATCAACGAATGGTTTAAGAAGGAACATCTGTCCTAATTTTGAGAAAATAAAGATTTCACCGGGAAAGCGTTACCAATTTCATAAGTGTCTTGAAATGCGTGATGACGGGTGGTTAAATGGGAAATGGTAATCATGAACCTAGGTTATTAAGGGGATGAAAATATTGAATAAAATTTTAGCCATTAATGCTGGTAGCTCTTCACTGAAATTTCAGCTGATTGAAATGCCAGAGGAAAAAGTTATTACAAAAGGCCTTGTTGAACGTATTGGCCTTCCTGATTCCGTATTTACGATTGAAGTAAACGGTGAGAAAAATGAAACCGTAACGGATCTACCTGAACATGGTACAGCTGTTCAAATGTTAGTTGAAAAGCTTACTGGTTTAGGTATTATAGACTCACTTGATGAAATTGAAGGAATTGGACACCGTGTGGTACATGGTGGCGAGCGTTTCGCAGACTCTGCAATTGTTACTGAAGAGGTTCTTAAAGAAATTGAAGAAGTTTCTGAGCTTGCACCTCTACACAACCCAGCGAATCTGACTGGAATTCGCGCATTCCAAAAGGTACTACCTAACGTTCCAGCTGTCGTTGTGTTCGATACAGCGTTCCACCAATCAATGCCAGAGCAGTCCTTCTTATACAGTCTTCCATATGAATACTATGAAGAATATGGCATTCGTAAGTATGGTTTCCATGGAACGTCTCACAAGTATGTATCCCAACGTGCTTCTGAGTTATTAAACCGCCCAGAAGAGCAGCTTCGCATTCTTTCCTGCCACCTAGGAAACGGCGCGAGTATTGCTGCAATTGAAGGCGGTAAATCTGTTGATACATCCATGGGCTTTACACCACTTGCTGGTGTAACAATGGGAACTCGTTCAGGTAACATTGACCCTGCACTTATCCCTTATATTATGCAGAAGACTGGAAAATCAGCAGAAGAAGTACTTCACGTTCTTAACAAAGAAAGTGGAATGCTTGCTCTATCTGGTTTCTCTAGTGACCTACGTGACATTGAAGATCGAGCTAAAGAAGGCGATGAGCGTGCAGAGCTTGCTCTTGAAGTATTTGCAGCCCGTATTCACAAATATATCGGTTCTTATGCTGCTCGTATGCACGGTGTAGATGCTATCGTGTTTACAGCGGGTGTAGGTGAAAATAGTACAACAATCCGTGAACGCGTTCTTCAAGGACTTGAGTTCATGGGCGTTTATTGGGATCCATCTCTTAACCAAGTACGCGGTAAGGAAGCTTTCGTAAGCTATCCTCACTCCCCAGTTAAGGTAATGGTCATTCCAACAAACGAAGAAGTCATGATCGCTCGTGACACAGTTCGTTTAATTGAAGAGAATAAGTAAGTCGAAAAAGCTGCTGACTAAAAGTCAGCAGCTTTTTTGTACATGTAAACAAGTTATAGCCAAATATACATAATAACAAGAAGGTTATCCTTCGCTTTTTTTTATCGATCACGCTACAATAATGGAACAAGGTACTCTTAGGAGGTGTAAGATGAGTAAAGAAAAAGTATTACACGACATCCAACATTGGGAGAGGCAATGGAAGGATTATCGAGCGAATGACTTTGAGATGATGTATGATCAATGGATGAATAAATCATTTCAGGATATGTCGAATCGTACTAAGAAGAAATTTTTTCATCAGATTGATCAGTGGCTCTTTCATACGCATGCTTACATCCAAGGGACGGCTTTTCAAAATGAGGCAAGAGAGCGTATTTTAACAAGTGGGCGCATTTTTCAATCAGATATTGATCATATAGAAGATATGAAAAACCTTACGATTGATCAACTTACATATTTAGCGCATCAACAAGTAGCAAAAGGAAAACTATACTCATTTGCACAAGGTGGTCTAACGGGAACAGGAGGGCTACTTCTATTAGGAATTGATTTTCCAGCTATGATGATCCTGAATGTTCGAGCCGTTCAATTGATTGGACTTACATTTGGCTATGAAGTGAATCACCCATACGAAATGATGTTATCCTTAAAAATCTTTCACGCTGCAACACTTCCAAAACGTCTTCAAAAAGAGGCGTGGGATGATCTAAAACGTGAATTGGAACATCACACTTCTCCTTTTATCTATGAAGGAGAAGAAGAGCTGACAGATGAAACGTGGCTTGAGCAACCTATGAAGCATAGTATGAAGTCGTTATTTATTCTGATGTTCCGGAAGAAATTAATTCAAGGGTTACCACTCGTATCCATGGCTATTGGGGCAACGTTAAATTATCAACTCACTCGTCAGGTTACTGATTTTGCATTGCGTTTTTATCAGTATCGATATTTAGTAGAGCAAGGAGAACTTGATTAGTATGTCAGTTACAGATCATAAGAAAGATCACCATACATCGGTTCGATGTATGGTGATTACAGTAAGTGATACGAGAAATGAAGAAACGGACAAAAGTGGTCGACTTATCAAAGATTATTTGAAAGAAGAAGGCCATAAAGTAACTCGTTACGTAATTGTTAAAGATGAACATCATGCGATAAAAGAAGCGGTTATAAGTGGTTTAGAGGATCCACGTGTTGATGCAGTGCTAACGAATGGTGGCACCGGTATCGCTTACCGTGATGTGACTATAGAGACGGTTTATCCACTGCTGGATAAGGAAATGACAGGTTTTGGAGAACTGTTCCGAATGCTTAGCTACACGGAAGATATTGGATCAGCGGCTATTTTATCAAGAGCCATCGCTGGTGTGAGTCAACACACAGCCATATTTTCAACTCCAGGATCTAGTGGCGCAGTTAAGCTAGCTATGGAAAAGTTAATAATGCCAGAGTTAAGGCATGTAGTGAAAGAAGTAAAAAAAGACATTTAAAAGCTGTTACCTATATTAAGGTAACAGCTTTTTTACACGTTAAGAAAGTATAAAATTTTAGCAATGGAGAAGTTCGACGTAGTGAAAGCTTTGAAAGTATGAAGTATAAGCTAAGGCTAAGCCTCTGTCTGCGCCTTAAAAGGCTTGCCAATCGGCAAGTTTTCTTTACATGGTTCTATTGGTCTGTCTCAGGTCGAACAACCAGTACATCACAGCTAGCATAACGAGTGATGTGCTCAGAAACACTTCCTATGAAGAAGCGCTCGACTGCATTTAGACCAGTAGCCCCACAAATAATAAGATCGGCATCATACTTGGGTGCTATTTCTTTGGCGATTTTAATCTTAGGAGATCCGTATTCAATGTCAATTTGTACTGATGTAAGCCCAGCATCTCTTGCCTGCTGTTCGCATTTCTGTAATAACTCAGATGCATATTCATCCGCTCGGTCAGCTAATGTTCTGTCATACGCTTCTACAGTGGCAAAAGCGCGTGTATCAACTACATGAGAAAGATATAAATTCGCATCATTACGTTTCGCAATATCAATTGCTTTTTGAAAGGCGTGCTCAGAAGCTTCAGAACCATCCATAGCAACTACAATTCGCTTGTACTCAAATGGCATTCGGATCTCTCCTTTCTTTTCCTAATTATAACACGTGTGGATAAGGAATTGGCAAAAGGTTCAAGAGAGAATTTGAACATTCTGAGGCACACTAAATAGCGGGAGGTGTTTGTGGTGGACAAGAAGAATAAATTAGGTCTGCAGTATGATCCAGATGGCGATAAAGAAACCAATCGTATGCTCTCTGAGAGTTATCAGAGTGGTGTCATTGATAATGACATTGAGGGGCGTAAGGTTCGAGAACATCCTAAACGTAGAGGATAGAAAAGCGCAGGTGCCCTTCTTTGCTGGGGGCTGGAGCAAGACAGAAAAAATACCATCTTCAGCCTTACACGAGCTGAAGATGGTATTTCTGTTCAATTAGATTTTTTTGCTAATAAGTAATAAAGAATACCAATTGCGAAAAATGTAATAAAGCCGGGTGAATAAGAATCTGGGATCATGAAGTAAATAATACTTCCACCAAGAACTGTAAGCAATGGCATTCGGTATAACGATCCTTTTTCCTGTAACGTTAACAGGGATTCTTCTGATAACCGTCTCTTCTTGATAAAGATAAAGTCTACAACGATAACAGCAGAAATAGGAATAATTAAGCCACCTAAAGCAGACACAAATTTCTCAGCATGAGTTACAAGAGTAGGAACTGAACTCAATATAACGCCTGAGACTCCAAAGATGACAGCACTTTGTATCCTGGAGAGGCCGGAAAACGTGTTTAAAAGGCTATAGCCACCTGTGTATGCATTACTTAAGTTTATAGATAGCATCGATATAATCGCTGTTAGGGTGATGATTGTAAGAAATAGTGGTGAATCAGTAATTGAGCTAGAGGAAACATAAGGGTTACTGTCTTGGTATAAATAAGCAGAGGCACATCCAAGGATGGCCGTTATAAAGAATCCAAATGTGTTCCCTAGAAATAAACCCACAGCACCTTGTTTAGGTGTTTTAGCATAACGTGTCATATCAGCTGAAGCACTAACACCAGATACATATTGAACAAAAGCAAGACTTGCAAAGAAAATCATCATCCCGATGCTTCCGTGTGATTCATTAACCGGGAGCGTAAATAGTGAACGACTTGCTTCATTTGTAGTAAAGTATAGATATAACATGGTGCCTTCTCCTAACAAGAGGAGAGGGAGAAAGTACGTTGTCGCTCGCTTAACAGCTTCGAATCCAATGATGGCTAATACCACCATTAAAATGGATAACGGAACTGAAAATATTAAAAACGGATATTCCTTCCCGGTTAGGCGAACGAGTAACTGTTGAAGAACATAAGTGCCGCCTATTGTTTGCACACTAAACCAGTAAAGTGATGTAATACTACGTATGGGGGAAGAAAGATACCTGGCACCTTTTACACCCAACATTGTTCGAATGGCATATTGGGCTGGGATGCCGTAAACAGAACCTGGGTAAGACAGTAATGATACAAAAACAAATCCGAAAATTGCTCCTAAGCTAGTAGCAATGACTGCAGCAAGAAAAGATAAATTTCCTTTTAATACCGCTAGTGCAGGTATTAAAAAATTTCCAGCATTAGCTGATATCGCAATTTGAATAAACATATATCGAAACCAAGGAGTGTTTTGTTGAGACTGTGGAACAGCTTCTAAACCAATTGTTTCAACAACTGTTGATTTTATTGCAGTATCGGGAGCTCCCATTTATTTCACATCCTCTCAGCAAACCATATTGTACATAAAGACAAAGCATATTGTAAATGACAAAGGAGGTCGTTGCATGAGACATGCCATTATAACAGCAGGAACCAAAGGATTAGGACGTAAGGTAACAGAGGAAATGCTCAAAGCAGGATATTCTGTCACTGTTACGTACCGACAAGATCAACAAAAAGCAGAAGAAATCTTTCAGCAACTCCCTTCTTATTCAGATCGCATTCAGTGTGTTCAAGCTGATGTGACCTTGGTAGATGATTTAACGAAGCTAGTCAATAAGACTATGGAACAGTTTGGTCGAATTGATGTTTTAATTAATAATGCTGGTCCTTATATTTTTGAAAGGAAAAAACTTATAGATTATACCTCTGAAGAGTGGAATCGGATGATAAATGGAAATCTTGATGCTGTATTTCATTTGTTAAAGCTCGTTGTTCCTATTATGCGAGCACAAAAGTTTGGAAGAATTATTAATTATGGTTTCCAAGGATCTAATAGTGCACCAGGCTGGATGTATCGTTCGGCCTTTGCAGCTGCGAAGACAGGATTAGTTTCTTTAACAAAAACGATCGCATATGAAGAAGCTGAATATGGAATCACATCAAATATGATTTGCCCAGGTAAAATTGTTGGGGACATGAAGGAAGCAGATATTGCAGATAGTCGTCCTTATAAAGACGAGCAAACTCCAATTGGACGCTCAGGTACTGGGGGAGACATAGCACGTTCCATTTTATTTTTATGTGGCGATGATGCCGATATGGTAACAGGTACCGTGATGGAAGTAACAGGCGGCATGGATGTCATTCATAAATATCGTTACAAGACACCTTGAGGAATCAGGTGTCTTGTTTTTTTATTTCACTATGAATTTTTTAACGAGATTTGTTACAATGAAAGGGCTTACAAGAGAGCAGATAGAAAAGTTTCATTTTGGATCTTCCTTTATAGATCTATGGAGTGATATAGTTAGTAAGGATAGCAACATGAATGTCTAGAGATATTGATGTGGAGGGTGGTTATTATGAGAATAGGGGTACCTAAAGAGATTAAAAACAATGAAAACCGTGTAGCTATGACACCAGCTGGCGTTATGACACTTTTGAGTGCAGGGCATGAAGTATTCGTAGAAAGAGATGCTGGAGAAGGATCAGGCTTTACGAACGAAGAATATACTGAAGCTGGTGCAACACTTGTTGATACCGCTAAAGAAGCATGGAATCAAGAAATGGTTATGAAAGTAAAAGAACCATTACCAGAAGAATATGATTATTTCCATGAAGGTCTCATTTTATTTACTTACTTACACTTAGCTGCAGAGCCGGAATTAACAAAGGCTCTAATCGATAATAAAGTCGTAGGAATTGCTTACGAAACAGTTCAAACAGCAAGAGGTACACTTCCATTGCTTACACCAATGAGTGAAGTGGCAGGTCGTATGGCATCTCAAATCGGGGCTCAGTTCCTTGAGAAGTCTCGTGGAGGAATGGGAATCTTGTTAGGTGGTATTCCTGGTGTACGCCGCGGAAAGGTTACTGTAATTGGTGGGGGTGTTGTCGGAACAAACGCTGCTAAAATTGCAATGGGGCTAGGAGCGGACGTAACCATTGTAGACTTAAACCCAGAGCGCATGCGTGAATTAGATGACATCTTTGGTTCTAAAATTAATACAATTATGTCCAACCCGTTAAATATCGCACAGGAACTTAAAGATTCTGACTTAGTTATTGGAGCAGTTCTTATTCCTGGAGCTAAAGCACCAAAACTAGTTACGGATGAAATGGTTCAAGAAATGATGGACGGATCCGTCATTGTAGATGTGGCGATTGACCAGGGTGGAATTTTTGAAACAACGGATCGAATCACAACACATGACAATCCAACTTATGAGAAACACGGAGTCCTACACTATGCTGTAGCCAATATGCCTGGTGCTGTTCCAAGAACATCTACGATCGGTCTTACAAACGTTACAGTTCCTTATGCGCTCAAACTTGCTAAAAAAGGCTATAAGAAAGCGTGTCAGGATGATGAAGCATTATTAAAAGGGATTAACACATTAAATGGTTATGTAACATACGAAGCAGTAGCAGAAGCACATGGACTAGAGTATTGTGATGCACATTCTTTATTAAATAATGATTAATTAATATTGGACAGGCTATAATTTTATAGTCTGTCTTTTTTAATTTAATTTGCTTCTTCCATATAAGCCCACTATTGTTGAAGACTTGGATTCGAGATAAAGTGCGTATGGTTCCGTTGCTTTTGTGCAGATCGGCGGGCTGTGGGGGGGGTTGGTTTCCTGCGGACGAAGCGCCGAGCCTCCTCATTCGCAAGCTCCCTGCGGGGTCTCGTCACTCCGTTCTTCCGCTGGAGTCAACCCGTTCCACAGCCCACCTTGGCCGAATGGTGACTAACGGAACCACCGTAGTTCTGGGATGAGGTGTTCTAA
>NZ_AULJ01000075.1 GCF_000425225.1 Pontibacillus marinus BH030004 = DSM 16465 | reverse complement strand
CGCTGGAGTCAACCCGTTCCACAGCCCACCTTAGCCGAATGGTGACTAACGGAACCGCTACTAACGTAAGGTATTCTGATTTAGAATAGAAGTTAAATTTCACATGCATCAAAGTGATCTAAAGCCTTATATGTAGAGCTAAAATACAGTTTCCTTAAGCAAGAGATAAAATGATCTCAGCCATGGGTCCGTTAACATCCATAACAGCAAAGGGGTGAGGGAAACGGCAAACTCCCGCGGTAGAAAGGGCGGACGAGATCCCGCAGAGAGCTTGCGAACGAGGAAGCTCGGCCGGTCTTCCGCAGGAGTATTGCCGTTTCAACGAACCCCTTACTCTTTTTCCAGCAACGGACCTCCACCTCACTAGTTATCTCGAAACCAAGTCTTCAAGATAAGGGGGCTTTAATGGAATAAATATAACCACTAAACAGTGAAAACGAGCTCTGTTCATGTCGATTGATGTCTTTTCTTGGTTTTGCTTTGTTAAAGTGTAAGGAGAATGATAAAATTTGAAAGAGCGAAGTATGAAGAGAGGGATACTTGTATGAGCGCATTGTTACATATTAAAGATCTAGTTGGTGGCTATACACATAAAAACGTTTTACATGGCATTTCATTTGATATCCAACCCGGTGAAATTGTTGGGTTAATCGGTCTTAATGGAGCCGGAAAAAGTACAACCATTAAACATGTCATTGGGTTAATGCAGCAAAAGCAGGGAGACGTGCTCATTGATGGGCAATCGTTTCAGGATAATCCAGAAGCATATCGTGGGAAGTTTTCTTATATTCCAGAGATGCCTGTATTATATGATGAATTAACATTGGAGGAGCATCTCCGATTAACGGCGATGGCCTATGGGTTATCAGAAGATGTATTTAAACAACGTCTTCAACCCTTATTAAAAGAATTTCGAATGGAGAAAAAATTAAATTGGTTCCCTGTCCATTTTTCTAAAGGAATGCGTCAAAAGGTAATGATCATGTGTGCCTTTTTAGTGGAACCCTCCTTATATATTGTAGACGAACCGTTTGTTGGATTAGATCCATTAGGGATTCAGTCTTACTTACAACTAATGAATGATATGAAAGCGCAAGGGGCAGGCGTATTAATGTCCACACATATACTAGCGACAGCTGAGCGGTATTGTGATCGTTTTGTAATTATTCATGAAGGAGAAGTTCGTGCCAAAGGGACATTAGAAGAACTTCGAGCATCATTCCAAATGCCAGATGCAACGTTGGATGATCTTTATGTCCAACTGACAAAGGAAGATGATCAATGATTAATGCAAGAACACTCTGGAGAGATCGGCTTCAGAATCATGCCAAAGAGATGAACCGATACTTACGTTTAATGTTTAATGATCATTTTTCATTTGCGATGTTTTTCTTTTTAGTGGGCATGGCCTATGTGTATCAACAATGGTTAAGTTCTTTGCCGGAGGATTTTCCTACAGCTTGGCTTATGGCCATCGTTTTTGGTTTTGTCATAGCCTACAGCCCTGTTCGTACACTATTAAAAGAAGCAGATCTGGTTTTTTTACTACCTGCCGAATCACAGCTTGGACCATTTTTCCGAAATGGGTGGTTGTATAGCTTTTTTACGCAAGTCTTTTATTTATTTTTTATTGTGGTAGCATTTGGACCGCTTTATTTCACATCGTTCCCAGAGCGTAGCATCACCGAATATGTGTTGTTTGGCGTGGTTCTGGTGGTTTTTAAAGCTTGGAATTTACTTGCTCACTGGTGGGAAGTAAATAGCCGTATGGGATATAGTGGATATTTAGACACCATTTTTCGTATTGTGCTTAATACACTAACGTTTTATTTCATTGTGGTTGGTGATGCGCTTTTATTTGCGGCCATAACTACTGTCTTATTTTTTGGCGTAATGATGTATGATTACACACTAGCCAAAAAACGACGTGGAATTGCATGGGATGTGTTGATTGAAAAAGAATCAGCGCGCATGCAGGCTTTTTATCGAATTGCCAATCTGTTTACCGATGTACCCCATCTTAAGAAAACCATTAAAAAACGTCATTGGCTAGTAAGCTTATTGAAAGGACCCATTTCACATACGTCTGAAAATAGCTATGATTATCTTTATCGGATCACATTTGTTCGAAGTAGTGATTATTTAGGAATGTATTTTCGACTGCTTGTTATTGCAGGAGCGCTAGTCTATTACGTTCCGAATATGTGGGTGAAATTAGGGTTTGCCTTCTTATTTCTTTATTTAAGTGGTTTTCAAATGATGACGCTTTGGCAACACCACCGTCACTTAGATTGGCTTGAGCTTTATCCTGTTCCGTTAGAGCAACGAAAGAGTGCGCTTTTAAAATGGCTCTTCCAACTGCTATTAGCCAAAACCTTTGTATTAGGTGTAGTCTTCCTGTTCCTATGGAATTTGGTAGGGCTAGCTTTCGTATGGATTGGTGGATCATTATTAAGCTATGTGCTCGTGTACATGTATTTATCGAAAAGATTGACGTAATGGTATTCCCCTCGAGTAAATGGCTCGAGGGGATTCTTGTATAGAGGAGGGAGTACTGAGGATGTCGGAAAGAACGTATGAGGATAATGCTTTACGAGAAGCAAGACGTTGGGTTAAGCAAATGGAAAAGCGTTCATCATTATTACAACGTACATCGAAACGTATGCAAACGGCAGTAAACGAAAAGATTCCAGATCGTGTGCATGCTGTTGTAACCGATAGTATCAAACGAATGATTGAGCTCTCTTTAACAAGTTCCCATTATATTTATCCCATTGAAGTAGATCCATCTTGGTCTTTAAAAGAAAGAGAAGAAGCCGTACAAGAAAGGCTGACGCAATATAAACGAACAGCTGCCCTTGAAGGTGCTGGTACAGGAGCTGGTGGCATTTTTCTTGGGATGGCTGACTTTCCCTTGCTGCTCTCGATCAAAATGAAATTTCTCTTTGATGTGGGGCGGATTTATGGGTATGATGTTCGAAAATATGAAGAGCGTATGTACCTGTTGCATTTGTTTATTTTAGCTTTTTCAAGCGATGAGAAGAGACAAAATGTATTAAAAACCGTATTAAATTGGGAAGAAAATAAGCAAGGATGGCGGGAAGTGGATTGGAAGACGTTACAGCTTGAGTATCGTGATTCTATTGATTTTGCTAAAGTTCTTCAGCTTATTCCAGGTTTTGGGGCGATCGTAGGTGCAGTTGCCAACTTTCGCTTTTTAGAAAAGCTGGGTGAGACAGCTACGAATGCGTATAGATTAAGAACATTGGATAGAGAGAAGCCACTTTGAGAATTTCAAAGTGGCTTTAGAATTATTGATGTTTATTTTGATATTCGAGAAAGCTACTAAACAATGTCTTTGCAGCAATAGGTAGTGCGCGTTCATCAAAATCAAATTTAGGATGATGGTGAGCGTACACATGACCTTCTTTTTGTGCGCCAGTGAAATAATAAGCACCTGGCTTTTCAAGAAGGTAATAAGAGAAGTCTTCGCCGGTCATAACCGGAGACACAAACTGTGCCTTTTCTACACCTGGTGTTTGAGATGCGGCATCTAATACCAACTGTGCTTCTTCTTTATGATTAATAATTGGTGGGTACCCTCTGTTGTATTGGAAATCATAATCAGCTTCATGAGCTGTACAAGCCCCTTTAATTTGATTTTCCATTTCCTTAATGACGGTTTCTTGAACATCTTGACCGAACGTTCGAACGGTTCCTGTGATTTTAGCCGTATCTGCAATGACATTAAAGGCTTTTCCAGCTTCAAAAGTCCCTACTGTAACGACAGCTGATTGAAGAGGATCGATTTTACGACTCACAATTTGCTGAAGCGATGTAACAAGTTGTGATGCGATTAAAATAGAGTCTTTGGTTTGGTGAGGGATCGCACCATGTCCGCCTTTACCTTGAATCGTGATCTCAAAAGCATCAGCTCCAGCGAAAAATGCTTCTGGTGCAGTTTCAATTGTGCCAACTTCCGTGCTAATCCATAAATGGGTTCCAAACACAACATCAACACCTTCTAATGCCCCGTCTTCGATCATTGGTTTCGCTCCGCCCGGGGTGAACTCTTCAGCATGTTGATGGAGAAAGACGATTGTTCCTGGAATCTCATCTTTATATGGAAGCAGGGCTTTTGCCAAGCATAGTAAAGCAGCTGTGTGACCATCATGTCCGCAGGCGTGCATAACACCTGGAACAGTAGATTTATAAGGGACATCCTTTTCATCTTGAATAGGTAAGGCATCAAAATCTGCTCGCAATGCAATGGTTTTGCCTGGTTTTCCACCTTCTAGTTTGGCAACAACTCCATTACCTCCGACATTCGCCCGATAAGGAATTCCTAACTCTTCATATTGGTTGGCAATATACTTTGCGGTTTCTGTCTCCTGGAAGGAAAGCTCTGGATGTTGGTGTAAGTAACGACGAATATGTACCATTTCATCAAAATAGCTATCAATATCTTTAAATACCGTTTCCCACATAATGGATCCTCCTCTCACTTTGGTTTATTATAACAAAGATATCCCGTGATCGTACGTATTTCACATTGAAAAACCTCCACTTGATTTAGTGGAGGTTTTGGTTTACACATTTAATTATTGTAAGCGTGGGTCAGCAAGAAGACGTTCCATTTCTTCCATATGACCTGTTTCATCAGCGATCATATCATCAAGTTTAACAACTAGCTCTGTTAAACCTAGCTCTTCTGCTTGCTCCTTACGCGTCTCATAACGCTTGATTGTATCTTCTTCAGCACGTTTTGCTTCTTCAAGCATTTCTTTTACATCAGATAGTTGTTTGACTTCAGCTGGTTTTGTAGTTGGTGTACCGCCTAACGTTTTAATCTTTTCAGCTAAGTACAGCGCGTGACCCTGTTCATCACCAATTTCACTTTCGAAAAACGGTTTTAAAATTTGGTAATAGAGTCCTTGTACCACAGCGGCATTGTACGTGTACATAATACTTGCTGCGTACTCATGTGCAAGGTCTTCATTAAGACCATCAATTAGTTCTTTGCGTTTTGCATCCATTTCAATCACCTCGTTTTGATTAATTGCACATAAAATAAATTTCCCTTAATAAAAAAATCTAAACATTTACTAATGAAGGCTGTACAATAAGGTAGTCGAAAGGGGGAGTGGTTGATTATGGATAATAAACCAAAAGCAAAATCGATACATATATTAATCTTTTTTAGCACATTTGCAATAGGAGTTGCCACCTTATTAACGATGCAAGTAGTGACAGAGGCAGTACCGGCTCTCGATATATGGGCAAGAGAGTTGAGAGGTGGATGGGGCAATCCCTCTCTATACGCTTTTTTTGAAAAGGTTACAGTTCTAGGGTCTAGCACATTTTTAGCTCCGTTCACACTCATAATGGCAGTTTGGTTATGGTGGCGTAAAAAGGATCTATATGCCTCTATCGTATTAATAATAGGGGTCATAGGATCTTACGCATTAAATAAAGGAATAAAATTTGCTGTTCAACGGAGTCGCCCTGATTGGGTTGATGCAATTGAAAGCGATGGATTTAGTTATCCTAGCGGTGGAGCAATGTTGTCGTTACTTTGTTTTGCTTTAGCTACGTATTTTCTTATTCTCCATGCTCAAAAAGGGTGGAGTAAGGTGGTTTTATTCGTTATCACTTTCACGGCTGTTGTGGTGACTGGGTTCAGTCGCTATTTGCTTGGAGCTCATTATTTAACAGATGTTATTGCTGGATTTTCTTTTGGTTTCATTTGTTTAAGTGTTCTTATAGGACTTTACCACAGGTTTTCCAACCCAAACATTCCTTCCTCAGACTAGAGGCGGATATAAAAACCATCCAGGGGTCGTTTTGGGGAAATAGCATGTTTCATACAATAAGATTAAGCAATTAAAAGAAGGAATATCTTCCTGAGTATCTAATTTATATAGAATAGGGCTCAGGTATATAAAGGGTGATGAGACATGAGAAACATCAGTGTATCGAAAATTGTTGTCGCTTTCGTATTTATAGCGATTGGTGTATTTCTAATATTGGCGAATCTTGACGTTATTTCCCTGGAAATGAATGATGCGTTTGTTTTCATTTATCCAGTGCTATTTGTTCTCATAGGGTTGAAATTAGTCTTTGATGGGATAAGAGGTGACGGTGACGGATGGCCTGTTGGGGGATTCTTAGTTGTATTCGGTGGTCTTCTTATGTTAGATCGCTTTGATATCATCTCCTTTCAGTTCGGAGATATTTGGAGCTTATGGCCGATTATCTTAGTTTTCATTGGGATCTCCATGTTTAAGCCGAAAAGAAAATCGAGACATGTTGAGATTACCACAGAACCTGATCATGATGATGTTGACGGTGAAGCTCAACAAAAAAAGAACCGTAAGAAAAAGCGTAACTTCACTGTTGGTGACCATAGTTTTAACGAGCAAAACTGGAAAGTAGAACCGATGGATTTGTGGAATGCTATCGGAGACTATCATATTGATTTCACAAAAGCATTTATTCCTGAGAAAGATACACCGATTTCAATTTCAGGTGTTATAGGAGATGTTAAGATTCTAATGCCTGAGAATGTAGCTTTTCGTGTTGATGCTCGCATTAAAACAGGCGACATCAAAGTGTTGGATGAAAAGTCTGAAGGGATTAACCGGAAATTAAGCTATCAAACGCCTGATTATGACGAAGCAACACGTAAAATTACGTTGGATATTGACTTTAAAATTGGTGATATTCGCGTTGATAAGGTGTAGGTGAAGGTGATGCTGAAAAAATTAAATAGCATACGTTATAAGTTCATTCGTTCTCATTTGTATGGCTTGTTCTTAATCACAACAATTCTACTATCCATTTTACTTGGGGTTTATGTTTCCTTAGAACCATCATGGCTAACGTCAGAAGCGATTTTCCTCTTTATAGGGACCATGGTGGTTGTTTCCTTTTTTGTGTCTTTATATGTTGGTTTTCAATCCAGTGGTCAAATTAAAGAGAAATTAGATGGTTTATCTACGCTTATCACTTCATTGTCGAGAGGGAATTACAATTCTCGCATTCATTTAACACCTGAGGATGAAGTTTCGCGAATTGGGGATGAGTTAAATGGTCTTGCTGAGAAGCTGAAAACACAGGTTCGATCTCTTCAGAAAATGGCAGATGAACGGTCGGAATATGCCAAATCCGCTCACAAAGCAGCTACCATTGAAGAGAGACAGCGATTGGCGAGAGATTTACATGATGCTGTTAGTCAACAATTGTTTGCTCTGACCATGATGTCCCAGGCTACACTACGTATGTTCGATCAAGATCCCTCTAAAGCAAAATCACAACTAGAAGAAATCACCTCTATGGCGTTACAGGCTCAGACAGAAATGAGAGCCCTTCTGCTACATCTTCGACCTGTACATTTATCAGGGGACCCATTAGATAAAGGGATACATAATTTAATTGAAGAATTAAAGCAAAAATGTCAAATCGATTTTGATGTTCAAATTGAAGAAGTTCAGGAAGTATCAGATGGAGCGGAAGAGCATTTGTTTAGAATTGTTCAGGAAGCTCTATCGAATATTCTTCGTCATTCTGAAGCAACTTCAGTGACGTTAACGCTAAAACCTTTAAACCAAGAGATATTTTTGCATATCGGTGATAACGGTAAAGGGTTTGAAGTGAATCAAGATAAAAAAACATCCTATGGACTCAAAACGATGCAAGAGCGTACAGAAGAAATTGGCGGAACCTTCAAGATCCGTTCTAGACCTGATGAAGGTACGTATATTGATATAAGGATTCCTGTTTAGGAGGCGCATATTATGAGCGATTCAATTCGTGTTGTTGTAGTGGATGACCACGATGTTGTTCGAAAGGGTGTCATTGCTTATTTAATGACAGAACCTGAGTTAGATATTGTAGGAGAAGCAAACAGTGGTAATGAAGGGGCTAAGGTTGCCATTAAAGAACAGCCAGATGTCGTGTTAATGGATCTAATCATGGAAAATGGTACGGGTATAGAGGCCACGGAAAAAATTATGAAAGAGTTGCCTGATTGTAAGATTATTATTCTTACAAGCTATTATGATGATGAAAAAGTTTTTCCGGCTCTAGAAGCAGGAGCATTTAGTTATATGCTTAAAACCTCTTCAGCTGATGAGATTGCTGAGGCCATCAAAAAAGCATCTCGAGGAGAAACATATATCGAACCAAAAGTAGCGAACAAGATGATGACGCGTTTCCGAACGCAGGAAAAGAAGCCTCATGAAGATTTAACAGAACGAGAACTAGAAGTGTTAATGTGTATTGGTGATGGTCTTACGAACCAAGAGATCAGTGATAAATTATATATTGGAATTAAAACAGTGAAAACGCATGTTAGCAATATTTTAAGCAAGCTAGATGTATATGACCGTACACAAGCGGCTGTTTATGCACATAAAAATGGACTCATTCGTAAGCAAAATTTATAAAAACTAGAAAAAGCTATCCATATTGGATGGCTTTTTTAGTAGGACGACTTTTACCTTATATGATACTCTTATATACTAGTACCGTTAGAAATTATAAATGAAGTTAACGTTAAATAGAATTCAATATTTGGAGATGAAAGAAATGAATCAAAAAAGCGAAGTGGTCTTATTTATAGCATGGGTCCAAGCTGTAATCGCAGTTTTGGGTAGTCTATATTTTTCTGAAGTTAAAGATTTCATTCCTTGCGAGATGTGCTGGTTCCAGCGAATTTTAATGTACCCTCTCGTGTTAGTGTATGGAATCTCCTTAATCAAAAAAGATTTACGCTATGCCGAAGCCGGTTTGTACTTGAGCGGAATCGGCATTCTTGTTTCCACCTATCATTATGGTATTCAAAAGGTACCTGCTCTCCAACATGGTGCAGGTAGTTGTGGTATTGTTCCATGTGACGGTCAGTATATCAATTTGTATGGATTTATTACGATCCCTTTCCTTGCATGGGTTGCGTTTATTGTCATTTTTATTTGTCATCTCTGGTTGAAACGTCAAGTGAAGCAATAAAGAGAAGCCCTACTAGATGCTCTAGTAGGGCTTCTCAAATTTATAGAGTATTATTTTGCGAAAACGTGCTTTCCGATTTGTTTGATTTGTTCGCGTGTCCAAATCCAATCGGACGTAGCGGTTTTTGGATTGAAGTAGAAGGTTGCGTTTTGTGTTGGGTCCCAACCTTTGATAGCAGCATAAGCAGCCTTGTATGATTCATTGTTCGGTGTTAAATAATACTGTTTATCTTGTACTGCTGTGAAAGCTCGTGATTCAAAGATGATTCCTTTAATGCTATTTGGAAAATCTTCATGATGCAGACGGTTTAGTACAACAGCAGCCACAGCAACTTTTCCTTTGTACGGTTCGCCGCGAGCCTCACCATGGATAACTTGTGCTAGCATCTGAATTTCGTTTTTTGTGAATGTATCATTGCGTAGCGCTTTCCATGTGTTTGAGCCGATGATACCGTCGACAATTAATCCTCTGCTACGTTGAAAATCGATAACAGCTTGTTCAGTTAACGGACCAAATAATCCGTCTAGTTCACCTTTATATAAACCGAGTTGCTTGAGACGGTTTTGAGCGTCCCACACATGCCCGTATTGGTCACCTTGTTGTAATACTGGTGTTGCAGCCTTTACTTCTGTAGCGGGTGTAGCTACAAAAACGGCACTAGCAACTGAAAATATAGTCATAAGGGTAATAAGAACTTTCTTCATGTTGTTTCCCCTTTCCTTCAAATATCTGTATGTAATGATAGCGTGATCCCATGCTCCTCTCAATAGGAGGTGGAAGGAAAGGTTGGGAAGAAGTGCTAATGGAGGTAAACAATAAAAAAACGCTTAGCCTAGGCTAAGCGTCTCTGTATTACTCTTCATCTTTTACCATATTATATTGCGTTAAATAAGCAGGTCCTGCTACAAAAGGTGGTTTCTCTTTGTTTTCTGGTCCGGAATTTTGGTGTGCTTTTTGGAAGGACTGAGAGTTTTTCCACTTTTCAAAGCTGTCTACAGAGTCCCACTGGGTTAACACAATGTATGTATTGCCTTGAGTAGGACGAAGGATACGAATGGCCTGGAATCCAGGTGAATCTTCAACAGAACCAGCTCTGTTTTTGAAACGATCCTCAAATAATGGTCGCCCTTCATCTGTTACAGGGATATTGTTCATAATCACAAATCCTTGTTCTTGCATTTCTCCAACTTGATCAACGATTTCGTACACAAATGGTTCTTGAAAAATATTTTCTTCTTCTGTGTAAGCTAATGTTTTATCTTCGCCTTGCATAAGCAGGACCGTTGATTCACCGTGTTTTTCTTGAATGCTTTTTAAATACTCATAAGTACCACTAGTCATATAAACGCTCATTAAACAATCTCCTTTCCATAATACAGCATTCCGCTGTAATACTTTCCCTAAACGTTTCTTAAACTATAGCAATGAAGGAAATTAAAAAGCAAACTTTATGACTATCGTGAGTTTTCGCGAATATAAGGTATACCGTATAATAGAAGAGATAGGCAACATTAAAGAGGTGAACATCTTGAAGTGGAATCTAAATACACTTCACCCAAAGAGATGGGGGAAGAAAACCAGGTGGGCGGTTATTGCGCTCATATCTACTATTCTTTTAACCATAGGTGGCTATTATTTGCTGCTTATGGGCGGGAAGAGTGTCGTTGATAAGAAGTTACTCGTATTAGACCAAGCCTCTCAAATCGAAACAGCTGATGGAGAGGTACTTACAAAGTTATATAAACAGAATCGGACGGTCGTTTCGATTGATGAGATACCTCAGCATGTTGAGGATGCGTTTATCGCAATTGAAGACACACGATTTTATGAGCACAGTGGGATCGATTTAAAAGCCATTGCGCGAGCGATTTATCGGGACATTATTGCCATGAAAAAAGTGGAGGGTGGAAGTACCATTACACAACAGCTCTCGAAAAATCTATTCTTAACCAATGATAAAACGTGGTCTCGTAAGTTTAAGGAAATCATGGCAGCACTGTATCTTGAGAAGGAAGTTAGTAAAGAACGAATTCTTCAATACTATTTAAATACCATTTACTTCGGAAATGGAATATATGGTGTTGAAGCGGCTTCTCAGTACTTTTTCAACAAACCAATTGAAAAGCTCACGATCTCAGAGGGAGCACTTTTAGCAGCCCTACCAAAAGCTCCAAACTATTATGACCCAGTTGAACACCCTGAACGAGCAAAAGAACGAAGAAATCTTGTGCTTAACCGAATGCATGAGACAGGCATGGTTTCAACGGAAAAGGTCGTGCAGATCCAACGAAAAACGCTTGGAATAGAACGAGGGAATCCGGAGAAAAAACCATGGATGAATAGTTATATTGACCTTGTGATTCAAGAAGCGACAGAAAAGTATGATCTAAGTAAGGAGGAGCTATACCAGGGAGGTTTTCGTATTGTAGTCGGTGTGGATCAGTCCATACAAGAATCCTCTTATGAAGCGATGCAAAATGACGACTATTTTCCAGGATCCACAAAAGGAGTGGAAGGTTCTTTTCTTTTAATGGAAGAAAAGACGGGACGTATCGTGGCTGCTCATGGTGGACGTAATTATCAAAGAGGTGACTTGAACCGTATTCATGTCAAACAGCAACCAGGTTCTGTGATGAAACCTTTAGCTGTGTATGGACCGGCTCTTGATCTACCAAACTACAAACCATATTCAGTGTTAGAGGATAAGAATCGCTCTTATGGGGAGTATCAACCTGAGAACTATGACAATCGTTATGAGGGGCAAGTTTCCTTGTACAAGGCATTACAGCAATCTAAGAATGCTCCTGCAGTATGGCTCTTAAACCAGATGGGTGTAGACTATGCTAAGGATTATCTAAGTAAAATGGGCATGAACTTATCTGAAAAGGGACTCTCGATTGCTCTCGGGGGATTACAAGAAGGTGTGACCCCGATGGATATGGTCAGGTCATATCGTTCTTTCATTCACGATGGTGAAATGATTGAGCCTCATACCATTTTAAAAATCTACAACCAAAATGGCGAACTTGTTAGCCATCATGAAGATGAAACGAAGCAAATCTTCCAACCTCAAACAGCGTGGAGTATGACAAGAATGCTTCAATCAGTAGTTGAAGATGGTACAGCCCGAGCGGGATCCTACTCAAAAGCGCTGGCAGGAAAAACGGGCTCAACCCAACATCCTATGGTGCCTGGCAAAACAAATGATGCTTGGTTTGTAGGCTATACGCCGAACTATGTTGGGGCAGTATGGATGGGCTATGACAAAATTGATAAAGACCATTATTTAAACGGTGGAAGCGCCTATCCTACTCGACTCATGAAAGATGTTTTATCAAAAATGGATCACAAAAGAGACCTCCAGGCATCTTTTGTAAAGCCTGATGGAGTAGAGGACGTTCCTGAACCAATTGAACTTCCTGTAATCGATGATCTTCAAGGTACGTTATCATTTGGTTCCCTTACTCTCATCAAAGGAAAACTGACATGGACATCTTCTCCTGATGACCGAGTGGTTTACCGTATTTACCGTGTTGAAAACGGGCAAGATGCTAAGGTCGGAGAAGTTACTGGAAAAGGATCCTATCAATTAGACCGAGTCAAACTTTTTGATGAAGAAGTGTATTATGTGGTTCCTTACAATCCTTTAACAAAATTAGAAGGGGAACCATCTAATCGAGTGAAAGTGTCATTAGATTGGTAACTTAAGGAAGAGGTGCTTTTCAACAGCATCTCTTTTTTCTTTCGATCAATCTTCTAGTAGAATGGAAAATGGAACTAAGAAGTGTAATTAGGATTTCGATTCTTTACGACAAATCTATGACAAAATGCTCAATTCTCTATACATCTTAATCAGATACCGTTATATTGGTAAAAGAGTTAAAATTGGACGAATGTGAAAGGTGAGACAGGATGACAAATACATTTAATGATACGATTTTGAAAGCGTTTCGGGGAGAGGCTACAGATCATGTACCTGTATGGTTTATGCGTCAGGCAGGACGCTCTCAGCCAGAGTATAGAAAATTAAAAGAGAAATACTCTCTTTTTGAAATTACACACCAACCTGAATTATGTGCATACGTAACAAGGCTACCTGTTGAGCAGTATAACGTAGATGCTGCGATTCTATATAAGGATATTATGTCTCCATTACCTGCAATCGGTGTAGATGTAGAAATCAAGAAAGGCATTGGACCTGTTATTGATAATCCAATCCGTTCAAAAGCTGATGTGGAAAAGCTTGGGGAGATTGATCCTGAGTCAGATGTTCCTTACGTACTTGATACAATTCGTTTATTAACAAGAGAACAGCTTAATGTTCCTTTGATCGGGTTTAGCGGAGCACCATTTACACTTGCGAGCTACATGATTGAAGGGGGCCCTTCTAAAAACTACAACAAAACGAAAGCGATGATGTATGCTGATTCAGAAGCATGGTTCAAGCTAATGGATAAATTAGCTGACATGACGATTACGTATGTAAAAGCTCAAATTCAAGCTGGAGCTAAAGCCATTCAGATTTTTGATTCATGGGTAGGAGCTTTAAATGTACAAGACTATCGTATATTCATTAAGCCTGTTATGGAACGTATTTTCTCAGAGTTACGTGAAGAAAATGTACCACTCATTATGTTCGGTGTAGGAGCAGGTCACTTAGCAAAAGACTGGCATGACCTACCACTTGATGTTGTTGGCTTAGACTGGCGTACATCCATTACAGAAGCACGTAACATGGGAATTCAAAAACCTGTTCAGGGTAACCTGGATCCAGCTATTCTTTTAGCTGATTGGGATACAATCGAAACACGTACAAAAGCCATTTTAGACCAAGGTATGCAACAACCTGGCTACATTTTTAACCTAGGTCATGGTGTATTCCCTGAAGTGAATCCAGAGACATTACGACGCTTAACGGAATTTGTTCATAACTATTCGAAAAAAGCATAAGTGAACCGGAAAAGGAGAGGTGTTTTTGATGGCAAAGAAGAAGATGGGCTTACTCGTCATGGCCTATGGAACTCCTTATAAAGAGGAAGACTTAGAACGCTATTACACACATATTCGTAGAGGAAGAAAACCTTCCCAAGAGAGTCTTGATGAATTACGCGAACGTTATCAAGCGATTGGAGGGATTTCACCTCTAGCCCGTATAACACGTGAACAGGCTGAAGCTTTAGAGTCAAAGCTTAATGAAATTCAAGATGATATTGAATTTAATCTTTACCTAGGGTTAAAACATATCGACCCATTCATTGAAGATGCTGTTGAACAAATGGCGAATGACGGCATCGAAGAAGCGGTATCCATTGTGTTAGCCCCTCATTATTCAACATTTAGTGTGAAATCATATAATGGACGTGCTCAAGAAGAGTCCGAAAAATATGGCAAACCAACGATTTACTCTGTTGAAAGCTGGTACGATGAGCCAGGCTTTATCCAATACTGGACAGAAGCGCTTCGCAAAGTATATGAAGAAATGTCTGCTGAAGAGCGTGAAAAGGCAGTCACGATCTTCTCTGCCCATAGCTTACCAGAGAAAATTTTACAAAATGGAGACCCATACCCAGAGCAGCTTCAAACAACGGCTGATTTAATTGCTCGTCAACTACAGATTCAAAACTATGAAATCGGTTGGCAAAGTGAAGGGAATACACCTGATCCATGGATCGGTCCTGATGTACAGGATCTAACTCGTGATCTTTACAATGAAAAAGGCTATCGTACATTCGTTTATGCTCCAGTTGGATTCGTATCGGACCACTTGGAAGTTTTATATGATAATGATTATGAGTGTAAAGTTGTAACGGATGAACTAGGAGCAAGCTATTATCGTCCGGAAATGCCTAATGATCATCCATTATTCATTCAAACATTAGCAGATGTTGTTTTGAAAAAAGCTCAACAGTAGGGGATGAGTGAAGTGAAACGAATTGCGATTGTTGGTGGGGGAATAACGGGCTTAACCACAGCCTATTATCTTCAAAAAGAAATCAAGGAAAAAGGACTTCCTTTTGAAGTGAAGCTATATGAAGCAAGTGACCGACTTGGCGGAATGATTCATACAGAGCGCAGGGATGGTTTTACAATTGAGCGTGGTCCTGATTCTTTACTAGCAAGAAAACCAAGTGTCTTCCGTTTGATTGAAGACGTAGGCTTGCAGGATAAACTTGTAGATGTTGCAGCAGGTAAAGCTTATGTGCTTGCCAATGAAAAACTACACGGTATTCCTCAGGGCTCATTTATGGGAATCCCAACTCAGATAACCCCTTTTGCGTTATCGAGTCTTTTCTCACCGATAGGGAAACTAAGAGCGGCAGGGGATTTAGTGAAATCTAAAAGCAAACCCCAAGAGGATCAGTCTCTCGGGCACTTCTTTCGAAACCGATTAGGTGATGAAGTAGTAGAGAACTTGATCGAACCGTTATTAGGTGGCGTGTATTCAGGTGATCTTGATCGTTTAAGCTTAATGGCTACGTTCCCGAATTTTTACAACATGGAACAAGAGCATGGAAGTCTTATTAAAGGCCTTCGCAAATCCCGGGGAAAGCAACCAAAGAACAAGAAAAAGCCATCTGTTTTTAAAACGCTAGAAACAGGACTTGGTTCTTTAGTAGACGCTGTTGTGGACCAGCTAGATGAAGGAACGATCGAGCAGGGAACCTCTGTTGATCATATTGAGAAAAAAGAGAATAGTTACCATCTCATGCTAGGTACAGGAGAGGTGGCAGGGGCTGATAGCATTGTCCTTACAACTCCTCACTATGCTTGCCAGCGTATGCTGACTCAATATGATTTCATGGATCCGTTAAGAGATATGCCGGCAACTTCAGTAGCGAACGTTGCAATGGCATTTGATCAGTCTGCAATTGAAAAAGACGTTGATGGTACAGGCTTCCTTGTATCTCGTAATAGTGATTATCGCATTACTGCTTGTACATGGACCCATAAAAAATGGCCACATACAACTCCTGATGGTAAAGCACTATTACGTGCATATGTAGGAAAGCCAAATGACCAAGAGGTTGTTAATCAATCTGATGAGGAAATTCGAGAAATCGTATTAAAAGATATAAATAAAATCATGAACATTACCCAACCGCCAGAATTCACAGTGATCACACGTTGGAGAAATTCACGTGCTCAGTACACAGTGGGGCACAAAGAACGTATTCACAATATCAAACAATCCATGAGCTCTGAACTCCCAGGCGTTTTCTTAGCCGGAGCTTCTTTTGAAGGACTGGGCGTTCCGGATTGTATTGATCAAGGTGAACAAGCTGTGGAAGATGTTCTTGAGTTTTTACAAGATTCATAATCGAAACGCATGCTTAGTTGATAGGCATGCGTTTTTTCTTTGTTCAACTTAAGCCCCCTTATGTGGAAGACTTAGTTTCGAGATAATAATGTGAGGAGTCCGTTGCTGTTGAGTAATTTGTTGCGGTCAGTGAAACGGCAAGCCTGTTGTGGAAGAAAAGCCGAGCCTCCTCGTGCCTGCGGGGTCTCGTCTTCCCTTTGTTAC
>NZ_KE384339.1:8184-16794 GCF_000425225.1 Pontibacillus marinus BH030004 = DSM 16465 | reverse complement strand
TACCTGGAATTAGAACACCTCATCCCAGAACTACGGTGGTTCCGTTAGTCACCATTCGGCCAAGGTGGGCTGTGGAACGGGTTGACTCCAGCGGAAGAACGGAGTGACGAGACCCCGCAGAGAGCTTGCGAATGAGGAGGCTCGGCGCTTCGTCCGCAGGAACGCCCCCCGTTCCCCCGCCCGCCGCTCTCCACTAAAGTAACGGAACCATACTCAACTTATCTCGAATCCAAGTCTTCCACATAAGGGGGCTTTAATGGAACTAAGTAAACAACAGATTCTTAGTAAAAAGGATTCTAACAAATTATATCGAAACTAATGAAAAGAGAATAGAAAAGGACGTGAACATATGCAATCAGATTCATTTATGACCGTAGAAGCAAAAGGTGAAACCTATCAATTACGCCAAGCACGACCTGAGCATCTACTAGACATTCTCAGCCTTTTACTCGATGCATCGAAATGGCTTGAAACAAAGGGAACGACGCAATGGGATTATTATCGAGAGGATCTCGAAGGAAACGCTGGTGAAGTGGTTGAATCTATGGAGAACGGAAATACCTTCGTTGTTGAAAAAGAAGGTGAAGTCATTGCATCCCTTACGTTAGAACCCAAAGCTAGTGAGTTTGATTTTGATCTTTGGGGAGACGAGGCAAAGGATGAGGGAGCCATGTATCTCCATCGATTAGTTGTTCTTCGTGAATATGCCGGAAAAGGATTAGGCGCAGCGTTAATGAAATGGGCAGAAGCCTATGTTAAAAAAGAAGGAAAAAACAAGCTCAGATTTGATTGTCTAGCAAGCAATGAAGGATTGAACAATTACTATCAACAGTTTTATCCATTAAAAGATAAAGTGGATGCATACGGTGGTCACTGTATATATGAGGTACATGTATAATTCACAGGAACGCTTCTCGTTATGAGGAGCGTTTTTTAATGGTGGAAAACATACAGAACATGATCAGGTCATATAGTGAGTGTATTAAATAAAAAGGAATGGTTACTTTGACTCGAATTTCTAAACTTCCTCTGCCTAAGTCATATGGACCTTTAGGCAATTTGCCATTACTAAAGAAAGGTAAGATGGTTCAATCCTTTATGACATTAGCTGATGAGTATGGTTCTATATTTCAATTTCGATTACCTGGTCGAGTAAGTACAATTGTATCTGATCCTCTGCTTGTTAAAGAACTAAGTGATGAATCGCTTTTCACAAAAACAATTGGTCCTGCTTTGAAAAACGTTCAAGCATTTACTGGTGATGGTTTATTTACAGCGGAATCTAGTGACCCAAATTGGTATAAAGCCCATCATATTTTGAGACCGTGTTTTAGTCAAAAAGCTATGAAAACCTATCATGATAAGATGGTCGATATCACTTTACAATTGTTAGAAAAATGGGGAACCCTCAAATCGCTTAATGTTTCTCAAGATATGACAAGACTCACATTAGATACGATCGGGTTATGTGGATTTAACTATCGATTTCATAGTTTGAAAAATGATGAGTTACACCCATTTATTGCAAGTATGATTCGTGGCTTAGAAGAATCTATGAAACAAATTCAAAGATCTAGTATTCAAAGAAGTTTAATGGTGAAAACCAAGAGACAATTCCAAAAAGATATCCAGACAATGTTTCAATTAGTGGATGAAGTTATCGCATTAAGAAGAAGTTCTGAATGTGAGGGAGAGGGAGATTTTCTTTCTCATATGTTAAGAGGGAGAGACCCAAACACAGGTGAAAATTTAACGGATGAAAACATTAGATATCAAATTATGACATTGTTAATTGCAGGACATGAAACGACAAGTGGCTTACTCTCTTTTGCAATATATTTTCTGATGAAAAATCAAGAGAAATTAGAGAAGGCTTATGAGGAAGTAGACAGGGTTTTTATAGATGACATACCGACATATGAACAAGTTAAACAGCTCACATATATTCGAAAGGTGTTACAAGAGACGCTTCGTTTATGGCCTACAGCACCTGCTTATGCAGTAAAAGCATTAGAAGATACGGTTATTGGAGAAGGTATTCCTATTCATAAAGAACAGCAAGTTATGATTCTTCTACCTCAATTACATAGAAATAAAGAGGTCTGGGGTGATGATGTGGAAGCTTTTATTCCTGAAAGATTTGAGGCGATAAAAGAAATCCCTAGGCATGCATATAAACCTTTCGGGAATGGGAGAAGGGCTTGCATAGGGCAATATTTTGCTATGCATGAAGCAGCATTAGTTTTAGGGATGATCTTAAAAAACTTTGAACTCATTGATAAGGATCAATATCATTTAAAGATTAAAGAGATGCTCACTTTAAAACCTGATCAATTTGTCATTAATGTGAAGCATCGAGAAAAACATTTGATTTAATTTACACCAAGGATCTCACGTACTTTTGCCGAATATATTACCTAAGAATAGGAGGAGATGCGTGTGATTCATGTGAAACAATTGGAATATTGTTCCTTGAATGAAGTGTTAGAAGCCTGGAATGAAGGGTTTAAAGGATATGTAGCAGACTTACATATGGATACGGATGCATTTTTGAAACGGACCGTACAGGAAAAACTGTCCCCTAGATATTCTCATGTAGCCTTTGATGATGCTAAACCGATTGGGATCTTGGTTAGTGGAATAAAAGAACGTGGAGGTATTAAAACATCTTGGAATGGTGGAACGGGGGTTCATCCTGACTACCGTGACCAAGGTGTTGGACATAAGCTAGTTGAAGCCTCCCTAAAACTCTATGAACAAGAAAACGTTGAGCTTGCAACATTAGAAGCAGTGAGTGATAATGATCCGGCTATTCATTTGTATGAAAAACATGGTTATATTGTAGAAGATCATTTGTCCATTTTACAACATAATGGACAAATTCATTCAACATTTGAAATAAGGTTACTTGAGAAGCAATTATCTCCTGAACATCTATCTCAAATTGGATGGTATCCCGTGAAACTTCCATGGCAATGCCATGAAGATCAGGCAGGAGAGATGTTCATTAGAGGTTTTTATAAAGGGGAGGAGCTCATTGGTTATACAGTTCAAAAAAAGCAAGAAGAGTACGGAGAGTTATCAAGAATTGCTGTATATCAGTTAGAGATGAATCCTGCTTATCAAGGTGATGAACCTTTGATTCAAGCATTTTTAAATCAGGCCTTATATGCAGATAAGAATTTAAAACGAACGATTATTAATGTAAGACATTCTAATGCTTTGTTTGAACCTGTGTTATCACTTGGATTTCAAGAAGCATTTAAACAAGTCTGGATGTTACAAACGTTAAATAATAAGTAAGCGCCCTGCCCTACATTTCCTTACACCTACACATACATATGAAGGTGGGATAGGTTTAAACAAGTCCAATTTGTGTTATAAACAGTCGTAGTAACGTAAACACTTTTCACCGAAGGAGTGTGTATTTGAATGTCTAAAAATATTTTAATGATTGTGACAAATGCAGGTTGGTTAGATGATGATCATAAAACTGGCTTATGGTTGTCGGAATATGCAGAGCCATATATGGAATTTACACAGGCTGGTTATGAGGTAACGACAGCCAGTGTTGCAGGTGGTGAGATTCCGATTGACCCAAACAGTATTTCAGGTGAAGAGCCGGATGAATGGGATGGCGTCATGGAGCCACTGAAAAATACAGTGAAGCTTGATGAAGTAGACCCTTCAAAATATGATGGTGTTTTCTTGCCTGGTGGACACGGCACAATGGTGGATTTCCCTGACAACGAAGCTATGAAAAAAGTACTTCAACATTTTGCTGATGAAGATAAAGTCATTGGCTCGGTTTGTCATGGACCTGCTGGTTTTGTGGGTGTGAAGGATAGTGATGGGAAGTATATTGTAGATGGTAAACGGATGACTGGTTTTACCAATGAAGAAGAGAAAGATACGCAGCTTGATTCAAAAGTTCCATTTTTACTTGAAACGCGCTTAACAGAACACGGTGCACATTTTCTTGCTGAACCAAACTATACGGAGCACGTAGAAGCGGATGGAAAGTTCGTTACAGGGCAGAACCCACAATCCAGCTTAGCAACAGCTCGTAAGTTTGTGCAGAAGGTAGAACAGTAACAGAAAAAGGCAGAAGGAGATTGATCCTTTTGCCTTTTTTTTAATCAAGGAGTAACTTAATAATAAGACTTTGCACCAAGATATCTTGGTTCCCAGTACACATTGCTCATTGAACTCACTGTGACTCCTTTAGAAGAGCTTGCGTGTACAAACTTTCCATTTCCAAGGTATATTCCAGCGTGTGATGCACCTGGTTTATACGTTTCAAAGAAGACAAGATCTCCACGTTCTGGCTTAGATACAAAAGTCCCTTCCTGATAAATCGTAGCAACGGTTCGTGGAATCTCTACATCATGTTTACCAAACACATATTGTAAGAATCCACTACAGTCGAATCCTTGAGAAGGATAGTCTCCTCCCCATACATAAGGTGTCCCCATGTATTGCTTAGCTGTTTCAATCATATTGGTCGCTAGGTGGTTTTGGTGGTTTTTCAAGTTCAATGTTTGCCCAGGATAAAGCTGAGTGGAAGAGAGGTCATTCCAATCCATAATGTTTTGGATGGAAACATCAAACTTTTGAGAGATGATCCATAATGTGTCTCCGTACTGCACATGATAGGTGGATGGTGTACCAGCTTGTTCTGGGACAGAAAGATCTTGTCCAACATGTAAAACATTAGAAGATAGTTGATTTTCTCGTTTAATGGCTTGGATGCTCGTGTTAAACCTTTGGCTAACTTTCCAAAGTGAATCTCCAGGTTGCACAGTGTACATGTTACTTGGGATCGTTAAGGATTGCCCGATATGTAGAGTATTGGATGAAAGGTTATTTGCCTCAATAAGCTCTTGTGTAGAAACATCGTGTTTTTGAGCAAGCTTCCAAAGTGAATCTCCAGATTGCACAGTAATAGATTGCGCACTGACACTTGTGGCAAAAGCCGAGCAGCTTAGGATAGATGTTGCAAAAGCGATTTTCTTGAAAAGTGACTTTTTCATGTTGTGTTTAGCCTCCTGTTGAAACGTCTTAATTGTTTGAAAAATATATAGTACATGCTTATCGTAACAAAAATAATAAGGCTCTAAACTAGTAATTAGTGGGCTTGTAACCATATTTATGAAATTAAAAAGCATGCAGTTATTCAACTGCATGCGAGAGAAATTATCCCTTTAATTTTACTCCGATAAACTTCATTTCAGTCATGTCTTCAATGGCATATTTTACGCCCTCTTTGCCCATGCCGCTCTGCTTGACTCCACCATAAGGATGGTTATCTTGGCGGTAGGTAGAGATCTCATTAATCCAAACGCCACCCATTTCAAGCTGATCAGCAACACGGAAAGCGCGATCCATGTCTTTAGTAAAAACGCCTGCTTGTAAGCCGTAAATAGAATCATTGGATCTTCGAACGACTTCTTCTTCAGTATCAAATGGCATTACCGATACAATAGGAGCAAATACTTCTTGAGCAATAATTTTCATATCGTTCTTTACGTCCGACATAATAGTAGGCTCTAAAATCGTTCCGTCTCGTTTTCCTCCGGTAAGCACTTTAGCTCCTTTTTCTACTGCATCATCGATCCATTGTTTTGCCCGTTCTGCTTCATCTTCATTAATCATTGGTCCAAAATCTGTACCCTCATCTGCAGGGTTCCCGATAGATAACGCCTTCGTTAACTCTACGTATTTCTCTAGGAATGTGTCGTAAATATCTCGATGCACATAAATGCGTTGAGCAGAAATACAAACCTGACCTGAAAAGGCAAATGCACCCTTTACGAGACCTTCCGCTGCTTCTTCAAGATTGGCATCATTAAAGATGATATTCGGTGAATTAGAGCCAAGTTCAAGCGTCACCTTTTTTAAGCCAGCTGATTCTCGAATGGTTTTCCCAACAGGAACACTTCCTGTGAAAGTGATTTTTTGCACCTTATCATGCTGGACAAGCGGCTCTCCAACTTCTTTTCCTGTTCCAATAACAAGATTTAATGCTCCATCAGGTAGTCCTGCTTGTTGAAAAAGACGTACAAGCTTATAAGCGGAAAGAGGTGTTTTCTCTGCTGGCTTGTACACGACCGTATTTCCTGCTGCAATGGCTGGTGCAATTTTATGCAAGGAGAGGTTCAATGGGAAATTGAAAGGGGTGATCGCTCCCACTACACCCAATGGCTTTCGTTTCACCAATCCCATACGGTTTTGGCCTCCAATTGCTGCGTCCATAGGGATTACTTCGCCATAGATGTTTTTAGCTAATTCAGATGCAAAACGAATCACTTGCACCGCACGTTGCACTTCACCTTTACTGTATTTAATAGGCTTTCCAGCTTCCTGGACGATGGTTTGTGCGAATTCCTCTTCACGCTCTTCAAGTAAATCAGCTGCTCTTCTTAAAATATCAGCACGATCGTGAGCAGGCATGTGGTTCATTTTGTTATGGTAGGTTTCAAAGCAACTCTCAACAGCTTCATTTAGATCATCTTCTGTCGCTAACATAAGCGTTGCGACTTGCTCTTGATTATAAGGGTTAAAAACATCCATTGTTTTTCGGTTGTCTTCTTTTCGTTCCTGACCATTTATAATGGATCCAATTTGCATTTTGCTGCCTCCTATTCGCATTGCATATTCTTTAGCTTCTCTGTCAATTTCATGTTCTCGTCATAGTCAACAGGACAATCAATAAGGACTGGTTTGTTTAAGGAGATCGCTTTTTGTAACGTATCTTGTAAGGTGTCTCCTGCGTTAATTTGCATCGCTTCAAATCCGTAAGCTTCCGCTAGCTTAATAAAATCTGGATTCGTAAAATCAATATGAGAAGCGCGACCAAAATGTTTTAGTTGGTGCCATTTAATTAAACCGTATCCTTCATCACGCCAAAGAAGAACGACAATGGGGAGTTTCAGTCGCTTAGCTGTTTCAAGCTCCGCACTTGTCATTTGAAAAGCTCCGTCTCCACATAAGGCAACGACTGTTTTATCGGGATGAACTAATTTAGCACCAATCGCCCCTGGTACAGCCACCCCCATAGAAGCAAGACCGTTTGAGATCAGACATGTATTCGGCTCATAACTATGGAACAAGCGAGAAGTCCACATTTTGTGAGCCCCAACATCGGATATAACAATGTCTTCTTTGTTTAACACAGCACGTAAATCAGAAATGATTTTTTGCGGTTTCATTGGGAAAGAGGTATCGTTCTCGAATTCTTTGAGCTCACCCAGAGCCTTCTCACGAATGGTAGCTACCCAAGTGAGGTCACGTTTCTTGGGAGATAAGCTCTCACTTAGTTTGTCGAGGTTGGAGCTAATGTCCCCAATAAGACTTGTTTCTACAGGGTAGTACTCATCGGTCTCTGCTGGCTGACTATCGATATGAAGAATTGGCGTCTCTCCATTTGGGTTCCAACTCTTAGGTGCAACTTCTGCCATATCAAAACCTACAGGGATAATCAGATCAGCCTCAGCGAATGCACATGATGGATAGTCATTGTCTACTCCTGCAGTTAGTAAGCTAAGTTCATGATCCCAAGACAATGCTCCTTTCCCCATGAAGGAATGAACGACTGGAATTTGATGCTTTTCTACAAATTGACGTAAGTTCTTAGATGCGTTATCTCGTGTAATTCCATTCCCTGCCAGAATAATAGGGGAATTCGCATGTGATATTAGTTCTGCAGCATCTTGGATCATGTCATCAGAGGCAATGGATATGGGTTCTCTTCTGATTTCTAATGGATTGGCTTCTACTTCCATTCCAGCAATATCTTCAGGTAAGTCGATATGTGTAGCGCCAGGCTTTTCTTGATTTGCAACTTGAAACGCTTTCCGTATCACTTCAGGTACAATTTCTGCTTTTTTAACCTGTGCATTCCACTTTGTAACGGGATCGAACACAGATACCAAGTCATAATACTGATGCGAAATCTTGTGCTGACGGTTTAAGCCAGCTTGCCCCGTAATTGCAACAATCGGGGATTGATCCATATTCGCATTTGCTACACCCGTCAGTAAGTTCGTAGCACCAGGACCAAGTGTTGCAAGACAAACACCAGGCTTTCCGGTAAGTCTTCCATAATGGGAAGCCATAAACGCCGCACCTGTCTCATGTCTGGTTACAACAAATTGAATGGATGAATCTTTTAGAGCATCCATCAAATCAATATTTTCTTCACCAGGAACACCAAAAATATATTCCACACCTTCATGCTCAAGGCATTTCACAAATAACTCTGCAACTTTCATATATGTAACCCCTTTGCTCATATTTTTCATTATTGTTCTACAAAGTGGGAATTTTACACATGGGAAATCTGTTTACTTTAATGGAATAGTAGGAGAGGGAGATATAATTTTATGTATAAAAATATTCAAAGGTTCTTATTCAATTATATGGCAGTTATCTGGAATAAGCTGGTGCGGGGTAGTTCCGGAGCTTTTGTGGAGTGCGGTGGTCTGTGGTCTATTGGGAAGGGACAGTATTCGCTCGGGTAAGCGGTGGATTCGCTCGGGTAAGCGATGGATTCGCTCGGGTAGGCGATGGATTTGCTCGGGTAAGCGGTGGATTCGCTCGGGTAGGCGA
>NZ_KE384339.1:0-7924 GCF_000425225.1 Pontibacillus marinus BH030004 = DSM 16465 | reverse complement strand
GGATTTGCTCGGGTAAGCGGTGGATTCGCTCGGGTAGGCGACGGATTCGCTCGGGTAAGCGATGGATTCGCTCGGGTAGGCGACGAATATCCTCGGCTAGACGCTGAATTCCCTCGGTCCCCTGCACTGCCTCCTGGCACTTTATCTCGAATCCAAGTCTTCAAGATAAGGGGGATTTAACAGAGGGAGTATTAAAAAAGAGAAGACACCAGGCCAATTCGCTGGCCAAAAGTATCTTCTCTAAAAAATTAAAAAATCATATGAGCAATTGCTGTAATAATTGGTAGTGTAATAATTGTACGTTCAACAAAGATGATGAAAAGGTCTTTCATTCCAATTGGAATCTTAGAACCTAATAAAAGCCCACCAACCTCTGACATATAAATCAACTGCGTAACGGATAATGCAGCAATGATAAAGCGTGTCATTTCACTCTCAATAGAAGCTCCAATGATGGCTGGTAAGAACATATCTGCAAATCCTACTAAGATGGTTTCAGAAGCAGCGTTTGCTTCAGGAATTTGCATGAGTTCAAGCAATGGAATGAATGGATAGCCAAGCCATGTGAAAAGCGGTGTATATTCAGCGATCACCAGTGTAATCGTACCAAGCGCCATTACAATAGGTGCAACGCCCATCCACATGTCTAAAATGTTTTGGAACCCTTGTTTAAAGAAGTCCTTAACACTTGACTGTTCTTTTCCACGCTCAACTGCTTTGTAATACCCCCAAGTAAACAAATTATATCCTTCAGGAGTACCGGGCTCCGCACTAGCCTCTTCACCACTTAAAAATGTATCTTCCTTTTTCGATAATGGTGGGATACGTGGCATAATAATGGCTGCGACAAAACCAGCAAGCAATACCGTAGCGTAGAAGATCGGGAACATGTCTCCAAGTCCAACCTCAGACACAACTACAAGGGTAAAGGTAATGGAAACAATGGAGAAGGTTGTCCCAATAACAGCAGCTTCACGTTTCGTGTAATGCCCTTCTTCATACTGTTTACTAGTTAATAAAACTCCAATCGTCCCATCACCTAACCAAGAAGCAATGGAATCAATGGAAGAGCGACCAGGTGTGGTAAATAGGGGACGCATAATCTTCGTTAACATGATTCCAAACAGTTCAAGTAGTCCAAAGTTCAATAGTAAAGGAAGGAATAATCCTGCAAATAAAAAGACAGTAAATAAAATATGCAATAACGATGTTAGCAATAAACCGCCTGTATTCGCAGAATAAACCATCTCAGAACCAATTTTGAATAATGTCATGATGGCAAAGATTGCTCCGAGAATACGAATGATGACCCAGACCCAAGAAACATCAAAGAGGTTTCTGAAGAAAGGAAAACGTCGTAAAGATTCCCCACCTAGAAGCTTGACAATGATCGTAGCAATTGCCGTGATGGAAATAATAATTGTCATAATAGCAGAAAGCTGATCGCTAAGTCGCTCTTGTAATACACCTGCAAAATAAGCTACTGGAATGGTGACATCCCCGCCTAAATTCATTGGAATCATAAATAACAAAATACCAATAAGTGATGGCACGATGAATTTTAAGTGATCAGATAGTTGAAACGGGAATTTTTGTTGGTTTTTCATCTTCATTCTCCTCCTTTTCATGTAGATCATGTTCCTTTGCATATTGGGCTGAAACCATCATAAGTATGCAACGGATTTTATTTTAATACATGACTCGACAAAAATCTACTGGAAATTTAATAAAAATTAATAGTGATGTATATTTATTAAGGTGGACCTAAATGATACTGAAAAGATTACCGTTTCAATATATCGATAAACATCTTATTCAACCTCGCTAATAATTCATCTCGATAGGTAGATGTGTCTTGGCGTATATTAGTATATAACTCACGAATCTGCTTCTTCTCTTTTTCTTCAATACTTTCAAAATCTACCACCCAAGACTGATTCAAGTCATTAGGCTCAAACTTTAATAGTCCTTTGCCATATTCCCGCCTAGTTTCTTTTATTAAATCCTTTGCAACATCTGTTAAAAAGTAAGCCATGATCACATCAATTTCTTGCATGAAATATTCATGAATATACAACCCATGAAAGGACGTCAAATGCATAATGCCTGCTTCATTCCGGATGAATTGGAGACCAGACCGATTAAAAACACGAAAAAGAATGGGAGGAGGCTCTCTAAGTTCGGGCCTGTACCAGGGTTTACGATGCTTCGTTAAGTATCTTTGATGAAAATGATGTTCTTCTCCGTATTGAATGTAGCGTTGCACAACATGATGTTGCTCATGCTCTTGTTTTATTTGTAATACATACACAGGGTGATTATCATGTTTTAACGATTCCCAATTCTCCCAAGTAAAAAAAGGCTCGCTTGCTTGGTAGGCCTTGATCAGACAAGGAACGGTGATATCTCGATCTAATCCCCATTCAATCCGTTCACTCTCACTTAAACAAAAGAAATCATTTGCTCCAGTAGCTATACCCCGTTTTGCTTTTCCAAACTCATAAAATGGACGAAGGTTTTTATAGGTTTCCAATAATGAATCTTGATAATAGTGCCTCCATTTTATACTTGGAACTAGCTCATGATATGCAAAAGACTTTCCATAAGGTTTAGAGCAATCCCCGTTTTGAAGAAACTCTTTAAAACCCTTCATTTCTGAATCAGATTGAACATTTATAAATTCTACACGATCATCTTTTGTCTCTTCCCGGCTACATAACAGAATGGCTGAGGTAGTCGTCGCCTCTTCAAACCAGCTCACTTGATAATCTGTAATGACAACATAATCTAAAAGTTTATGCTTGAGTAAGTATGCTTTTATATGCTGCCCATAATCTGCATTTAAAAAATCTGACGGAACGATAAAAGCTGCTCTTCCATTTACATTTAGTTGTTTAAGGCATTTCAGAATGAATAGGTTATATATATTCGTATTGCCAGGTAAGCGAACTCCTAGTTTCTCCTCAAAAGTCTTAAGTAGCTCCACTTTATGACTATGGTTTCTTAATTTAAAGTAAGGCGGATTAGCTATGATTCCATCAAAAAGATTTTTCCAATCGGATAGGAGGAAATCTTGATGGTACATATGGAGCCCCATTGACTGCAGCGGATGGATGAAGGAGTCCTCGATATCGTAGCTCTTCCAATTAGATATAGTGCCTGGCATTCGTTGATTAAATGATCGAGGAAAGATTCCCATTCCAACAGCTGGATCCAAAATGGTTGCTGGGTCTGCGGGAACGACCCATTCAACCATAACTTCAGCTATATGGGGAGGAGTAAAGTATTGTCCCTTTTTTCTGCGATAGGATAGAGGTGTTTGGCTGATGTAGGATTGTTCAAGTGTGGTATCCATTTTGTCTGTCTCCTTGCGAGGTGTAAGTTATTACTCATTGTACAAGAAGAAAAAGGCTGAAGCGAATCCAAAGAGGTAAAAAGGGAAAACTGAGACTATCGAGAATCATAAATAAAGAATGAATCGGGTAATAGGGAATAAAGAATTCATAGTAAAAAGAGGGATATACATGCGTGAATTTGCCACACCAAAAGTTGTTGTCAGTAAGTGCCTTGAATTTGATCAAGTTCGATACAATGGTGAAGTGATACCTGATAAAGTAGTACAACGATTACAGCCTCATGTTACGTTCGTGCCTATCTGCCCTGAAGTGGAGATTGGTCTAGGAGTTCCGCGAGACATTATTCGAATCGTCCGTGAAGAAGATGAGGAGCGTTTAGTGCAACCAGCGACAGGAAAAGACCTTACAGATCCCATGCGTACGTTTGCAAATGGCTTTTTAGATTCTTTGGGTGAAGTAGATGGCTTTTTATTAAAAAATCGCTCCCCCACGTGCGGAATCCAAGACGTAAAAGTGTATGATAAGCCTGAGAAATCCCCTGTAGTTGGAAAAACGAAAGGACTGTTTGCACAAGAAGTATTAGATCGACATCCAGGGTTAGCCGTTGAAGAAGAAGGAAGACTAAAAAACTTTCGTATTCGCGAACACTTTTTTACAAAGCTTTTTACATTAGCGCATTTCCGTGAGTTGAAAAAAGAACCTTCTATGAAGAAGCTGGTTCATTTTCAATCTATAAATAAGTATCTATTTATGACATACAATCAAAAGACATTAAAGGATATGGGGAGACTTACAGCAAATCAGGAAAAACGTTCAGTGGAAGAAGTGTTTGAAGAATATGAAATGCATCTGACTTGGATGTTTCGAAGAGCTCCTAATCGCAGGTCCAACGTCAATGTATGTCAGCATATCATGGGTTATTTTAAGAATGAACTGACAAAAGGGGAAAAAGATTTCTTCTTAGAGGAGTTAGATAAATACTACAACGAAAAAATCCCTTTGAGTACGGTATTGGGAATATTGAAATCATGGGTGATTCGATTTGACCATGATTACCTTAAACAGCAAACCTATTTTGAACCTTATCCAGAAGATTTAATTGAGATTAGCGATTCTGGAAAAGGGAGAGCTTATGCATAAAGGAATGTTTGGATTTATGGGGTGTTGCCGCGACATAGCGCGGCACACCATTAAAATGAATTACCCCACATAATGCTTCAAGATGCGATCTACTGATCCAGCATATGCTTCACCGAAAAGATTTAAATGAACAAGTAAGTAGTACAACTGATAAATTTCTTTGATATCTTCGTAATGTTCTGGAAGTGGAAAATTATCCTGATAAGCTTGATAAAATGCATCCGAGTATCCACCAAACAATTCGGTAAATGCAATTTCAAAGGCATGATCTCCATATAACACCGAAGGATCAATTAAGTAAGGAGAGCCATTCTTGCCGGCCATCCAGTTGCCGCCCCATAAGTCTCCATGAAGAAGTGAAGGCTTCGCTCCATAATCAATCCACTCTGGTAAACGTTCCATTAATTTTTTTAAAAGGTGTTTACGGTCAAGTGGTAACCTGCCACGCTCAGCAGCAATGTTAAACTGAGAGACGAGTCTACATTCATGGTAATAATCCACCCATTTGTCATAGAACTTATTCGGCTGGGGAAGCAGACCGATAAAAGTATCTTCATCAAAACCGTGACTTTCACCAAAATGTTGATGCATGGAGGCAAGTTGTTCACCTAGTTTTTCTTCAGTATTTGAGTCTTTATTTCCTTGGATCCATTCCAAAGCAATAACACCTTCGCCCTCAACAGGGTCATCATAATAATATACTTCAGGTACATTCACCGCACCTGTTTCTTTCATTAATTTTAACCCTTTAGCTTCTACTCGAAAGAAATGTTCTGAAACATTGGAGTTCCCTTTTATAAAATATTCATGTTCGTTCGTTTGAATGTAGTAGGCTTGATTAATATCCCCACCAGAGATTTGTGTCATTCTTTGAATATTTGATGTATCACCGATCTTCTCAAGTGCATGAGATATCCGCTGTTTCATAACTAATCACCTCATTTAACATACGTTTACCTTTTCGGTATAACCTAAACCTAACATTTATCAACAAAATGATACAAAATTCTCAGAAAACGGTGAAAAGAGTGTCATATTGAGCTATAATTAAATTTGGTATATATACTACCATAAATTATACTTGTTTCCTTGTTATACATAAGTATGAAAGGGTTTACAACTAGATAGAAAAACAGGGGGAACACATTCTAAGGGGGAAGAGTTTTATGAACGTGAACAAAATCAGTAAGGTTTTAGCGACAGCGGCTTTATCTGCTTCTTTATTTGTAAGCGCAGGTTCTGTGAGCGCTGATCCACTTAAACCTTATCACCATTCAGAGTGGATGGCAGAGAAGAACATCTTAAAAGGGGATTTGAAAGGTGACTTCCATCTGGATCGCCACATAACAATGGCTGAGGCTGTTATTTTCATAGCTCGTACAAAAGGCGCAGAAGTTCCAGAGCTAGAAAATCCAAAGCACTGGTCAGCACCTTATATGCAATGGGCTCATGAAGCTGGAGCTATTACAGAGAAAGAAAGTATGCACCCATACAAGCAGCTTAAAGCAGAAGAAGCAGTTGCACTTGCTGGAGAGCTTGGCTATGATGTGTCATTTGAGCATACAGGCAAAATCACTCGTGGCATGTTCCTTCAAGGTCTAGGGGAAGCAGCAACGAAACATATTACAATCGGCCATACAAATGACGTTCATGGGAACATTGAAGAGGACGGTTACAACGAAAAGTTTGGCTACGCCAAAATGGCAACACTTATTGATCAATGGCGAGCTGAAAATGATAACTTCCTACTACTTGACGCTGGAGATACATTCCAAGGAACCATTTTCGTAAACCAGTTCCAAGGAGAATCCGTTCTTCCAATATTAAATCACTTAGACTATGATGTGATGGCAGCTGGGAACCATGAGTTTGACTTTGGTTACGAGCAGCTTTTAAAACTTCGTGACCAGTTAGATTACCCAATGATCTCAGCAAACGTATTCAAGCCAGATGGCTCAAACTTATTAGTACCTGTTCATCACCAAGAAGTAGCTGGTGAAAAATATGCATTTATTGGCTTTGTTGCAGAAGAAACACCAGTTTTAACACACCCTGATAACGTAGAAGGCTTAACATTTAAGAGCCCCGTGTCAGTGGCGCAAGAGATGATTCCTAAGTTAAAAGAAGAAGTAGATCATGTTGTTGTAGTTTCTCACGTTGGATTATCCGTAGACCGTGAAATTGCTGAAAAAGTAGATGGTATCGATCTAATTGTTGGTGGTCACTCACACACACCATTAGATTCTCCTGAACGTGTTAATGACACATACATCGTTCAAGACTGGGAGTATGGAAAGTCTCTTGGTCGTGCAGATCTATACTACTACAATGATGAGCTTGTAGGTTTTACAGGTGGGCTTAAGGAATACGATGCTTCTGTTAAAGCAGACCCAGAAATAGAAGCAATGGTTGAAAAGATTACAGAGCAAGTAGATAAGAAAATGCAAGAAGTAATCACAACAACTGAGGAGCTTCTTGTAGGTGAACGTTCAGCGATTCGCTCACAAGAAACGAATCTTGGTAACTTAATCGCAGACGTTATGCTTGAAAAAACACAATCGATAGAAGGTCATGAAGCGGACATTGCTTTAACAAACAGTGGTGGAATTCGCGCAGAAATTAAGCCAGGTGAAGTAACGAAGCTAGACCTTTATAACGTACTTCCATTCGGAAATACACTAGCAACTATGGATGTAACAGGTTCTGAGATTAAAGCAGCATTAGAAAACGGCGTTTCAAAAATTTCAGAAGTAGCAGGACGTTTCCCTCAAATTGCAGGTATGTCCTTCACTTATGATATTACAAAACCAGCTGGTGAACGTGTAGGCGAAGTTATGATTGGTGGAGAGCCACTAGATGAGTCTAAAACGTACAAGCTTGCAACAAACAGCTTCCTAGCAGCTGGTGGAGATGGATATGCAATGTTCAAGGATAACGAATCCTTTAACACTGGTTACACAACGTATGATATCGTAGAACAACATTTAAAAGAACTAGATTCCATTAACACAGAAGTAGATGGACGTATTGTAGAAACATCTCAACAGTAAACTACCAAACAAAGCCCCTGCCCATTGTGGTCAGGGGTTTTGTTATGCAGCAATATGGCAGGATTGTTGAAGACTTGATTCCGAGATATTGGTTGGGAGAAGTCCGTTACTGTTGAGGAATTTGTTGCGGTCAGTGAAACGGCAAGCCTGTTGTGGAAGAAAAGCCGAGCCTCCTCGTGCCTGCGGGGTCTCGTCTTCCCTTTGTTACCACGACAGTTTGCCGTTTCCTTCCCTCCACGCGATTATGGAGATTAACGGACCATAATTTGGACTTTCTCAACTCATATTGATTGGATATCATATTCAGAGAAGTTGCTCAGAACCTTGTCATGATAGTGTTACACTACCTGGAATCCGACCACCTCATCCCAGAATTAC
>NZ_AULJ01000072.1 GCF_000425225.1 Pontibacillus marinus BH030004 = DSM 16465 | reverse complement strand
GAGGAGGCTCGGCGCTTCGTCCGCAGGAAAGCAACCCGTTCCACAGCCCGCCGATCTGCACAAAAGCAACGGAACCATACGCACTTTATCTCGAAACCAAGTCTTCAAGATAAGGGGGCTTTAATGGACTATAAAGATCTATTTTTAAACATAAAAAACCCGCACATGAAAAATCATGTGCGGGTTAGGACAAGAATCGGATGACCCGTACGGGATTCGAACCCGTGTTACCGCCGTGAAAGGGCGGTGTCTTAACCACTTGACCAACGGGCCATTATAGCTTGTGTATGTTTTAGATCGAAAATCGACCTTAAAAATAAAAATGGTAGCGGCGGAGGGAGTCGAACCCACGACCTCACGGGTATGAACCGTACGCTCTCGCCAGCTGAGCTACGCCGCCAAATATAAGAGAAAGGCTCCTTCTTTCATGATCTACTCTAAAAGTTTCTCAGAATGAAATCATCGCCTTTGCTAATAAGGACAATGTGTCGTTCAAAGTCACAAGCATTATATTACACCACCATATATGCAGTGTCAACATAATTTAATAGATAAATTATTGTCAGTATATTTAAACTATTTTCGCTCGTGGATTTCGTGGAAAACATCATCATTTACGACAGTTTATACAAGCTCTTTCTCCCTAACCGTTATAGTTTATGACGAAATGTCCTCTGTTACAAAGAAACAAGTCGAATGTTTTTTCGAATCACTTCTGATGTTTTGACAAATTTAGCTTGTCTCCTGTGTTTAAATGGAAAAACAAGAAGGAGTGGTAAACATGATGGAGACATTAACTCGACGGGGGACTAAAATAATGGGAATAGGAATATCCTCGTTGGAAAATTGGAAGCGGAAGATGGGGGAGCAGACGAAGGTATTGTTCATTGAACGGGGCTGGCTTTTATTCATCGTGGGCTTTCTACTTGGACGAGCAATTGTGCTGTCGTCCGTATCGCCTTTTGCCCTGTCTTTTCTCGCTTCCGTATGGCTTATGCGGAAAGAGAAGTCGTTGAAGGTAGTAACTGCAACTCTATTAGGGGCTATTACGATTCATTGGCAGCATAGCTTGTACATCATGGGATCCATGTTCGGTCTGTTTTTGCTTGCTTTTCTTTTTCAACGGTATCGCAATCAACAACAGATCTTACCGATTCTTGTGTTTGTCGCTAGTATTCTACCAAGAATCGTAAGCTATACAGTTTTTCAAAGAGTTGAAGTATATGATTGGGTATTAGCATTAGTGGAAGCAAGTCTGAGTGCGATACTTGTACTTATTTTTATGCAAAGCATTCCTTTAATATCACCAAAACGGTACAAACAGTCTTTGAAAAATGAAGAAATTGTTTGTATGATTATCCTCCTTGCGTCTGTGTTGACCGGAACGATAGGTTGGCACATTAATGATGTGTCACTTGAACAAATCTTATCCCGCTATTTAGTGCTATGGCTAGCATATATTGGCGGGGCGGCGATCGGCTCCACAGTCGGTGTCGTAACGGGACTCATACTAAGCCTGGCTAATGTGGCAAGTCTCTATCAAATGAGCCTGCTCGCTTTTTCTGGTTTATTAGGAGGACTATTAAAAGACGGAAAAAAATTTGGAGTCGGTATGGGCCTCTTTGTTGGTACGCTTCTGATAGGGATTTATGGGGAAGGTGTTCAAGCATTGACGCCATCAATGATGGAGTCTTCTTTCGCGGTATTGCTCTTTTTCCTCACTCCTGAAAAATGGATTCGCAAGCTTGCTCGTTTTATTCCGGGTACAAATGAACATTCTCAAGAACAAGAACAATACTTACAGAAGGTTCGTAACGTCACTGCAAATCGGGTAGAGCAATTTTCTGAGGTCTTTCAAGCTTTATCAAAAAGCTTCTCACAGGTGCAGTGGCAGACTGAAGGTGATAGCGAATCAAAAGAAACGGATTATTTCCTGAGCAATGTTACAGAAAAGACCTGTCAAACATGTTTCAAGAAGGATAAATGCTGGGCACAACAGTTTGATAAGACGTATAACTATATGCAAGAAATGATGTCAGAGCTAGATGCAGGAACATATCAACATAAGCGGAAATTACAACATGAATTTGAAAACCATTGTGTGAAATCGAAGAAAGTAGTCGAGACCATGCAACATGAGCTCTCTTTTTTCCAGGCAAATCAAAAACTTAAAAAGCAAGTGCTTGAGAGTCGACGATTTGTAGCAGATCAACTTAGTGGAGTGTCTGAGGTGATGGGGGATTTTGCTAAAGAAATATTAAAAGAACGTGAAAACCATGAACTCCAAGAAGAAGAAATTGTTCATGCGCTAAAAGGGATGGGATTTGAGATAGAAAAGCTAGATATATATAGTTTGGATGCGGGCAATGTCGATATCGAAATGACGTTATCGTTCTATGATTATAAAGGGGAAGGGGCTAAGATTATCGCACCTGTATTATCAGAGATACTTAGTGAAACAATTGTGATTAAACATGAAGAGATTTCTCCATTCCCGAACGGCTATTGTTATTTCTCTTTTGGTAGCGCGAAGAAATTCGTTATTGATACAGGTGTATCTCATGCAGCAAAAGATGGAGGCTTAGTGTCAGGTGACAGTTATTCGACAATGGAACTAGGGGCTGGAAAATATGCAGTAGCGATTAGTGACGGAATGGGTAATGGTGAGCGAGCACATGTAGAAAGTGTAGAGACGCTACGGTTGTTGCAACAGATCCTCCAGTCTGGCATTGAGGAGAAAGTTGCGATTAAGTCCATTAACTCGATTCTATCTTTACGAACAACTGATGAGATTTTCTCTACCTTAGATTTGGCTGTAGTTGACTTACATGATGCAGCGGTACGCTTTTTAAAGATTGGTTCTACTCCTAGTTTTATTAAACGTGGTGACCAACTTATGAAGGTAGAGTCGAGTAACTTACCTATTGGAATCATTCGAGAGTTTGACGTTGAAGTGGTGAGTGAACAACTGAAGGCCGGCGATCTATTAATCATGATGAGTGATGGTATATTTGAAGGTCCAAAACATATCGAAAATGTCGACATGTGGCTGAAGAGGAAAATTCGTGATATGGAGACAGAGGACCCACAAGCGGTAGCTGATCTTTTGCTAGAAGAGGTTGTTCGAACGCGTTCTGGTGCCATTGAGGACGATATGACGGTTGTTGTAGCGAAGATCCAACGTAATGTGCCAGAGTGGGCGAACATACCAATCTATGAAAACTATGCACAATAAGCGGTAAAGCTAGAACTTACCGCTTTTCTACTTTTTTAACGTATAAAGTCTTCTCCTCTTGTCCATGATGGTAGTAGAAATCTCGGAGGAGGAGATCGTTAATGAATAAAGGGACATTGAAGCAGATTTTGTTGATTACGGATGGATGCTCAAATAAAGGGGAAGATCCTGCAGCTGTTGCGACACTTGCACTACAGCAAGGGATTACAGTTAATGTGATTGGTGTGTTGGAAAATGAACAATCGGAACAGCCTGAAGGATTAGAAGAAGTTGAAGAGATTGCAATGTCTGGTGGAGGGTATAGTCAGGTCGTTTATGCCAAGTCACTTTCTCAAACCGTTCAAATGGTCACAAGGCAAGCCATGACCCAAACGCTACAAGGTGTAGTGAACCAAGAACTTCAACAGATACTTGGACAAGATCAAAAAATAGAAGAGTTACCCCCAGAAAAACGAGGAGAAGTGATGGAGGTCGTAGAAGATTTAGGTGAAACTTGTGACTTGGAAGTTTTGGTTTTGGTAGATACAAGCGCAAGTATGCATAATAAACTTCCAACCGTACAGGATGCCTTGTTCGATTTATCCCTTAGTCTTAATGCACGTACAGGGAACAACCGCTTCTCCATATACTCGTTCCCAGGAAAACGAGGAAAAGATGTAAGCAAGGTGATGGATTGGACTCCGCAGCTTGAATCAATTTCATCTGTTTTTCCAAAGCTTACAAGTGGAGGTATTACACCAACCGGACCAGCTCTGCGTGAAGCAATGAATCAATTTGCTCCAAAAAAACGAAACTTGAGGAGTTTCTTATCTCGTGATGAATCAACAATGGAAGAGTCAGGGGATTAATCTCCCGATAGGATCGGTGGTCACAGGGAAGTGGCACAACCATTCCTATCTCATTCGAAAAAAACTTGGGTCCGGTGCTTGTGGGACAGTGTACCTTGCTGATCAAGGGAATCAACAGGTTGCGATAAAGTTTAGCCAAAATGGTTCCTCCATCACAACAGAGGTCAATGTGTTACGAACATTTCAGAAGGTCCAAGGTAAGCGCCTTGGACCTTCTTTATTAGATGTAGATGATTGGGTGCAACCCAATGGAAGCCAAATTTCTTTTTATGCAATGGAATATTTAAAAGGGAAAGAATTATCGACCTTTATCCAAAAGCATGGCCATGAATGGTTAGGAATACTTATGGTTCAACTTCTGAAGGATTTAGGTGATTTGCATGAAGCTGGCTGGGTTTTCGGTGACTTAAAAACGGAGAACCTTATTGTAACGTTCCCTCCTGCTAGATTACGTTGGATTGACGTAGGGGGGACGACACAGATTGGAAGGGCGATTAAGGAGTACACAGAGTTTTATGATCGCGGCTATTGGGGGTTAGGCTCACGAAAGGCAGAGCCCACCTATGATTTATTCGCACTTGCGATGGTTATGATTCATGTATATTATCCGAAGCGGTTTGAAAAAGGAAAAGACCCAGAAAAGACACTTATGCGTCATCTTCAACAAGCCTCTTCTCTAAAGCCATATGCAACTGCTATCCAAAAGGCATTATACGGAAAGTATCGTTCGAGCAAAGAAATGGAGCAAGATATTACAAATCAGTTAATGAACGTGTCAAACAATCGATTAAAGGACCAACAATCATCTCGTACTCATTCTCGAACTCAAAGAAAACAGCAGAAAAAAACAGTTCAAAAGCGTAATAATTCTTCTCCATCCCAAGCAAAATATTTATGGGAAGGAGCCGGAATAATTGTTGTGGTTTGCATGTTTTATATTGTTTACGTAATTTTGCAATGGATTTAACCACAGCTTTTGCAGTTAGTGTTCCATAAATGGTAGGATATAGATGGTATAAAGTCGTTGTTCATTATTCTATGAACGCACTCTTATAAAGATACAAATATAGAACGGAGTGGAGCGATTGTTTAACCAGAAGGTCGATCAATTTGCTCGAAAACACCAGCTTTTCAAACATGGTGCAACCATTTTAATAGGAGTTTCTGGAGGGCCTGACTCTATGGCCCTTCTTCATTATTTCCTTCAAAAAAGGGAAGCTTGGCAGTTGCGACTTGTTGTACTGACAATCGACCATCAATTGAGAGGGAATGAATCAGAAAGTGATGTGCAATATGTCGCATTACAATGTGAAAAATGGGGGATAGAGTATAAGGTAGCCTCATTAGATGTTCCGACATATAAGCGAAAACACGGAGTGGGGACTCAAGTTGCTGCAAGGGCTATGCGTTATCAATTCTTTGAGGAATGCATGAGCACCTATCAAGCGGACCTTTTAGCTCTTGGACACCATGGTGATGATCAAGTGGAAACATTGTATATGGGAATGATGCGAGGGGTTGAACCCATGCATATACATGGAATCCCTGAGAAACGACCTTTTGGGCAAGGTAAGCTTATCCGTCCCTTTTTAGGGGTAACAAAAGGAGAGATAGAAGCGTATTGTAAGCAAAATCATATTCAGCCTAGATATGATGAATCGAATGAATCACCTTATTATACGCGTAATGCTTTCCGGATGAAAGTTCTTCCCTTTTTAAAAGAACATAACCCGAAGATTCATGAACATATGCAAAAGTATCATGAATATCGGGAGGATGATGAGGACTATTTGCAACATGAAGCAAAACGAATTTTTGACTCTTCCATGTTTCAAAAACAAGGTCGAAAATTGGTTGTAGATCGGACCGAATTTCTATCCATTCCTCGTCCTTTACAAAGGAGATCCTTTCATCTAATATTAAACTATCTTTATCAACAGACCATTTACGATGGTTCTTACCTTCATTGGGAACAATACATACGAATGATGGAAGATGAAACACCTCAAGCATCAATTGATATGCCGTTAGGGTTAACCGTTGTTCGTTCATATGAAACGGTCACTTTTACGTTTGATCAAACAGAAGTTGTACCCTTTCATTATCCATTACAAGTACCAGGAGAAGTCCAGTTACCAAATGGTGCAATGATACAAGCTTATATCAACGATCGTTACCAAGATGAGGGTCTCTATCACTTTGCTTGTGATATCAATAACATAACTCTCCCACTTACTGTTCGTACAAGGAACCCTGGGGATCGCATCTCCATAAGGGGAATGGATGGACATAAGAAAGTGAAGAATTTATTTATTGATGAAAAAATCCCTCAAATAGAGCGCGATCAGTGGCCAATCGTAACAGATGCTACAGGAAAGCTTTTGTGGATTGTGTCACTACAAAAAGCCCGAATTAACACAAGTTCAAAGCCCGAAGCCTGGTTACATCTCATGTATAAGAACCAAGAGAACTTCTAGGAGGATGGAAAATGCATAATGACATGGAAAAAGTCTTGATCTCTGAGGAAGAGATTCAAGAGAAAATTAAAGAAATGGCTGGGAAGCTAACAGAAGAGTATAGTGGAAACTTCCCATTAGCTATTGGGGTTTTAAAAGGTGCGATGCCTTTTATGTCTGATTTGCTAAAACGCGTGGAAACCCATCTTGAGATGGATTTCATGGACGTTTCTAGCTATCATGGCGGAACCGAATCATCTGGAGAAGTGAAAATCGTTAAAGATTTAGACACAAAGGTTGAAGGAAGAGACTTACTCATTATCGAAGATATTATCGATAGTGGTTTAACACTTAGCTATTTGGTGGACTTATTTAAATATCGTAAAGCAAGATCCATTAAAATTGTTACACTCTTGGATAAGCCATCCGGACGTAAGGGAGATGTGAAACCAGATGTAGCTGGTTTTGAAATTCCTGATGAATTCGTTGTCGGGTATGGGTTAGACTATCAAGAGAAATACCGTAACCTTCCGTATATTGGTGTATTAAAACCATCTGTATATGGTGGAGACAAGTAGTCATAACTAATCCTTTATAGCATATAATTGCTTAATCAGGGTTAAACGCTTTGCCCCCTTTATGGAAAAGGGGTATCAGTTGTATAGCAACTTTCAAATATGGTACGATTTACTATAGTTTTCTCGCTTGGGAGGAGGTAGGCAATGAACCGCGTATTTCGCAATACAATCTTTTACGCTCTAATATTTTTAGTTGTGATTGGGGTAGTAGGCCTCTTTAATTCAGAAGAACCTGAAGATACACAACTGAATTATAATCAGTTCATGCAAAAGTTAAATAATGGTCAAATTGAAGAGATGACCTATCAATATACGAACCAGGCTTACAATATAAGTGGTACATTAACTTCAACGGGAGAAGAAGGGGAGAACGAATCCTTTACTGCAACATTCCCTGATAATGAAATCGTTGAAGAACAAATGTTAAATACCGCTCAAGAGCAGGGTACAGTTGTTGAAAATTTAAAAGCAGAAGAGCCTAGTGGGTGGGTGCGCTTTTTCACATCCATCATTCCTTTTGTGATTATCTTTATTTTATTCTTCTTCTTACTTAACCAAGCCCAAGGTGGCGGCGGTAAAGTGATGAACTTCGGTAAGAGTAAAGCAAAACTCTTCAGCGAAGATAAGAAGAAAGTTCGTTTTAAAGACGTAGCCGGTGCGGACGAAGAAAAGCAAGAGCTTGTCGAAGTGGTTGATTTCTTAAAAGACCCACGTAAGTTCGCGGCAATCGGTGCCCGTATTCCGAAGGGTGTTCTTTTAGTAGGACCTCCAGGAACAGGTAAAACATTGCTTGCACGTGCAGTAGCGGGTGAAGCAGGTGTACCATTCTTCTCTATCAGTGGTTCTGACTTCGTGGAGATGTTTGTTGGTGTCGGTGCATCCCGTGTACGTGATCTATTTGAAAATGCGAAGAAAAACGCACCATGTATCATCTTTATTGATGAGATTGATGCTGTTGGTCGTCAACGTGGAGCTGGTTTAGGTGGAGGTCACGATGAGCGTGAACAAACGCTAAACCAATTGCTAGTTGAAATGGACGGATTTGGAGCGAATGAAGGTATTATCATTATCGCTGCAACAAACCGCCCTGACATTCTTGACCCTGCATTATTACGTCCAGGACGTTTTGACCGTCAAATCACGGTTAATCGCCCAGACTTAAAAGGACGTCAAGAGGTTCTTAAAGTACACGTGCAAAACAAGACAATGGATGAAGATTCCGTTGATCTCAAAACAATTGCAATGCGTACTCCAGGTTTCTCTGGTGCTGATTTAGAAAACTTACTGAACGAAGCTGCGCTTGTTGCTGCTCGTGCAGATAAAGAGAAAATTGATATGCAATCCATTGATGAAGCGATAGACCGTGTAATTGCTGGTCCAGCTAAGAAGAGCCGTGTTATCTCTAATAAGGAACGAAATATTGTGGCTTATCACGAGAGTGGACACACGATTATCGGTATGGTTCTTGATGAAGCAGACGCTGTTCACAAAGTTACGATCGTTCCAAGAGGTCAAGCTGGCGGTTATGCTGTTATGCTTCCGAAAGAAGATCGTTTCATGATGACGAAGCCAGAGTTGCTTGATAAGATCATCGGTTTACTCGGTGGACGTGTTGCTGAGGAAGTTATCTTCGGCGAAGTAAGTACAGGTGCTCACAATGACTTCCAACGTGCAACAAGCATTGCGCGTAAGATGGTTACTGAATATGGTATGAGTGAGAAACTTGGACCATTGCAATTCGGTGGCGGAGGCGGCCAAGTATTCTTAGGTCGTGACATCCAAAACGAACAAAACTACAGTGACCAGATCGCTTACGAAATTGATCAAGAAGTACAGCGTATTATTAAAGAATGTTATGATCGAGCGAAGCAAATCTTAACGGATAACAAAGAGCAGCTTGAACTCATCGCACAAACATTGCTTAAAGTTGAAACGCTTGATGCTTCTGAAATTAAATCCTTGTTCGAAGATGGTGTAATGCCTGAAGAATCAGAGCATAAACTAGAATTGGCTGAAAACAAGGAAAAAGAAAAGAATTCTTCTGAATCAAATTCTGATGTGAAAGTGAACATTCAATCAAAGGATGAAGAACAAAAGCAATCAGACGAAGAATCAACGAATGATGAAGAGAATCGTAAAGAAGATTAATCATAAAACTGCTCCTGCCAAAAGGCCGGGGCAGTTTTTGCGTTGCTCTAGGAAATTATAAAAACGGGCGCTTCCGCTTTTGTTCATAAGTGCATACAGATATATCTATATTTACTGATGTGGTATGATGTATTCGTTATCGAGTGAATTGATAATGAACAGGGAAAGATACGTTATAAGAGTTTTTAAAAGAGGAAATTATGACGTGCCCATAAGGGAATATAAAAGAAATTGTCTGCTTTAAGCAGGAAAAATCATCAATAAAGGAGAATGAATCATCATGAGTGATTATCTAATAAGAGCGACAGCGTTTGGCGGTCAAGTTCGTGCGTACGCAATTGAGTCAACTGACACAGTGGCAGAAGCTTGTCGTCGTCAGGATACGTATGCAACTGCATCAGCAGCATTGGGTCGTACGATGTCCATTTCAACGATGATGGGTGCTATGCACAAAGGGGATGACCAGCTTACGATAAAAGTTGAAGGTGGAGGTCCAGTAGGTGTTATTGTTGCTGATGTTAATGCACATGGTGTTGTACGAGCTTACTTGTCCAATCCGCATGTAGACTTTGACCTTAACGAAAAAGGGAAGTTGGATGTGTCTCGAGCAGTAGGTACAACAGGTACACTAAGCGTTGTAAAAGACACCGGATTAAAAGATTATTTTACTGGTGAAGTTCCTATTGTCTCTGGAGAAATTAGCGAAGATTTCACCTATTACTTTGCGAACTCTGAACAAGTACCATCAGCTGTAGGTGCTGGTGTTTTGGTGAATCCAGATCATTCAATTAAAGCATCAGGTGGGTTCATTATTCAGATGATGCCAGATGCCGATGATGAAACGATTACTAAAATTGAACAAAAACTAAATGAACTACCTCCTATCTCGGCTATGATTGAACACGGTAAGTCACCTGAGGATATCTTAAAAACGATTCTAGCGGATGGTGATGTAAATATTCTTACGCATACACCTGTTCGATTTCAGTGTCGTTGTTCTAGGGAACGTCTAGAACAAGCGTTAAAGGGACTGGGAGATGAAGAGTTAGAAAAAATGATTCATGAAGATCGTGGTGCAGAAGCATCCTGTCATTTTTGTAATGAAGTGTACCACTTTACGGAAGATGAGTTAAAAGCTATAAAGTCTGACGCATAACAAGATCAACTTGGGGAAAAGGTGGTCATCATGACGAGAAAGTTCTTATGGGGGATTATTGTAGTGTTGTTAATTACAAATTTAACGACACTTCTTATTTGGGTGAATGTTAGAGGACAAGTTGATGATGCTGAAAATTATGCAGCGAAACCTTTAGTCGAAAATCGAAATGAACCTGTGGCACTTGTCGGGGGAGAGCCGATTGAGTATGAAGAATGGGAACAAGAATTGCAAAATCAGTACGGAAAATCAGTGTTAAGACACATGATTGATCGTCAGGTTGTATTTAAGATGGCCGACCAATATGACATCCAAATAGAAGATAAGCTGATTCAACGTGAACTTTCTCTCATGGAAACCATGTTAGGTGTAATGGAAAGAGAACAAATAGAGGCAGAGCGAAAACGGTGGCTCGATGAAGTGCGATATCGCTTTTATCTTGAAGAGCTTTTAACAAAGGATATTGGTATCAAATCTGAAAAAATCAAGTCCTATTACAAAGAGCATGAAGATCAATATGACTTTGATGAAACATATCAGTTCTCCCAAATCTTAGTAAAAACTCAACAAGAAGCAAATAAAGTGAAAAAGGAACTTGATGAAGGGGCTTCATTTGAAATGCTAGCTCGAGAGTATTCGATTGATGGCTTTACAAAAGAGAGTGGCGGTTACCTTGGGTATTTTTCAAAAAAAAGCCAATACCTTCCGGGAATATATTTTCGGACAGCACAGGATTTATCTCCCCAATCCTATAGCTCTCCATTTGATACAGATCAAGGATATGTATTACTCTATGTACACCGTAAGTTGCCTTCCATTACGTTTTCCTTTGAGGAAGTGAAAAAACAAATAAAAAGAGAATTAGCACTTGAATATGTAGGTGATTCGTTTTCTGCAAAACCCCTTTGGGAAGAAGCCCAAGTGGACTGGGTATTTGGCGATTAACGATTCGCCTATTTTTTTATAAATACGTCCATCAGGGTATAGGGGATAAATAAAAGTCATATTACTTTATTAGGCAATAGACACTTTTTGTTTGACAATTCAAACGATTTTGCATACATTGTATATAAAACATATAAAAATACTTGGAATTTGAGGTGAGCGGAATGAGAGTAGTAAATTCAATTGCCGAGTTAATAGGGCAAACTCCAATCGTAAAGCTTAACGGGATGACGAATGAAGACGAAGCAGATATTTATGTGAAATTAGAATTCATGAATCCAGGCAGTTCGGTTAAAGATCGTATTGCATTAGCGATGATTGAAGACGCAGAAGAGAACGGTCAACTAAAACCTGGTGATACAATCTTGGAGCCTACAAGTGGAAACACAGGTATTGGTTTGGCTATGGTTGCTGCAGCTAAAGGATATAAATCTGTATTAGTCATGCCAGATACGATGAGTCAAGAACGTCGTAACCTCCTAAAGGCATATGGAGCTGAATTAGTATTGACACCAGGTAGTGAAGGAATGAAGGGTGCTATTAAAAAGGCGGAAGAATTGCATGATGAAAAAGGTTACTTTATGCCTCAGCAATTTAATAACGAAGCAAATCCCCGTGTACATGAACGAACAACTGGACCTGAAATTGTTGAGCAAATGCGTGATGGTTTAGACGCTTTTGTATCAGGTATTGGAACAGGTGGCACGATTACTGGTGCAGGTAAAGTATTAAAGGAGCACTTTAAAGATATTCAAATTTATGCAGTAGAACCTGAAGGCTCTCCAGTTTTATCTGGTGGAAAAGGTGGCCCACATAAGATTCAGGGGATTGGTGCTGGCTTTGTTCCGAAAATCTTAAACACAGACATTTATGATGAAGTGTTGACCGTTACAAATGAACAATCCTTTGAAACCGCTCGAGAAGCGGCGAAAGTAGAAGGGTTGCTTGGTGGAATTTCTTCTGGAGCAGCGATTTACGCTGCACAACAAGTAGCTAAAAAGCTAGGCAAAGGGAAGAAAGTATTAGCCATTGTTCCTAGTAATGGAGAACGTTATCTATCTACACCACTTTATCAATTCGAATAAACAGGATAAAAACCCTTTCTCCTCATGAGGAAGGGTTTTTATTATGGAAAAAGATCAAGTACAATAGAAGAAGAAATGGAAGTCGGTAAAAGGAGTTAGATCATGGAACATTATCTACAAACAAGTGTAAAATCCTATGATTTGCAAAAGCAAACGCTCGTAATGGGAATTTTAAATGTTACGCCTGATTCATTTTCTGATGGTGGTCAGTTTAATGAGTTAGAGGCTGCTATAGAGCAAGCTAAAGAAATGGAAGCGAATGGAGCTCATATTATTGATGTCGGTGGTGAATCGACCCGACCTGGGCATGAACCTGTTTCTGCTGAGGATGAATTGAAAAGAGTGCTACCAATCATAAGGAAGTTGAAACAAGCAGTGAACATACCGATTTCGATCGACACCTATAAAGCTGAAGTTGCACAACAAGCTATTGAAGCCGGTGCTTCCATTATTAATGATGTGTGGGGAGCGAAGTATGACCCAGAAATGGCGAATGTTGCTGCAGCTTATCAAGTACCCATTATCCTGATGCACAACCGTGATAATCGAGAATACAAAGATCTGCTTCAGGATATGAAAGAAGATCTAAAAGAGAGTGTTCGGATTGTTAAAGAAGCAGGTGTGAAAGATCATAATATCTTCCTGGATCCAGGAGTAGGCTTTGCGAAATCCATGAAAGATAACTTATTTGTTATGCAGCATTTGGATGCATTTAATGAATTGGGTTATCCGATCTTACTGGGTACATCACGCAAGAGGTTTATTGGCCATGTGTTAGATCTTCCGGTAGAAGAAAGAATGGAAGGGACTGGAGCCACAGTTTGTCTTGGAGTTCAAAAAGGGGCTGATATCGTGCGTGTTCATGATGTACAACCTATTGCCCGTATGGTGAAGATGATGGATGCTATGATTGGAAAAGGAGATGCGATCAATGGATAAAATATTAATGAACCAGATGACATTTTACGGCTATCATGGTTTGTTTCCTGAAGAAAACAAATTAGGTCAGCGTTTTATTGTAGATTTAGAGATAGAGCTTGACTTGAAAAAAGCGGGAGAGACAGATGACATGAATGAAAGTGTCAATTATGGCCATATTTACGATGAAACGAAGAAAGTTGTGGAAGGTCAAGCGAAGCAACTAGTAGAAGCAGTGGCTGAAGACATTGCCTCAACCATGCTAGACACCTTTCAAAAGGTGCAAGCAATTAAGGTGAAGGTCATTAAGCCAGATCCTCCTATCCCTGGGCACTACGACTCGGTTGCCATCGAAATTTATAGGGAGAGATCATAGTGATGGTGCATGCCTATATAGCGCTCGGATCGAATATCTCCCCTCGTGCCCAATACCTATATCAAGCCATCGATAGAATTGAGGAACATGAGGGAATTCATGTTTTACAAAGATCATCTATTTATGAAACGGTTCCGGTAGGTTATACTGAACAAAGTGATTTCTTGAATATGGTTATTCATGTGGAAACGAAATTAAGTGCTCAAGAACTGCTATCTTACTGTCAGTCTATTGAACAAACGTTAGGTAGAGAACGTTTGGTAAAATGGGGCCCTCGTACGATAGACCTTGACATTTTACTATATAATCAAGAAAATATTGAATCAGAGCAGTTAATGGTCCCACACCCAAGGTTACAAGAACGAGCTTTTGTACTTGTTCCTTTATATGAAATAGATCAAGAACTACATGTACCGCATATGCAGCAATCTGTAAAGCAACTGTTATCTGCTTTAGCGGATGAAGAGATAGAAGGGGTCAAACCATGGAAGCCGAAAAATGGGGAAAGCGAATCAAAGCATACAGAAAACTAAAAGGTTATACGCAAATTAACTTTGCTAATAAGATCGATATTTCTGTATCTGTATTAGGTGAGATTGAAAGAGGGACACGGGCACCCAATGAGAAAATGATCAACAAAATGTCTATTGAGCTTGGTATCCCTGTTCAAGAACTCACACCAAAAAGTGACCTAAATTGACATTAAGTAGAGAGTTTTCTATACTTACGTTTAAGTTCAAATGATCGATTTTTCACAATATATGGGGTCACTATTTTTGTCATCATGCTACTCAAACTATAAAAACTGCCGGTATTTCTGGCAGTTTTTATTAATCGGGATACATCCATAAGTTTTACTTAAGATTAATCATATGAACCGAACAGTTCATAATAAATGGAGTGATAAAACATGACGGAAGAATTAAATGAGCACATGCGGGTTCGCCGTGAAAAACTACAGTCCTATGCTGACCAAGGCGTTGATGCATTCGGTAACAAATTCGAGCGTACCCATCTATCTGAAGACCTAAAAGAAGCCTATAGCGAAATTTCAAAAGAGGATCTTGAGGAAAAAGCTATTCAGACAACAATAGCTGGGCGTATCATGACAAAGCGTGGTAAAGGTAAAGCTGGATTCGCGCACATTCAAGATCTTAAAGGCCAAATTCAAATCTACGTACGTAAAGATACAGTAGGTGAAGAGGCATATGAACTTTTCCAATCTGCTGACATGGGAGATATCGTAGGTGTCGCAGGTACGGTTTTCAAAACAAAAGTTGGTGAGCTTTCCGTAAAAGCAAGTGAATTGCACATGCTTACCAAGTCTCTGCGTCCATTACCTGAGAAGTTCCACGGACTTAAAGACGTTGAGCAACGCTATCGTCAACGTTACCTTGATCTAATTACGAATCCAGATAGCCGTGATACGTTTGTAATGAGAAGTAAAATCATTCAGTCTATGCGTCGTTATTTTGATGGTCGTGGTTTCTTAGAAGTAGAAACACCAACCATGCACGCTATCCCGGGTGGTGCCTCCGCGCGTCCATTTATTACACACCACAATGCATTAGATATGCCTTTATATATGCGTATTGCTATCGAGCTACACTTAAAGCGTCTAATCGTAGGTGGAATGGAAAAAGTCTATGAAATTGGACGTGTATTCCGTAACGAAGGCGTATCTACTCGCCATAATCCAGAATTTACGATGCTTGAGTTGTATGAAGCCTATGCCGACTTCCATGACATCATGGCATTAACAGAGAATGTCATTTCTCATATTGCAAAAGATGTACTTGGAACTGCTACAGTACACTATGGTGATTATGAAGTAAATCTTGAGCCAGAATGGACAAGACTCCATATGGTAGATGCGATTAAAGAATATACAGGGGTAGACTTCTGGCAGCAAATGACTGATGAAGAAGCACATGCATTAGCAAAAGAACATGGCGTAAAAGTAGAAAAAAGTATGACGTTTGGCCATATTGTAAATGAGTTCTTTGAGCATTTTGTAGAAGAGAAACTTATTCAACCTACATTTGTTTATGGTCATCCAGTTGAAATTTCTCCGCTAGCGAAGAAGAATAAAGAAGATGAGCGTTTTACAGATCGTTTTGAATTATTTATTGTAGGTCGTGAACATGCGAATGCATTCTCTGAGTTAAATGATCCAGTAGACCAACGTGAACGTTTTGAATCACAAGTGAAAGAACGTGAAGAAGGAAACGATGAAGCTCATTTAATGGATGAAGACTTCTTAGAAGCATTAGAGTATGGTTTACCACCAACAGGCGGGCTAGGAATCGGTATCGATCGTTTAGTAATGCTACTAACGAATTCACCATCCATCCGTGATGTGTTACTGTTCCCTCAAATGCGCCATAAAGAATAATGATAGAAAAACGTCCACCAATTAAATGGTGGACGTTTTTTATATTCACCTTTTTATAATAGAAGAGCATATACAGACGAGAGATATTTATAGTGTTTGAATAAGTAGAGTCAACTTTTAAAACAGTGTTGTTTTCCTATTGTGGCGCGTTTTGAAGCAACTTCTGAAATATCTGAATAAACTTACATTAAAAAAGTATAAATAATCTATTGCGTTATCCGTTGAAGCCATGGTACATTATTAAACGTTGCGTTAGCGACACAGCAAAGCATTACAGCAAAACAACGCAACAAATCAACCAAAGTCATTGAAAAAACTTAAAAAAGTTATTGACTTAAGGTTGGTAAGATGGTATATTAATTAAGTCGCTGTTTTGAGGCGACGAAATAAAAGAAACACTATTTGATCCTTGAAAACTGAACGAAACGACATGTTACGTCAATGAATTACTTTTTATTTTTTTAAAAGCCAGACATCATTTTGATGCAAAGGCGAACTCTTATGGAGAGTTTGATCTTGGCTCAGGACGAACGCTGGCGGCGTGCCTAATACATGCAAGTCGAGCGCGTGAAACAACATGATCCCTTCGGGGTGATTGTTGTGGATCGAGCGGCGGACGGGTGAGTAACACGTGGGTAACCTACCTGAGAGATCGGGATAACCCCGGGAAACCGGGGCT
>NZ_AULJ01000071.1 GCF_000425225.1 Pontibacillus marinus BH030004 = DSM 16465 | reverse complement strand
AAACTAACGGACCATAATTTGACTATCCCACCTCATGTTGGTTGGAAATCATATTCAGAGAAGTTGTTCAGAGCCTTGTCATGATAGGCTTATACTACCTGGAAACAGAAAACCTCATCCCAGAATTACGGCGGTTCCGTTAATCTCCATTCGGCTAAGGCGGGCTGTGGAACGGGTTGACTCCTCCGGTAGAAAGGGCGAGCGAGATCCCGCAGGAACGAAGTGACGAGGAAGCTCGATCGGTCTTCCGGGGAAAGCAACCCGTTCCACAGCCCGCCGATCTGTACAAAAGCAACGGAGCCATACGCACTTTATCTCGAAACCAAGTCTTCAACAATAGGGGGCTTATCTGAAATAAGAGACTTACATAACCATCCACCATATTTTTCTTTTCATTTCCCCAAATAAAAAGTAAGAAATTTGTGCTAGAATGAAACTTATGAGTGACATGATTCGTAATACAATTGTAACAATCATGAAATAAGGGGAGAGAAAGCGGATGACATTAAAACAAATCTACATGTGGCTTGCCATTACCATTAGCGTCGTTGTATTAGCCATTGTTGGGATAACAAGCTGGTACACTGTCGATGAGTCTGAACAAGCTACGATGTTAACTTTTGGTGAAGCAGGTGAGGATATTACAAGTCCAGGACTTCATTTTAAAATGCCTTGGCCTGTTCAAGAAGTTAGAAAGGTATCCAAAGAAACCTTTAGTCTTGATTTCGGATACAACCAAGATGATAAATCTGGAGCCGATCAAATCCGGATGATTACAGGGGACGAAAATATAGTATTAGCAGATTTAGTCGTACAATGGAAAATTACAGAACCATCTCAATACTTATTCCATTCTGCAGATCCCAAGCAAATTTTAAATAACGCAACTTCTGCCTCACTAAGAGGCATTATTGGGACATCTAAAATTGATGAAGCATTAACCTCTGGTAAAGCTGAGATTGAAAATGATGTACGTGAATTATTGAAATCACTGATAGCTGACTATGAGATTGGCATTTCCATTATTGATGTGAAACTACAAGAAGTGGATCTTCCAAACGAGGAAGTGCGTACTGCATTTACCAAGGTTACAGATGCGCGTGAAACGATGAACACGAAAATTAACGAAGCAAAGAAATATAGAAATCAAAAATATGAAGAAGCACTAGGGGAAAAGGATGCAATCATATCTAGAGCTGAAGGAGATAAAGTAGCTCGAATTCAAAAAGCAAAAGGTGATGTTGCACAATTTAACGCATTGTATGAAGAATACGCGAAATCTCCTACTATTACAAAAGACCGTCTTGTGATTGAAACGCTTGAGGAAGTGTTACCTGAAGCGAAAATCTATATTATGAATGATAGTGGAAATACATTGAAGTATTTACCTTTAGACCCTAGCAAATCAAAAACAGTAGCACCAGCACAGGGAGGGTCCAACAATGAGTGATGAAAACATTGTAGAAATGAATAAACCTAGTTCTAACGAGATTAAGCGATATGTAAGAATTGGACTTTCTCTAATTGTGTTTGTTTTATTACTAATTGGGTTATTTAACTCGATTTTCATTGTTAAAGAAGGCGAATATAAAGTAGTACGACAGTTTGGGGAAATTGTGAACACGGAAGAAACACCAGGTCTTAAGTTTAAGGTTCCATTCATTCAAACCGTTACAACGCTTCCTCAAAAGAAAATGGTGTATGATGTGGCACAAAAAGAGATTAATACACTAGATAAGAAACGTATGATTATTGATAACTATGCTGTATGGCATATAACAGATCCAGATAATATGATTAACACCGCAAGAAATATGTTAAATGCAGAAACTCGTATGGGGGAGTTTATCTTCTCCGTTATTCGTACCGAGTTAGGTCGAATGAATTATGAAGAGATCATTAATGATGAAAAATCCTCAAGAGGTAACTTAAACGAGCGAGTTACAAAACAAGTGAATGATTTACTAGCACGTGATAAATACGGAATCCGGGTGGAGGATGTACGAATTAAACGAACCGATTTACCTGATGAGAACGAACAGTCCGTATATCGTCGCATGATTTCAGAGCGTGAAACGAAAGCGCAGGAATACCTATCTCAAGGTGATGCTGAGAAAAGTCGTATTATTGCTCAAACAGACCGTGATGTGAAAGAAATGCTAGCAAAAGCAGATGCTCAAGCTGCTCAAATTCGAGGAGAAGGCGAACAAGAAGCAGCGCGTATTTACAATGAGTCCTTTTCTAAGGATGAATCGTTCTATCGACTTTACCGTACTCTAGAATCTTATAAGAAGACGATTGATGGTGAGACAACAATTATCCTTCCGCAAGGTTCTCCTTACGCACAAACATTAACTGGATATTTTGAATAATAAAGAGGCGACTTTTTCTTTCTCTTACCGAACATGGTAAAATGAGAGGAAAGAGTCGCTTTTTTTGGCACCAATTTAGAATAGACTACATAAATGATCGATCACGTATAAAGGAGTGCACGACATGTCTCAAAAATTAATATTAATCGACGGGAACAGTATTGCTTATCGAGCGTTTTTTGCTCTCCCGCTATTGAACAATGATAAAGGTGTACATACCAATGCTGTTTACGGTTTTACGACTATGCTATTAAAGATTTTAGAGGAAGAACAGCCTTCTCATGTTCTAGTTGCTTTTGATGCTGGGAAGACCACTTTCAGACATAAAACGTATGAAGAATATAAAGGTGGACGCCAAAAGACACCACCAGAGTTATCCGAACAATTTCCACTTATACGTGAATTACTGGATGCATTCCATATTTCTCATTATGAACTTGATCAATTTGAAGCGGATGATATTATCGGTACTCTTGCTCGCCAAGGTGAGAAAGAGGATTGGGATGTGAAAGTGATTAGTGGTGACCGGGACTTATTACAGCTTGTTTCTGATAAAGTATCCGTTGCGCTTACCAAAAAGGGAATTACAAATGTAGAAACCTACACACCATCATTTATGAAAGAAAAGATGGACGTGGATCCTAGTCAAATTATTGATTTAAAAGCTTTAATGGGAGATAGCTCAGATAACATCCCAGGAGTTCCTGGAGTAGGGGAGAAGACGGCTGTTAAACTACTTAATCAATTCGAGACCCTTGATGGTGTTTATGAACACTTAGAAGAGGTTAGCGGTAAAAAATTGAAAGAAAAGCTTACCGATAACAAAGACAATGCTTATATGAGTAAAGATCTTGTAACGATCAATGTTGATTCACCCATTGAGGTAGGTTTAGAAAAAGCACAATATGAAGGCTATGAATATCAAAAGGTAAGTAGCTTTTTCCGTGATCTAGGATTCAATTCACTATTGAGTCGTATTGGTGGTGAAGAGGCTGAAGCGGAGGAAGTAAACGAAAGCTTACCTGAAATAGAAGTAGAAACGATCGAAGACATAAAAGAAGAGCACTTAGCCGAAACAACTGCACTAGTGATTGAAATGCTAAGTGAAAGTTATCACACTGCTGATATTGAAGGAGTAGGTATTGTTCATGATGGTGGTAAGTACTTCATTCCTGGAGATCAAGCTCTTCATTCGGAAGTGTTTAAGAAATGGGCCGAAGATGCGAACAAGAAAAAGTGGGTTTTTGATGCTAAGAAAACCCTTGTAGCTATGAAGCGTTATGATATAGATGTAAAGGGGTTATCATTTGACCTGTTAATTGCTTCTTATATTATCAATCCTTCTGAAAATCATCATGATATCCCAGCAATTAGCCAACGAATGGACAGAAAAGAAGTAGCTTTTGATGAAGAGGTATATGGGAAAGGTGCCAAAATGAAGGTGCCTGATACAGAGGTTTTAGCAGATCATGTAGGTCGTAAAACAGATATGCTCTTTCAATTAAAAGAAACCGTTGAAGAACAATTAAAAGAAAATGAACAGTGGGATTTGTATCATGAGCTTGAAATGCCGCTTTCTCAAATTCTAGGTATCATGGAATACACAGGTGTTCAGGTAGATGTAGACCGCTTGAAACAAATGGGTGAAGACCTTAAAGAACGCCTTGCTGAATTAGAGAAAGAAGTGTATGAGCTAGCTGGAGAAGAGTTTAATTTAAATTCTCCTAAGCAACTTGGTCCAATTTTATTTGAAAAGCTTGAGCTTCCAGTTATTAAGAAAACCAAAACGGGTTATTCTACATCAGCAGATATTTTAGAGCAACTTCAAGATAAACACCCGATAATTGAAAAAATCTTAATTTACCGTCAGTTAGGTAAACTTCAATCAACATATATTGAAGGGCTGCTCAAGGTGGTCCATGAGGATACGAATAAAATTCATACAAGATTTAATCAGGCACTGACCCAAACAGGTCGCCTAAGTTCTATTGAACCAAACCTGCAAAATATCCCAATTCGTTTAGAAGAGGGAAGAAAAATTAGACAAGCCTTCATTCCATCTGAAGAAGGTTGGAAGATCTTTGCCGCTGACTACTCTCAAATTGAACTTCGTGTTCTTGCACACATAGCGCAGGATGAAAAGTTAATTAGTGCCTTTAAAGAAGGGGCAGACGTTCATACGAAAACAGCAATGGATGTATTCCATGTATCTGAAGATGAGGTTACGGACCAAATGCGTCGTCAGGCGAAAGCGGTCAACTTCGGAATTGTTTACGGAATTAGTGATTACGGCTTATCTCAAAGCCTAGGAATTCCTCGTAAGGAAGCGAAGAAATTTATCGAGCGTTATCTTGAAAGCTACCCTGGGGTAAAAGCTTACATGGATGAAGTCGTACAAGAAGCGAAGCAAAACGGATATGTCACGACTCTAATGAACCGTCGTCGTTATTTACCGGATATCACAAGTCGAAACTTCAACCGTAGAAGCTTTGCAGAGCGAACAGCAATGAATACACCAATTCAAGGAACTGCAGCAGATATCATTAAAAAGGCTATGATTGATCTTTACCATGCATTAGAGCACGAAGGATTAGAAGCTCGCATGCTTTTACAAGTGCATGACGAATTAATTCTTGAGGCACCCGAAGCGGAATTAGAAAAGCTGCAAAGCCTAGTTACGAAGGTGATGGAAGAAACCGTCGATCTTGAAGTTCCATTAAAAGTGGACGATGAACAAGGCGACACATGGTATGATGCGAAGTAAAGGAGTGTTTGAAACACATGCCAGAACTACCAGAAGTCGAGACAATCAAAAAAACACTCGAACACCTTGTTATAAATAAAACGATTCAAAACATTACAATACACTGGCCAAACATCATTAAGCATCCTGATGATACAGAACAATTTAAGCAAATTGTTCAAGGTCAGACGATCCATCGAATTGATCGTCGAGGAAAGTTTCTCTTATTTTACCTCGATCATCATGTGCTTATTTCTCACCTTAGAATGGAAGGGAAATATGGCGTTTTTCCAAAAACAGAACCTGTTAATAAACATACTCATGTCATTTTTGAATTAACCGATGGAAAAGAACTACGTTATCAAGATGTTCGGAAGTTCGGGACCATGCATGTGTTCTCTATCGGAGATGAGTTTAACTGTCCTCCGTTAGACCATTTAGGACCAGAACCATTTGAAAAAGCATTCACTGTAGATTATTTAAAAGAAAAACTCAATAAAACAAATCGGCATATCAAGACAGCTCTTTTAGATCAAACGGTAGTAGCTGGGTTAGGAAACATTTATGTGGATGAAGCTTTGTTCAGATCCTCCATTCACCCTATGAGAAGAGCTTCTGATTTAAGTGATGGAGAAATTACGTCCCTTCATCATGAAATTATTGAAACTCTAGGTGAGGCTGTTACACAAGGGGGAACAACTATACGCTCCTATGTGAATAGCCAGGGACAAATTGGGATGTTCCAACAAAAGCTCAATGTGTATGGTCGAGAAGAAGAAGCTTGTCACAACTGTGGCAAAGTTATAACAAAGATGAAGGTAGGGAATCGAGGTACTCACGTATGCCTTAATTGCCAGAAATAATCACAACAAATCAATAGCACAGCTCATAAGCTCCCCCCATATACTAACGTAGAATATGGGGGAAGGAGCTTTCGTTTAAATGCAAGAGATCATGACATTAATCATTCTGGCATTCGCTGTTAGTTTAGATAGTTTTACAGTTGGTTTTACTTACGGAATGCGTAAGATGGGTTTACCTTTCAAAGCGATTCTCATCATTGCTTGTATCTCCGCCACAACTTTCTTTATCTCCATGATGATAGGAAAAGCTATTTCATGGTTTATTTCACCTCATATCACTGAAATACTTGGTGGGGTGATTCTTATATCCATCGGTGCATGGGTCATTTATCAATTTTTTAAAAGTGATAACCATGGACCAACTGAACCAAAAGATCCTTATATATTAAAACTTGAGATTCAATCGTTAGGTATTGTGATACAAATATTAAGAAAGCCAATGACGGCTGATATTGATAAATCTGGCACCATCAATGGCATTGAGGCACTTTTATTAGGTTTAGCGTTATCATTAGATGCCTTCGGGGCTGGTGTTGGTGCAGCTATGTTTGGATTTGAGCCGTTGTTAACTGCAGGAGTTATTGCATTTATGAGCAGTTCTTTCCTTTGGGTCGGTTTAAAAAGTGGGTTTCTTTTATCCTGCTGGGGATGGCTTCATCGCCTTTCCTTTTTGCCAGGTGTACTTCTTATTCTAATCGGAGTAATGAAAATGACGTAAAGGGGCAATCGTAATGACAGTTGTAATCGGACTCACAGGAAGCATCGCAACAGGAAAAAGTACGGTTTCGTTAATGTTTGATGATTATGACATTCCTGTAATTGACGCAGATAAAATTTCTAGAAAAGTTGTCGAGCCTGGTGAAAAAGCATACGATCAAATTGTAGAAACATTTGGTCGTGACATTTTACGTGAGGATGACACCATTGATCGAAAAGCGTTAGGTGCAATTGTTTTTAACGACGAAGAGAAGCGAAAAGCATTGAATGGTATCGTTCACCCAGCTGTCAGGGAGAAAATGCTCGAGGAACGTGATTATCACGTTAGGCAAAATGAAAAAGCTGTTGTGCTCGATATTCCGCTTTTATTTGAGAGTGAACTAACACACTTTGTAGATAAAATCCTTGTTGTTTATGTTGATGAAGAAATTCAGCTAAAACGTTTAATGGAACGAGATGAAAGTACAGAGGATGAGGCTAAGAGTCGTATTAATTCTCAAATGCCTGTTTCTAAAAAAGCGGAGGAAGCGGATGCGGTCATTTCTAACAATGGGACGAAACAACAATCTTATGACCAATTAGATGCGATTTTAAGAAAATGGGAAGTTATTTAATAAGGGACCTACTACTATATTTATAGTGGTAGGTTTTTTAGTTAGGTAAATTATAAAATTTGTGACTTGTGTATAACTTTTAAACGGGAGCGAGGCCACATCCAGCTTCAGCGCCCAGCAACGAAGGGACTTCCCTCGCCTCCGTACGATAAGTCAACATCGATTCACTTTGTTCATCGTGTTTCCTTTACACGTTTATGACATGAAATTTTAACAAGGAAGAAAATCGACGTAGTTAAAATTTCTAGGTGAAAGTACCACGGCAACTAAGCTTCTGTCTGCGCCTGTCGGCTTGCCAATCAGCAAGTTTGGCTAATCGTACTACGGGCTCAGTCCAGTCCCTTTGTTGCTAAACGGGCGCTTGCGCTTTTGTTCTGGATAGATACCCATTTATTAAAAATTTTTTAAATTTTGGATTCCAAGCTTATATAAATGTGTTATACTAATCATGCGAAAGGGAAGGAAAAAGTATATCATATTTGAGAGGGGTATGTGACATGACAGCACGTGTTGCAATTAATGGATTTGGACGAATTGGACGCATGGTTTTCCGCCAGGCGGTTAAAGATAAAGATCTTGAGGTAGTAGCTATCAATGCAAGCTATGAACCTGAAACCCTAGCTCATTTATTAACATATGACAGTGTTCATGGTCGTTTTCAAGGAGATGTGAAAGCGCTTGATAATGGGTTAGAAGTTGATGGTAAAAAGATTGATATCGTATCTTCTCGTGATCCAAAAGAGCTGCCATGGGATAAACTCGGAGTTGATATTGTAATTGAAGCAACAGGAAAGTTTAAAACAAAAGAATCTGCAGGTGGCCATATCGAAGCTGGAGCAAAAAAGGTTGTCATCACAGCACCTGGTAAAGAAGTTGATGCTACGATTGTTATGGGCGTAAATGAGAGCGTTTACAACCATGAGGAACATGATGTAGTATCAAATGCTTCATGTACTACAAATTGCTTGGCTCCTGTAGTGAAGGTTCTTGATGATGAGTTTGGTATTGAAAATGGATTAATGACGACTGTTCACGCTTTCACAAATGATCAGAAAAACTTAGATAATCCACATAAAGACTTACGACGTGCACGTGGTTGTACACAATCTATTATTCCTACTTCTACAGGTGCAGCTAAAGCACTTGGGCAAGTAATGCCTCATTTAGATGGAAAAATGCATGGGATGGCTTTACGGGTTCCGACGCCAAACGTATCTTTGGTAGACCTTGTTATTGACCTTAAGCAAGATGTTACAGAAGATCAAATTAACAATGCATTTAAGCATGCATCCAAAAATAGCTTGGACGGAATTTTGTCATACTCTGAAGAACCACTTGTTTCCATTGATTATACGACTACGGAATATTCCTCTATTATCGATGGTTTATCAACAATGGTTATGGATGATCGTAAAGTAAAAGTACTAGCTTGGTATGATAATGAGTGGGGTTACTCAAAACGTGTAGTAGATTTAGTTAAATTTGTAGGTGAAAAGTTAGCGAATCAACAAGAAGCCCGCGTATCATAAGGAGATACCTACTAAAATGCATGAGCAAAAGGGGAATTTGTGTCTAACACACATTTCCATTTATATCCGAAAAATATTTCCATTTGTATATTGCAAAAAGGTAGGGAAGCGTATATACTAACTTTTGAGCTTCTGAAAAACTGAAGGAAATATGACTGCTTAAAGGGTTAGGACCTCTTAGGACTAACTTTCCCCCGTGGCAGTACATGAGCGGATGTTAAGAAGTAACTTTTGTTTGTCTGAAGGGGGACTCCCAATGGATACAATGGGTAGACATGTAATTTCAGAACTTTGGGATTGTAACACAGAAACACTAAACGATATGACAAAGATTGAGCAAATCTTTGTGGATGCTGCACTGAAAGCTGGTGCCGAAGTCCGCGAAGTTGCTTTTCATAAATTTGCACCACATGGCGTAAGTGGAGTTGTCATAATTTCAGAATCACATTTAACAATTCATAGCTTTCCAGAGCATGGATATGCGAGTATTGATGTGTACACATGCGGAGATCGCATTGATCCAAATGTTGCTGCACAATATATCGCAGACGCATTAGAAGCCGCAACACAAGAATCAGTAGAAGTCCCGCGCGGAATGGGACCGGTATCTGTACAAAAATTCAATGTTCTATAAAGAATTCTACTATATAAGGGGTGCACAATTCGTGCATCCCTTTTTAATATGTAATTGTTCCTTACTCCATATAACCACCATTTCACAGTAAAAACTCCATTTAGTAAAAAAGAAATCGATAAATAACACGATGACGTATTTATCCTTTGAAAATTTTTGATATAATAAATAAGAGGTGTAATGATCGATGAGTATTAAACAATGGTTTAAAAAGCATTTAACAAATCATGCTGAAACAAGTGAACAGCATTGGAATAATGAATTACAGACTCACTACTTTAAAACAACAAAAGATAAAGCATTTCGTGCCATAGAAAAAATGTACGAAAATGCATCCAAGTATGACATCATTGCAAAATCAGAGGAACACGGTGAAGTAAGTGTTGGAGTTAAAGGCAGTCGAAAAGCCTTTATGGTTATTAGTGTTATTATGGTCAAGCCTTATCGTACAGCAATTGATTTTTCCGTAACCACAGAAACACCTCTTCCGTTTGATTTCGGATATAGTCATAAATTAATACAAACCCAATACGAATCTCTAAAAAAAGAACTCCCATTTCTTGAAACGTCAATGGCTGAGAAAATGGAAGTATAGGTAGAAATCAATACTGGAGTTGATGTAAGTGAAATGCCCAAATTGTGGCTACAAAAGCACGAAAGTATTAGATTCAAGACCAGTTGAAGAAGGAAAATCGATTCGTCGTAGAAGAGAATGCGAAGACTGTAATTTTCGTTTTACGACATTTGAGCGTATAGAAGAAGTACCATTAATCGTCGTGAAAAAAGAGGGGACACGTGAGGAATTTTCACGTGAGAAGCTTATGCGAGGACTCATCCGAGCATGTGAAAAGCGCCCAGTCTCTGTAGAACAACTTGAAACGATTGCTACGAGTATTGAACGTGAGCTACGTAATCGTGGGGACTCAGAAGTTCAGAGTAATGACATTGGTGCAATGGTTATGGATCGACTCGCAGAGGTGGACGAGGTAGCTTATGTCCGCTTTGCATCAGTATATAGACAGTTTAAGGATATCAATGTATTCTTAGACGAATTAAAAGACTTGATAAAACAAGAACCTGAATAAATGAGCTTATAGAGCCGTGCTTGGCTCTTTTCTTTTTTACAGGTCCTTCAGTCATCATGAAACGTAATTGTAAGGAGGAAGACATCATGGAGGAAGCGAATATTGGGAAGCTGTTACCAGTGGATGGGTTTACATTGAACGTGCCTCAAAGTATGCCGATGGATGTTTCGAAAGCTTTGTCTCATTTATATCAGCCTATCATAGGGGTTTCAGCTGTAAGCCTGTATCAAACGCTTCTTTCTGAATACGACTTACAACAACCAGGTGATCGTGTTAGAACCCATCATCTGTTAATGAATTATCTCCATATGCCTTTAGATGATATTTATGATGCTAGGAAGAAGTTAGAGGCAATCGGCTTGATGCGAACGTTTGCATCATATGAGCAGGGGCAAACTGTATATGCATATGTGCTTATTAAGCCTTTTACACCAAATGAATTTTTTGAAGATGATATGCTTTCTTTGTTATTGTATCACCATCTAGGTCAAGATAAGTATGATCGTTTGAGAAACGCCTTTTACATGGCCACTAAAATTGATAAAGATGCTAAAGAGGTAACTTCATCATTTGAACAAGTTTTTTCTATGCATCACTTAACCTCAGAAAAGCCACCTGATGGGCTTCATCGTCATGGTGAAGAGAACGTTATCTCAACTGGAGCACAAGGTGTAAACGTACAAGAAGAGGTCGTTGATTACGAATGGTTATACAAATCTTTGCAAGAACGAATGCTGCCTGCACAAGAAATCTTGTCGCAAAAGCATCGTAAGGTTATTACGCAATTATCCCTTTTATATAATCTAGCCACATATGAATTAGAAAAAGCCATTTTGTGGTCTATGAACGATCAAAATGAATTGATCTTATCTGAATTGAAAGAAGCGTGTCACGACCTTTATCAGAACAAGCCTTCCGCTTCTAAGGGTAATGAGAATAAGAGCGTGACAGATCAACGTGAACGACTTTCTGTTTCTGATCAATCGAATCAGTCTGAAACGAATAAAGCCTCCAATAAAGAAGAAGCGCTTATTCAACAGTTACAGCAAATTTCTCCTAGGGAATTGTTAAGTGACTTGTCTGAAGGAGCCGAACCTCCAGAAAAAGATATTAAAATGATTAGGGACATTATGACCCAACAAGGTCTAAGCCCTGGTGTTATGAATGTCTTGATTTACTACGTATTATTAAAAACAGATATGAAGTTATCAAAGCCTTATATGGAAACCATCGCAGGACATTGGGCTCGACTTCAAATTAAAACAGTAAGTCAGGCAATGGATGTTGCTAAAAAAGAAAATAAAAAATATCAACAATGGGCTACAAAGAAAAAGTCTGGATATCGAAAGCCTCAAAAGCAAGAAGTACTACCGGATTGGTTTAAAGATCAAAAAGCTGAGGAAGAGAAAAAGAGCCAAAGCAATCCTACAGAGGAAAAAGACCAAGAAAAATCTCCTGAGGAAATCCAGAAGGAAAAAGAGGATATTCTTAAGGCTATCAAGAATAGGTCTAAAAAGCGTACACGGAATAATGAATTGTAAGGATGAAGAACATGGAACCTATACAAACCGCATTGAAAAAATGGATGAGGGAAAGTAAAAACTTTCAGGAACATTACCAGTCCATGAAGCAGGCAATTTTAAAAGATCCTGAAATTCAACAAATATTAAAACAGAACCCCCAATTAACGGATCAAGATATAAGTAAGCATCTAATGAAATTATATGAATATCAATCTCAATCGAAACGTTGTCAGGATTGTCCGGCATTAGCTGAATGTAAAAACTTAGTTCCAGGCTATAGCCCTTTAATCCATGTTGCAAATCGTGATGTACGGATCACGTATGAAATGTGCCCTCGTAAAGCTCAAGTAGAAGCGCAATCCAAAAAACGTTCCTTTATTAGTAGTTTATATATGCCAAGAGAAGTGTTGGAAGCAACTTTTGAGGAAGTTGATATGGATGATGACCAGCGCTTGAAAGCCATTGGTTATGCGAATAACTATGTGGAAAAGTGGGGGACGAAAGAAGCTGAAAAGGGTCTTTATTTCCATGGTCCATTTGGGGTAGGGAAGACGTTCTTTCTTGGAGCGGTTGCGAATGACTTAGCCAATGAAGGCGTGTCTTCATTAGTTATCTATATGCCTGAGTTTGTTCGTGAAATGAAATCTTCCTTGCAGGACAACTCCTTGAATAAGAAGATTGAACAGTTTAAAACGACACCTGTCCTTATGTTAGATGATATTGGTGCTGAATCCATGTCATCATGGTTCCGAGATGAAGTGTTAGGAGCTATCTTACAATATAGAATGATGGAACGCCTTCCTGTATTCTTTACTTCGAACTATACGCTAAAAGACTTGGAGAAACACTTGATGACGAATAATCGAGGCGATGTAGAGGAATTGAAAGCAGGAAGAATCATTGAACGCATTAAACAAGTGAGCATTCCAGTCCCAGTTCATGGACAAAATAGAAGGTCATAAAGAAAAGCGCAAGCGCCCGTTTAGCAACGAAGGGACTGGACTGAGCTCGTAGTACGATTAACCAAACTTGCTGATTGGCAAGCCACAGGCGCAGACAGAAGCTTAGTTGCTGTGGTACTTTCACCTAGAAATTTTAACTACGTCGAGTTCCTTCTTTGTTAAAATTTCATAACGCAAACGTGTAAAGGAAACACGATGAACAAAGTGAATCGATGTTGACTTATCGTACGGAGAAAGTTATAAGGATGATCGGCTAAGTTCGTCACATCCTGTGACAACGCCGACCTGACCCACATCCCTGTGGCCCCAAGTTCGTCACGTCCTGTGACAACGTCGATCTGACCCACGTCGTGTGGGCCCAAGTCCATTCGTTGCTGGGCGCTGGAGCTAGACATCTAAGAGCTATAACTTATACTTTCTTTACTAATAAATTAATCGCATGAGCTTCCATAGTGGAGGCCCATGCGATTTTTGTTTTTGTTGCACTATTTTATAAACGAAATCATTTTTTTCTCCCTTGTCCCATATAATGTAACAGTTATGGGGGAAGGGGGGAATAGATTGAAGCAAATCACGTTTGAGCGTAAGCATGAAGCCTTATCCTTTTGTGAATACCTGCTTGATTATAGTCGAGATATTAGACTTCACTGGCAGCAGCACAAGAAGTGGGGCCTTACAATTAATATTGAACAAGCCTCTGATGTAAAAGAACTTCATTCTGTACTCATTCAAGGATTTATTCATGTGTTTCAAATACATAAAGAGTCAGCTTGGTTACATGAAATTATTCGTGATTGTTATTATTATAATGACGTAGATGAAGTTGAAACGATTGTGGATTTGTGTCATACATTGTTGCGTGATGAGTTAGAGGAAGAGATGGTACCACAACACAAATTAAGTCATGGACAATATCAAACCATTTTAGAAACAGTATTTGCAGAGGCTTTGAAGGAAGAAGAGTCTGTTCATTTTGATTCGATTATTGTATTTCGGATGCATACTTTTTATAATGATTTAATTGATTTTGTAGGATATGCACTTGATGAATACAAACGAGAAGAAGAATATCAATCTTATGTTGAACATCTTCGCGAATATATGCATCTTAAACCTTCTAATATGGATCATTTATTAATTGTGCAAGGTCCTAGTTTCCATTTTTATGATAATAATGGAAACCTTTTTAGGCAGGAAGAGTTAAAACGATTGACAAATGGAGAACCACTTTACTTGTTTGGTTTGGAAAAAGAAGAAATGAATATTACACCTATTATTGCTTTAGCGCCAGAGAAAATATCGCTATACGGCGATGATCCTAGTGATCCCAAAACCATTACAATATTAAATGTGTTTCAAGAAAAGGTAGAATTTCTCCCTTTGAAAAAGTTTCCTTTCAAACGTTTGTCCTCTCAGTAAAAAAATAGGCTTGCTTTTTTAAATGAATATCCTTATACTATGAATCATAAATAGAATTCAATGTATAAGTGATGATGAGGATACGAACAATGTGTATCGACTTACAGAGAGGGAGGCCAAGGCTGGAAGCTTCCTAAGAACGGCAAATTGTTTACCACCTCTGAACTCTGCTGGCGAACCTTAAGTAACTAGCAGCGCCTCGTCCTCGTTACGGATTTGAAACAATGAGCCACAGGAATGTGGAAATCAGGGTGGAACCACGTGCATCAACGCTCGTCCCTTCGCTATCGTGCAAGGGATGGGCGTTTTTTAATGCTCATAATTCGTGTTTGAATCATCACATTTCAGAAGGATAGAAGGAGTGCATGAACAATGGCTGAAGGAATTCAACTTACATTTCCAGATGGAGCGGTGAAAGAGTTTCCTCAGGGTACAACAACTGAAGATGTAGCTGCATCCATTAGTCCCGGTTTAAAAAAGCAAGCTGTTGCTGGAAAACATAATGGTCAACTGATTGATTTTCGCCGAGAATTACCAGGTGATGGATCAATTGAAATTGTAACACTTCGTGATGAAGAAGGTATTGAGGTGTTACGTCACTCCACGGCACACTTAATGGCGCAGGCTGTTAAACGCCTTTATGGAGACGTGAAGCTTGGAGTAGGTCCTGTTATTGAGAACGGGTTTTATTATGACATGGACATCTCTGAATCCATCTCTGTTGAAGATCTACCTAAGATTGAAAAAGAGATGCAACGTATCGTTAGCGAAAACCTTGAGATTCAGCGTGTGGAAGTTAGTCGTGAAGAAGCAAAGGAAATGTACCGTGAAATCGGTGATGACTTAAAGTTAGAATTGATCGATGACCTTCCAGAAGATGAAAACATTACAATCTATAAGCAAGGTGAATTTTTCGACCTTTGCCGCGGTCCACATGTTCCATCTACGGGTAAAATTAAAGTATTTAAGCTGTTGAGTGTCTCTGGTGCATACTGGCGTGGAGATAGCGACAATCAAATGCTTCAGCGTATTTATGGTACAGCGTTTGAAAAGAAACCTCATCTTGAAGAGTACCTACACATGCTAGAAGAAGCAAAAGAGCGTGACCACCGTAAACTAGGAAAAGAGCTTGATATTTTCACGGTTTCTCAAAAAGTGGGGCAAGGTCTTCCGTTATGGTTACCTAAAGGTGCAACCATTCGCCGTACAATCGAGCGCTATATCGTAGACTTAGAAGAACGTCTTGGATATGACCACGTTTACACACCAGTTTTAGGTTCTGTTGACCTTTATAAAACGAGTGGACACTGGGATCACTATCAAGAGGACATGTTCCCATCCATGGAAATGGACAACGAAGATCTCGTACTTCGACCAATGAACTGTCCTCACCACATGATGGTGTACAAAAATCAATTGCATAGTTATCGTAATCTACCGGTTCGTATTGCTGAGCTTGGTACAATGCACCGTTACGAAATGTCTGGTGCTTTAGCTGGTTTACAGCGGGTACGTGCTATGACCTTAAATGATGCACACATCTTCTCTCGTCCAGATCAACTGAAGGATGAGTTTATCCGTGTTGTTCGTATGATTCAAGAAGTATATAAAGACTTCGGTATTGAAGATTATTACTTCCGTCTTTCATACCGTGACCCTGCGGATAAAGAGAAATATGTAGATAATGATGAGATGTGGGAGAAGGCTCAGTCCATGCTTCTTGAAACGATGCAAGAGCTAAAAGTAGATTATGTTGAAGCTGAAGGCGAAGCGGCATTCTACGGACCGAAGCTTGATGTTCAAGTAAAAACGGCATTAGGTAAAGATGAGACACTTTCTACTGTTCAGTTGGACTTCCATTTACCAGAGCGTTTTGACCTAACGTATATTGGTGAAGATGGAAACCATCACCGTCCGGTTGTAATTCACCGTGGTGTGGTATCTACCATGGAACGCTTTGTTGCCTTCTTAATTGAAGAGTACAAAGGTGCATTCCCAACATGGTTAGCACCAGTTCAGGCTAAGATTATTCCAGTTTCTGCGGATGTTCATTTAGACTATGCGAAAAAGGTTGAAGATGAACTACGTTACGCTGGTGTACGTGTTGAGGTGGATGAGCGTGATGAGAAAATCGGCTACAAGATCCGTGAAGCTCAAATGCAAAAAGTCCCTTATCAGCTTGTTGTAGGTGACAACGAGATTAACGAAAATGGCGTGAACGTACGTCGCTACGGAGAAAAAGATTCCGAAACGAAGCCTCTTTCTGATTTCATTGATGAATTGAAACAAGAAATCGCAGGAAGAGTGCGTCGATAATATTGAATTGCAAAAGCCCTTGTGAAGCGTATGAGCTTCATGAGGGTTTTTTTGGTTATTCCGTTATATGGCAGTTATGTTGAAGACTTGAAACTGAGAGGAGTCCGTTGCTGTTGTGTGATTTGTTCCGGTCAGTGAAACGGCAAGCCTGTTGTGGAAGAAAAGCCGAGCCTCCTCGTGCCTGCGGGGTCTCGTCTTCCCTTTGTTACCACGACAGTTTGCCGTTTCCTTCCCTCCACGCGATTATGGAGATTAACGGACCATAATTTGGACTTTCCCATCTCATATGGATTAGAATTCTTTATCATAGAA
>NZ_AULJ01000070.1 GCF_000425225.1 Pontibacillus marinus BH030004 = DSM 16465 | reverse complement strand
ACAACAGGCTTGCCGTTTCACTGACCGCAACAAACTACTCAACAGCAACGGACTCCTCTCAATTTCAAGTCTTCAACAATCCTGCCATTTAATTGAATACGAATAAACTCCAAATATCTAAAACAAAAATGAAACCAAACAAGCACTCAATCGTATAATATGTTACACTAGCCCAAAATCTCATAAGGAGATAAACGATGAACGCATTAATGGAATATTTATTTGAACTAGATCTGCTCAATGATCCATTCTTATACTCATTTTATATAAGCCTATTTTTCTCATATGCACTCAGCCAAGTTTGGAGTGCTTTTATACAAGATGCTTCTTCCCTTTGCAACAATGAGTGGAAAGTGGAGCAAGCTTACATTCAACAGAAAGAATCGCTTCAGCCATTAGAACAAGTACTAAATGATATTCGAGTGTGGATCTACAAAACTATACGAAGGCAGGAATCATCACCTGATGATGACCAATTCTCTGTATTTATCTCATAAAAGATAAAATACAGAGGAGGAAAATCATTGAAACGTATCGGAATTTTATTGACTGCCTTATTTTTAACGGGGTGTTCAGCCCAACCTGGACAGGGAGATGGATTTTTTAACGACTATTTTGTAAAGCCTTTTGCTGAAGCTATTCAAGGTGTAGCTGGTATTGTGGGAGACAATTATGGTGTGGCAATCATTGTCATTACAATAGCGATGCGCCTAGTCTTAATGCCATTCATGCTGAATATGTACAAAAAACAACAGGTCATGAAGCAAAAAATGGCTAAGATAAAACCAGAAATGGATGATGTACAAAACAGAATGAAAGAATCGAAAACACAGGAAGAAAAACAGGAAATTCAAAAGGAAATGATGGCTCTTTATCAGAAACATGGGGTAAACCCACTTAATATGGGATGTTTACCATTAATCCTTCAAATGCCTGTCGTAATGGGCTTTTATTATGCGATTAGAGGTTCTCAAGAGATAGCTAGTCATTCATTCTTATGGTTTCCGCTTGGTGAAATGGATATTTCAATGGCCCTCATTGCAGCTGTGATCTACTATGTTCAATATCGAGTGTCCATGAATAACATGCCTATTGAACAACAAGGACAGATGAAGATCATGGGACTTTTATCGCCAGGGATCATCCTATTTATTTCTCTATCAGCTCCAGCAGCTTTACCACTTTACTGGGCTGTTAGTGGCTTGTTTCTTATTTTACAAACATGGATAGGGCAAAAATTATATAAACCTATAGAAGAATAGATACAAAAAGGCAGCTTTTCACGAAAGCTGTCTTTTTTTAAATGAAAAATTTAAAATGCCTTCATGACAGTCCTGAAATGGATAAATTCCGCATAAGTTTTCTGAATTTTTAATCAAAATGACAATCTCTGCATACAATAAATTAAATACAAATGAAGGAGGGGTAAGGATGAGTGAGAAAAACTTTGTTGTTTCTGAAGAGAACTGGTCCCTCCATAGAAAAGGGTACGATGATCAACAGCGCCACCAAGAAAAAGTTCAAGATGCGCTTCAAAATCAATTGCCGGACCTGATTTCTGAAGAAAATATCGTTATGTCTAATGGAAAAGATGTTGTGAAGATTCCGATCCGATCCTTGGATGAATATAAGATTCGTTACAATCATGATAAGAACAAACATGTAGGCCAAGGCGAGGGGGAAAGTCAAGTTGGCGATGTTATAGCCCGTGATGGTTCGAAGCAAAAGGCTCAAGGAAAAGGTGAAAAAGCCGGGGACCAGCCAGGTGAAGATTTTTATGAAGCGGAAGTATCGATTGCTGAGTTGGAAGAAGCTTTATTTAAAGAGTTAGAACTCCCGAACTTGCAAGAAAAAGAGAAAGATAACATTGTTACGACAGACATTGATTTTAATGATATCCGTAAAAATGGCTTACAAGGAAACATTGATAAAAAACGCACAATGCTTGCTGCCTACAAACGAAATGCCATGGGTGGAGAGGCCACATTTAACCCTATATATCCAGAAGATATTCGTTATAAAACATGGAACGAGGTTGTGAAGCCAGAATCTAAAGCTGTCGTGTTAGCGATGATGGATACCTCGGGATCAATGGGCGTATGGGAAAAGTATATGTCTCGAAGCTTCTTCTTTTGGATGACTCGTTTCCTTCGAACAAAATATGAAACGGTAGATATTGAATTTATCGCCCATCATACAGAAGCTAAAGTCGTTTCAGAAGATAATTTCTTCTCAAAAGGTGAGAGCGGAGGAACGATTTGTTCTTCAGCCTATAAAAAAGCCTTAGAACTAATCGACACAAAATACCATCCAGAGAGTTATAATATTTACCCATTCCACTTTTCCGATGGTGATAATTTAACCTCAGATAATAAACGTTGCTTAAAGCTTGTGGATGAATTAATGGATTTATCAAGCATGTTTGGTTACGGCGAAGTAAACCAGTATAATAGGCACTCGACTCTCATGTCAGCCTATAAAAAGATTGAAGATCCTCGTTTCAGACACTTTGTTTTACGACGCAAGGCTGATGTATTCTATGCGATGAAACACTTTTTCCAACAGGAAGAGGAAAAGTCATTTGCTTAATAAAATCCGAAGAGAAGGCCGGCAGTTATGTCGGCCTTTATTATATGGTTAAAAGGTTTGGTTAATGACCTGTTTAAGAGTTGCAGCTGAGTGCTCAAACTGTTTTTGTTCTGTTTTATTTAAAGGTAGTTCAATTAACTTTCGAATACCCTCTCGGTTAATAATAGCTGGTACACCAATATATAAGTCTTCTTGACCGTATTCACCTTCTAGTAGCCCAGAGATCGTGAGCACACTATTTTCATTCCGTAAAATCGCTTTTGTAATTCGAACTAGCCCCATCGCTATACCGTAATAGGTAGCTCCTTTTTGCTGAATGATATGATAAGCAGCATCACGTACATTGACGAAAATGTCTTCTAGTTTTTCCTGGGTTTCTTTTTCGGTCATATCTACAATCTCACTAAGGTTACTTGCCCCAATGGTAGTATGACTCCAAACCGGAAATTCTGTATCACCATGCTCTCCCATAATGTAGGCATGGATATTACGAGGATCGATATCAAATTCTTCCCCGACTAAATAACGTAATCGTGATGTGTCTAAAATGGTACCTGAACCAATAACGCGCTCTTTAGGTAATCCAGAGAATTTCCAAGTTGCATAGGATAAGATATCAACTGGGTTGGTTGCTACAAGAAAGATCCCATCAAATCCACTTTCCATGACAGAGTTTACAATGCTTTCGAAGATCTTTACATTTTTTTCGACTAGGTCTAAACGTGTTTCTCCAGGTTGTTGGTTAGCACCTGCTGTAATGACAACAATATCTGCATCCCGGCAGTCTTCATAATCTCCTGCATAGATTTTCATAGGAGAGGCAAAAGCCAATCCGTGCTTAAGATCTATAGCGTCACCTTCAGCTTTTTCTTTATTGACATCAATCATAACGAGTTCTTCCGTTACACCTTGATTTAACAATGCAAAAGCATAGCTAGAACCTACAAATCCTGTTCCGATAAGTGCCACTTTATTCGTGCTTTTTTTATTCATATCCAATCAACCTTTCTATCATATAAATCTGTTTGTGAATAATTTCACAATAAATATAACATACATAAAAAACTTTAACATTATTTTTATGTGAAATAATTCACATAAAACAGCCATAATTCATAAGTTTGACACATTCCTAAGAAATAAAGTAGTCCAAGTGACTAAATGCATGTTTTCTATACTCTTAACAAACAATATGGTGAAAGAACCTATTTTTGGAGATGGACTATGCGTATATATAATCGTAAATCAAAAAAATGGTCAAAAAAAGTTGTGACAGAAGAACACAAGACTTCTCAAAAAAGCCATTCATCACTCCAGCAAAATCTAGATTATTTAACCCTAGAGTTGAAGCATACGGATGACTTAAAAGTGAACCATTTTAATCAAGGGAAATCAGTATTAATATATTTAGAATCTTTAGTGGATCAAACAAAGATACAGGATAAGATTTATACACCGGAATTGTTAAATCAAAGTCACCAAATCAGCCAACTAGACAATACTAGAAAAACTAAAGATATGAATGATGTCATATTTGCTCTGTTAAGTGGTTGTGCTATCTATTGCCATGACGGTTCTGAAGAGATGACTATATTTACAGTTACCTCTTCACATAATCGAGACTTAAGGGAGCCTGATACAGAGAAGATTTTAAGGGGTGCTCATGAAGGTTTTATAGAAAGCGTAATGGTTAACATCAATTTAATCCGTAAGCGAATCCAACACAGAGATTTGACTGTTAAATATTTTAGAACGGGTAATAACACGAATACCAATCTTGCGGTGATATATATGGATGGCATTGCAAGCCAAGAAGCAGTTAAAGAAATTGAAAGAAGAATTAAAGATATATCAAAAGATACCATTATTAGTCCGGGGTATATAGAAGAAATGATAGAAGATAATCCCTTATCCCCTTTTCCCCAGATGTTAAACACGGAGAGGCCTGATCGGGCTACTGCTAACATTATGGAGGGGAGAGTAGCTATTTTATCCGAAGGAAGCTCGACGTGTTTAATATTGCCTGTAACGTTTTTTTCTTTTTATCAATCACCTGATGATTATAATAGTCGTTGGATAGCTGGGACATTTTTGCGTATGATTCGTCTAATGAGTTTTCTCATAGCTATTGGTTTACCTGCTTTTTACATTGCGGTTGTAGGTTTTCATTTTGAAGTGATACCAGATAAATTGGTTATTCCTGTGAAAAGCGCTATTAATAATATTGCGTATCCGCCGATTGTAGAGGCGCTAGTGATGGTAGTTATTATTGAATTGATACGTGAAGCAGGGATCAGGCTTCCAAGCCCAGTAGGGCAAACCATTGGTATCGTAGGGGGGTTAGTAATTGGTGATGCAGTAGTAAAAGCAGGGTTGGTTTCAAATTTAATGGTTATAGTTGTAGCATTAACGGCAATTGCTTCATTTGTTGTACCTTCTATTGAGATGAGTACAACTCTCAGATTATTAACATTTCCACTGATCTTAACGGCTTCTACATTGGGGTTTGTAGGAATTGTATTCGGGATGTTAGTTCTGCTTATCCATTTAATTCGATTACATTCCTTACAAACACCTTATTTTGCCCCGCTAGCACCATTGAATATAAAGGATATTAAAGATACCTTTATCAGACTACCATTATTTTTAATGGGAACAAGGCCTAAAGGAGCACAGCCACAAAGAAAATCTACAGGAGGACCATCAAGGGAGTGGAAGAAGGATGAACATACCCGAGAATAAAAAAATTACGAATCGACAGTTGTTTTTTCTTATCGTCCAGACTCAGGTTGGTGTTGGTGTTCTCTCACTTCCCTACTCCCTTCATAAGGCTGCAAAGCAAGATGGATGGATCTCTTTACTTTTTGCTGGAGTAATTATTCAACTTGTCTTTTTTTTATTTTGGTTCTTAGCGAAACGCTTTCCTCAAGAACACTTATTTGAATACCTTCCGAAAATTTTAGGGAAGTATTTGGGGAAGATTTTTATTGGAGGATACTATATTTACTTTATATCAGTAGGTATTTTAGTCCTCATGATTTTTTCAAGGATGGTTGATATTTGGATACTTCCATTAACTCCTAAATGGGTGCTAATGTTCATTATGATTATGGTTTGTTTGTATTTAGTAGTGGACCAACTTAAAGTAATTGCGAGGCTATACGTATTTGTCTCACTATTATTGCTCGTCTTAGTAGTATTGTTAATTTATGCTTCTCAGGATAGTCAATGGCTTTACCTTTTTCCAATGGGAGAATCAGGATTACCCAAAATCATTCAAGGTTCTTTTAAAGCTATGACCTCGATGCTCGGTTTCTTGATCATCCTTATTGCATTTCCTTTTACAAAAGGAAGTGCCTCAAAAAAGCTTTTGACGATTTCATTGGATAATATGTTTGTTGTGACATTTTACTTGTTTACGGTTATTGTATCATTTACTTTTTTTAGTACAACTGAGATGGCTTTAGTTCCAGAACCATTACTCTACTTATTGAAAGCTTTCGAACTCCCGATTATTACGCGTATCGACATGTTATTCCTCTCCATTTGGGTCGTTTCTGTTGCAACAACGTTCTCCTCTTACCTTTATATGTCAAGTGTTGGGATGGCTAATATGTTTAATTCAAATAACCATCGTCCATTTGTGTTTATCACAAGTTTGATTATATTTGGTACCACTTTTTTTATTAAAAGAGATGAGGGATTTCTAGAAGGATTAAATAAAGTCGTCTCACAGTCAGGTATAGTGTTTGGGTTAGTAATTCCAACAGTTCTGCTTTTATTGGCTGTAGTTTTTAAAAGGAAATCCATAGGAAGTGAACAAAAATGAAAAAGGTAATAAAATGGATGATGATTTGTTTCATGTTATTTTCTTTAACAGGATGTTGGGACCAAAGACAATTCAAGAATATTAAGCTTGTATTGGCAGCGGGATTTGATCAGGTAGACGAAGACAAGATTAAATCAACAGTGATCATCCCAACTGTAGAAAAAGGAATGGAAGGACCAGGGGATGAGTATATTCAAACTGTGACAACTGAAAGCAACACACTTCGTGAAGGTAGGACCCAAATTGACCAAAAGATATCAAAAATTTTTGATGCATCAAAAATTAGAGTGGTTCTTCTTGGAGAAGAATTAGCTAAGAAAGATATTCTTCCATTATTGGATGTGTTTTATAGAGACCCTAAAAGTAACCTTAATGCAATGCTAGCAGTGGTGGAAGGGGAAGCTGAAGAAATTATAAACCTTCGATTAGAGCATGAGCCTCGGATAAGTGGTTATATAAGTGGCTTGCTGCAAGGGCAAGTACAATTAACACAATCCCCTAGGGAAAATATCCAACTAATTTGTGCAGAAATGATGGAGCCAGGACAGGACTTTGGACTCCCTTTAATTTCTTTAAATGAGGAAGAGGGTTTAATAAATTATAAAGGCATTGGATTGTTTCATGGACAAAAGTACACGGGGGTATATCTAGATCCAAAGGAATCTCTCTTGCTTTTATTATTAGATGGAGAGAAAGGAAAGATGGCAAGACTAAGTGCTAAGGTCAATTCAGGCGAAGAACCGGCTGTTAAAAATTATGTATCATTTGATATAGGAGATATAAAACAAAAAATTGAGATTAAAAAGAAAGAACAAATAGAAGTAAGTGTGAAACTGAAGCTGAAAGTAGGAATTACGGAATATCCACATGATCATATAACACCACCATCATTAAAGGAATTGGAGAAAAAACTATCTAAAATCCTTACTGCCGATGCAAAAGACGTTGTGAAGAAAATTCAAGAAGCTAATAGTGACATTTTTGGAATTGGGCGTCGTCTGCAAGCCTATCATAATAAAGAGTGGAAACAATTAAATTGGGAAGAAGATTACCCTGAGATTAGCATCAAACCTGATGTGAAAGTGAATATTGAAGAACATGGCATAATCAATTAATAAAAAAGATAGATAACACCTACCGCCTAAATACGGTAGGTGTTATTTTTTTAAAGAAAATGACTACATAATACAATTGATCTTCTAGTAAATCTACTAATGAAATTTTTCAAAAAGATATCAATTATTACGATTAGGTTACATATATTTTAAAAAAAGAGGCTTTTTTACAAAAAACTGTTAAGAAAGGATTGACTTAGTTCAAAAAAATGGTTTAACATAATAAAAAATATATAATTTTTAGAAAATTACCAAGATTACTAAGATTAACAATAATAAATGATTCAGAGGTGTTCTATGAGTAAATCAGAGCAATCCAAGGCAAAAGCACCTTTGCTAGAGGTAAAGGGATTAGAGACATCTTTTAGTATCGAAGGCAAAGATTATAACGCCGTTGATGGAGTATCTTTTACTGTAGATCGTGGGAAAGTCGTCGGCATTGTTGGAGAGTCAGGCTGTGGAAAGAGTGTAATGTCTTTATCAGTCATGCAGCTTCTACCAAAAGGAATAGGAAAGATCCGGAATGGTGAGGTTCTTTTTGATGGGGAAGAGATTCAATCATTTAATGAAAAGCAAATGAATCAGATTCGTGGCAAAGATATGGCGATGATCTTCCAAGAGCCTATGACATCATTAAATCCAGTATTTACGATTGGATACCAGATTGAAGAAGTACTCCACAATCACTTTAAACTAAGCAAGAAAGAAGCAAGAAATAAGTCAGTTCAACTTTTATCAGCTGTCGGTATACCTAGAGCCGCTAAAATTGTAGATGAGTATCCACACCAACTATCGGGTGGTATGAGACAGCGTGTCATGATTGCTATGGCCATAGCTTGTCAGCCTAAGTTATTAATCGCTGACGAACCAACTACAGCTTTAGATGTAACCGTTCAAGCTCAAATTCTTGAACTATTAAAAGATATCCAAACGAAGAATGACATGGGTATTGTACTCATTACGCATGATTTAGGTGTTGTAGCTGAGTCGTGTGATGAAGTCATTGTTATGTATGCGGGGAAAATCGTTGAAAAAACAGATGTCGAGAGTCTGTTCACTAAGCCAAAGCACCCGTACACGAAGTTGATGATGGGTTCAATTCCTAGATTAGAAGAAGATACCGAGAAACTTGAAACGATTAAAGGAATTGTGCCTTCATTAACAAAAATGCCTCAAGTAGGATGTCGTTTTGCTAACCGTTGCCCGAAGGCAATGCCAGAATGTACGGAAATTACACCGCAATTAGAAGAAAATGAACAGGGACATGAAGTTGCTTGTTTACTTTATGAAACAAGCCACCCTAAAGAAGGGGTGTTAGGATGAGTATAACCGAAAATAAGAGTACTAAAACTCAAAATTTATTAGAAGTGAAAGACTTAAAAATGCACTTTCCTGTTAAAGGTGGATTCTTTAGAAGAACCATTGGAAATGTAAAAGCTGTAGACGGTGTTACCTTTGATATTAAAAAAGGAGAAACACTAGGCCTGGTAGGGGAATCAGGCTGTGGGAAGTCTACCACAGGACGTTCCATTCTACGTTTGTTAAACCCATCAGCAGGGTCTGTCATTTTTGATGATCAAGACATCACAAATGTAAATGGAAAAAAACTTAGAGATATTCGAAAAGATATCCAAATGGTGTTTCAGGATCCATATGCTTCACTAAACCCAATGCAAATGGTAGGTAACATCGTAAGCGAGCCAATTAAAAACTATTACAAAAATAAAAAAGAAGAAGAAATGAAAGAAGAAGTGATGGAGCTTTTAAATAAAGTTGGTTTACCTGAGGATGCCTACTATAAATACGCGCATGAATTTTCTGGGGGGCAACGACAACGGATCGGAATTGCGCGAGCATTAGCTTTAAGGCCAAAACTTATCATCGCTGATGAACCTGTTTCTGCATTAGATGTATCTGTACAGTCTCAGGTTTTAAATCTATTAAATGAATTGCAAGATGAATTCGATTTAACCTATTTATTTATTGCTCACGACCTTAGTGTTGTTAAACACATGAGTGATCGAATTGGAGTTATGTACTTAGGTAATGTCGTGGAGGTAGCGGATAAGCATTCAATTTATAAAGACCCATTACATCCGTACACACAAGCACTAATCTCAGCAGTTCCAGATGCTTCGAACTTCGGCCAAAAACGAGAGCGTATTGTTCTCCAAGGTGATGTACCAAGTCCAGAGAATCCACCTTCAGGATGTCCTTTCCATACAAGGTGTCCTAAGGCGATGGATAAATGCTCAAGCATTAAACCTCAATTAAAGGAGGTGAAACCGGGTCAGCACGTCGCATGTATTCTTTACGATTAATCATTATTTTTTAAAAATGAACAGGGGGAAAATCATTCATGAAGAACAAGAGTTTTTTATGGCTAATGGCCATGGTCCTAATGTTGTCTTTGTTTCTAGCAGCTTGTAATTCAGAACAAACTGAAGGTGAGACTCCGGGTGATGGTGAAAAGACATCAGACAATGGTGGTTCAGATTCAGATGATTCAAGTGATTCAGGTAGTGACGGGTCAGATGACCAAGCAAGTGATGAACCAACACAAGGCGGTACTTTAACTTATGCAATTGATTCAGAGCCAGAAGGAATCTTGAACATGGCGTTTTATGGTACAGCAACAGACGCTGAAATCATGGGATTCATGGTTGATGGTCTATACACATTTGACGAAAACCTTAAAGCTGAGCCAAACTTAGCTACTTGGGAAACTGAAGATAACAAGACGTTCACATTCAAATTTGAAGAGGGCGTAAAGTGGCATAATGGTGATGAGCTAATTGTAGATGACTGGATCTTTGCTCTTGAAACGCTAGCGCATCCAGACTATGAAGGCCCACGTTATGCAAACGTTAAAACAATTGAGGGAGCTGCTGCATTCCATGAAGGTGAAGCAGACTCTATCTCAGGTATTGAGAAAATTAGTGATTATGAAGTAAAGGTTACATTTGACAAGGCCCGTGTTAATAACCTTGTAAATGTATGGAGCTATCCAATGAACAAAAAGCGTTGGGAAGGCGTTCCTGTAAAAGATATGTTAGGACACGAATTTACTCGTACCAAGCCTATCGGTACTGGACCTTTCAAAATGGGTAAAGTTGTACCTGGTGAGAGCTATGAATTTATCGCAAACGAAGATTATTGGAAAGGTGCTCCAAACCTAGACAAAATCATCGTAAAAGTTATTGATAACAAAACCGTTGTAGGTGCTCTACAAAATGGTGATGTTGACATGGTACCTGTTCACCCTACATTAGGTAAACAGGTTGAAAAGATGGAAAATGTTGATCTTGTAACGTATCCTGGTCTTTCTTACTACTATGTTGGATTTAAGCTAGGTGTATTTGATAACGAACAGAAAAAAGTTGTTGAAGAGAAAGAAAAGTATGCAAACCTAAAACTTCGTCAAGCTATGTATCACGCGATCAACCGTGAGGAATGGATTGAAGCATTCTTCCAAGGTTATGGTTCTAAAGTTAACGGTCCAGTTCCATCTGCACACTGGATTTCTGCTGACGAAAGTGAACTGAAGGATTATCCGTATGATCCTGAAAAAGCGAAAAACCTTCTTGATGAAGCTGGCTATGTAGATACAAATGGTGATGGTTTCCGCGAAGATCCAAATGGTGATGAGTTCGTAGTTAAATTCTCTCACTATGCATCTTCTAACCCAACATTTGAATCTCGTGCAAAAGCTCTAACACAGTATTGGAACCAAGTAGGTCTGCAAACAGAGTTACAAATGATCGAAGCTTCTCTTTATTATGACAAGATCGAAAAAGACAGTGACGACATCGAAGTATTCTACGGTGGTTGGAGTACTGGTGCTGACCCAGACCCATCTGCACTATGGAAATCTGATATGTTGTGGAACTTCCCTCGTTGGGTAAATGAAGAAAGCGATAAGCTTCTAGAAGATGCGATTGACATTGAAGTTGTTGGTACTGATTCTGCTAAGCGTAAAAAGCTTTACTCTGAATGGCAACAAATTGTAAACCAAGAGCTACCGATGCTATTTATCACTGAGCTACAAGAAACTCAAGGTGTGAATAAGCGCGTAGGTGGCGTTGAGTATGACGTTTCTGGAAGTAACAACCCGAACGAATGGTTTATTAAGCAATAACACTTAGATCTGCAAACAGATAAGGGGAATGTTTCATGTTAAAGTACGCACTTCGAAGAATATTAGGCATGATTCCGATGTTACTCCTTATTTCCATTGTTGCGTTTTTCCTGGCATTAGCTATGCCAGGAGATTCCTTCAGTGGGGAAATCGACCCGAATAATACTGATCCTGAGTATATCGAGGAAATGCGTGAGAAACTCGGTTACAATGATCCAATTCATGAACAGTATTTCCGGTGGGTTTCTAATTTTGTACAAGGGGACTTCGGGAAATCAACAAAATATCAGATCCCTGTAAAAGACCTTATTCTACAACGATTACCTAATACAGTGATGTTAGGTGTTATGGCGATGTTTTTCACCTACATATTTGCCTTTTCAATGGGGATATATGCGGGAAGACATCCGCACACGAAGATGGACCATTTCATAGGTGGGTTTAACTATTTCCTATTGGCCATTCCTTCATACATTGCAGGTGTGTTCGCCATTTATTTTTTCTCATTTCAGTTGGGTTGGGTTCCTTTCAGTGGATCGGTAGATATAGCAGTAGAGTCTGGAACATTAGATTACTGGTTAAGTCGCTTTTATCATGCATTAATGCCTTCCTTAATCTTAGGGGCTTTAGGTACAGCGACATATACTCAATTCTTACGTAATGACATTATTGATAATAGTCAAAAGGACTATGTACGCACAGCGCGTGCGAAAGGAACTGCAGATTCAAAAATCTATAACAGTCACATCTTAAGAAATTCTATTATCCCGATTGTGACATTTTTAGGTTTTGACATTGTTCAAATTGTTAACGGTGCTTTGATTACAGAGGCGATATTTACGTACCCGGGGCTTGGACAACTTTTCTTAACATCGGTAAATGCTCAAGACTATCCTACTTTGATGACATTGTTTGTAATGTTCTCATTCTTGGTTTTGCTAGGGAACTTAATAGCCGATCTATTGTATGGAATTGTTGATCCAAGAATACGAGTTGATTAGGAGGAGTGGCTATGGAAGTCGTTCATAATAAAGATACACAAACCCAGTCACCGACAACTAAGCCATCCAAGAGCTTATCCCCTTGGGCAATGGCCCGTCGTAAATTTATGAGAAACAAGCTGGCGATGATTAGTTTAGTATATTTGATTATCTTATCAATCTTATCTTTCCTTGCACCATTTATAACGACAGCTGATGTAACGCTAGTCAACATCGGACAGATGTCTCTAGCTCCATCCGCTGAACATTGGTTTGGGACGGATACAAGTGGACGGGATGTCTTTACAAGATTGCTGTATGGTGGTCGTGTTTCATTATTTGTTGGACTCTCATGTACAACCATTATATTGTTTATTGGAACTCTAGTTGGTTCCATTGCAGGGTACTTTGGTGGTACAGTAGATAATCTACTTATGCGTTTTACTGATTTCATGCTAAACTTCCCTTTTCTAGTATTCGTAATTGTACTGAATGCTATCTTGTTTGGAATCGTTTCGGGCTTATGGGTATTAATTGGTGTCTTAAGTATTCTTGGTTGGGGCGGTGTTGCCCGTCTGGTAAGAAGTAAGATTTTAGCTGAGAAGGAAAACGAGTATATCCTGGCAGCTATTTCTATTGGATGTAAACCATCTAAGGTTATAATGAAACACCTTCTACCAAACGTGTTAACAACCGTAATTGTGCAGGCTACTATTTTATTCGCTGGAATGATTGTAGCTGAATCTGGACTGAGCTACTTAGGGTTTGGTGTACCGCAAGAAGTACCAAGTTGGGGGAACATGTTATCAGCTTCCCAGCAACCAAATGTCCTACAAAACATGCCATGGGTATGGGTGCCACCAGCTCTCATTCTCATCATGACAATATTGTCTATTAACTTTATTGGAGAGGGAATTAAGGAAGCCTTAAACCCTAAATCATTCCGATAAAAAGATATAAAAAAGCAGTGGATTCCATGTCCACTGCTTTTTCTATGTATAAAAAGTAAAGAAAGTATAAGTTGTAGCTCATAGTTGTCTAGCTTCAGCACCCAGCGACGATGGGAGTTCCCTCACCTTCGTTCGATAAGTTAACATCGATTCGCAAGCTCACCGTGTTTCCTATATACATTTGATGACATGAAATTTTAGCGAAGGAGTATTTCGACGTAGTTAAAATTTCTAGGTTAAAGTACCACGGCAACTAAGCTTCTGTCTGCGCCTGTCGGCTTGCCAATCTGCAAGTTTGGTTAATCTTACTACGGGATCAGTCCACTCCCATCGTTGCTAAACGGGCGCTTGTGCTTTTCTTTTTAAGGAATCCACAACTTTTGAAAGTCTACATAACCAAAGGATTGAAAGCGAATATCCCGAATCATGGGATCAAACGCTCGTTTTTTTAGTGGATGATATTGAAAAATGACTAAATGATGATCGCGTAAGTATGCCTCTATGTCTTCCATGATTGAAACTTGTGCTAATGTGGTTGTCTGATGTTTGAAGTCCTCTAGCTTCTTGTCAATGAAATTAAGATGTTCATCTGATAACAGTTTTCGAAATTTAAGAGCTTTGTTATAGAATGCTCCTAAAAAAGAAAGGTAAATATCGGTCGAAGCAACTTCTCCCATGAAGGATAAGTCTGCATGTTGATGAACATTTTCCTGGTAAAGGGAGTCTAATGAAAACGTGTGTAAGTTAAAGTGAATCCCGTATTGTTTTGCTTCATTTATGAACCACTGAGCCTCTTCTATTGCCTGAGGAAAGTTTAGTGAATAGAGCTGTAATTCTTCTCCTTTATATGGGGAGTTTTGAAGAAGTTGATGAATTTTGTTTGGTTCTTTTGCAACTGCGTTTGATCTCCAAGGGTGAAAACTACTGGCGATCTGCCCTTTTAACTTTTCTTCGCGATCTAAGTCTTCCCACATTTTATTTATATCAAGAACATGATAAATCGCCTCTCTTAACAAAGGATCATGAACTAGTGGAGAGGGAGGTGTTCGAAAGTTAAAAATTAAGAACCTGAACCCGACTTCAATTTCTTCATATTTGTCTTGTTCTTTATTAGTAGACCCCTCCCCAATTTGAAAACTCATAGCTTTAGCAGCCCCCATAGGAACTCTCCAGAATTCTATTCGATCTAGCAAGGGGCGCTCTAAAAAATAATAATCAAAAGCTTCGAGCACGATCTTCTGTTCATCTATATCGATTAGCTTAAAGGGACCCGTTCCAATCCATTTCGACTCATCAAAGGCTGTATCGCTTGGTAGAATAGCTAAGTTAACAGAACTTACATACCTTATAAAAAAAGGGTTAGAATCGTGTAATGTAATGACCACTTTAAATGGTGTCGGGCATTTTATGGATTGTATATCTTGGACCATCCAACTCATGGGGGAGTTGCATTCCAAGAGTCGGTTAAATGTATAGTACACATCCTCACTACTCAATATTTTATGATGATGAAAACGAATTCCTTTTCGAAGGTAAAAGGTCCATTGTCGATGATCGCTATCTACATGCCAATGATGGGCGATATGAGGAACGATTTCATCTAAATCCTCGTCATATTTAACAAGTGTATCACTAAGTTGGTCTATGAGATGATTCTCAAGCGTGACAGAAGAATATATCGGATCTAACGTAGATAGTTTTCTTGCAATTCCTGTACGAAGAGTGTCTTTGTTTCCTTGTGAGGATTGAAGGCCAAAGAGCTCTTGCACTTGTTCTGAAACGTTAGCAATCCATGTTTTGGGAATGGGGAGTTGAAAGAGTTTGACGATGTGGTCGAGTTGATCTTTTTGAACACATTGATGAACAAAGTGTTCTACTTCATCTTGAAAATGCTCATGAAAATGAAGGCTAGAAGGGTTGCCACGACCTTGTCCTGGTGCATAACTAATGCGACCTTCTTCTTCAAGTTGTTTGATTTTACGCTTGACGTTTTTTCTGGTGCAAAACCATACATGTTCAAGTTCGCTTAATGTAAAAGTAGCATATTTATTATGTTCTTTTGGATACAGGTGCGCTCTTAATTGGAAATACGCTATGTCTTTCAAAAACAGAACCTCCTCTTAAAAGGGGACATATTTTATCAGATTATACCCTTTTTATCCCCTTTTCTACAAGAGAGAATGATTATATAAGAAAGAGGAGGTCAATTATGTTTAAAACATTGCACCCTAATATACGTATTAGAATTTATACATCATTTTTAGGCCGTGTTATAGGCTCTATGATTTTTCCTTTCATGGCGATCTATTTCACCAACAAGATTAATGCTACAGTAGCGGGGGTTTTGCTACTCATTCATGTAGTTGTTCAGTTTATATCAGGTTTATATGGAGGATATTTAGCTGATTTGTTAGGAAGAAAGCGCATGATGGTAACAGGTGAGTGGATTAGAGTCATTGGAGTAGTTGGATTAATTCTAGTGAATTCCCCATGGTTTGTATCCCCTTGGATTACGTTTTTAATGATGCTGATCATAGGGATATCCTCTGGCTTAGTGAATCCAGCTGCTGAAGCCATGTTAATTGATGTAAGTACGAAAGAAACGAGAGCGTTTATGTATTCTATAAACTACTGGGCAGTCAATATGTCCATGATGATTGGAATGATTGTTGGAGGTTGGCTTTATAAGGATTACTTCTTTGAGTTATTACTATCTTTATTAGTCATGTCCTTTGTTGTCTTATGGATGACGGTTGCACTCATTCACGAGACGTATGTGGTTCAAAAAACTACAAAAAAAGAATATGGATTTTCACCATTAATGAAAAGTTATCAAACGGTTATTAAAGATTTTCCTTTTGTGTTATTTACCTTGGGTGGCATTATGATTTTGGCATTAGAGTTCCAACGAAATAATTTTATAGCAGTTCGTTTAGAGGATGAAATTACTTCAAGAGTGTGGAGCTTTTGGGGTGGCATGAACTTGAATATTGATGGGGTAAAGCTGTTAAGTTTACTTACAGTGGAGAATACACTGATTATTGTGCTGTTTACGGCTGTAGCATCAAAGTGGATTAAGGGAAGAGCAGAGCAATCCATTATGTACATGGGCTTTATCCTATTCGGATCAGGTTATGCAATCATGGCTTTTTCGAACAGCATACCTACTTTGTTTTTAGCTATTGTGGTTTTATCTATAGGTGAACTCCTATATGTCCCAACAAGACAATCGATTCTGGCAGACATTGTCGATGACTCTAAAAGAGGAGCATACATGGCGTTTAATGGATTTGTGTTTCAAGTCGGTAAGATGTTAGGAGCCCTTGGTATCATTGTTGGAGAAGTGATTGGTGGGATAGGGATGGGAGTTGCATATATGGTCCTTGTTTTGATGGGGATTATGTTTTCTCGTATAGGGATTCTAAAGTACTCTAATCAAAAAGAAAGTTCCCTTTTCTTAGAAACTGCTAAAGCAAAATAAATAGGGGCAGTAATTCAAATTATGGATCTATTATCATTACTTCACTCCCCCCCCTTATGTGGATGACTTAGTTTCGAGATAAAGTAGGTATGGTTCCGTTGCTTTAGTAGAGTGCGGCGGGCTGGGAAACGGGCTGCTTTCCCCGGACGAACGATCGAGCCTCCTCATACGCTACGCTTCTTGCGGGGTCTCGCTCGCCCGTTTTTCCGGAGGAGTCAGCCCGTTTCCCAGCCCACCTTAGCCGAATGGTGACTAACGGAACCGC
>NZ_AULJ01000069.1 GCF_000425225.1 Pontibacillus marinus BH030004 = DSM 16465 | reverse complement strand
TCCACGCGATTATGGAAACTAACGGACCATAATTTGGCTTTCCCCACCTCATATTGATTGGAAATCATAGTAAGAGAAGTTGCTCAGACCCTTGTCATGATAGGATTAACCTGGAATTAGAACACTCTCTCCCAGAACTACGGCGGTTCCGTTAGTCACTATTCGGCTAAGGTGGGCTGTGGAACGGGTTGACTCCTCCAGAAAAACGGGCTAGCGAGACCCCGCAAGGAGCTTTAGCGAATGAGGAGGCTCGATAGTTCGTCCGGGGAAAGCAACCCGTTTCACAGCCCGCCGCACTCCACTAAAGAAACGGAACCATACTCACTTTATCTCGAAACCAAGTCTTCAAGATAAGGGGGCTTTAATGGAATAAGATCAGCTATAACAACAGTACTAAAGAAGAAAAAAGCCTCTACTCGAATCGAGTAGAGGCTTTGGTTATGATTTTTCATGTTCTGGTTTAATTACTTTATTATAATCATCTTTAACACTACGATCCCACAACGGAACACCACTTCTATAAGCAGCTCGAGAAATCATGTGTCCAGATACTGGGGCGGTGATCAGTACAAAGATAATACCTAGAATCAGTTTACCACTTACTATTCCGTGTTCAATATACATAAACAAAAAGGCGCCAATCATAATACCAGCTACACCTAATGTTGCACTTTTTGTTGCAGCATGAAGGCGAGTATAAACATCAGGAAAACGAATAATTCCTATGGAGCTTGAAACGATGAAAAACGTACCTGATATCAACAACAGTATGATGATGATGTCCCAAACGATCTCAATCCAAGTCGCGGTCAATGATAACACCCTTTTCTAAGAATTTTGCAATGGCTACTGTACCAATAAACAGCAGAATTCCAATCAGTAAAATAACATCATTTAGTTGCGTTGTAACAAGGCCAATGGCTAACAGTCCTGCTAAAGCCATTAAGTTGATCCCAATCGTATCTAAGGCAACAGCACGGTCAGGATTAGTCGGCCCAACAAGCGCTCGATATAAAAGGAGAATGATCGAGATGGAGATCGCAACGATACAAGCTGTTGTTACATATTGTAATATGTTTTGTGCCATATGAAGTGTATCCAGCATTATCTCGTAACCTCCTTGATCGCTCGTTCAAAGGATTCTTTAATGGAGTTGATTTCTTCTTCAACATCCCCAATATCCATTGCATGAACATAAATATATGAATAATCGTTAGAAATGGCAATGGATAATGTACCAGGAGTTAGTGTGATTAAGTTTGCGAGTAAAGTGATTTCCCAGTTACTCTTTAGATCGATCGGAACTGCAAATATTCCAGGTTCCATGTCTAACTTCGGTTTATATACCCATTTTACGATCGAAATATTAGATAGAAGCAATTCCTTAATGAAAAGTAAAATTAAATATATGATATTTCCAATTCGTTTCATGTAAAATTCATCAGGGATAAATCGCTGTAATAAAAACAGCAATATGATCCCGATTACATAGCCGACGAAGAATGTACTAAACGAATAAGCTTCATTTAGGAACATCCACATGAATGCAATTGTAATATTCAATACAATTTGAAAAGGCATAATGGTTTACTCCTTTAGAACGGATTCAATATAGATGGACGGGTCTAGTAAGGTGTTTGAAATCTCGTCTACAATCGGATAAACGAATTCAGCTCCAACGCCAAGGAATACGGAGAAGAACACTAGAAAACCTATAGGCCAAGCAAATGCTCGAGCTTTGGGTTTATCTGGCTGGAAGGATTCATCTTTTTCTCCCCAGAACCCTTGGATGAAAATGCGAATCATAGAAAAGAGAATAAGGAGACTCGTTATAAGACCAATGATAACGATGAAAATTTGGTCCTGAGCCAAGCCACCTTTTAATAATAGAATCTTCCCAATGAAACCACTAAATGGTGGTATCCCCGCTAAAGTAATACATGCAATAAAGAATAGCCAACCAATAACAGGGTAGTGATGGATTAACCCGTGCATTTTTCTAAGGTCACTTGTTCCTGCTAAATATGCAATTGCACCAACAAGTAAGAATAGAGCGCCCTTTACGACCATATCGTGAATTAGATAATAGACAGTTCCGGCAATTGATACTTCTGTAAATATTCCAATCCCCATCAGCATAAATCCAACTGCAGGAATAATGTTATAAGTCACAATTAACTTGATATTATTTGTCGATAAAGCACCTACAACGCCGAAGACCATCGTAAGAGCAGCTAACCATAAGAATAGTTGATGGGTTAGATCTACTTCATGGACGAAGATGATTGTAAACATTCTAAGAATAGAATAAATACCTACTTTCGTTAATAGGGCACCAAATAATGCAGAAACAACTGGGTTTGGCACCACATACGATTTAGGTAACCAGTAATAAAGCGGAAATACTGCAGCCTTTGTAGCAAAGACAAAGAACAAAAGAATGCCTATAGTTGTTAAGATTCCTTTTTGTTCAACATCTTGTACACGATCAGCAATTTGAGCCATGTTAACTGTTCCAACTACTGAATAAAGGAAGGAAACAACAGTTACAAAAAGGATAGAAGAGAAAAGGTTAATTAAAACGTATTTAATTGATTCTCTAAATTGTACTTTTTCTCCACCTAAGGTAATCAATCCATAAGAAGCCATTAACAGGACTTCGAAGAATACGAAGAGGTTGAATAAATCTCCTGTTAAAAAGGCTCCAGACACGCCTGAAATGAGCATAAAGAAGAACGTATAAAAGTAAAAAGATTCTTGTTTTTCACTCAATGATTTTGGTGCAAAGAATACACAGGCAAGCCCAATAATGTTTGTTGTAATAACAAGTAGAATGGCAAGCATATCCCCTACAAGAATGATTCCATAAGGAGCTTTCCATCCCCCAGTTTCAAGGATGACAGGACCATTTTGAAAAACATACCATCCTATGTATGCTGTCACACCTAAGTTCACAAGCATCATTATGGTTGAAAACACGCGTACGGCTCTTTGCTTACGATTCATTAGAGCCGCTATTATGCCTGATAACAATGGTATTAAAATTGGTAATACAGCTAAGTTACTCATTTTCGTTACCCCTTAATTCTTCCATATTATCTGTGCCATTTAAACGAGAAGCTCTGTATGCTAACACTAAAAGAAAGCTTGTTACACCAAAGCTGATGACAATAGATGTTAAGATTAGCGCTTGTGGGAGGGGATCAACATAATTTTCTACACCTTCAACAATAATTGGAGGTTTCCCTCTTTTTAGTTTTCCCATCGTTAAAATGAATAGGTGAGCTCCATGAGACATAAGAGCTGTTCCGATGATGATTCGTAACAGTTGTTTCTGGAGCAAGTTATAGATTCCTGTTGCAAATAGAATTCCTGATAGGATTGACGTAACGATTTCCAATCTATTTCTCCCCCTTATCACGGCGAAGTTTGATCATTCCATAAATGCCTAATGCAGCGATGCCTAATACGGCAATCTCAAACAATGTATCCAGTCCACGCATATCTACAAGAATAACGTTTACGACATTATGTCCTCCGCCTAAAGAAACTGCTGTCTCAAGGAAGTAATCCGAAATCGGCTCGAACCACTTGCTGGAATAGGAGAATATCGCTACGAATGTCATCATCGCTCCAAATAGGATAGAGACGGTAGCATTAAAAAATACTGTGCCTTTTGATTCATTTCGCTTCTCGAGCTTTGGAAGGTGCATAAAGACGAGTAAGAATAAGGCAACTGTTACAGTTTCGATAATTAACTGTGTTAAAGCTAAGTCTGGTGCACGGTAGATAACAAATAAGATTGCAAGTCCATAACCGACAACACCTAGAATTAAAATTGCTGCAATACGGTTATTTGTAAAAATGGTGGCTACGGATGCAATGACCATCATACTAACCACAAGCATATCGGGAATACCGATAGATGCTAGATCAGGGTTAGAAATGGTTAAGTCTGTGGTCAACCATAGTGTCCCGAATGTAACGACGAGAATCGCAATTAAAATGTATCGAACGTAGTGCTTTAATGAACCTGACATATAACTTTCTGTAACAACTTCAGAGTAGGCAGTTGTTTTGTCTACAAGCCAGTCGTACACACGGTTAAAGCTTAATGTACCAGGTATTACATTGTACACTGAAGACCAGCGTTTCCGAGTGTAGGCAAGAATCGAACCTATAGCGACTACAGCTAGTGACATATATAAAGGAATGCTATTAAAACCATGCCAAAACTTAATTTTCTTATGAATCTCTACACCTTTAATGGATTGAGCAGCATGGGCTAAAAACGATTCGTTAAATAAGTTAGGGAACAACCCTATTATAATAACTCCCAAAACTAGAACGATTGGAGAGATGAGCATTCCAATAGGCGCTTCATGTGGTTTTGTTTTTAGTTCTTTCTCCTTGTATTCGCCTCTAAATGTTCCGAAGACCAGGTACATGGAGTAAACGAACGTAAAGATGCTTCCAAAGACAGCAAGGTAAGGAATAATCACTTTTAATAGCTGAGCAAAGCCATCTACAGAGAAATGGTGTAGAAGTGCGGCATCAAAGAACAATTCCTTACTATAGAAACCATTTAAAAATGGTAGTGGAAATCCTGCCATTGAAAACGTACCAAAGAAGGCAAGGGTTGCTGTAATCGGCATAAACGTCATAAGCCCGCCTAACTTGCGAATATCTCGAGTACCTGTTTCGTGGTCTACAATACCTGCAACCATGAACAAGCTTCCTTTAAATGTTGCATGGTTTAAAATATGGAAGACTGCAGCAAAAACTGCTATTTTCGTTCCAAAACCAAGCATAGCCATAATCATACCGAGTTGGCTAATGGTTGAGTATGCAAGGATTCCTTTGAGGTCTGTTTGACGAACAGCCATGAAAGACCCCCAACAAAGTGTAAGAATTCCAAAACCACTTACAATAATAAAGAACCAATCACTCTGTGAAAGAATTGGAGAAAAACGAGCGATAAGGAAAATACCCGCTTTAACCATTGTTGCTGAGTGTAAGTAGGCACTTACAGGTGTTGGAGCTTCCATTGCATCTGGAAGCCAGATATGGAATGGGAACTGAGCGGATTTTGTAAATGCGCCCAAAAATAAAAATGCTATGATCCAACCGAATTGGGGACTGTTCATAATCGTCTCTTTTTGAGAGATCATTTCTTGAATACTTGTTGTATCCGTGACGATGGTTAACAGTAATAATCCACCTAACATACTAAGACCGCCAAATACGGTGATCAGCATTGATTTTAATGCACCGTAACGAGAACCCTTACGATGATTCCAATAGCCGATTAGTAAGAAGGAAGAGAGGGATGTTAGCTCCCAGAAGGTGTATAGTACGTACACATTATCAGAGAACACAACACCAAACATCGCGGACATAAACATCAATAAGTACAAGTAGAAATGGCCTAACTGCTCACTTTTATGTAAATAATAAATTGAGTAAAGTACAACAAGTGTACCAATTCCACTAATTAATAATCCAAACAGTAAACTTAAACCGTCTAAATACAAGTCAAAATGAATATCCATTGAAGGAATCCAAGGGTATGTTTTTTCAAAAGGAGAAAAACGAGTACCGACTTGCTGAATAAGGTATACAAATATACTAAAAGGGATGATTAAGACAAACCATCCTGTGTGAATGGAATATTTCCACTTACTTATTAAAGGAATAAAACAAGCTAAAATGAGTGGTAAAAATATTGCGGTTAACATTCAGTATAAATCCTCCCTCGTTATGTATAAAAGTAGGCAACTTTTACCATACGATATCATGATGCGTATATATCCATTCCATTGTAATCAAAATGAGAGGTAGGATTCAACTAAATTTACCTTATATCTAATATTCGGACAATATTGTTATAAGAATAGGTAATTAAAGTCTAAGGGATTTAGGGAGGGGAACCAATAAAAAAACCCCTACTATGCTTGATATAGTAGGGGTTCAGGGGGCTAACTAGAGTATTTTATTAGATGACTTAAAGATCGGCGTTGCAGTTCTTCTTCAATCATCTTAATAAATTCCGCACTTAATTTTAAATCATTCGCTTTGTAGTAGGATTCAATTAACAGCTCGTCTGATAAATGTTCCATAGTGATGGCCTGTTCGATCCAGGCTTCTCACCTCCCGCACAAGAATGAAAATTGGAAATGCCTTTTAAAACCGTTGTGATATTCTGTCTATTTTTATCATTCATTTGTTTCTAACATCTGTAAGTATTTAGCGTATGTTTAATTTATCATGAAAGGTTAACCCCTACAACTGCCTAGATATCCACATGAACTTGTATATAACTTGTGGGTAAAATGTGGGAAAAATAAACTTTCCCCGGTATATCACTGTGGGTTTTGTGTATGGACTTATCCACAGAGAGAAAAATGCAAGAATTTGTCGAACGGTTTTTAGAAAGAAATTATGTTTTTTGCATATGTCACTTGTCTAAATTTTATAGAAATACAAAGTTTCTTTTGAAAGGGAATACTAAATTGTATATCATGAGGAAGTGGTCCATTAAGAGGCCACAGATTGTTAATTGAGGTGAACGTTGTGTTAAAAATGTTCTTGCCGGATGAGCATGTTCATTCTATTTTTGAAATTCGTCCAGATGATTTAAAAGAAAAAGGGATAAAAGGAATCATAACAGACTTGGATAACACTCTCGTGGCATGGGATCAGAAAGATGCTACGAAAGAAGTAGAGCAGTGGTTCAAATTAATGAAAGAAAACGATATTCAAGTTACGATTATGTCTAATAATAATGAAGAGCGGGTGACAAGTTTTTCAGAGCCTTTAAATATTCCGTTCATTCATAGTGCTCGGAAGCCTTTAGGACAAGCTTTTCGTCAAGCACGGAAGGTTATGAAGCTAGAAAAGAAAGAAATCGTGGTTGTTGGTGATCAATTATTAACAGATGTACTCGGTGGGAATCGAGCGAATCTCTATACCATTTTAGTTGTACCAATTGTTCAAACAGATGGCGTTTTTACGCGTATCAATCGTAAAGTTGAACGACGTTTACTTAGTTGGTTTCAACGAAAAGGTTACATCTCATGGGAGGAAGAAAGATGGAAAAAATAATTTGTCAGGGGTGCGGTGCTGAAGTTCAGACTGAAGATCCAAATGCGGTTGGATATGCACCTGCATCAGCTCTAGAAAGAGAAGACATCATATGTAAGCGGTGCTTTCGCTTAAAACATTACAATGAAGTTCAAGATGTTGATCTGACTGATGATGATTTCTTACGTATGTTAAATGATATCGGAGCAACGAATGGAATCATTGTTAAAGTAATTGATATTTTTGATTTCAATGGGAGCTTTATAAACGGATTGCCCCGATTTACGGGTGAAAAGCCAATCATCCTTGTAGGGAATAAAGTAGACTTATTACCGAAGTCCATAAACCCAAATAAAGTAAAACAGTGGATGCGTCGTTCAGCTAAAGAGTTAGGTCTGAAGGTTAGTGATGTGTTCTTAGTTTCTGCAAAATCTGGTACTGGTATGAAGGAAGTTGCTGAAGGGATCGAATCATTAAGAAGAAATAAAGATGTTTATGTTGTTGGTTGTACGAATGTAGGGAAATCTACATTTATTAACCATCTAATTCATGAAACAACGGGAGAAAAAGAAGCAATTACAACTTCTTATTTCCCTGGCACTACACTAGGATTTATCGACATTCCTTTAGATGAAAAGTCTTCTTTATTCGATACACCAGGAATTATTAATCACCACCAGATGGCTCATTATGTATCTGAAAAAGATTTAAAAGTGATCACACCACAAAAAGAAATTAAGCCGAAAGTGTATCAGCTAAATGAAGGACAAACCCTATATTTTGGTGGTTTAGCCCGGTTTGATTTTGAAAAAGGAGAAAAAAGCTCATTTGTGTGTTACTTCTCAAATGAACTTATGATTCACAGAACAAAATTAGAAAAAGCGGATGAATTATATAAGAACCATGTAGGTGAAATGCTTACACCACCTAGCCCGGAAGCTGTTGAACAATTGCCTCCTCTTCAACCGAAAACGTTTCATGTTGAAGAAGGAAAAACGGATATTGTCTTTTCTGGTTTGGGTTGGGTAACAGTACCTGAGGGTGGGGTCACCATTACGGCCCACATTCCTGAAGGTGTACGTGTATCATTACGCCCTTCCTTGATTTAATAGTGCGGAGGTGAATTTAGCAATGAGTTATTTCTTTGGACTCGTGGGGTATCCTGCAGCTCATTCTCGGTCGCCGTGGATTCATAATCATTTTCTTGATCAACAACAGAAGCAAGGAATCTATCGAGTGTTTGAGACGCCCCCAGATGAGTTCGCATCTACACTGAAAGCAATGAGAACATTGCAAATAGATGGTTTTAATGTAACTGTACCGTATAAAGAGAGGATTTTATCCTTTCTAGATGAGGTTGACCCTTATGCTAAAATGATTGGGGCAGTTAATACAGTTCATTTAGAAAATGGAAAATGGATCGGATATAATACAGATGGGAAAGGTTTTATCAGATCATTTAAAGAATCTTACCCTAGACATTCGTTCTCGGAAATGAAAGTGCTCTGTATAGGAGCAGGAGGAGCAGCTAAAGGGATCTATCGAGCTTTGGTAGAAGAAAATACGCCTAGTGTGGATATTGCTAACAGATCTCAACAACGCGCGCAAGAAATGTTGGATCTAAAATCTTCTGAAACAAACACATCGATTTTAACCTTAGAAGAAGCTGAAGAAAAAATGTCAGAATATGATATGATTGTTCAAACTACATCTGTTGGAATGGCACCCAATGATAAGGAAAGCATTCTATCTTTAACTCATGTTCATCCGGATGCTGTTGTTTGCGATATTGTTTATCGACCAATGGAAACAGCTTTCTTAAAAGAAGCAAAAGAGCGTGGTGCACATGTATTATATGGTCATGGAATGTTGTTATATCAAGCAGCGTTGTCTTATGAAATTTGGACATCCTCTGTTTTAAAGGCCGAATTACTTCTAGAGAAATTTGAACAACAATTGAAAGGTGAGGAACCATGTTAACAGGAAAACAAAAACGATTTTTACGCTCGAAAGCACATCACTTAAACCCGATCTTCCAAGTAGGAAAAACAGGTGTAAATGAAAATATGATACAGCAAATTAACGATGTGCTAGAGAAGCGCGAACTTATTAAAGTTAGTATTTTACAAAATAATTTTGACGATAAAAATGAAGTAGCCCGTGAATTAGCAGAAGGTACAGATGCACATGTCGTGCAAGTCATCGGAAACGTCATTGTCTTATATAAAGAGTCAACTGAGCATAAACAAATTGTTTTACCTTAAAGGAGTTAAGCATGAGAAAAGTAGGTTTGCTAGGAGGTACATTTGACCCTCCTCATATCGGGCATTTGCTCGTAGCTGAAGAAGTGTTTCAAGCGCTGGGACTTGATGAGGTATGGTTTGTCCCCTCTCATGATCCACCACACAAAGAAGCTTCAAATACCAATGTGGAACATCGTGTGGAGATGACCCAATTAGCTATTAAATCAAATCCGCATTTTAGTGTTAGCGCGATTGAGATGGAGCGTTCTGGCATATCGTACACCTATGACACGGTTAACGAATTGATTCAACAATTTGAAGATACAGTATTTTACTTTATCATTGGTGGAGATCAAGTTGAATACTTGCCAAAATGGCATCGGATTGATGAATTACTTGAGCTTGTCACATTTGTAGGTGTTAAAAGAAGAGGTCACGAATTGAAAACTCCTTATCCTATTGAAAAAGTGGATATTCCAATGTTCGAGGTTTCGTCAACATTAGTACGAGATAGGTTTAAATTCGGAGGCTCAACGAAGTACTTGCTACCTGAAGGTGTGGAATCTTATATAAAGGAGCATAATTTATATGAATAGAGAAGAAGCTTTAGCTATTGTGAAGCCTCATTTAAAACAAGAACGTTATGATCATACGGTCCGTGTTATGGAAACAGCTATTCAACTTGCTCAAACGTATGGTGTAGATGAGGAAAAAGCTGAAATTGCTGCAATCTTTCATGATTATGCTAAATATAGACCGATTACAGAGATGAAGCGTTGGATTGAATCAACGTACTTACCAAAGGACTTGCTTCATTACCATCATGAATTATGGCATGGTCCTGTAGGGGCTCTTTTGGTGGAGCGGGAGATTGGTCTTCATGATAAAGAAGTGCTTGAGGCAATCCATTATCATACAACAGGTCGAGCTCATATGACCCCGCTTGATAAAGTCATTTTCTTGGCTGACTATATTGAACCTGGACGGAAGTTCCCTGGATTAGAAGAAGTACGCAAAAGTTCGTGGGAAGATTTAGATTATGGTTGTTGGATGGCTTCTAAAAATACGGTTTCCTTTTTAATGAGTAAAAGCCAACCAATTTACCCAGAAACATTTCATGCCTATAATGCATTGACGAATAAGATAAAAGCGTAAACCTATGGAAGGAATGGTTAAATGGAAAGTAAAGAATTAATGCAGCTTGCCGCACAAGCATGTGAAGATAAGCGTGGAGAAGATATTGTTGTGATGGATATGCAACATGTGTCCCTTATTTCGGATTACTTCTTAATCTGTCATGGTACAAGTGAAAGACAAGTCCAAGCCATTGCACGTGGTATCAAACAGGAAGCGGAAGAAAAAGAAATTGAAGTAAAAAGGTTTGAAGGTTTTGAACATGCACGTTGGATCCTTATTGACTTAGACGATGTCGTTTGTCACATTTTCCATGAGGATGAACGTGGTTATTATAACCTTGAACGCCTTTGGGGCGATGCACCAACTTATACGTTCCAAGACATCGCACCAGATCAAGTTTAATGATGAGTTATGGGCGTTTTGCGGAAGTGTATGACACCTTAATGAAAGATGTACCCTATGAGCAATGGGTTCAATTTACGAATAAAAGAATCAAAACCTATTTCTCGAATGCAGGTACAATTCTTGATTTAGGGGCAGGCACAGGTGAGATCACGATTCGATTAAGTGAGCAAGGTTTTCAGGTATCAGGAGTTGACCTGTCTGAAGAAATGCTCTCGATTGCTGAACGTAAGAGTAATCTTCATAACCAATCGATCCAATGGCTTAAACAAGATATAACGAATCTAGAGGTTCATGAAAAGTATGATGTCATCATTAGCTACTGTGATGTATTAAATTATATTACGGATGATCTAGACGTACAGAAAGTCTTTCAGAGTGTCTATGATTCATTAGAACCTGGAGGGCTTTTCATGTTTGATGTTCATTCCATCGGATATGTGGAACATGTTCTCAAAAATCAAACCTTTGGTGTCGTGTATGACGATGTATCCTATATTTGGTTCTGTGATGAAGGAGAAGCGCCTCATACCGTTCATCATGATTTAACCTTTTTTGTGAAAAACGATCAACATTATGAGCGCTTTGATGAGTATCATACGCAACGCACACAAAGTGTCGACGATTACTCACAATGGTTAAATGACATAGGTTTTACGATTCGAGGAATACATGCTGACTTTTCAGATGAAACGGGCTATGATGAGCTAGAGAATGACCGCATATTTTTTGTTTGTCAGAAACTTAAATAAAACTTAAATAAGGAGTTCAGTTATGGAGTACAAAACCTCATTTGTACCCTTAATTGAACTCTTTTTTTATATAAAAAGGAGTATCACATTGCTTTGGCAATGAGATACTCCTTTCTCCAGTTGAACCGGTTCTTCTTTTTTTATGAGCGAAGCAGGAAAATTGACGGTAATGTTGAATTAATATCTTAACCCATTTCCTGTTCTCGAATTTCGCGTTTATCTTTAGCGTATTTATGATGAGTACGATGGAATAGCAAATTAAACATGTTCCCAACTTCTCGTTCTAATACTGCAATACCTTCTCCTGTCACACCACCCTTAACACATACTTTCTCTTGTAATGTTCGGAGAGAGTAATGACCATCCTCAATCAATTTTCCGAATCCAATCATCATTTCTGTCATCATGATCGTAGCTTCTTCTTCGGTAATCTCTGTCTCTTCACACGCTGCTTGTATGAATCTTTGTATTAAATAGCTAAAAAAGGCAGGACCACAAGAAACAATGTCTGATGAAACCCTCGTGATTGAATCTTTAATTTCTACAGGTCTAGAAAACACCTTACAACTTTGCGTTAAGTATCCCTTCATCACTGGTTCTACAGAATCTCCAAACGTTAATAGGGCCACACCTGAAAGTGCTCGGTTCGTGATACTTGGTACTAAACGAGCTACTTGGCATGGTACAAGCTTCTCCAAATCCTCAACAGCATATGGACTCGTAATTGAAACTAAGCACTGCTGCTTAGATAATGTAGGCTCCAATTTGATTAAAAGGGGGTGAATATCTAAGGGCTTAACACATATGAATACTAAATCTGTTTTTTCTGCGATAGATGCTGCATTTTCACAAACATGAATATTAGGATAGTGTTTTTGAATGGCATAAGCCTTTTCCATTGTTCGATTGGTGATATATAAGTCTTCTTGATCGATCATGCCAGATTCTAGCCAAGCTTCTGCTAAGATCGTCCCCATGTTTCCCGTTCCGATGATTCCCCATTTCATCCTACATCCCCTCCTTTACAACCGAACTTGTTAACATTCTATGTTCCCTTAACAAATATATGAAAGTAGGTGGTACGTTTATGAAAAGAATTCCAAACTACGCCTTAACACTTTTGGTTTTACTCAGTTTTATAGGTTTATTCTTCTGGCAACAAGATATGCCTTCAGATCAAAAAGTGCTGAAAATGGAACAAAAGAATCAGAGCGAAAATCATGATGCTAATCCGAAAAATAAACAGATAACAAAATCTTCAATTGTAGTTGATGTAAAAGGTGAAGTGAATCAACCAGGAGTTTATGAGCTTGAAGAGGGAAGGAGGGTACAGGATGCAATAAAAAGAGCGGGAGGCATGACTGATAAAGCCGATCCTCTATCAGTTAATTTGGCTCAAAAATTAATGGATGAAATGGTTGTATATGTCTCTTCTGAAACCTTAGTTGGAAAGACGGCAGGATCTTATGCTTATAAGTTATCAATAAATCGAGCCTCCCTTGAAGATTTGATGAACCTGTCTGGCATTGGAGAAGCAAAAGCTAAAAAAATAATTGCTTATCGAAATCAATACGGGCCATTTAAATCTGTGGACGACCTTTTAGAGATTAGTGGTATAGGAAGTAAGACGCTAGAAGGATTTAGGGATGATGTTCGTGTTCCTTGAGCGTATTGACGAGCCTATTTGAAGGCAGTACACTTAATAAGAAAATTCGGAAAAGGTGGTTTTGTAAATGAAACGGATTTCCTGGGATCAATATTTTATGGCACAAAGTCATTTGTTAGCTTTACGTAGCACATGTGAACGTTTAGCTGTAGGTGCAACGATTGTTCGTGATAAACGCATTATTGCGGGTGGATATAACGGGAGTGTCTCAGGAAGTGTGCATTGTATTGATGAAGGCTGTTATGTTATTGATGGTCACTGTGTTCGAACCATTCACGCAGAGATGAACGCCTTATTACAATGCGCGAAATTCGGCGTACCGACAGAGGGATCAGAGGTGTATGTAACTCACTTCCCATGTATTCACTGTTGCAAAGCTCTGATTCAAGCTGGGATTAAGAGTGTGTATTATGCGAAAGATTATAAAAATCATCCATATGCTGAAGAATTATTTAGAGACGCTAATGTCCATGTGGAAAAAGTGGAATTAGAAGATCTTGTTGTAGATACAAAATCACAAGAAAAGCTACAATACATAAATGATTTAATTGACCATTTAGAAGAAAGTAATGTTTCCTCAGATAAAATTCACACCTTACGTCAGGAAGCTGCATCCTTATTTGCACCACGTAAAGGGTGATGCTTGTTGGATAGAGGGGGAGGTGAAGGGATGAATGGGTATTGGCATTATGTTGCAATATCTGGGCTCCTCGGGTTTGCTCTAGCCATTCAAAACCATTGGAGCCTATTTATTGTAACCATAATATGTTTCGCGTTGTTACGTTGGTACTCCCTCCCTAAGCTTCCTTTATTCTTATGTGTGGTTTCTTTGGTGCTTTCGTTATTCATGAATCATTACACTTCACCTTCACTTAAGCCTTTTCCCTCTGATAAAGAAGATTGGTCCATAACCATCACGAAAGCTCCAGAAATTAAATCAGATTATATTCGTTTTGAAGCTTTAGAAGAAGAAACTGGCCAAAAGTGGCTAGTGTACTCCTTTGCCCCCTCACAATTGTCCTCTGCTTTTCAATATGGTGCTACATGCGAATTTAAAGGTACTCCTGAAAAGCCAGCACAAGCTCGTAACCCTGGAGCATTTGATTATCGAGAATATATCTATTCGAAAGGCCTTCAAGGAATTATCGTGATGAATGATGAAAAAGTGGTTTGTAGTGACGGAACATTTCTCTCAAACATATTTCAGTGGAGACAAACGATTATTGCTCATACTCAAGAAACATACAGTGAAAAAACAGCATCTTGGATCAATGCCCTCGTCTTTGGTGATGACCAGTATTTATTACATGAAGAAGTTGAATCCTTTCAACGATGGAATTTATCTCATCTTCTTGCGATTTCAGGGTTGCACGTTGGTTTATTTATTGCCTTTTTCTCTTATGTAGGTATTCGGTTGGGTATCCTCACTAAAGGAAAGATGAAGGGAATGATTATGCTCTTTTTGCCGATATATGCTGTTTTAGCGGGAGGGGCTCCTTCTGTGATGAGAGCCACATTGATGGCTGAAGCGGTTATTCTTATGACGTTTCTAAACCAACGATGGCGGATTACAGATGTATTGAGCATCATTGTTCTTTTCACCTTATGGGTGAATCCATCCCTTTTATTTCAGTTAGGGTTTCAATTCTCATTTGTTGTCACATTCTCACTCTTACTTTCCAAACCAATTTTTACCCAATACAATTCCTTTATATTTTCGCTCCTTCGTGTAAGCTTCATTAGTCAACTTGCCATTCTCCCCATTCAATTAGATACCTTTTACACCTATAACCCTCTTTCCTTAATGATGAATTTGTTGTACATCCCTATTTTTTCATTCCTCATATTACCTTTATGCCTTGTTTTAGTTTTGTTTACTTTTTTTCAAGGTGTACTAACTAATTGGAGTGATTGGTTATTTCAAAAAATCGTTAATCTTTGCATGGATTTATTACTTTTCTTAGATCGGATAGGGTACCTAGAAATCGTTACAGGAGAGCTCTTATTTGGATTAATGGTTATGTATTACATCGTGTTGCTATTTATGATGCGTCAGTGGGCTCTGGGGAACGAGAAGAAGACCTTTCTCTGGGCGGTTCTACTTGTATTTGTATTAGTGTTTGATGCATGTATTCCTTACTTTTCAAAAGTAGGTCGGGTGACCATGTTAGATATTGGTCAAGGGGATACATTTGTCATTGAGTGGCCGAATCGAGAATATGTAATGATGATTGATGCAGCAGGTGCTGTTAAGACAAATGAAGATGTTTTTTCTAGTGTTATTGAACCCTATTTATTATCTAGAGGTATTGGTCATGTTGATGTATTATTGTTGACTCACCATGACGTAGATCATATGGGGAGTGCAGCTAAACTGATTTCCCGGTTTAACGTTAATACGCTCATAACTAGCCCTTATTATGAAGAAGGGGGTCAATTTGAAAATCAGATTACAGTTCGAAAAGGGGATATCTTTCAAATAGGGGAAACTTCCTTCCATGTCTTGCATCCTGAACGAGACATGAATAGCACCAATGATAATTCGCTTGTGGTTCGTTCTCATATTGGGGGAAAATCCTGGTTGTTCACAGGTGATATAAGTGGAGAATATGAAAAAGAGCTGAGTACAAGTTCAGTGGATGTATTAAAAATAGCTCACCACGGTAGTCGGTTTTCAACAAATGATACGTTCCTGAGAAAAACTTCTCCTGAAGTAGCTTGGATTTCGGTAGGAAGGAATAATACTCATGGACATCCATCGCAAGAGGTGATTGAGAGGTTGAAACAAGAAAAAATACAGATCATGAGAACAGATCAGTATGGAGCGGTGTACTTTGAATTTTTAGATGGGACAGGTACGTTTTATAGGCATGCACCATAGGATAACGTATAACAAAACCATAAAAAAAGAGACTGTTTCGAAAGCAGCCTCTTTTGTCTCATCATACATTAGTTACCAAGTAATCGTACACCTGCACCAATAGCGAAGATGATAAAGAAGAACAAGAATGAGAAAACAAACCCTAAACCTGAATCAATAACATCGTTAGTTGGTGATTGTACTTCTTTTTTAAATTCGTTCACTTTTACCCCTCCTATACCATTTCCTAGTATAAGCGATTACACGAAAAAAATCTATACTAGGTAGAAAATTTCATGTACCTTTCGTATTCCCTTTGTTGACAAGAGTTAACACCCATAGTTTTCACGGATTTGGCTACGCTATAAGTAAGCTAAAAAATATCGTTTATAAAACAGTTGCCTAGGGCTGTTTTGTAAACGTTGATATAGATGCCAGGGGGGAATGGAAAGTCCATTTCCCTCTTCAATTCACTCTTGAAAGCCATGCAAATTCCGTATACCATACTCTTATGAGTAGAAATGGAGGAACGACCGTATGGTTTATTTTGATGCATTAAAGAAAATCAAGAAAAAACAGTTTGATCCTGTTTATTTGATATATGGAACGGAGTCTTATTTGATCCAAGACCTTCAACAAGCACTCGTGCAAAACGCATTAACAGAGGACGAGCACGATGTGAATTTATCGATTTATGACCTTGAAGAAATGCCAATTCAAGAGGTCATTATGGATGCTGAAACGTTTCCTTTTTTTGGAGACCGAAAATTACTGCTTTGTAAAAATCCGAGCTTCTTTAAAGCTAAACCTGATAAAGTTCAAGTTGAACACGATTTAAATGTTCTCCAATCCTATCTCGAGCAACCTGTCGACTATTCTGTGATTGTGTTCATTGCTCCATACGAGAAAGTAGATGAACGCAAAAAAATTATAAAACAAATCAAACAAGTTGGACAAGTTATTCCTTGCCAATCGTTTAAAGAATATGAAATGAACGATTGGATTCAATCCATGGCTAAGGAATTACATATAAACTTAGAGTCCCCTGCATTAGAAATCTTTATTCAGGAAAATGGGACCAATTTAATGTCTATTCGAAACGAACTCGAGAAGATGGCTTTATATGTAGGAGAAGGGGGAACGGTAACAAAGGAAGTGGCAGAACTGCTCGCTTCACACAACCCTCAAGCATCAGCCTTTAAATTAGTAGATGCCGTGATGAATCAAAATATCGAAAGGGCTATGTTGATCTATAAAGATTTGGAAAAACAAAATGAAGAGCCAATTGGGTTACTTGCTTTACTTGCGTCTCAATTCAGGTTGATTTTCCAATCCAAACTTTTGAAGCAAAAAGGCTATTCCCAAAACCAAATCGCTCAACAGGCAAAAGTAGCCCCATTTGCGGTGAAAATGGCTTTGAAACGTGAAAGAGGATTTACGGATAAAGAACTCTCCTTAATTATGCAACACTTGACCGAAGCAGATGCGGCGATTAAACAAGGGAAGATGGATAAAACATTAGCGTTTGAAATGCTTCTGTATGAACTAATCAATGTAAAACGATCCACTAGTGCTTAAAAGCGCTGGTGGATTTTTTAATTACTTGTTCCGTTATAGCCCCCTTATCTTGAAGACTTGGATTCGAGATAAAGTGCGTATGGTTCCGTTGCTTTT
>NZ_AULJ01000068.1 GCF_000425225.1 Pontibacillus marinus BH030004 = DSM 16465 | reverse complement strand
TGACTCCAGCGGAAGAACGGAGTGACGAGACCCCGCAGAGAGCTTGCGAATGAGGAGGCTCGGCGCTTCGTCCGCAGGAAAGCAACCCGTTCCACAGCCCACCGCACTACACAAAAGCAACGGAACCACCCTACACCAGCTTATTCAAGATAACTGCCATATTGCTGAATAACTTAACCATGACAACAACGCATCTATATAATTATTTTACTCTATACAAAAGATAAAACACTCTCAACACATAAAAAAGCCTCCCTAATCAGGAAGGCTTTTTATATAAGTTACATATTAAATATCAGTCAGTTCAATTGATGTCGGCTCTGGTGGCTCATCCATAGTTAGTGATGTAGTCGCTCCTAGAGATGTTACTGCTAATACTCCCAGTGCTAGTGTTGCCATTACGAATTTTTTCATAATGTGATCTCCTCCTCTTAATTTTTTGATAGCCTTTTATATGAATAATTAGCTAACGATAGATAATAGCAAGCATCTTTATATTTTTTATTTGCTTGCAAACATTCAGATAACAACTCACAATAATTTGCTAAATATTGATGATCTTCATTATCTTGGAAATAAGGAATAACTGTTTCCTTCAAATAATGTTCTAAACTTATTTGATCACCAAGAACTCTCAATTTATATACTCGGAAGTAATACTCAAACAACTTATAGTCTTCTTTGTCTGTCACCATCAACAACCCTCTATCAACCATTTCCATCAGTTGACTTTGGTCATCGAGTTCGAAAAGCGCTTCAACCATAGAAGCTATTGTTGTTAGTTTCCCCTTAAAATTTTGTGTCTCTTTAAAAACCAAGCTTTGTTCAAAGTGTTTAAAAGCCTGTTGGTAATCATCCTTGGCAGCATACAAATTTCCAAGGTTTTGGTATGCTACACCTTTTAAAGAAGGTTCTTGCAAGTAATTCGCTGCTTTTATAGCAAGGTTAAAAGCTTCTTCTGCTCGATCATATTGTTTAATTCGTTTATAACAGATCCCTAACAAAATTTGGCAATCAGCACTTCTTCTAAAATCAAAGTTAATTGAGTAAAGATCTAAAGCTAGCCTTGTATAATGCAAACAAAGCGTGACGTTTTGGAGCGCTAATTCATTAATAGCGATTAAGAAGTATAAGTCCGATTTTTCAAAGTCATTCATTGGACGAATGTTTAAAATAGATAAAGCATTGGTATAATTCGAATGCGCATCCATGTAACGATAACTCAGGTTTGCAAATAGCCCTTTAAATTTAAAATGATAATATTGATGCTTCTCTTCAAACATTTCATCCATACGATCAAGCTTTTCTAATAAAACAGGCACTTCACTTAAATGTCTCATTAGCAAGTGATAACGTACCTCAAACAATTTGAATAAGGCTAAGACGCTAGGGCTCACATTGTTTTGTACCTCTTGCTTCAATCGTAGATAATGTTCTGTAGCTTGATCATTTTTACGCTGGATAATCATGGAGTACCATTCATGAAGGTCTTGTTCTAATTGTTCTTCATCCATATCATCTGAGTCCAGATCAAATTGAATATTAAGCCGATCAAACAATAACTTCATAATTTCATCACTTGGCTTTGTATTCCCGTTTTCAATTTTACTCAGATAAGATAAAGAACAAATTCCTTCTGCTGTACCTTCTAGTGTGCGGTTTTGATTTAACCTGTGAAACTTTATCTTTTTACCTAACTCAGCGTTCATGCTTTGCTACCAACTCACTCTCTACAGGCCATCATCCACTAATACCACTATATTATCTATTAGGGATAATTAAGCTAATTTCCTGCTATTTTTATTTGGGAAAACCCAAACGAAAAATGCCTATAAAACGGTAGTTTATATAACCTATTTTCTCAAACTAGGTTCCCCTCCCCCTTTTATATGGATTGTGTATATGGTACTGAATTTATCATTAATTCTCAATATTCTGATAACTTTTCGTTCTAGAGCACTAGAAATTCTCCCTTTTATGTCAATTATTTTCACCTTTTCATGGTATAATTTTCCCTGGCCAATGGTTAAGTCTTTTAAAAATTAGGTCATAAGTACTGATGACTTATAAGATAAAGATCTTGAAATTAAAACAGAATTTATATGATTTTTCCTCATATTAGTAAAAGTTTACGGGTGATTAAAAATTAAAAAAGCCTCTTCTGAAACCGAAGAGGCTTTTTATACGTCTTATTTATAACTATTATTTTTCATTTTCTACTGCATTATAAAGTGCAATGGAAAAATCAGCTCTAGTAGCATCCTGATCTGAATTAAAATGTTTAGGTTCGAACTCATTTGTGGTATCTATAGAACTAAGGAGAACTATTGCTTCATCCATTCCACTTTTTGTTTGTGACACAAATCCAATGTCATTCTCGATTTCAAATGCATTTTGAATAATTAGAGCCATTTGACCTCTAGTAATAGTCTCTTTTGGACGGAAAGTTCCATCTGGATACCCATGGATGATGCCCGCTTCTTTCATAGAAGCGATATCCTGAGCAAAACGATAATTTTCACTTACATCACTAAATAGAGACATGTTCTCAGAGTCAATTTTCAAATAGTTATTCAGTAATGCTGCAGCCTGCCCCCGTGTAATAGATCGGCTTGGCTTAAAGCTACCATCTGTATAACCATTTATAACTTCAGATTGTGTCAAAGTTTTTATTGCGTCGAATGCTACGTGATCTTCAGTTAGATCACTAAAAAGTTGGTTCTTATCTACGTTTGAAAAATCTTCTACTCTGCGACCTCCAGCATATTTCGGTCCCCAATAAGGATTGCTTAAGGACGCAATCGTTACCCCATCATTCGTCGCAGAAATAAATTGATTGTCTCCTACATAAATCCCAACGTGTGAAATACCTTTTCGATATGTATTCTTAAAAAATACTAAATCTCCTATTTTAAGTTCACTTTTGCTGATTGGATCACCTTTATATGCTTGTTGTAATGTTGTTCGAGGAAGTTCAACACCTAGCTTACTATAAACATGTTGTGTGTACCCTGAACAATCAAAACCATTTACACTGTTACCACCGAAAGCGTAAGGAGTGCCAAGGTATTCTTTTGCGGTGTTCAAGACTTGGTCCTTATTCACTGCTGCCGAAACGAGATGTCCATTACCCAAAACCAAAATACCTGCAAAAACAACCGTCAAAAATCTTTTCAATACATTCACACTCCATCTTTTTTGTACTTTCTTATTGTAGTTAGTCCCTATTCTATCAAATTTTTCCCTTCCATCACTTTACGTTTTTATTACAATTTTCACGAATTTTTTCCTATTAATTTAATACATTGAAAAGTTTACTAATATCAATCACGGGAAAACTCGCAGTGAAATCACATTGTTTTCACTAAGGAGGAGATTGTTTATGAAACCATTTGTTCGAGAATATACGAATGATGAAGCTGTTAAAGAAGATGTGCAAAAACTTTCTAACCATGGGGTTGATAGCAACAGCCTTTACCTTATGACACATGATGATGATCGCACTGAACGATTAGCAGAAAATACAGATGCTAGTACAGTTGGCATGAAAGAAACCGGTGTTGGTGAAGCAGTTAGTAATATGTTTAATAAAAAAGGTGATGAGCTTCGCAATAAACTAAAAGACCTAGGTCTCTCTGCTTCTGAGGCTGAAACGTATGAAGAACGATTAGATGAGGGAAAAGTTCTTCTAATCGTGACAGATACACAAGACATTGAAAACATCATCTAATATAATGAAAGGAGCGACTTTTTGTCGCTCCTTTTTTGTTACTAATTTATACTTCTACTGAATACTCCTCTGGTAATTCGTTTAATTCCTTCTTCAGTTGTCCGAATAAAATTAATCGATACATACGAAAGTCTGCACGTAATGACCATATAGGATGTCCAAACGTTGCTGGCTTATTTCCTTCAAATACATAGTGACTAAACCAAGCGAATCCGTATGCGATCACAGGCGCTAATAAAATGAACCATCCGTTTAAAAGAACAATTGCCGTAATCAAACAAATGAAAACAAAAGAGGTACCTACAAAATGCCAGGCTCTCGTTGACTTTTTACTGTGTTGTGACAAGTAAAAAGGCCAAAACTCTTCGTAACTTTGAAAATCTTTGTCCACTTTTCTTCCTCCTCTATAAATAGACGTTCTTTCTTTTAGTATAAAGTAGTAAAACCATCTTTAAAAGACCGAATTTTCTGTCTCTTTCATTACCATGGTAATGACTGACATTGACACTCATACGAAAAAATCTTAAAGTGTTGTAGTACAAAAAGCTCAGAAACCTAAATTCTTCTTTTAAAGAGAGGTGCACCAAGATGAACCAAACAAGAGAAAACCCTCTTGCCCTATTCCCATTGCTATCATTCTTAATTGTATTTGTGGGAGCAGGAATTATATACGATGACTTTTATAAAATATCTATCCTCATTCCAGCAGGGGTAGCCACTATTCTTTCATTACTCATAAATCGCAACTCTTCCATCTTGGAAAAATCTAAGCAGTTTGTAAAAGGTGCTTTTGAACGTAATATAATTACAATGATTACAATCTTCCTTTTGGCAGGTGCATTTTCAGCTGTTGCAAATCAAATAGGGGCTGTTGAGCAAACTGTTAATCTTGCTCTAGCTTACTTGCCTCAAAGCTTAATTTTAATTGGAATCTTTTTAATAGGAAGTTTTGTTTCCCTTGCTATGGGAACTTCTGTAGGTACCATTAGTGCTTTAGCTCCTATTGCAGTTGGCATTAGTGCTGAAACGGAGCTTTCTGCTGCTTTAACTGTTGCTGTTGTGGTATCTGGAGCGATGTTTGGAGATAATTTATCGATAATATCTGACACGACTATTGCTGCTGTTCGTACTCAAATGACGAAAATGAAAGACAAGTTTAAGACGAATTTCTTCATTGTATTACCAGCAGCTATGATAACAATGATTATTTTAGCCTTTTTAACACCAGATCAGGCAACTGGTGTTTCTGTTGATTCAGTACAATGGATTCGAGTTCTTCCTTATATAGGAGTCTTAGTAGCAGCATTACTTGGGCTTCATGTATTCCTAGTGTTAGGTGGAGGTATTCTGTTTGCTGGACTTATCGGAATATGGGATGGAAGCTTAACTCTCCCAGGCTTTTTCGATTCTGTTGTTACTGGTGCTTGGGGCATGCACAATTTAATTTTACTCACCATTCTTTTAGGGGGCATTGTTGCCTTAATGAATTATAATGGTGGGATTCAGTATATTTTGAACAAGCTTACAAACAAGGTTCAAACAAAAAAAGGTGCTGAATATAGCCTTGCTGGACTAGTCAGTACCACTAACTTGGCTACAGCTAATAATACAATTGCTATCTTAACAACGGGACCACTGGCTAAAACGATCTCAGATCAATATGGCATTGATTCTCGTAAGTCAGCAAGTATTCTAGATATTTTTTCTTGTACAATCCAGGGAATTATCCCTTATGGTGCACAAATTCTAACAGCGGCTAGTCTTGCAGAAGTGGCACCAACTGATTTGATTCCCTTTGCTTTTTATCCAATATTCATTGCTATCTTCGGACTCATAGCGATCTCATTCAATTTTCCTCGATTTAAAACGAAACAATAAAGAACTACACCTTTTGCCATTTGTGCAAAAGGTGTTTTTTATCCTTTCGAACCCTGCTAAAATAAGCTTTTAGAGAAGGGTTTCAAAAAATATTAAAAAATTTATGAAATCCTGAATCCTAATTGAAACTCGCTCCGTCTTATAACTAAACAGAATTCATATGCAGGATTGATCACGAAAGGATGACATAGAAATGGGAGAACAGGTGATGGTTGAAGAACCCCCTTCTCACCAAGATTCAGTCGATTTACTCGAAATGGACTCAACCGAGGCACTTGAAAAAATCATGGACGAATATGGTGATGACGTTAAACGCTTTGTTTATACATATGTAAAAAACCAAGCAGACACTGATGATATTACACAGGAAACGTTTATTACTGTATATAAAAAGCTTCATACCTTTCAGCATAAATCCTCATTAAGAACATGGATTTTTTCAATCGCGGTCAATAAGAGTAAAGACTACTTGAGAAGCTTTCATACAAGACACGATAATTTATTTCAAAAAATCAAATCCTATATCACAGAATCCTCTGATAATGAAACACCTGAAAAACAAGTACTTTCCCAGAGTGAATCTAGTGAACTTATGGACTATATCATGAAACTTCCGATCAAATATCGTGAAGTGCTCATACTTTATTATTTTAATGATTTCTCTATAAAAGAAATTGCTCATTCTCTTAACCAAAAAGAATCCAGCATTAAAACCCGACTTAATCGATCTCGCAGTAAATTAGCTCAAGTGATTGAAGACGCAGACGACCAAAGGAGTGATCAATAATGAATGTGGATCAGAAGTTAAGAGATCTGAAGGATGAATATCAATCCGATATCCCGACATCATTCACCGAAAAAGATAAACAGAATATCTTTAAAACGATTAGCCAAGATACATATCCAAAACGTCCTTAGCTTTCCCAATACTTCCAAAAACCTGCGGCGCTTGTTTCATACGCAGCTGTAATCGCACTCATCGGGATTCTTTCATTTGGTCAGTTTGGATTTGAAGATACTGCTTCACCGAATGTTCCAAGTGACCATGCTGTTAACCAAGCTGGTCCAAATATGAAGGGGAACTTACCTGCTATAGGTGGTGGCTCTGGTGATTCTGGAGAAAAAGATCAAGCGCCTGCTCCAGATGATACAAAGACAATGGATAGTTCTATCACATGGAACACCTTAATCGAGGGTAATCAATTTAACTCAATGAAGCTTTCTAAACTTACCCAGAATCCTAAGCATGCTACTTTTACTGGTGACATTGTCCTTTCTGGATCTGTTGTCAAAAAAGATACTGGTTATAAATTTCATGTTAGTGATTTTACCAAATCAAAACTTCCTTTAATGGAAGAGCAAAAAGGTATGCTAATTGTAGATTTTGAAAATATAGATGATTTACAAGGTTCTCTTCAAAAAGCAAATGAAGAAGAAGCATTTATCAAATTTATTATTTCTGAGTACCACTACCGTAGTGTGGACGAACAAATTGAGAGATCCATCACGGTTAATGGAGTTATTCTAGATGGGGATTATAAAGAAGTAAATCCTCAATAAAATTGTTTCCTCCCAATAGGATAAATATATATGAAATGCCAAGCTCCGATTTGCGATAAGGTCGGGGCTATCTTTTTGTCTTTTTTTAATTTTATTTCTACCCAAAGTAAAAGCAGACTCTAATGAGCCTGCTTTTTTCTTATGCCTGAAAATCATCGTTCTTATTAGTTGACTGTTTTTCCCGACGTTTACGTTTCAATCGATGCAATATTTTCTCTGAATCTAAGTGTATCGTTTTTGACGTATATTCATCAGATGCTTTTATATCATCGTTTGACGCTTTAATGAACGACCATGCGAGTATAATCATGATAAATAGTAATGGAAATCCACCGACAATACTTGCTGTCTGTAATGTATTTAAACCACCTAAAAACATGAGCACTAGGGGCAAGAAACATAACGTAAATGCCCAAAATAAGCGATTCCATCTTAATGGTTCCTCTCTCACCTCTTTTTGAACAACCGATGATAAAATGTATGAGCTAGAATCAAAAGTTGTAGCTAAAAATATGATCGCTAGAACCGTAAAGATGAATACCATAAATGGCCCAAGAGGCAATTCATTGATGATGTTTATGATCGCAGTTGGAGCTCCTTGGTCGTTCAATACTGAGATCACGTCATATGAACCAGTCAGCTGCATGTGGAGACCGTAGTTACCGATAATACCAAAGAATAAGATACAACCTAATGTACCATAAAGAATTGTGCCTAAAATCATTTCACGTATTGTACGCCCACGAGAGATTCGTGCGATAAATAACCCCACAAATGGAGCATACACCAACCACCATGCCCAGTAGAAAACTGTCCAGCTTTCAGGGAACTTTGTTTCTGTGAAAGGTCCCATATCCGTGAATGGCTCGGTCCAGGTACTCATATGGAAGAAGTTGTCTAAAATCAGACCTATACTATTTGTTGTTGTTTCCGATAAAAATCGAGTCGGTCCAAAGATAAACACAAAAGCCAGTAAAAATAGTGCTAGCCATAAGTTTAAGTCACTTAAAATTTTAATCCCTTTTTTAAGTCCAGAATACGCACTAATGGCAAAGATTACCGTACACAAGAGCAAAATAAAGGTTTTTAACGTTAAACTTACTTCAATACCTGTAATCTGGTTTACACCTTGTGCAATCATAGGTGCACCTAGCGCTAATGTCGTCCCCGCTCCTCCTAGCAATCCAAACATGAAGAGAATATCAATGGTTTTTCCTAAAGGTCCATCCACTTTATCTCCAAATAACGGACGACACGCATAACTTATTTTTAATACAGGTGTTTTACGAACGTAGTAGAAGTAAGCCATCGGAAGGGCTGGTAATGTATAAATTGCCCATGCAATTGGACCCCAGTGAAAAATCCCATAAGCACTGGACCATGCGATCGCTTCTTTCGTACCTGATTCCATTCCAAATGGAGGATTTTGAAAATAATATGCCCATTCAATCGTCCCCCAATATAAGACACTTGACCCTATCCCGGCACAAAATAGCATGGCTGCCCAAGAAAATGTACTAAACTCAGCTCTCTCCCCTTCATCCCCTAGCTTAATATGTCCATTCTTACTAAAAGCTACATAAAGTAAAAAGAAAAATATTCCTAATCCAACAACTAAATAAAGTGATCCAACATTGGATGTAATGATACTATTCGCTTTATTAACAAATTCTTTCCCCTGCTCTGGAAAAATTACCAAGGGGATTGTCACGATCAAAAGTAATGAAAGAGCGCCTATAAAAGTAGGCCAATCGATTATCTTTCGATTCATTTTTTCTCTCCTTTCAATGATTCATTTCCTTCTTTGTACGGATATCATTTCAGAAGGGATCTTGAGTGGGGGATTTTGGGTTAGACATATGTTATATACCACAAGAAGAAATTACTAACCGTTAAAATTCTGAAATATGTCGAATTATCAGTGAATCATATTAGAAAGAGGCTGATTTCAAGGGGGTTTTTTACATTAGAAAAACACGGTTATCGCCAAAAATGATGAAACCGATGTCTTTTCTTATACTTTAAACCTCTACAATAGTTAAACTTTCTTAAAGTGTAAAAAAATCCTGCCACCAAGTGACAGGATTTCCTTTTATTCAGGTCTTGGAATTGATATTTTCTTCCCTAGTTTGGCATATTCACTTCCAGCAAGCCTTCCAATTGCATCAAGTGCCTCTGCGTCGATTTTTCCATCCTGATAAACTGCTTCATCAAAGTGGAACATGACAACCTCACCAATTAGTAAGTCGCAACCATTATCATCACTACCACCCAGAGGAATATTTCGATGAAGCTTACATTCCATTCGTACTTTCGCTTCTTTTATCCCTGGAACATCCACCATTTCACTATTCACTAACTTAAGATTTGTCTGATCTATCTCGCTTACTTCTTTATCATAGGTGCCTGAAGTTATGTTCATATCTTCCAAATAGCTTTCATCCACTATATGAACAACAAATTCTTGATTCTCTATTATATTTTGAGCTGTATGTTTTACAGTCTTATCTTCTCTTCTACCAACAGAAACAGAGAGAAGAGGTGGTGTTGCACTCACTACATTGAAAAAGCTATATGGCGCAGCATTCACGATACCTTCTGCGTTTTTTGAAGTAATGAATGCAATTGGCCTTGGGATTACGCTTCCGCTTAAAAGTTTATAGTTTTCCTTACCCATGATGTCCCTTGGATTGATTTGTATCATGTAACATCGCCTCCCCATTTAATTTCTTAAACACCAAAGAAAAAACCTTCTCTTTAATCTCTTCCCTCTCATTAAACAAATGGTGCCGAGCTTTTGGCATATGGTGAATATCAGCCTTAGGAAACTTTTCCCTCAAGAACTCCAAGTTATATTTCCAATCAACTGTATCATCCAGATCCCCCTGAATGACTGAAATGGGATCATAGGAACGCCCTTGCTCTTGGATTGACTTGTTCCAACGGATTAGTGCTTCGTACCATTGAAAGGGAACCCGTTTGTGCTGTAAAGGATCTTGTTTAACAAAATTCAGATAATCCTTATTAGAGCTGTTGGCTCTGAACTTTCGAAAGATCCCATTTACGAATGGACTTAACAAATAATACCCGGCTTTTGTAAGCTTCCAATGCTTTGATCGAATTAACGGAGCTGCTGTAATGACCGTGGTAAACGGGTGCTTCTTTTTCTTCAAAATATAATTAATGATGATAGCCCCACCAGTACTATGGCCAATTGCATGATAAGGTGGTGGGAGCTGATCTGTCATAAGATCGATCACTTTTTGCAAGGTTTGGCCATAATGATTAAATTTTTGAACCGAGGCTTTTTCCCCTCCAGACAACCCGTGTCCTTGAAGATCATAAACAATCACTCTATACTGATGCTTCGTTAAATATTCAATAATGGTGTGGAGTAATCCTGCATGGTCAAAATATCCATGTAATAGTAAAACCGTTCCTCTAGGTTGCTCGGGTGAATGCATCTGGACCATGATTTTTGTTTCATTCGCATATAAAACACCCATATGAAAGTAGGTATGTGGGACATCGAGCCCATAGTAGGTTAAGTATTGTTTTATAGCATCATTCGGTGCTATTGGATTTTGAAAATCGATGGGCTGATCCCAGGTGCTTACTTTTTTTAAAATCTGATCCATTTTTTGTGACATATACTTTCACCCTTAAGATCTATTTTATATTAGAATAACCGATTTTGTAGTGTTTCACTCATTATATAAGAGTTAATACACGAGTGTAAATATACACTTTAGATGTAATAGTTACATTTAAAAATCACCCAGATGCCTTTGCACCTGAGTGACCTCCTCTACACCTGTTTATTTTTCATGAAATCCAATACTTCTAAATCAATCTTTCCTTGCTCAAGTTCACGTTCTTCAAAATTTTCCTGGTGTATAAAGGCAGTGAATGCTTTATGGAGGATGTTATCCGCTACGTGAACAGTTGGTAAATACTCTAGTCGTTTAAGCTGTTGTAGCAGTTCTTCTTTGACATCTCCTTTAATTTCAGCGATATTTTCTGGTTTTGTAGTGCCAAAGTAAAGCTGCTGAAGGCGGTAGATACGATCTAATTCTTTTATAGGTTCGTCATGCTCATCCACGCGAAGGTCTATGTAACGATCATTGTATCCCCCATAACCACCATGTTCTTTTACAACATAAAGCGCAGCCGATTGCTTTCCTCGTTTGTCTCCTCCAGCTGCCTGCCCTGCTTGAAGAGCAGCTAGCAATCGATCAGCAAGTGAGCCTTCTGATGTTTCAAATGTTTTCGCCATGGAATGGACCGTTTCTTCACTTACTAAAATGTTCCCCTGGGCAGCATAGTTCGGTCCTGTTACACCACCTGCCCAGTTGTAGCAGTTTTCACCTGTAAAGGTCGCAGCTTCTCCTTTTGCATTGACCATTCCTACTTGTCTCATGGAGTGCTCAGGGTCATCTTTTGTCAAAAATTCGATCGCTTCTTGTGGAGGCATGCCTTGATCCATCAAAACAATACCATATGGCCCATAGGATGGGTTTGCTAAAGATTGTGTTGCCACTGCTCCAACACCTGCTTTTGCCCAAGGGACCACAGATCCAACTCCTAAAAATTTGGATTGAACGGCAACACCTAGCTCTTCTGTTTCCGGATCATAGCCTACAATTGAAAATGTGGCTACAAGTTCTTTTGAATACTTACGCATGTTTTCTCCCCCTTTTTCATTAACTTGATTAAGCCTACTATATAAAATGTAAGCTTTTTTATGCAAGAATCTTCACTTATATTGAGCGCATTAGTAAAGGGCCAGCACGTTAGCTGACCCTTACATGTTTATTCTTTATGATCTTTATCTTTTTCTTCTTCTTCAAAATGAGCATCCACAGGCCCTTTTTGTTTTTCTGCTTTTTTCTTTCGACGACGTCTCACTCGCTCCAGTATCTTCTTATAATTTAATGAAATCGTTTTTGGTTTGTAATGCTCTGAATTTCGAATGTCACCACTCGAAGCCTTCATAAACGACCAGCCAAGCATAATCATAATAAAGAGGAGCGGGAAGCCACCTACAATACTTGCTGTCTGAAGGGTTCCAAGACCTCCGAGGAACATGAGTGTTAAAGGCAATAAGCATAAAGCAAATGCCCAGAACAGACGATTCCAACGCAGAGGCTCATCTTCTACTTCCTTCTGCACAACAGATGCAAGAATGTATGAGCTTGAATCGAATGTTGTAGCCAAGAAAATGATCGCCAAAATAGTAAAGATAAAAATCATAAACGCTTCTAATGGCAGTTGACCTATGATTTCAATAATCGCTCTCGGCGCTCCTTCTTCATTTAAAACAGAAATGACATCAAACTCTCCGGTCATTTGCATATGCATTCCAAAGTTCCCAATGATTCCAAAGAACAGTAAGCTTCCAATTGATCCATAAATAATTGTTCCTAAAATCATTTGACGAATTGAGCGCCCGCGAGAAATTTTAGCAACGAACAAGCCTACAAATGGTGCATATACGAGCCACCAAGCCCAATAGAAAACAGTCCAAGCTTCTGGAAATCCTGTTTTTTCATATGGACCTAATGCATTGTAAGGCTCTGTCCATGTACTCATATGGAAAAAGTTATCTAACAATAACCCAATGCTATTTGTTGTTGTCTCAGAAATGAATCGAGTTGGTCCTACAACAAAAACAAATACAAGTAAGAATATGGACAACCATAAGTTGATATCACTTAATACCTTAATCCCTTTCCTCAGCCCTGTATAAGCACTGATGGCAAAAATAGCTGTTACAAGGGCTAAAATAAATGTTTTCAGTACCATATTGACTGGAATGCCAGTAAGTGCATTAATACCTTCTGCAATCATAGGTGTACCTAAAGCAAGCGTAGTTCCTGCTCCACCTAATAGACCAAACATAAAAAGTACATCAATAATGGTACCAACTGGCCCATCTGCATAACGTCCAATTAACGGGCGAGTTGCTTCACTAACTTTTAAAACCGGCTTTTTACGAACGTAATAGAAATAAGCCATTGGAAGAGCAGGCAATGTATAAATGGCCCATGCAATTGGTCCCCAATGAAAAATTCCATACGTACTTGCCCATGCAATGGCATCTTTGGTGCCTGGTTCAATACCGAAAGGAGGACCTTGATAATAATAAGCCCATTCGATCGTTCCCCAATACAGAATACTTGAGCCAATCCCTGCACAGAACAGCATTCCTGCCCAGGAGAAGTTATTGAATTCTGGTTTTTCCCCAGCATCTCCTAACTTGACTCTTCCATTTTCACTAAAAGCTACATAAATAAGAAAAAAGAAAATGCCAAGTCCAACTAATAAGTAGAGAACCCCAAAATTCGTAGTGACAAATGTATTTGCTGCATTTACAAACTCTGTTCCCTTATCAGGAAAGATGACTAAAGGAACAACTACTATTAATAATAAGAAAAAGGCTCCTATAAACGTTGGCCAATCAATTAATCGGTTTTTCATGAAAGTTACTCCTTTACAAAGTTGATTCATCGATAGGCTTATCTTTGGCTAGGAACTCTTTTTTATGCAAAATGAAAATTTCATTATAACCAATAACAAACATTATATAATAATTATTTTTATATAACATTTACGTGTATATACATGTATGTTAACTTAACAATTGAAGGTAATCCAAATATTTCATTACAACCTAATTCTTGCTTGAAAGTTTGTTTCGAAAAATGAATATTCTCAAATGCCTTCAATTGATTTTAGGAGGTTTCATCATGAAAACAAACATCATGAAAATTGTTACCGCTGCATCTGTATTATTTGGATATATTGGATTTAATGCTTATCACGTGTATGCTTTCGATAGCACAGCTAATGAGAAGATAACAGTTGATAAGCATGAACAAGAAAAAAAAGCTACAGCATTCCTTTCAACTGAACTGCCTGAAAAAAAAATAAAATTAGATAAAAAAGAAGCTAAACTAAATCGCGATCAAGAGACAGATAAGAAATCAACAAAGGACAAGCAGACAAAAGAAAAACAATCCTCTGATGTAGTTCGCACACTGCAAGTAGAAGCAACAGCTTATACAGCGTTTTGTGAAGGATGCAGCGGTATTACAAGAACAGGACAAAACTTAAGAAAAAATCCAGATCAAAAAATTATTGCGGTAGACCCTGATGTAATCCCACTAGGGTCTAAAGTCCATGTTGAAGGATATGGTACAGCGATCGCAGGAGATATCGGAAGCGCTATTCAAGGAAATCGTATAGATGTGTTTATTCCATCTCAATCAAAAGCAATGGAATTCGGTCGTCGCCATGATGTAACCGTAAAAATCCTTTCAAGAGCATAAGGAAAAATGAATTGGACGAACCGTCACTTGGATGAGTGACGGGGATACATAAACGGGCGCTGGAGCTAGACATTTATAAAGAAAACTTGCCGATTGGCAAGCCTTTTAAGGCGAAGACAGAGGCTTAGCCTTGGCTTAACTTCATACTTTAAAAATTTTCACTACGTCGAACTTCTCCATCGCTAAAATTTTATACTTTCTTAACAGGTAAAATAAACAATATAAAAAACACTACCGTTACCAGTAGTGTTTCATAATCTTATAGATTTAATTTTTAACTTACTTCTTCTCTTCTAAATCCTCACCAAGAATTTTTACTTCGCGCTCTAGAGATACACCGAATTTTTCTTTCACCGTTTTTTGAACCATCTCAATAACAGAAATATAATCAGTAGCCGTGCAATTTTCTTTATTTACAATAAAGCCAGCGTGTTTCGTAGATACTTCCGCACCACCTACACCTTTTCCTTGCAGCTCACTATCCTGAATGAGTTTTCCTGCAAAGTAGCCAGGTGGTCGTTTAAATACACTACCACATGAGGGGAACTCAAGAGGCTGTTTTGATTCGCGCTTATACGTTAAGTCATCCATAACCGCTTTAATATCTTCATATTCTCCTGGCTCAAGCTTAAAGCCTGCTTCCAATACGATATACCCCTTATCCGGTATATTACTTGAGCGATATTCAAGATCTAAATCCTCAGGAGCAAGTTTTAGTAAATCACCATTGGGATCTACTACTTTTGCATATTCTAGACAATCCTTAATCTCTCCACCATAGGCACCAGCATTCATGAACAAAGCGCCTCCAACTGTACCTGGAATGCCACATGCGAACTCAAGTCCTGAAAGATGTTCATCAAGCGCTCTTCTTGAAGCATCAATGATAGCCGCTCCACTTTGAGCCACAATACGATGACCCTCACGTGAAATTGTATCAAGCTTCTTCAAGCTAAGTACAATCCCACGAATACCACCATCTCTTACAATTAAGTTGGATCCATTACCAAGTAAGGTAAAGGGAACATCAACTTTATTTGCTAATTTAACAATATCTTGAACCTCATCATAACTAGTTGGTGTTACAAAAAGATCCGCCCTACCTCCGAGTCTAGTATAGGTATGATTTCGAATATGTTCATCAACCAAAACGTTTTCTTTCGATGTAATGTCGAGCAACTTTTCATATGCATGTTGATATTTAACCAAAATAAATCATTCCTTTATAAGAAGTAACAAACAACGGTTCTCTATATAATATAATTGAATCGTATTGAAGTCTAAGTACTTTTCAATACTCTATATCACAAAATCGTCCATACAACACATGATATATAAAATTGCTGTAACAAGCAACGAAGAACAGTCTTTTAGGGAAAATGCCTCACATGTATTATATGTGAGAAAGTGAAGAACGTAATTGAAATTTTAGAATTTTTGGATGTTGTTGTTGAAGGTGGACAATTGGCATGAGCGTTGTTTTTTCATTTCAGAAAAAAGACCCCTAGCCAATGCCAGGGATCTCTCCAGTCTATCCTATGATTTGTAATTCCTTTGGATACTTGGTTAGTGTCTCATGTCCATTCTCTGTGATTAGGACATCGTCTTCAATTCGAACGCCACCTACATTTGGATCATAGATGCCTGGTTCAATTGTGTACGTCATCCCAACTTTAAGAAGGTCATTATTTAAATGACTCATAGATGGGAATTCATGTACATTAATCCCTAACCCATGTCCAATGCGGTGTGGAAATAAATCGCCATATCCAGCATTTGTAATCGTATCGCGAGCGATTTGATCCAAATCCCCAATACGATTACCTGGCTTACTTGCTTCAAGGGAAGCTAGTTGAGCTGACAGTACTGTAGTGTAGATTTCTTTTTGCTCATCAGATACTTCTTTATAAACAACGGTACGGGTGATGTCTGATGTATATCCGTCAAGAACAACACCGAGGTCAAATAACACGAAATCACCTTTTTGAAGCTTACGGTCTCCAGGGTTCCCGTGTGGATGCCCCGATTTTTCACCGAATAGCACCATGGTAGAGAAGGACATTTCGCGGATTCCCTTTTTCTTAAGCTCGTACTCAATCTTTGCGAGTACTTCCATTTCTGTAATACCTTCTTGTAGCGCTTCGACTCCAACCTTCACACCATAGTCAGCAAACTCTGCAGCGCGGCGAATGATCGCAATTTCATCTTCATCTTTTACAACACGCATCTCATTTAACTTCTCTTCAATCGGACGTACCTTAGCTTTCTGGAACAATGCTTGTAAAGCCTTACTACGTGAATATGTAAGTACCTCTTCTTCAAAAGCAATCAGGTTCGCATTAGAAACGCTACGCTGATCAATCGATGCCTTTATAAGCTCCCATGGATTTTCATGATCTGCATATCCAAGCACTTCATAAGGCCAACCAGAATCTTTCACTTGTCCCACTTCCATTCCAGGTACGACAAACAATGGTTCAGCATCCTGGAATACAAAAAGCCCCATAAGGCGTTCATGTGGATCGGTATGGAAACCTGTTAAATAAAAAACATTTTCTGTTGAGTTTAAAAAGGCGACATCAGTTTCTTGTTCTTTCAACCAACTTGATAGTTCTTCTAATCGCTTTTGCATGTTTTACTCCCCCTTATTGTTTTCCTTCGATGCGTTTTTCATTTGTTTTCTATATATATCATACGTTAAATTTTTTGTGGCGGAAAGCAATAGGAGTCCTCAGATTTTTGCATACCTTGTAAACACCCAGCCTCATTTGTAACATATTGTAATCTTTGTATTCGATTTGACTTGTAAATGTTACCTCCCTTTAATGGGCATGTCCAAACCCCGCTGCTATAATTAGCTCAGGTTAATAAAGACAGGAGGAACGATCATGAAAAAGACAATCATGACTTCAATTGTTGGGCTCCTTATCGTTTTAGGTTTTGTAGGAAATACTGGAGTAGATCAAAGAGGACTTCACGCAGAGTCCATAAAAGATGAACATATCGAACATACTCCAGATAACAAAGATACAACAGCTAAAGATGTAGAAACAAGCAAGAAAAATCTTGAGAAGAAAGAAGCCAAAGCAAAAAGATTTAAAAAGGTAAAAAAGCAAGCCAAGAAAGCAACAACCAATACAAAGACAAAAACCGCTTCTAAGTCAAATAAGAAAATCACTATGGAAGCGACAGCATATACAGCGAATTGCACTGGATGCAGCGGCATTACAAGAACAGGTATCAACTTAAAAGCGAACCCCAATCAAAAAGTGATTGCTGTTGATCCAAGCGTCATTCCATTAGGAACAAGAGTTTATGTTGAAGGTTACGGAACAGCAATAGCTGGAGATACAGGCGGAGATATTAAAGGCAACCGCATTGACGTCTTCATTCCTAGTCGTCAGGACGCCTTAAACTTCGGACGCCGCCAGGTTACCGTTACAGTACTTGGTTAAATTAGATAAGAAAAAACGTCTGGCATGGGCCAGGCGTTTTTTTGTAATTAACTCTAATTTATTATATATAAAGAAAACTTGCCGATTGGCAAGCCTTTTAAGGCGCAGACAGAGGCTTAGCCTTAGCTTATACTTCATTCTTTCAAAATTTTAACTACGTCGGTTTGCTTCATTGCTAAAATTTTATACTTTCTTAACGTGCAAAAAAATCACCGCTCACGACTGAACGGCGACCCTTATGTGCATATCACGCTAACGAACTCATTATTGTACTATTGTTCTTCTGATTGATGCTTCATAGCTGCATCGGATTTGCCGAATTCGCTATCCTCTCCATCAACTGCTGTTGCATTGGTTGGTTGGACCTCTTGTTGTTCTGGATCTTTTTGCTCCTGATAGTCCTTTTCGAATAATTCACGTGCTTTGGAGAACAGAATTGTCATAGCGAATCACCATCCCTTTTTATTGTTACAAGGCGATTCCCCTTGGTATTTTACGTAAAACTCAAAAACTCAAAAATTTTTAGAAAATAGTAACTTTTCAATTATTTATCCTTTACCCTATTAATATATTAGTCTGATAATTAACTAAATTTTCCAATCAGTTCCATTGACACATTTTATTGAAAGCGAATACAATAAAGGAAGTTATTAGTTACTAGTTTAGAGTAAATGGAGTATGGTTTATGTCACAGACTGTAAATATAGGAAAAATGGCTGTTTTAATAGCAACTTTATCAGAAGATGAACTTGCTCATTTCCAAGATCAGCTTAAAGGCTATACATACTGTAGCGGAAAAGCTGGCTCAATGAATATGCAGAAAGTTATTTCATCGGTAGAAACAGCCGCTAAACGGAACGGAATCATTCAAGATGAAGTGTATCGAGAAACCCATGCGTTATATCATGCTATATTAGAAGCATTAGAAGGTGTAACACGTGGCCAGCTCGCAATTGGAGATACGATGCGAACAGTCGGACTTCGCTTTACCGTTGTCCGAGGACGTCCATACGACCGATCGCAAGAAGGCGAATGGATCGCCGTGTCCTTTTATGGAACCATCGGAGCTCCTGTTAAAGGACTCGAACATGAAACAATTGGATTAGGAATAAATCACATTTAAAGAAAAGCGCAAGCGCCCGTTTAGCAACGAAGGGACTGGACTGAGCCCGTAGTACGATTAACTAAACTTGCTGATTGGCAAGCCGCCAGGCGCAGACAGAAGCTTAGTTGCCGTGGTACTTTCACCTAGAAATTTTAACTACGTCGATTTGCTTCTTTGTTAAAATTTCATGTCACAAACGTGTAAAGGAAACACGATGAACAAAGTGAATCGATGTTGACTTATCGTACGGAGAAAGTGATAAGGATAAGGA
>NZ_AULJ01000067.1 GCF_000425225.1 Pontibacillus marinus BH030004 = DSM 16465 | reverse complement strand
TGGACTTTCCCACCTCATATGGATTGGCATTCTTATTCATAGAAGTTGCTCACACCCTTGTCATGATAGGATTATACTACTGGAATCAGAACAACCTCTCCCAGAACTACGGCGGTTCCGTTAGTCTTCATTCTGCAAAGGTGGGCTGTGGAACGGGTTGACTCCAGCGGAAGAACGGAGTGACGAGACCCCGCAGAGAGCTTGCGAATGAGGAGGCTCGGCGCTTCGTCCGCAGGAAGGCCCCCCGTTCCCCCGCCCGCCGATCTGCACAAAAGCAACGGAACCATACGCACTTTATCTCGAAACCAAGTCTTCAAGATAAGTGGGCTATAGTCGAAGATCGATTAAAAGTTATAACTCTTATTGCTTACATTTATAGTGTTCCATTTTCATGCATGCTTCGTCCCAACTTCGCTCATACTAAGCGAAAGTGTGAAAGGAGCGATCATGTATGGGTAATGAAGATCAACCAAACAAAGATCAGGATCAACAACAGGATCAACAACAACAGCAGCAACAGTCTGCTTTAATGCAAAAAATTCAGCAGTTAGGGCAGTCCAATGTGCCCCAAGCGGCAGACTCCAATGTTCATATTTTACCGATTATTGGTCAGATAGAAGGGCATGTTCAGTTACCTCCTAAAAACAAAACAACAAAATACGAACATTTAATACCGCAACTAATTGCGATAGAACAGAATCCAAAGATAGAAGGACTTATTGTATTGTTAAATACGGTAGGAGGAGATGTTGAAGCTGGTCTTGCGATTTCAGAAATGATCGCATCAATATCCAAACCAACCGTATCAATTGTTCTTGGAGGAGGTCATTCCATTGGAGTTCCTATTGCTGTTGCTACGGATTATTCCTTTATCGTTGAAACAGCAACAATGACGATTCACCCTGTACGTATGAACGGTCTTGTTATCGGAGTTCCACAAACATTTGAGTACTTAGAGAAAATGCAAGAGCGTGTGTTAAATTTCGTAACTGGAAACTCAAATATTGACGAAGAAAAGTTAAAAGACTTGATGTTTGCAAAAGGAAACTTAACAAGAGATATCGGCACCAACGTCATTGGTGATGATGCAGTGAAATACGGATTGATTAATGAAGTGGGCGGCGTAAGTCACGCAATCAAAAAGTTAAACGAAATGATTGGTGCAAACAAATCAGATGACGGTGAACAGATGGTGATTCAATAATGATTCATTACACACCTTTAAGCGAACATGATATTTACGAGGATGATCCAAAAAGCTATGAAAAACAACGTATCGTGTCTGTTAACGGCAAGAGTATGAAAGTGTATGACAATGATGACGGAACTGTTCAGCTTGTTCAACTGCTATCAACAGATCCTCAAGACTATTTAGATCAAAATTTTATTCCTGGTAATACATTTTCTGTGACAGATGTCGAGATGTGAACAAACTGTTCGTATCCTCTATCGATATGATATAATAGACAAAGAAAGCAGCCGTAAAGGCTGCTTTCTGTCATAGAATAGAGGTGATAAAATGGCCAAGAAAAAACGTAAAAAATCAAAAAAACAAACGAAGATGAAAGATCAGGTGAAATTTGAGCTAGTCGGCTTACTTTTCATTTTTCTTGCCGTTTTTGCCAGTGGTGCTAGTGCCATTGCTGGGGGGGCAATACCGAGCGGCCTAGAGCATTTATTCCGCTTTTTCTTTGGCATCTGGTATATTATTGTATCTATCTTTTTCTTAATTGTAGGTCTTTATTTAATGATTCAAAGAAAATGGCCATTATTCTTACATAAACGATTTGTTGGATTTTACATACTTTTTGGTGCAATTCTTTTGCTGACACATGTCCAAACATTTGAAGCGATCATGAAGAATAATGTTGAGCCTTCAATTATTAAAACAACTTGGAATCACTTTCAAGCTTATTTACAAGCGGACCTTCCACCAACACAGCTTGGTGGAGGAATGATCGGAGCTTCACTTTTTGCCTTTACGTATTACCTATTTGCCCCAACAGGAGCGAAAATTGTTTCCTTTTTTGCGATGGTAGTAGGTGTGTTATTTTTAACAGATCTATCACTAGGAAATGTCTTGCAAAAAGTTGTTGAAAAGTTCAAAGCATTTTTCTCAAACCAGTTGGATCTTCTGAAAGAGCAAAAAGAACAATACTCAGAAAAGAAAAAAGAGAAAAAAGAAGCTGCTGAGCAAAAGAAATTAGAACAACAAGAAGAAGATATGGACAATTTACAGTCCCCTCCTTCAGAGATTGAATCTGGAGAAGATCATGAGCCTGTCATTCAAGACTTCACTGATGTTGCTTATAGCAGTAATACAAGTTCTTCTGAAGAGCAGGACAAGACTGATGCTAACGCCGCAGCTCAAACGTCGAAAGAGGATGAGCAACAAGAAGAAGTAGATATAACACAATCCTTGCCATTAACTGAAGTTGAGAATCTTGACTACCATTTACCTACGATGGACTTATTAGCTGAACCAACCCATAATGCACAACAACAAGAGCGATCTAAAATTCAAGCAACCGTTAAAAAGCTTGAGCAAACCTTCCAAAGCTTTGGTGTTAAAGCGAAAGTAACAAAGGTGCATGTAGGTCCATCAGTTACCAAATATGAAGTGTATCCGGATGTGGGAGTGAAGGTTAGTAAGATTGTAAACTTACATGATGATTTAGCCTTAGCTTTAGCAGCAAAAGATATCCGTATAGAAGCGCCGATTCCCGGAAAGTCTGCAGTAGGTATTGAAGTTCCAAACCAAGAAGTGGCAACTGTAAGTCTTCGAGAAGTATTGGATTCGAAATCTACGAATGATTCGAAACTATTATTTGCGCTTGGACGTGATATTTCAGGTGATGCTATTGTATCTGAACTAAACAAGATGCCTCACTTACTTGTTGCAGGTGCTACTGGAAGCGGTAAATCTGTATGTATTAATGGAATTATTACGAGTATCTTAATGCGTGCAAAACCTCATGAAGTAAAGATGATGATGATTGACCCGAAAAAAGTCGAACTTAATGTGTACAATGGCATTCCGCATCTTTTAGCGCCTGTAGTTACAGATCCGAAAAAAGCATCTAGAGCGCTGAAGAAAGTTGTATCAGAAATGGAACGTCGTTATGACTTATTTTCTGATACTGGTACACGTAATATTGAAGGGTATAATGAGTATGTTCGTAAACATAATCAAGAAGGTCAGGATACGCAGCCACAACTTCCGTATATTGTTGTTCTTGTCGATGAATTAGCAGACTTAATGATGGTTGCCTCTAATGAGGTAGAGGATGCTATCACAAGACTTGCCCAAATGGCACGAGCAGCGGGTATTCACCTTATTATTGCAACACAGCGACCTTCCGTTGATGTTATAACAGGTGTTATTAAAGCAAATATTCCTTCACGTATTGCATTTAGCGTGTCTTCACAAACAGATTCACGTACGATTTTAGATACAGGGGGAGCAGAAAAACTACTAGGTCGTGGAGACATGTTGTTTATACCAGTAGGAGCCTCTAAACCCACACGCGTACAAGGTGCTTTTTTATCTGATGAAGAAGTAGAACGAGTCGTAAATTATTGTGTTGAACAACAAAAAGCTCAATATGAAGAGGAAATGATCCCAGAAGAAGAGACTGAAGTAAAACAAGAAGTAGATGATGATTTATATGAAGATGCAGTACAAATGGTCTTAGAAATGCAAAGCGCAAGTGTATCCATGTTACAACGAAGGTTCAGAATTGGTTACACACGTGCTGCAAGACTTATTGATGCAATGGAAGAACGCAATATTGTTGGTCCTTATGAAGGAAGTAAACCTAGAGAAGTACTTGTTTCCCAACAACAAAATGAAGAACGATCGTCCTAACAGCAAAAGGTGTCCCATTTAGGGGCACCTTTTGCTATAAATAAAAAGTATCTCAAAGATCTCATACCTCTACTACCCCTTCACAATTCCAAAAACCCTATGATAACAATAATTTCAAGAGAAATAGTGGGACACAATCATTCGACAAAATCTTTTATGACATACTACAGCTTGCAATCGCTTACTCACATGTATCCCAATAAACTTGAGTTTTATTAGAAAATTGTGATTAATAAGACATGGGGGCTTTTTCATAAAAATAGTAGAATTCTATTTATTTATGTCGAGAAAAGTGTTATATTAATCTCGAATGTGATGAGTCGAACGTCAGATGTCAGATCTCTCACATAGCGATTCGGTTGGGGTGAACTACATGAGTATAAAAACAGATAATCGTCACCTCTATTTACAGGTGATTGACGAAATTAAAAAAGATATTGATAGCGGTTTATATCAAGCAAAAGAAAAACTTCCATCCGAGTTTCAATTGTCAAAGAAACTAGGTGTCTCACGTGCTACTTTACGAGAAGCCTTACGGATATTAGAAGAAGAAAATGTGGTAACACGAAGACATGGTGTTGGAACATTTGTGAATCCAAAGCCAGTGTTCTCATCTGGGATTGAAGAACTATTTAGTGTAACAGAAATGATTGAACGTGGTGGTATGAAGCCAGGAAGTCAGTTTTTGTCAACAGAGATGGTTGAACCTACAGAAGAGGACATTAAAAAATTTTATCCTGTAAATGTCGAAACATTAGCAAAAATTGAACGTGTACGTACTGCAGACGATTTACCTGTTGTATATTGCATCGATAAAATTCCTGATCATTTAATTCCAATTGAACATGTTCATCATGGAGGATCAATGTTTCAGCTTTTAGAGCAACATAGTGATAAGAGAATAAGTTATGCGGTTACGTTTTTAGAACCTGTATCTTATCAAGAAAGGCTCTATTCAATTCTAGACTGTGAACCAGATCAATCTTTGTTACTACTTAAGCAAATGCATTATACAGATGAAGATGAACCTGTACTATACTCAAAAAACTATTTCCGTGCAGACAAGTTTGCTTTCCATGTTTTGAGAAAACGGGTGTAAGGGCTTTCAATTGTATGTCATAATGGCGATAGTACTTTAAGGAGGTGATGGGGGAGAGGTATCAACGTGTTGTCGAACATATTGGATTTATGAATCTATTAAATTAGTGTAGGGGGTAATGAATTTGAAACAACGTCGTTTTCTATTAGTTTTTGCTTTAATACTAGCAATTGGTATGATCCTTGGCGCATGTGGATCATCTGAAGAAACAGGTGGAGAAAATAACGAAGAGAACAACAACTCTGAAGAGAATAACAACGGTGAAGAAGGTTCTAATAACGAGGGCAATAGTGAAGAAGGCAATAGTGACTTCACTGTAGCTATGGTTACTGACGTAGGTGGCGTTGATGACAAATCCTTCAACCAATCTGCTTGGGAAGGTCTTCAGGCTTTCGGTAAAGAAAATGGCCTAGAAAAAGGACCAAATGGTTACAATTACGCTCAGTCCGAGTCTGATGCCGACTATCTTCCAAACATCACTCGTCTAGTAAAGAAAGACTACAACCTTATTTATGGTATTGGTTACTTACTTAACGATGCAATTTCTCAGGCGGCAGAGCGTTTCCCTGAAACGAACTTTGCAATTGTTGACTCTGTTGTAGACAAGTCAAACGTTGCTAGCATCACATTTAAAGAGCACCAAGGTTCTTTCCTTGTAGGTGTTGCAGCTGCTAAAAAGACTGAATCTAACAAAGTTGGATTCGTTGGTGGTGTAGAAGGAGACCTTATTAAGAAATTCGAAAGTGGTTTCCGCGCAGGTGTTAAATCTGTTAATCCAGACATTACTGTAGACGTTAAATATGCAGGTGGATTCGCTAACGCAGACAAAGGTAAAGTAATTGCGAACACAATGTACAAATCTGGTATCGATGTAATCTATCATGCTTCTGGTGCAACTGGTAACGGTGTATTCTCTGAAGCAAAAGACATCAAAAACAGTAATCCTGACGAAAAAGTATGGGTAATCGGTGTTGACCGTGACCAGTATGCTGAAGGTCAAATTGGTGATCACAACGTTACACTTACTTCAATGGTTAAACGTGTAGACGTTGCTGTACAAGATATTTCAACAAAAGCAATGAACGGTAACTTCCCTGGTGGAGAAATTGTTAAATATGGTCTTGATGACGATGCAATTTCTGTAGCTCCTACAAATAAAGAAGCTTACACAGACGAAATCAAACAAGCTGTACAAGAGTGGAAGAAAAAGATTGTAAACGGTGATATCGAAGTACCAAGCACACGTGAAGAACTTCAATCTTATTTAGATTCTCTTTAAGAAGTAATTGAAAAAGGCTAGATTATCTAGCCTTTTTCTTCTCTAAACAACTAATAGAGAAAAAGTCATTGAATGAAAAGGAAATTCCGGTTCCGGCCCTTTTCATTTGCTGATTTTTACACGTTAGGAACTAGGTATGAAATTTTTGTACGAATCAGTAACTTTTTAACATCACATTGCCTAACGTATTGGGGACATAAGGAGTGAGTAGAGTGGATTACGTTATTGAAATGTTAAACATTAGAAAAGAGTTTCCGGGTATAGTTGCCAATGACAATATCAACCTACAAGTAAAAAAAGGTGAAATTCACGCTTTACTTGGAGAAAATGGAGCAGGAAAGTCTACTTTAATGAACGTGTTATTCGGGTTATATCAGCCGGAAAAAGGTGAAATTCGTGTAAAGGGTGAACCTGTAAAGATTACAGACCCTAACGTCGCTAACGAACATGGAATCGGAATGGTACACCAACACTTTATGCTAGTAGATACCTTTACGGTAACAGAAAACATTATTTTAGGTGCTGAACCAAAAAGTGGAACAACAGTTGATACAAAAAGTGCGGAACAAGAGGTTCGTGAGATCTCAGAAAGGTATGGTCTAAAGGTAGATCCTACAGCAAAGATAAGAGATATCTCGGTTGGCATGCAGCAACGTGTAGAAATATTAAAAACATTATACCGTGGTGCTGATATCTTAATCTTGGATGAACCCACAGCCGTATTAACACCTCAAGAAATTAAAGAACTTATTCAAATTATGAAAACGCTGATCCAAGAAGGAAAATCTATTATTTTAATTACGCACAAACTAAAAGAAATTATGGAAGTTTGTGATCGTTGTACGGTTATTCGTAAGGGGGAAGGGATCGGTACAGTAAATGTTTCTGAAACAGATACCACTGAACTAGCATCCCTTATGGTAGGTCGAGAAGTTAGCTTTAATACAGATAAAGAACCTGCCAATCCGAAAGAAGATATCCTACATATTCGAGACCTTCGTGTAAAAGATACACGTGGTGTAGATATGGTTAAAGACTTGAACTTAGATGTTCGAGCTGGTGAGATCGTTGGTATTGCAGGAGTTGATGGTAACGGTCAGAGTGAATTGATTGAAACGATTACAGGTTTACGTGATGCTGAAAGTGGTTCTATTGAATTGAATGGTCAAAACATTACGAATCTCTCACCACGTAAGGTTACAGAGTCAGGTGTCTCCCATATTCCTCAAGACCGACATAAATTTGGACTCGTACTAGATTTTCCTATTGGGGAAAACATGGCACTTCAAAACTATTATCAAAAGCCTTATGCAAACATGGGTGTTTTAAACTATAAAGAAATTTATAGAAAAGCCAATAGTTTAATAGAAGAGTATGACGTTCGTACTCCAAGTGAATATACACCTGCTCGTGCACTTTCGGGTGGTAACCAACAAAAGGCTATTATAGGTAGGGAAGTGGACCGCTCTCCTGACCTATTAATCGCAGCCCAACCAACACGTGGATTGGATGTAGGTGCAATAGAATTTATTCACAAAAAGCTTGTAGAAGAACGTGATAAAGGAAGAGCTGTTCTACTGTTATCTTTTGAATTAGATGAAATTATGAATGTTAGTGACCGTATTGCAGTTATGTTCGATGGTCAAGTGGTTGCAAATGTAAAACCAGAAGAAACAAATGAACAAGAGCTCGGCCTTCTCATGGCAGGTAGTAAGAAGCAAAAGGAAGGTGACAGCTAATGTTCTCGAATAATCGATTAACGAACATACTTATACCCGTCATATCTGTTGTATTAGGTTTACTTTCAGGCGCAATTATAATGCTTATTTTTGGATATAACCCAATAAGTGGTTATGCTGCTTTATGGAATGGTGCATTTGGAGATGCATACTTCTTTGGTGAAACTATTGTAAAAGTGACTCCATATATTTTATCCGGACTAGCCGTAGCATTTGCGTTCCGTACTGGGTTATTTAATATTGGTGTTGAAGGTCAAGTGTTTGTTGGCTGGCTAGCTGCTGTATGGGTTGGAACGGCTATGGATTTGCCGATGGTTATCCATTTGCCGCTTGCGATTTTAGTAGCCGCATTAGCTGGCGGAGCTTGGGGATTTGTACCAGGGTTTTTGAAAGCTCGATTTGGTGTTCACGAAGTTATTGTGTCCATCATGATGAACTACGTTGCATTGTACACATGTAATGCACTAATTCGTTCGGTATTAACAGATAACGATGATAAAACAGAATATGTAAATGATTCTGCTTCATTAGCATCAACATGGCTTTCAGATCTAACAGGATTTTCACGATTACACTTTGGATTCATTATCGCCATTATTGGTGCGATCATCATGTGGTTTATTCTTGAGAAAACCGTTAAAGGATATGAGTTGCGTGCAGTAGGTTATAACCCTCATGCCTCCAAATATGCTGGAATGAATGTGAACCGAAATATTATTTTATCCTTTATTATCTCTGGTGGTTTCGCAGGGGTTGCTGGTGCGATGGAAGGTCTAGGGACATTCCAATATATGTCCGTAAATAATGCGTTTACGAATATAGGGTTTGATGGTATCGCTGTTGCCCTTCTAGGTGGTAATGCAGCACTAGGAACTGTACTGGCAGCCTTCTTATTCGGAACGTTAAAAGTTGGAGCCTTGAATATGTCATCCTCAGGCGTTCCTCAAGAGCTAGTAGACATCGTGGTTGCATTAATTATTCTTTTTGTGGCCTCAGGATATATCATTCGTTGGGCGCTTTCTCGCTTCAAAAAGGAGGAAAAATAAATGGGGATTATTGATGTTTTAATACTTATTGTACCTTCAGCCATATTCTTTGCTGCCCCGCTTATTTTCACAGCATTAGGAGGGGTGTTCAGTGAACGTTCTGGTGTTGTAAACATCGGTTTAGAAGGGTTAATGGTCATGGGCGCTTTCGTTGGGGTTGTTGTAAACCTTACAATCTCAGCCCCGCTAAATGAAATGGGGGATTTTTGGGCTAGCTTAACTCCTTGGATTTCAACATTAGTGGCCATGATCGTAGCTGCTATATTCTCTGTTATCCATGCTATAGCTTCAGTAACATTCAGAGCTGACCAAGTTGTAAGTGGTGTAGCGATTAACTTCTTGGCGCTAGGAATTGGTCTTTTCTTAATTGAAGAATGGTATGGGAAGGGTCAAACAGATATGGTGAATCAGCCATTCTATTCTGTGCAAATACCTGGTCTATATGACATTCCTGTTATTGGTCCTATGTTCTTCGATGGGTATATCACATCCTATATTGCAATACTTTTAGCTTTTGTTGTATGGTATGTTATTTACAAAACACCATTTGGTTTACGTCTTCGTTCTGTAGGGGAGCATCCAATGGCGGCTGATACAAATGGTATTAACGTTTCAAAAATGCGTTATACAGGTGTTATTCTTTCAGGTGCATTTGCTGGTATTGGGGGATCTGTATTTGCTTTAACATTTACACAAAACTTCTCTCATGCGACGATAGCTGGACAAGGATTTATGGCACTTGCGGCGATGATTTTCGGAAAATGGCATCCATTAGGAGCAATGGGAGCAGCTTTATTCTTTGGATTTGCTCAAAGTTTAAGCTTAACAGGGTCATCTATTCCATTGTTGCAAGATATTCCATCTGTCTTCTTAATGATTGCACCTTATGTGTTAACAATCCTAGCCCTTGCAGGATTCATCGGCCGTGCCGAAGCTCCAAAAGCTATTGGTACACCATATATTAAGGGTAGTCGTTAATAACATGAATAAATCAAAAGTATAACCTTCTAAAGCACATGTGATTTCTTAAGTGAAATCGCATGTGCTTTTATTCAGTTTTATGGCAGTTATGTAACTGAGAGGTTCCGTTGCTGTTGTGGAGTGCGGCGGGCTGTGGAACGGGTTGCTTTCCTGCGGACGAAGCGCCGAGCCTCCTCATTCGCAAGCTCTCTGCGGGGTCTCGTCACTCCGTTCTTCCGCTGGAGTCAACCCGTTCCACAGCCCACCTGAGTCGAATGGGGAATAACGAAACCGCAACTATCGTACGGTTTTCTGAATTTGAATATGTTGTTATAACATTTTGCATTCAAGTGATCTAAAGCTTTATATGTAGAGGGTTTTAGGTTCTGAAATACAGTTTCCTTAAGAATGAAATTTAAACGATCTCAGCTATGGGTCCGTTAATCTACATACCAGCAGAGGGGTGAGGGAAACGGCAAACTCCCGCGGTAGAAAGGGCAGATGAGACCCCGCAAGGAGCGTAGCGTATGAGGAGGCTCAGCTGGTCTTCCGCAGGAGTATTGCCGTTTCACTGAACCCCTACCTCTTCCAAAAGCAACGGACTGCTCTCAACTTATCTCGATTTCAAGTCTTCAAGATAAGGGGGCTATAATGGAATAACTGTTGAACTCGTTTTACCACCTTCCATATTATTAGCCACAAGAATGAAAAAGCGATACAATCAAAGAATACATAAAATACTGGATAGTTTTTCTATAATAAAGAAAGGCTAATGATAAGTATTAGTATGATTAAAGGAGGAACTTTAATGCCGCGCATAGACGAAAAACGTTATGAAAGCAAAGGATATGATATACATATCATCCCGAGCAACAAATATAAAACAAACACAATTGTCGTGAAGTTTAAATCTCCACTCAAACGAGAGACCATTACAAAACGAGCAATGTTACCTTATGTGCTACAACAAGCTACAGAAAACTATCCATCTGCAAGGTCATTTCGCACAGCACTAGATGACCTATACGGAGCTGTATTGAAAGTAGATGCTTCTAAAAAAGGGGAGCATCATGTCATGACATTCCGAATGGAAGTAGCTAATGATCAATTTTTGACAGAAGATCACGACCTGCTTCGTAAAGGACTCCAATTAATGCAGGAAGTCATTTTTCATCCTAAGAAGGACGGAGAATCTTTAGATAAGAACATTGTAGATCGTGAGAAGCAAACGTTAACCCAAAAGATTAAATCATTAAAAGATGATAAGATGAGTTATGCTAACAGTCGTTTGCTAGATGAGATGTGTAGTGACGAGCCTTATCGATACCATGTTCATGGATACGAAGAAGACCTCCCAGACATTACAGGAGAGAGTTTATACGCTTATTACCAAGAGATGCTTGCTCAAGATAAGATGGACATTTATGTGCAAGGTCTTTTTGACGAAAATAATATTCAAAACATTGTCGAAGAGGAAATTAAAAGGGATTCAAATCCTACTATAACTCCAACTGAAACCACTTCAAAAGAGGCGCCTAAACAACCAAACGAAGTGATTGATAAGCAAAATGTACAACAAGGAAAACTTCATCTTGGTTATCGTACGCATATTCGATACGGAGATAAAGATTATCCTGCTCTACAAGTGTTTAATGGTCTTTTTGGTGGATTCCCATCATCTAAGCTATTTATGAACGTACGAGAAAAGCATAGTCTTGCTTATTATGCTGCGTCTCGATTTGAGAGTCATAAAGGCCTTTTACTTGTATTTAGTGGAATTGATCCAAATGACTACAAACAAGCTCGGGATATTATTGAAAAACAAATGAAAGCCATGAAAGATGGTGATTTTTCTGATGATGAGGTACAGGAGACAAAAGATCTTGTTGTAAACCAATTCCTTGAGACATTAGACAACCAACAAGGTGTGGTGGAAGTCCTTTATCATCAGGTGATTTCAGGAAGCGATCGCACTCCAGATGAACTCATTGAAGAAGTGAAGCAGGTTACTAAAGAAGATGTATTACGAGTAGCTGAAAAGGTTCATTTAGATACGGTTTACTTCCTAACGAAGCAAGAGGGAGGCGATGCGTAATGAATACACAACACTATGAACAAATTGGAGAAACGCTTTATTCCAAGAAACTTGATAACGGGTTAGAGGTCTATTTATTACCGAAACGAGAAATGGCTAAAACATTTGGAGTGTTTACAACAGAGTATGGCTCCATTGATCAAACCTTTTCACCAATAGGTAAAAATGAGCAAGTAACGGTGCCTGAAGGAATTGCACACTTTTTAGAGCATAAGCTCTTTGAGAAAGAGGATCGAGATGTATTTCAAGACTTCACGAAGCTAGGGGCGTCTCCAAATGCATTTACCTCATTCACAAGTACAGCTTACTTGTTCTCAGCAACTCAACATATTCAAGAAAATGTGAGAACGCTTCTTGATTTCGTACAGGATCCATATTTTTCGGATGAATCTGTTGAAAAAGAAAAGGGAATCATCGCACAGGAAATTCGTATGTATGATGACCAACCTGATTGGAGAGCATTCTTTGGAACAATTCAGAGCTTATTCCAAGATCATCCAGTAAAAGTAGATATCGCTGGGACAGTTGATTCCATTCAAGATATTACAAAAGAAGATCTCTATACGTGTTATAACACGTTTTACCATCCATCCAACATGACATTTTTCGTTGCAGGGAATTTTGACCCTGAGAGTATGATGAAGTTGATTGAAGAGAATCAAAATGCTAAGGAATTTGAGGCTACACCTACAATAGATCGATCTTATCCAGATGAGCCGAAAGGTGTTGCTGAAGCTCATAAGGTTATAGAAATGCCTGTTTCTGTATCGAAATGTTTAGTGGGGGTTAAAGAGGATACAGAATACTTGAATGAAGATACATTCTTAAAGACTGATATGATGAAGAATATGGTATTGGATCATTTCTTCTCTAAGAGTGGAGAGTTTTTCGAAACACTTTATAATGAAGATTTAATAGATGATTCGTTTCATTTCGAAACACACCTTGATAAATCATTTGGTTTCACAATCATAGGCGGCAATACACGGAACCCTGAAAAATTAAGTGAGCGTGTAAAGGGAATGCTGCATGAGCTAAAGGGTCGCAATTTAACTGATGAAGAGTTTAATCGAATGAAAAGGAAAAAGATCGGACAGTTTATGCGTTCAATGAACTCTCTAGAGTTTATTGCAACAACGTTTGTTCAATATCGTCATCTTGGTATTGATCTGTTTCAAGTTTTACCAGCCATTGAATCCTTAACGAAGGATGAGGTTGAAGAACACCTTAAAGCGTGGATTGATGAAGATCGTATCGCAGTAACAGAAGTTCGTCCTTCTGAAGAGTAGAAAGGAAGTAAGATGGGGAAAATATGCTTAATTACAGGTGCTAGTGGAGATATTGGGGCTTCTATAGCCGTATCTTTTGCTGAAGGAGGGTATGAATTAATCCTTCATTATCACCACAATGAAGAAGCGATAAAAAATATAAAGGACCAGCTACCTCGTGATGCTGTTCTTCAAACCATACAAGCAGATTTAAGTTCGGAAACAGGTATAGAGAGTCTTTGTGAGACACTGGAGCACACTGTTGATACAGTTGTATTCTCAAGCGGCGTGAGCCAACTCAAGCTCTTCCAAGACGTATCAGATGAAGATATGGACATGATGTATAATGTGCATGTGAAAGCTCCTTGGAAGGTTACTCGTCACCTATTACCAACCATGATTCAGAAAAAGGCTGGTAATATAATTGTAATCTCTTCTATTTGGGGAGATGTTGGGGCAAGTTGTGAAGTGTTGTATTCAACAGTTAAAGGTGCTCAGGATAGTTTTATCAAATCACTGGCTAAAGAAGTGGGACCCTCTGGAATATCTGTAAATGGGATTCGTCCTGGTATTATTGAAACAAAGATGAATCGTCACTTAAGTGAGGAAGAAAAACAAGAGATTATAGAAGAAATCCCTGTGAATAGAATGGGGCAAGTAGAAGATATTGCTCACACTGCCTTATTTTTAGCAGATGACCGTTCTTCATATATACAAGGAGAATTGATTAATGTCACAGGGGCTTGGAATGGATAATGACTTTTCCTTCTTTCATGAATAAAAGCGGATGTCTTTTCAAAAGATAATCCTGTAAGTTGAATGAAGGAGGAATTAGACATGTCTGTATTAGATAACTGGGATTCCTGGAAAGACTTTTTAGGGGATCGCCTACACCAAGCTCAAGGTGATGGAATGAACGACCAAGCCGTCTCTAACCTTGCCTATGAAGTAGGTGACTATTTAGCAAACCAAGTAGATGCGAAAAATGACCAAGAGGCTATGCTTCGTGATCTATGGAGTGTTGCTTCTCAAGAAGAACAACACGCAATTGCTAATATGATGGTTAAACTTGTACAAAATAACGGTACGAAGTAAAAGCGAGAGGATTTCCCTCTTGCTTTTTCTTTTGTTATGAAACCAATTGGAGTTGGTGTTCGTCTAATGAAATAGCCATTCTTTTCTGAAATCTTTCCTCTCTTTCTGATAACTTCTGCAAAAAATGTGAAGTTTTTGGACCATATTAGCCTTTTCTAATATTTCAATTTGCTTTATGATAGGGATAACTAACATTTTCATTATCTACGTTTAGGTTTAATGAGGAAGGAGTTGTGATATGGATAAGAAGGAATGGTACCTGGAGTATGAAATTAAGTATAATCGTCCAGGGCTGCTGGGTGATATATCCTCCTTGCTAGGAATGCTATCCATTAATATCGTTACGATTAATGGAGTTGAAGATTCTAGACGAGGAATGCTTTTACTTTGCAAACATGATGAACAAATTGATCGCTTGAAATCGATATTACAAACGATGGACACGATCTCTGTTACGAAATGTCGTCGTCCTAAATTGCGTGATCGTTTAGCCGTAAGACACGGGCGTTATATACATAGTGACATAGATGATAAAAAAACGTTTCGTTTTGTCCGCGAAGACCTTGGTCTTTTAGTTGATTTTATGGCTGAATTATTTAAAAAAGACGGACATAAACTCATTGGAATAAGAGGGATGCCTCGAGTCGGAAAGACAGAGTCTATAGTAGCTGCAAGTGTATCCGCCAATAAGAAGTGGCTTTTTGTATCAAGTACATTACTTAAACAAACGATACGAAGTCAATTAATCGAGGATGAGTATTCCCCTGAGAACCTCTATATTCTCGACGGAATTGTATCAACAAAAAGAGCAAATGAAAGACATTGGCAACTTGTACGTGAGATTATGCGCCTTCCAGCAACAAAGGTTGTTGAACATCCAGATATGTTCGTACGAGAAACGGAATATAAAATAGGTGATTTCGACTACATCATCGAGCTACGCAATAGTGAGGATGAAGAAATTACATACGAAACAGTAGATAAGTCAGAATTTAATCAAGATGATGGCTTTTCCATGTTTGACTTTTAAAATGGATGGTGTTTAGAGATGGAAATCGGTGCTAGGTTAAAAGAAGCAAGAGAAGCAAAAAATATGTCTCTTGATGATATCCAAAATGAAACAAAAATCCAAACCCGTTATCTACAAGCCATAGAAAAAGGCGATTTCAGTATTATGCCGGGTAAATTTTATACAAGAGCATTTATTCGGCAATATGCTGAAGCGGTTGGATTAGATCCCGAAATCATTATGGAAGAACATGCGAATGAGCTTCCGAGTTCGAGTGAAGAGGAATACATTCAATATACAAGACTACAACGACATAAAGACGAAGCATCTACAAAAGGATCTGCTATCTTTACTTTTTTACCTAAATTTATTATTGGTTTGCTTGTAATCGGTATTCTTGTAGTTGGGTATATTTTTTATCAAAAAACGATTGATTCTAATTCTGATAATACACCTGTTCAGGAAGAAGATGGTGTAGGTGATGAAGTCTTCAGGGATGAAGATGGAGATTCGGGTAGCTCAGGCAATAGTAATGAAGGAGATCAGAATAATTCTGATCAATCAAATGAAAATAACGGAGAAGATAATCAAGAAGACAAACAAGAAACCAAAGAACCAGAAGAGCCTAAGCAAGAGGTTAATGTGGTAGAAAAAGGATCTGGGGCAGAACCTGAATCTACTCTAGAATTGGTTAATGCAGATGAATTAAAATTAAGAGCAGAAATTAAGCAGCAAAATGATGAAAGCTTTTTAGGTGTTCGAAACGGAAAAGGAAAAGAGTTTTTTGGCAAGATCCTTAACGCAGACACCCCTGAAATGAGTTTAGACCTTACTGGAGAAGAACGTATTAGAATCCGTGTTGGTCGAGCAAATCAAACCAACATTTTTATCAATGATCAGAAGCTAGAGTATCCAGTAAATCCAGAAGAAAATATTGTTCAAACCATTTGGATTAACGTAAAAGATTCATCAGCACAATAGTTTAAGGAAAAAGAGTCATCTTGAAGAAGATGACTTTTTTCTAGTCAATACACAAATGTTTCACGGGAACAGAAAATGGAGGAAAAATCATGAATATACCAAATCGCATTACTATATCACGCATACTATTGATTCCCATCATTATCTTTTTACTTTCAGTGCCATTAGATTGGGGTACTTGGGAGATTGGTGAAAGCTCTTTACCTGTATCTCACTTTGTGGCAGCCATTCTATTTATAATCGCTTCCATTACAGACTGGGTTGATGGTTACTATGCTAGAAGGTATAACCTTGTCACAAATTTAGGTAAGTTTTTAGATCCCTTAGCAGATAAGTTGCTTGTTTCAGCAGCTTTAATCTCTCTAGTAGAACTTGACATGGCTGCAGCGTGGTTAGTGATTCTGATCGTAAGCAGAGAGTTTGCTGTAACTGGTTTACGTTTAGTGGCAGCTGGTGAAGGGATTGTTCTTGCAGCTGGACAAATGGGTAAATTAAAAACATGGATTCAAATTATTGCAGCTTCAGCACTTCTATTACACAACTTTCCGTTTTCGTTTATTGGTTTTCCATTTGCGACGATTTCTTTATGGGCTGCGATGCTCATTACAGTTGCTTCCGGAGTAGAATACTTTGTTAAGAACTGGCATGTTATGGAGGGGTCTAAATAATGGGGAATGGTGTAAAGGCCGAAATTATTGCAGTTGGTACAGAGTTGCTTTTAGGCCAAATCTCCAATACAAATGCTCAATGGATATCTGAACAACTTGCATTACATGGTGTCAATGTATTTCACCATAGTGTTATTGGAGATAATTACGAGCGCTTAACCTCTCTTTTTTCATTAGCTCAGGATCGATCAGATTTAGTTATCGTTACAGGTGGTCTTGGTCCTACTGATGATGATATGACACGTGAAGCGGCTTCTGAGATATTAGAAAAGCCAATATATGAAGATGCAGAGACAATGAGAAATATTGAGGCCTATTATGAGAAAAATAGCTTTACCATGAGCCCTAACAATCGAAAGCAAGCACGAATTTTTGAAGGTGCCGATATTCTAGTAAATGACGTTGGAATGGCTCCTGGTATGGCTATTCAAAAGAATGATACACTTTGGATATTTTTACCAGGCGTACCTAGAGAAATGAAAGCAATTATGCAACACCAGGGCTTTCCATATATTCAACAAACATTCCCAAATCAAAGTCCTATCTTTTCAAGAATGCTTCGTTTTATAGGGATTGGGGAGTCTCAACTCGAACATGATTTAAAAGATCTCATTGCAGCACAACAAAATCCTACCATTGCACCTTTAGCGAGTAATGGAGAAGTTGCTATACGTCTAACGGCAAAAGCTGAGTCAGAAGCAAAAGCAAAAGAACTTGTTCAAGTAACGGAGCAGCAAATTTATGAGCGTGTAGGGGATTATGTGTACGGGTATGACGACGACTCTATTGACCAATCAGTTTTTGAACTTTTAAAAGAAAAACAATTCACTATATCTGCTGCTGAAAGTTTAACAGGTGGACAGTTTGTAGAACGTCTTGTTACATTAAAGGGTGCTTCAAGCGTTTGTAATGGTGGGGTAGTATGTTATGCCAAAAGCGTTAAAGAAAACTTGCTAGAGGTTCCAAAGTTAATTATTAGTCATTATGGAACTGTAAGTGAAGCTTGTGCAGTATCGATGGCCGTTAATGTTGCAGAGAAACTTGATTCAAACATCGGAATAAGTTTTACTGGGGTCGCAGGGCCAGATGAGGTAGAAGGACACACAGCAGGAACCGTCTTTATTGGGATTTATATTGATGGAGAATCACCTTTTGCAAAACGATTCTATTTCAATGGTGATCGAGACATGGTACGCACCAAAGCTGTAAAAAAAGGATATGAACTTTTATATCATCATTTAAAACAAAAAAATCATTAAAATTATATTATACAACTGATTTCAAGGCCTAAATTGAAAAGATTCTTAGAGCAAAATTGAAAAGTTATTCGTTCATACTCATAAAAAATGGGGAACGTTTATTCGTATTTTTCTTGTTAAATTTCATAAAAAGAGTTATGATTGTAGTAGTTCAATCTTAAGGGGGAAGAAACGTGAGTGATCGTAAACAAGCGCTCGACATGGCGTTACGTCAAATAGAAAAGCAATTCGGTAAAGGCTCTGTAATGAAGTTAGGGGAGCAAGCCGAGAAGAAAATAAATACCGTACCAAGTGGTTCCTTGGCATTGGATGTTGCTTTAGGTGTTGGTGGTTATCCACGCGGTCGTATCGTTGAGATCTACGGACCTGAATCCTCGGGTAAAACAACGGTTGCTTTACATGCAATTGCAGAAGCACAGCGTCAAGGTGGACAAGCAGCATTTATCGATGCTGAGCATGCTCTAGACCCCGTTTATGCACGTGCATTAGGCGTGGATATTGAAGAATTACTTCTTTCCCAGCCGGATACAGGAGAGCAAGCTCTAGAAATTGCAGAAGCACTAGTTCGTAGTGGTGCAATTGATATGATCGTAATTGACTCTGTTGCAGCGCTTGTTCCAAAAGCGGAGATCGAAGGTGAAATGGGAGATTCCCACGTAGGTCTTCAAGCCCGTCTAATGTCCCAAGCTTTACGTAAGCTTGGCGGTGCCATTAACAAATCGAAGACAACAGCTATTTTCATTAACCAGATCCGTGAAAAAGTTGGTGTAATGTTCGGTAATCCAGAAACAACTCCAGGTGGACGTGCCTTGAAGTTCTATTCATCAGTTCGTCTTGAAGTTCGTCGTGCGGAAACATTAAAACAGGGAAATGAAATGGTCGGTAATAAAACAAAGCTCAAAGTTGTGAAAAACAAGGTAGCACCTCCATTTAAACAAGCTGAAGTAGATATTATGTACGGTGAAGGTATTTCAGCAGAAGGTGAGCTTCTTGATATCGGTACAAACTTAGATATTATTACGAAAAGTGGTTCTTGGTACTCGTATAATGACGAGCGATTAGGCCAAGGTCGTGAAAATGCTAAGCAATTCTTCAAAGAGAATCCAGAAACTTACCACGAAATCCATGCTAAAATCCGTCAGCATTACGGAATGGACGAAACACCAGATGAAGAAGAAGCAGAAGAAAACCAAAGTAGTTTAGATGTTTAATAAATCCCCCCTACCAAATAGGTAGGGGGGATTTTTACATATATGCTTAAATAAGTGTCTGTGTAGTACTCAGTAATATGGCAGTAATCTTGAATAAGCTGGTGCGGGGTGGTTCCGTTGCTTTTATGGAGAGCGGCGGACTGTGGAACGGGTTGCTTTCCTGCGGACGAAGCGCCGAGCCTCCTCATTCGCAAGCTCTCTGCGGGGTCTCGTCACTCCGTTCTTCCGCTGGAGTCAACCCGTT
>NZ_AULJ01000066.1 GCF_000425225.1 Pontibacillus marinus BH030004 = DSM 16465 | reverse complement strand
CGAGATCAGTGAAAAAGTAGGCTTTTTTCGGATGAAATGGTAGGGTGAGAAGTTCAAATTGTTATATATACCATTAAATTTGGATTTGGCATCAAAAAAGAAGGAGTTTTGGAGGATAGTAGGGCTGCTATCCTCTTGAAATTAACCGCTATGGCGGTTAATTTCGCCTGATTGTCCATGCTTAAGAGGCCATACCCCCTAGCTCGGGATAGACCGTGGAATCGTTTGAGCTCCGCATTCTTTCCTTCTATGGAAGCTCGCTTTTTATACTTTTCCTTAAACGCCTCTGTCTTCTGGTATTGGGAAATGCGGTAAAATTCAGGCGTGTTTACCCCTACCGTTAGTATTCTTCTAGCCGATCTCTTGGCACACTGGTCATGGAGGGGACAAGCTTTACACTGATTCATTTCAAAATAATACTTATACCCTTCTCGTTTGCCATCTTTATTATTTGAGGTGTAATACTTCTTCTTGACTGTCGTATTTCCCTGGCTACAGTGCCATTCGTCGGCATCCTTATTGTAAGAGAATTGTTCTTCATCCATTCGGTACACGAGAGGACTCACAGGAATATATGCTTTCGCTCCAAGCGATTTGATGTCATCTAAAATATCTTTTCTGAAATAGGCTTTATCTCCGAACACTTCTTCGACACACAGCCCCGATTTCTTCGTTTCCGTCAACAAATCCTTCGTATCACTACCGTCGATTGCGGCACCATCGGAGGTGCGCACGGAGGTAATGATTCGCTCGTCTGTTGTCATCATAAATTCTGTTTTGTATCCATAAAACGATTGGTTCTTACCTTTTCTTCCTACACGAGCATCCAAATCAACAAGGGAACGAATACCTTTTTGAGCCATAAACTTCGGATCAGCCAGAATGTCCTTAGCCTCTTGAATTGCCTCAGATGTTTGTGGTTCGGTAGATGAACCTTGATTTTCGGCTTCATGAATTACTAATTCTAAATGGTTTTTCATGACGGCTTTAGCTTCTTTGTGATCTTCAATCTCTTGATAATCAGGGGTTTCAGGGATGTTGGTTAACGCCTCTTCCTTTTCTTCTTCAAAGAGCTGTTTAATGTTTCGTGCTAAATGTTTCATCATTCGTTCAGGGGTCTTTTTAATCGTATTCGCTTCGACATGGGTGGCATCAATACTGACGCCAGTTCCCTTGATAATACCTAATTCCACACACTGTTTGGTGATTTCAATCATCATTTCATCTAGTGTGGAATTACCTAGACGATGTCGACGAAATTTGCATAGAAGGCTTTTATCCGGAAGTTCATCTTCAGGATTGACGCCGATAAAATACATATAAGCTAAGTTTAAGTTAGCTTCCCGTATCGTTACTTCATCCGAAAGCTCGTAAAGATGTTGTATAAACAACAACTTACACATCAATTCAGGTTCTTTGGCAGGACGTCCAAAATTTGTACAGTAGGTCTCTTTGAGAAGCTCATTGATAAAACTGAAATCGATATAGGTATCAATCAATTTAAGGATATGATGTTCTGGAATTTTACTATATAATATAGAGTGAAGACTGAGTTGCTTTGGCTCTTGTCGAAGCACAAGAAAAACCCCCTCATGGTTCGGTATTTGGTCGTACTCATTATACCATGTAGGGGGTTTTTATTTTATATTGGTGGACTTTTTCACTGGTCTCGAACAGTTCCTATGTTCGTTCTGCAGCCAAGGAATATGTTTCTGCAGATAACCCATGTAGAGTGTGGAATCAACTGTTATGAAGGTTTGCCTTTAATCTAACGTTTTATTAAATATAATTATTAAATTCCGAAAGACATGTTAATAAAAGCATGTCTTTTTATTATGCACTCTCCACAACCTCTTGTGCCTAAACCACAAAAACCCCCACCAAACATTGTGTCCTCAACACGTTGCCGCTTACATGTAAAAATAGTTACAATATTCATAACAAATCAATACAAAAGAAAAAAAGCCTATGTTATTCCTTCTGTTTTGGAAAGAAATATCGTAGAGACGACGATATGGAGGGATTTGTGATGGAAGCGATAAGCAAGAAGTTTTTTCTTCACTTATCAAGTAGCTCGGTTTTGGACCGGCTTGCTAAGAAGTGGGGTCCGAAATTTGGGGCGAATAAAATCGTAGGTGGGGAAACATTTGAAGAAGCTGTTCCCTTAATCCAGGACTTAAATAGTCAGGGGTTACACATTACAGTCGATCATCTTGGTGAGTTTGTCTCATCTGAAAAGGAAGCGAGACAGCGAGCGCAGGAGTGTATTCAAACCATTCAAATGATCAGTAGTCACCAGCTTACTTCACAGGTGTCGGTCAAACTAACGTCACTTGGATTAGACATTCGACACGATGTGGTCTGGGAGAACATGATCGCCATTATGGATGAAGCACAAAAGCACGATGTTGTCGTAACCATTGATATGGAAGATTCAACGCGAACCGAGAAGACACTCGAAATCTACAAATCTTTAAAAGAGAGGTATGACAATATAGGTACCGTCATACAATCTTATTTGTACCGCTCCAGTGAAGATTTAGATGATTTAAGCTCATATGATCCGTATCTTCGCTTAGTAAAAGGAGCTTATAAAGAACCAGGTAAAGTTGCTTTTGTTGAGAAGTCTGATGTAGATGAGAACTTAAAGCATTTAATCGAGAAGAATCTATTAAATGGTCACTACACGGCAATTGCCAGTCATGATGATGCCATGATTGAGTTTACAAAGGCATTTGCTGTGGAAAACAATATTCCGACGGACCAATTTGAGTTTCAAATGCTGTATGGCATGCGAAACGATACACAAATGGCCCTGTTAAAAGAAGGGTATAAGGTCCGCGTGTATTTACCTTATGGTGATGATTGGTATGGCTATTTCATGCGCCGTTTGGCGGAAAGACCAGCCAATGTGTCATTTGCAATCAAAGGACTTTTCAAGAAATAAACAAAAGTGTTACGTTTAAACTAAAGCGTTTTCAAAAATGAAAGGGGAATGAATGTTATGTACACACCATTTAAACATGAACCATTTACGGACTTTTCTGTTAAGGAAAACAAAAAGGCATTTGAGGATGCTTTAAAGAAGGTAAAAGGTGAACTCAACAAAGATTATACCCTACTTGTTAACGGTCAACATATTAAGACAGACAACAAAATTACGTCTGTAAACCCAGCGAAAAAAGATGAAGTTGTGGGTACAGTATCAAAAGCGGACCAAGAAATTGCTGAGCAAGCGATGCAAGCAGCATCTGACGCTTTTGAAGACTGGAGAAAATGGTCAGCTGAATCTCGCGCAGGAATCCTTTTCCGTGCAGCAGCGAAGATCCGTCGTCGTAAGCATGAATTCTCTGCTTATCTAGCATATGAAGTAGGTAAGCCATGGAAAGAAGCAGATGCGGACACAGCTGAAGCAATTGACTTCCTAGAGTACTATGCTCGTCAAATGATCGAGCTAGACAAAGGAAAGCATGTTGAAAGCCGCGAAGGCGAAATGAACCGCTATATCTATCAACCTAGTGGCGTAGCTGTTGTTATTCCACCATGGAACCTAGCATTCGCGATCATGGCTGGTACAACTGTAGCACCTCTTGTAACAGGTAGCACTGTTGTAATGAAGCCTGCTAGTAACAGCCCAGTAATCGCAGCGAAATTCGTTGAGGTTCTTGAAGAGTCTGGCCTGCCAAAAGGCGTACTAAACTTCGTACCTGGTAGCGGCGGTGAAGTTGGGGACTATCTAGTGGATCACCCGAAAACATCTCTAATCTCCTTCACTGGTTCTCGTGATGTAGGTACACGTATCATTGAAAAAGCGGCTAAAGTACAGCCAGGTCAAAACCACCTTAAACAGGTTATTGCTGAAATGGGTGGTAAGGACACAGTTGTAGTTGATAAGAGCGCTGACATCGATACAGCAGTAGATGCTATTGTGGTTTCTGCATTCGGATTCTCTGGTCAGAAGTGTTCTTCAGGCTCCCGTGCTGTTGTACACGAAGATGTGTATGATGAAGTACTAGACCGCGTTGCAAAAGAAACAAAAGAACTTTCTGTTGGTAACGCAACAGAGGACAATGTGTACATGGGTCCTGTTGTAGACCAAGCAGCATTCGATAAAATCATGGGCTATATGGAAGTTGGTAAAGAAGAAGGTCGCCTAGTTGTTGGTGGTAACGGTGATGACTCTAAAGGTTATTTCATCGAGCCAACTGTATTTGCAGACCTTGATCCAAAATCCCGTATGCAGCAAGAAGAAATCTTCGGCCCAGTTGTTTGCTTTACAAAAGTAAAAGACTTCGACGAAGCAATTGAAGTTGCAAACAACACTGAATACGGCTTAACAGGTGCGGTAATTTCTGAAGACCGTCAAAACCTAGAGCGTGCAGCACGTGACTTCCACGTAGGTAACCTGTACTTCAACCGTAATTGCACAGGCGCAATTGTTGGTTACCAGCCATTCGGCGGATTCAAGATGTCTGGTACAGACTCTAAAGCTGGTGGACCAGATTACCTTCAACTGCACATGCAAGCGAAAACAATTTCTGAAATGTTATAAGAAGAACCATATACCAAAGAGCCCTTCTCGTTATTGCGAGAAGGGTTTTTTGCGTATTTTGATCTGATAAAAATTCTTCTACCTTTTTCTTATGAGCTTAAATCGGTATAATAGGGGATGCACTGTAAAGAAACATATGCTCTTACTTGATAAAAGGAAAGGGAATGCCATGTGAATGCAAAGCAACTAATTTTCCAAACAGAGGATATACATAAAGCAACAGAACTGATTAGCTCGAGGTTAAAGAAGCCTGTCATCATTGAAAATAAAAACTTCGAGCTGATTTCTTATAGCACTTCTACTGAGGAATTTGGTCAAATTCAGCAGAAAACGATTCTTTCCAAAAAGTGTCCCGTATTTATCATTGATCGCTTAAAAAAGGAAGGAATTGTTCAAAAGCTCGAGAAACAACCAAGTCCGATTCGCATTGACCCGATTGAGGAGTTAGGATTTAGCCAGCGTGTTGTAATGGGTGCTCGTCACCTGCGTCATACGATGGGCTACATTTGGATTCAAGAGGCCAACTCACCAGTTCTTGAAGAGGATCTGGCTTTTTTAGAAGAAGTAGCTCCTCACATTGGGAAGTTGATCTATGATGTGTACAATAAGTTAAATGCATCAGACAGTCGCAAGGATGAATTGTTATGGAAGCTCATTCACCAGGAATATGGAAGTGAACAACAGCTCAAGCACGATGCGACGATTGCAAAACTCGCATTACCCGAGCGTCATTCCGTATTGATCTTTTCACTAACGAATCCACACCAGAGATCCTTATTGGATTACTTAGAAGATATCGTGAATAAGCTACCTGAAAGAAAAGACATCTATCTCCTCAAGACAGAGTTTTTGATTGTGATGATTGTTCATGGCAAAAGAGATGATGAAGGTAGGATAACGGAAAAAGCACGTGGTGTGATTGAGATGATCAAAGAAAAACTCGGCACCTCAGATTTTTATAGCTTTATGATCGGACTCGGAAAAGAGTACAAACAACTTTCCGATGTTCGTAAAAGCTTTCTTGAAGCCTTTGAAGTGATCGAAACAGCGAACTTTATCGAACCAAGACCTGAAACAATGCCTCGTGAATTCGCAAAACTAGGCGTATATCGTTACCTGGCGACCTTGTATGAAAAAAATAGCTCTGAGGATTACTTCAGTCATGACCTTCTAAAGCTCATTGGCAAGGATCATGAAAGTCAAACAGACCTGTTAAAAACGTTAGAGGTTTACCTAGCGAATAACGGGAAAGGCAAGCAATCAGCAAACGAACTTTTCATTCACCCGAACACATTGAACTACCGAATCAAGCAAATCCAAGAGATCACCAATATTGATTTTAATGATTTTAATATGAAAAGTTATCTTTATACAGAGCTTCTGTTGTTGAATAACGTTCCCGCTTACTATAAGAGGTATAAGGATGCAATTCGAGCGAATTTAGAGTTAGAATGAAATAGTTTATTGTAGAGGGCAAGGTCATGTTAAGATCTTGTCCTTTTTTATGTACTGATGATGTATATGGTATTTAATCTATGTAGTTTTTAGCAATATTACTGATATATGGTATAAACCCACGAGATCTTAAATGAATTAAGAGTTATCTTTATTCATCTTATGTTTCTCTACTTTATTCAACAAACGTGCCATTATGTTGAAGACTTGGATTCGAGATAAATGTATGAAAATGGCATGGTTTTTATAATTTGATAAAATTAATATTAAGAATAACGGTGATTTAGGTGGTGAAAATAATATGCTTGAAAACAATGAACTTTCAAGGAAAAGAAAGTATGGTTGGGTTGAACAATGGGCTAAAATGACGGGAGAAAGAGCCAAAATTGATGCTAAAGTGCACAACACCTATATTGTTTATGCAACCAAAGACGGTTTAGTTAAAGAATTCCCTAATGGTGAAGTGAAACCATATACTGTAGAGGAAAAGGGGAATTAGAGGGGGCCTTCTTATTAAGGAACAAATGAAAAGATAATATTTAACCTAACCAAAACCTTTTATAATAATGCAGTTTTAATAAAACTAATTTTTCAGCTTGAGGGCGCGTTTATTTAATAACGCGTCTTTTTGTATAGTCAGGTTTATAGAAGGAAGAAGGAATCCAAAATGATTATCTTGAACTTGTATATTATTCCAGAAAAAATGAATCTAGAATTTGGAGGAGAAGTATGAATTACTGCGGTGATTGTGGAAGTCTTTTGAATGAAAATTATAATGGTAATGCTAAAAAGGTTTGTACTAAATGTAATTGGAAATGGTATGACCCTCCGGTTCCAGTGGTAATAGTTTTTGTATCAACCCAGAATAATGAGATGTTATATGTACGTCAAAAATGGTTTCCAGAGAATAAATGGGCCACTGTATCAGGATTTATAGATAAACATGAAAGTGCTGAAGAAGCAGCCGTAAGGGAAGTAAGGGAAGAAACAGGTCTAGAGACTAGAGTTATAGAAAATTGGGGGACGATTATAAGTAAGAACAGACCAAATGACTTGTATATAATGGTCCATTGTGAAGTAAATGGAGGAAAGTTACAAGCTGGAGATGATGCAGATGAAGTAGATGTTGCACCAATAGACACACAACGACTAATTGAGGGGAGTATAGCTGAACATATGCTGCTTAAATTCTTAAATAATTAAAATATATGTAGAATGGCTGAAAGGAGCTATAAATTGAAATATATTTTGCTTTTTGTAGTCGCAGTGATCTTAATGATTGCTGGTGCTATAGGCGTGAGGAACACTTTTTTTGTAGCACCGATAGAATACTTTTACTTATATATCGGTCTTATAGGCTCAGGTCTAAGTATTATTTTAGGTTTGCTAATTCATGGTTTTATTAGGAAATATAAGAGTACTGGGCTACACTGGAGTTGGCAAATTGGTTTGTGTATCTTAATTTTTGTAACAATAGCATATTTCGCCTCTCGAACACTATTTAAATTTTAAAAAGTGACATATTATTACTAATATAAAGAGCATACCTTACAACTCGTTTATTGAGTGGGATTCTAGAAAAGAGGAGGGAAGAATTTGCTGAGTTTTAAAACCATCGATATCAATGATGATCGTGGGAAGGTTATTGAATTTCGAAAAGACTCCTTTCTAATTAGTTTTGGGGAGATTTCAGGATTTGGAGATGAAAAAGAATACCTAAATTGGTTAGAAAAGAAGATAAGTAATTATCCTGATGGATTTGTAATGGTGAAAAAAGGTGATAACATAGTTGGCCAGCTTGAGTTAACCATTAGAGAATATGAAGATAGAGAGATAGGATATGTTAATTTGTATTACTTAATTCCAGAGAATCGAGGTAGGGGGATGGGGAAGCAATTACATCAGTATGCACTAAATTTTTTTGAAAATCATAATGTGAATGAATACCACTTAAGAGTATCTCCTACTAACATTAATGCATTAAAATTCTATAAAAAACTTGGACTGGAAGAGGTAGGACCTGAAGTTAATGGAAAAGTGATTAGAATGAAAGGTACACTATAACCATTTCTTATTGCGTGATCAAGAGGGATAAAGAATAATCATATATTTAAAAGTATCTCGGATTCAAATATTCAGCAATCGGGCGCTTTTCTGAAATAAGGAAACCCCATTTAGGTTCGTATAATAGGTTATTATATGGATATTTATACTAAACATTAAAGGGTTATTGGGAGTGGATTTAATGTTTAAAAGAAAAAAACATACATCGAATGATTATAAAAATACATCGTTGATTTACTTTATAATTTCGGCATTTATACTATTTGGAATTACTGTTGTTAGTTTTTTTGAGGGCTTTGATAAGAGTGTAATTTCTCCTATTGTAGTAATGGTTACAGCTTTTATTGTGGGAATTTTATTTAGAAGGAAAGGTAGAAAAGAAGCAATATTATCTAAGAACGATAGCAATAGTTAAAGAACAAATTAATAATTATCTCGAAATCAAGTATTCATTTATTGGGCGCCGTCCTGGAATAAGGAAAGTCCTTTTTATTTGCCTTGTTCGTATAATAGAGCAGGTTATTTACTGGATATTTGTTTTAAAATTTGAGTTGGAAAAATGTACTTAATCTAGGCAGTTTGTATAAATAATGGTGTGGGGGTAAAAGGAAATTTTATATATAGATTGGAGACATTTAGTAGAAAAATTTACACCAGCAGGGTACGTTGGTGATTGGGAATCTATTGCAATGGTATTTCTTGTACCTTTAGTTATGTTAATCGCGAGAAAGTGGAAATGGTTTGCGGTTTTTCTAACATTAGATATACTTTTTGCTTACATGATATTTGATTATATTTTAAACGGTACTAATGCAAAGGGTATGGTAATATTCTGGATTATTATTCTGTTACTGTATTTTGTTTCTTTAATACAATTAATATCTAATTTCTATAAAAAGAGAAATAGTTAGGGATAATTCATTTTCAATAAGCGGGTGATTTAGTGAAACAGATTAATGAATATCTCGAATTCAAGTCTTTAAGATTATGGCGCTCTAATTATATATCAGTCACATGATACGTTGTTATTTTAACTACCGTTCAATTTCATTTCTAAATTTTCTTTACACCCCATTTTTTATCTGAATGTGTATGTAGGTTAAGTTTTTTAGCAAAGTTTTCTGCACTAGAGAAGTTATGGAAGATTTTATTCGAATTGCTATTTGAGTTCTTTAGGGTTTCTTCAGTTCCCATTACTATTCTTGAAATTACGTACATTGGAGTCAACTCCTAACTCTTAAAAAATATGCAGAATTCAATTTTTTCTAATTATATAGCATATATAGAAATTATTGGATTACATTTTATTTAAAAATTCTTTTCTATGTTACAAAATTTTGTAGTAATAAAATTCTGGCAATTGATTTTAAGAGTCCTATTATTAAAATTTTCTCAACTTCTCTTCTTCCTTAATAGGCCGCTTTAATGAAAGGGAAAGGCATTAATCTAAAAAAGGATTAGTGACTCTTTTATTGAAATAAATAGGTAGGTGTGATGTAAATCATTTAAAATTCTTTTTAACTATTAACCTACATTTTTGTTTCTAAGGGAGAGATTACGATGTGGAGAAAAATAGAGTGTGTTGCAATTTATACAGAAGAGATTGAAAAGTCATTGAATTTCTATCAATCGTTAGGTTTAACAAAAGCATGGGAAGCTTTTCAAGATGAAGAAAAACAATGGAAACTGATTGGTATGAAATTTCCTGATGGTAAATCAGAGTTAGTATTAAAGAATAACCCCAATTTGAATTTTGCTGAAATTGAGATTGTTGTTGAAGATGTTCAGGAAACTTACGAAACATTAAAATCTAATTCCGAAGTTAAGTGGATTCGTACTCCTTTCCCTAATTCTTTGGGCGGTCATGTTGCTGTAATGGAAGCACCAGACGGAAATGCTTTTGTTTTGGTAGGAAAGTAAGGAATATCGGGAGAGGGAAAAAGATGATAAGTAAGCAAAGGTTATGAGACTAATCCAACAATGTTAATGGAGGAATAGGAGAATACTAGATGAGTTTTAATTGGGAAACTTGTTCATCTGACATAAAAGATTTCATTTTAAATCTACATAAAGAGATTACAAAAATAATAAATGACAATATGGTTGGTTTCTATATTCACGGTTCTGTGGCTATGGGAGGTTTTAACCCGATCAGTAGCGATGTTGATATATTGGTCGTCACGGAAAAACCCATTACTGTTGTAACCAAAAGGAAATTAGCAAAACTCTTTTTAACGTGTTCTAATTCTCCATATCCAGTGGAAATTAGCTTTCTAAATCTTGACCAATTAAAATACTGGAAACATCCTTGTCCATTTGATTTTCATTATAGTGAAACCTGGAGAGAACGGTATGAAAATGATTTATTAAGGGGAACATACTACTTTTTAAATGGAGATGTTAAAACTGATTCAGATCTAGCAGCTCATATAACTATAACGAATAATAGAGGGATTTGTATTGTCGGCGCCCCAATTATTGATGTTTTCCCTATAGTTCCACGGAGCGATTATATCTCTTCAATTGTGGGAGATTTTAAGGATTGTCTAGAAAATATAGAGGAAGATCCAATTTATTGTACTTTAAATTTAATTCGAGTCTATTGGTATCTAAAGGAAGGCGTAATTTCTTCAAAGCAAGAAGCTGGTAACTGGGGATTAGGAACATTCCCCAAAGAGTTTAGTATGACTGTTAAAAAAGTAGTAGATTGTTATGCAAATCATAAAAATGCTTATGAGTTAGAGAAAGATGAACTTTTATTGTTAAGGGATTACATTTCGGATAGAGTTCAGAAGTTATTATATCGCGAATTCAAGTCTACATTTTAGGGTGCTAGTGGATAGAGAAATTTTGCATCTAAAATAACGATGCCGAATTATAAGAAAAAATACTACCTGAAGGAAGGAGGAGATTTTATTGGAGAAAAGAGAATTAAATATACATACGCCCCCAAAACATATAGTTTCAGCAGCAACTATTGTACTCAATGATGAAAAGGAAATTTTGTTAATCAAGGGACCCAAGAGATGCTGGGAAATGCCAGGTGGACAAGTTGAAGAAGGCGAATCATTAAGTGATGCTGCAATAAGGGAGACTAAAGAAGAATCAGGTATTGATATTGAAGTTATAAAATTCTGTGGGATATTTCAAAATGTGAACAAATCAATCTGTAATACGCTGTTCTTAGCTAAGCCTATTGGAGGAGAATTTATGACTTCGTCAGAGAGTCTAGAAGTAGGGTTCTATTCTATTGAACAGGCTTTAAGAATGGTAACGGCAGGGAATTTTAGACAAAGAATTGAGTACTGTCTAGATGAAAATACTCATCCTTTTTATGTAGAACATTAATAAAGTGCCATTTGATAATTACCTAGATTTTTAGTCTTCATTTAAAGGTTGTTAAAATGGAGTGAAAAGGAAATTAAAATTTCTATACGAGTGCCTTTCCTATATGGTAGTTTATACTATAAAGATTTAGCGTTAAGTAAATGTACATAAGAGAGGTGCAGTATAGCAATGAATCAAAACTTGTTTCACGACTTAATGGAAGATTTCGATACTCACTTTACCAAAGATGGTGTGAATGGGGAGCGTGTTGCTCGGCGTCTAGCTGAAATTGCAACTATTGGTTTGACTGATGAGGGTGGCTCTCGTCGAATTGGTTTTTCTGAAGAGGAAAAGAAAGCAAAAAAGTTGGTTAAGTCATGGATGGAAGCGAGTGGTCTCGACGTACGTGAAGATGGAGCGGGGAATGTCTTTGGTCGTCTCCAAGGACAGCGGAACGATCTACCTGCAATCTTATGTGGTTCCCATGTCGATACGGTCCCAAACGGCGGTCATTTTGATGGCGTTTTAGGTGTTGTTTCAGCTCTGGAAGTGATTGATTCTTGGAAGGAGCAAGGCTATACTCCCCTCAGACCCTATGAAGTGGTTGTATTTTCCGATGAGGAAGGATCGCGTTTCCACTCTGGTATGACGGGGAGTCACGCTATGCTTGGAGATATTGATATGGAAACTCAAAAAGGGCTAACGGATATCAATGGCTTATCTTTTGAAGAGGTCATCAATGATTATGGATCTACTGTATCTGATTTTGAACAAGCACAGCGAAATATGAATGAAGTGGCCCATTTTGTAGAGGTCCACATTGAACAAGGGAAAGAGTTAGAAAAAGCGGACCTTCCGGTGGGTATTGTATCTGGGATTGCCGGCCCGGTTTGTCTTGAGATGACTTTCTATGGGGAGGCAGGTCATGCAGGAAATACGCCGATGACTGAGCGCAAAGATCCTTTATTTGCAGCGAGTGAATTGATTCAAAAGGTACATGCTCTGCCTTCTCAAGTAAGTGACACTGCAGTTGCAACAGTCGGCAAAATGCACGTAAGTCCAAACGGCGTGAATGTTATCCCTGGTGAAGTCACATTATATGTAGATATTCGTGATATTGTAGTGGAATCACGTGATCAATTAGTAGACTTGATTCGAGAACAAGCTCGGTCGATTGTTCAAAATTCAGGTGTGGAACTAGACATTCATAATAACTTGGATGTCGCTCCTGTTCCGATTAAGGAAGTGAATCAATCACTTCTGAAGAAAAGTATCTCCAATCAAGGAATTGAGCCAATGGTTATGCCAAGCGGAGCTGGTCACGATGCCATGCCAGTTGGCCATCATGTTCCAGTGTCTATGCTATTCGTTCGAAGTAAAGATGGCATAAGCCACAACCCAAAAGAATGGTCATCGCTGAATGACTGTGTGCAAGGGATTCATGTGTTGAAGGATTATGTTGAAAGATTGATGGATGAATAGATAACGAATAAGTTACGTCATAGAAGCGCAATTGGCAAAGAAAAATGCTCAGAGGAATTTTAATTCTGAGCATTTTTTTATTGTCTGCTTTAACACTTAAGACAAGCTATGAATATCTTTTTTCTATATGATTTCCTAATTATGGTATGATAGGGGCAGTTAAATGTAATCTAATTGTATCCTCTTTCATTTTAAAGTAATAAGTGACTGATATATGAATATGGAATTTAGAGAGAAGTTTTATAAAGGGGCCGGAGATACATGAAAAAGGTGTGGATGAGTGCATTAGGAATAGCACTTCTTTTGAGTATATATTTCAATATGAACCAGTATTCGAAAGGAAAAACCTATGAAGAGTATATTGGGGCTCAAGTCGCTAATAGAATTTCCTTAATCGTACATAACTCATTTGAAAGTCAAAAGACGATAAATACAATTCTAGATAAGGAACGTATCACAAAAGGTCAAGCCCACCAGTTGTACCTGAATTTCAATGGAATCGTAGGGGAGCTGCAAGAGTTGAAGTTTTTAAATACCGATTTAGATAAAATTCAAATAAATAGAAATGACTTCTTAAAAGAAAATACTGAAATCGGCAATCATTTTATGGTTAAGTATCGAAAAATGAAAAAAGATGATACCGAAGTTAATGAAATAACCCAAGGTCAGATCGATGACTATAATAAAGTATTACAACTGGTTGATCGTTATCTCTATATCGCTTCTGACACAATAACAGGCATTGATGAAAATGGAAGAAATCCTACTTACAACGTCAACCGCACTTATGTATTTACTTCTGGCGAATGGGCTATATATCTGAAGAAGATACATGACCATACGCATTCTATGGATTCACCTTTTTAAGAAACTAACTAAGAGATAGTCTCTTAGCTAGTTTCTCATCTAGGCTTAAATAGTTTCTTGATTGCCTTCACAATTGGATTTGTATGGTTTTCTTTACTTTGTTCTTGGTTATCATGTAGCTCTGGGACAAAAATATCCTCTATATTCACAGCATGATCATAGGTGAGAACGGCTCCTATATCAGTTTCAGCTTCTCGGTTGCTGACAACTGTATAGGGAATATTGTATTTGGATGCCAGGTCTTGTTCTGAATTCATAAAACGAGGCGAGACATTCCCATTTAATAGAAGCTTCGTGTCAGGGTGATTCTTCATAGCTTGCTCTAATTGAAATAATGCCTCATCTTGCATTAACTGTCCTTTGGTTAAAGCAATCACCACTCGTTCTCTAAACGTCCCTAAAAACCTCTTCCGTTCAGAAGCTTTTATCTGTTTTTTGCCATGAATCCCTTCTTGAAGAACGTCATCAACACTTCGTTTTCCCATTTTCTTTCCTCATTTCTTTTGTGAAATATACTCCTATTTTATTGGATGATCATTCAGCTAAAAAATAGGAGGAATCAAATGATCTCCTATTGTAACAGTAGGTCAAGATTCGTTTTAATCTCACTTGATAAATTTTTATGCGTTCGATAATAAAAAGTGTTCTTATCATTTGTGAGATGGATGTCTAACAATCGAGCTCCTCTTAAGACAGAAAGGTGATGATGAATATTTCCTTTTGCCATTCCGATTTCTTTGACGATGCTCGTAAAGGTGGATGGGGTTTCTGCAATATAGCGGAGAATATTAATTCTTCTTTCGTCACTTAATGCCTTAAATTCACTTAATACTCTTTCTGTTCCATTTACGTTTTTCCCAGTTGGATAGGTAATAAACAGTGTATCTTTAAATTGATCGACTAATGACATAGGTTGGAAATGAATAGCTGGGACAAGATACACTTCTTTTATTTCATCTGATTCAATGACAAAACGACTAACCGATCTAATGACTTCCTCCGTGCTTTCGTTTTCTAAACGTTTCTCCGTTGATTCTGCTTCGTCCTTCAACGATTTAAGACATTCTCTGTCTATTGTTTGAAAGTACTGTTCATTCCACTCTTTTAAAAGTTCAACAAATTGATTACGTTGTGACTCCAGATTACTTGGAACTGTCACTTTATCGCTTAGAAAAGGACTTATTAACTCATAAATTTCTCCAATTGATAAAGATTCTATCCATTTGAAGAACCCTTGAATAGAATCTTTATCAGGACATTGTGCAATTAATATCACTGATAAATCTTCAAAATGGAGATCATTTTTTTCTTTTATTTTTGAAAGTAATTCTTTAGAAATAAGCTTCTCCACATCGTACTTCCACTGAGAACCTATGTCTAAATACTTTAAGTGAGTTTGTCTTTTAAATAAAGAAAAACTTAATAATAGCTCATAAACAGGTGAATATAGCATTTTTATTTTATAAGACAAGGTATTTCCTCCAACTTTTTCTTTAATCGTATCATACATTGTTCAACTTACAATAACCTTGGGATTGGTTATAAATCAATTGACTTATTAATTAGTTCAATTATAATTGAACTAAACAGGTGGGAGGATTTTTATGGAAACCAAAAATGGATTTGTAAACGTTCAACAAAAGGCAGTGAACCTGGTGCAAGAGGGGAATTTTACAGAAGCATCTATGCTATTGGAACAAGCTAAGGAACAGTTCCCAAGAAAACTAGATCGACTAGGGCATTGGAAAGCTGGTATTTATATGTTGCAAGGAAACCATGACAAAGCAATATCAGAACTAAACGAAGTATTAGATAGAGGACTTTGGTGGAAACCAGAATTGTTAATGAACGACACTGAGTTAAACCCACTTAAAGAAAATGCAGATTTTCAAAAGATTGTAGAACAATGCAAGGAGAAATATGAAGCAGAAAAGAAGAATGCAAAAGCTTCATTGCAAGTGGTTGGTAATCCTCAAGCGAATACATCTATTTTTGCATTACATTGGAAAGGTTCTAATGCTGAAGATTTCATAGAACAGTGGAGTGAATCACCAATTCTATCAAACTATTTATTAGGATTTCCCCAATCCTCTCAGTTGTTTAGTTATGATTGTTATTCTTGGGATAACCAAGAGGTTGCAGAAAAAGATGTCACTGATACATTTACTGAATTTAGCGGAAAATACCATCTTGCTGCAAAAGAGAACATCATAGCAGGAGCATCACAGGGTGGAAAAACAGCAATTGAGCTAAGCACAAAAAATAATTCAACAAAATTTAAAGGATTTATAGCAATAGTACCTTCATTTGAAAACACCCAAGAATTTGAAGCAATGCTGCAATCCAATCGTGAAGTAGATGTAAGGGGATATGTGATCACAGGAGATAAAGATCCTTTTTACGATAAGACTATAGAAGCAGTGGATATCTTAAGATCAAATGGGGTTCCTTGTAAGCTGATTGTTAATCGTAAAATGGGGCATATATTGCCTGATGACTTATCTAGTCAAGTAAATGAAGCAGTCGACTATATTTCTGAGAATTAATTAAAACAAATAACAATAGGAGGTACAAAAGTTATATATGCCATTCATTAAATTATCTCGAATTCGAGTCATCTGTATAAGGGCCATTATGTTGAAGACTTGGATTCGAGATAATGCATGTTTATATGATTAACCCTTAAAGAAATATAGTAAAGTGTTCACATCTTATTTTTATTATCAATAGAAAATGCAAGGGTCATCTCCTTTTGCAGAGTAACCTCAAATCGAACTGGGAAGACCTTATTCAAATTAAAGTCTATATTTACTTACCTCAAATTCCGCTCCCTTAGGTTATTTTCACCAGAAAAGCAACTGCATTTTAAAACTTTTTCACAACTCCTATTAGATTTCCATAGTACTAAAGAACAGAAAGAACGGGGATTAATATTCAGAAAATTGTTGACATTATAAATCGGTTTTTATATTATATAACCATTCGGTTATGTATAATTTTGGGAGGTGTTTAGAACGACCAAGAATATTTACCGTGCTCTAGCGGATTCAACAAGACGAGAAATCCTTAATCTTTTATCAAAAGGAGAACAGACACAATCAGATATTGTGAAAGAATTTAATATTTCGCAACCTGCTATTAATAAACAACTCAAAATCCTTAAAGAAGAAGGATTTATACATGTAAGGAAATCGGGACGATACCGTTATTATTCTTTAGAAAGGGAGACATTTGAAGTTGCTTATCGCCAGATGGTTGGTGAAATCGGTACAATGTTAGATCAAACATTGATGGACTTAAAACATTATGTAGAAAATAAGGAGGAAGATGATGATTAAATCAAAAAACGTTAAGCGAAGCATTTGGATTGATAGCTCACTTAAGAAAGTATGGAAAGCTTTAACTGAAGAAAAAGAGTTATTACGCTGGTACACCTGGGACTGTGAGATTAATTTTAGTGAGGGTGGTACAGGAAATTATAACCATGGCTGGGGTGCTTGGACCTCTGGAATATTTGAAGAAATTGTTGAATTTGAAAAATTTGTTCTGCGTACGGGTGTACATGAAAGAACAATCACAACATTGACTCCTGAAAAAAGTGGAGTTCGTGTCACGATTGAATATGAAGTTCCAAGTTTGGAAAATGAACCAGGTATAAAAGAAAATATGGCATTTGGCACGTATCAATTTATGACAAATTTAAAGAGTGTTCTTGAGAAAGAGGAAGATTTAAGACCAGTGTTTTGGAAGTCATGGATTGGCATACAACATACTACTTCAAAATTAGAAAGCACGAAAGAACTAGGGTCTGTTGTTATTAGTGTTAAAGAAGGAACTCCTGCAGAACAAGCAGGGTTAGAAGTAGGTGATATTATTACTACTGTTAATGGCGAACAAATTGGAACATTTGACGATCTGGAATACTTATTAACGACCACAGAAGTTAATAGTTATTTATCACTTACCGTAGAACGAAATGAAAGTGTAAAGGAACTCCGCAGTATGACTGTACGGTATCCAGTAGATTACCGAACAAAAGTTGAGTGGTAAATATATTTTCTAAATAAAAGGGAGTTTTATGGATGGAACAAACAATATTAGATGAGTTTAAAAAGTTTTTAGTAGAGTACAGGGCATCTTGGAATAGTTCAAATTCAGAAAGGATGTCAGCACATCAATCAAAGGATTTAGAAGTTAGATGGGCTAATCCTGATGCAGTTGTTTCAGATTGGGGCAACGAAGAGGCTAAACAAGGTTGGGTTCAAGCGTACAAGCAGTATCAAGGAAGAAACCCTAAGTGGATATTTGAAGATGTACTGATAGATATCAATAAGCAAAAAGAAGGTGTAGCTGTATTTTGGGTGAGGTTTAAACTTGATGGAGAAATGACTGATGTAAAATTACTTTTTGTAGAAACTTTCCGTAAAGAAAATAATGAATGGAAGAAAATTAGAGAGTACGTTGAAAATAGCTTTACTAACTAGTCATTTAAATTTAATACCCAATTATATGTTTGTTATATTAAACTAATTAGTGCTTTCCTTGTTCAAAAAACTAGTATAGAAAGTTGAAAAAACAAATTTATCTCGAATTCAAGTCTTCTGGTTAAGGGCGCGTTTATTTAAAAACGCGTCTATTTTGATGAATGTAAATGGTGTTTATTAACTTGAATTAAGTAACTTATTATTAAAGGTATTTGGACAAATTTGGAGAATTTAAAAGTAATGAAATATGGAAATCTTTACATAAAAATTATATGTAAATTCACAAGACTGGAGTGGGTGTATGGAAAAAGAAGTGAAGTTCAATAAGTATTGTAAAGAAGAATTAACTATAAATGAATTACAAGAATTCATGGAGATAGGGTATCTCTCTTCAAAGGAATTAGTAATGTATTATTTAGATCGAATAGCAAGTTATGATCAGGATGGTAGATGTTTAAACTCAATTCTTGAAGTGAATCCGGATTCAATTTTTATTGCAGAATCATTAGATCATGAAAGAAAAGTAAAAGGAATTCGAGGTCCTTTACATGGGATCCCAGTACTACTGAAAGATAATATAGATACCGCCGACTCTATGCATACAAGTGCTGGTACATTAGCTTTAGAAAATAACATCAGTACTAAAGATGCCTTTCTAGTTGAAAGGCTGCGTGAAGCAGGTGCAGTTATTTTAGGTAAAACAAACATGACAGAGTTAGCGAATGGAATGGCTAGTGATATGTGGGCTGGATATAGCTCAAGAGGCGGACAGGTTTTGAACCCTTATGGCGATCCTAACCTTTTTGTTGGCGGATCGAGTTCAGGTTCTGCAGTAGCCGTTGCAGCTAATTTTACAGTGTTATCAATAGGAACTGAAACGGATGCTTCTATTTTGAGTCCAGCTATACAGAATTCTGTAGTAGGAATTAAACCAACAGTTGGTTTAGTGAGTAGATCAGGGATCATCCCTTTCACCTATTCCCAAGATACTGCCGGACCTTTTGCGAGAACTGTTACAGATGCAGCTTTACTACTTGAAACTCTAGTAGGGTATGATCAACGTGATACTGCCACACATAAGTCTTTCGATAGGTGTGATATTGATTACTCAAGTCATCTAGATAAAAAAGGCTTAGAAGGAGCAAGAATAGGTGTTTTTAGAAATGCTTCAGATAAATTTTATCAGTCAGGAGAATACAGCGAGGATTTATTTTTACAAGCAATTCATAACCTAAATGATCAAGGAGCTAATATCATAGATAATATTGAAATCCCTTCATTCAACAGAGAATGGAAATTGGGAGTTGGTTTATATGAATTAAAACATAGTTTAGACAATTACCTTTCACAACTTCCTCCACAATCACCTGTACATTCAATTTCCCAATTGATTCAGTTTAATAATAAGATAGAGAAGAGAGCCTTGAAGTATGGACAAAATAAACTGGAGCAAAGAGAAAAGTTACAAAACACTTTACGAAGTCCTGAATACTTAAAAGCAAAAATAGATGATTTATATTTTTCACAAGAAAAAGGTATTGATTACACATTAGAAAAATATAATTTAGATGCAATTTTATTCCCATCGTATGTAGGATCAACGATTTGTGCAAAGGCTGGTTATCCAACTATTGCAGTTCCAGCTGGATATATGGAAAATGGAAGGCCTTTTGGAGTTACATTTGCAGGAACAGCATTTAGTGAAGGAACATTAATTAAGGTTGCTTATGCATTTGAACAAGCAACAAAGGCAAGAAAAGCACCCTGTGTAGATAACTTCGAAACTGTATAATGGTATGTCTCTTGTTTAATAGAAGGAGATTTATTTGAATTATCTCGAATTCAAATATTCAGCAATCGGGCGC
>NZ_AULJ01000065.1 GCF_000425225.1 Pontibacillus marinus BH030004 = DSM 16465 | reverse complement strand
TTCTAATTCCAAGGTAGTATAATCCTATCATGACAAGGGTCTAAGCAACTTCTGTGAATATGTTTTCCAATCAATATGTGGTGGGAAAGTCCAAATAATGGTCCGTTAGTCTCCATAATCGGGTGGAGGGAAGGAAACGGGAAACTGTCGTGGTAACAAAGGGAAGACGAGACCCCGCAGGCACGAGGAGGCTCGGCTTTTCTTCCACAACAGGCTTGCCGTTTCACTGACCGCAACAAATTACTCAACAGCAACGGACTCCTCACATTATTATCTCGAAACCAAGTCTTCCACATAAGGGGGCTTTAATGGAAGAAACATACTCCAACAACTAAGTTTTCTTTATTTGTATAGCTCCTCTCCTTATTTGGAATAGTAAAGAATGGAAATGACAAATACAGGAGGTTTATCATGGAGTCGAATTTGAACAACAATACCAACACCTCTAGCTCCGAAAGCTATTGGATGGCGAATACTACGCCCCCTTCCTTTCCAGAGCTTAATGAAAACGTAAATACCGATGTGGGGATTGTCGGTGGGGGAATCACTGGGATCACCACAGCTTACTTACTCGCTAAAAAAGGCTATAACGTTGCCATTATTGAAGCTGATCAGATTATTACAGGAACAACCGGCCATACAACCGCTAAAATTACAGCTCAACATGACTTAATCTACGACGAGTTTATCAACCATCTGGGAGAAGAAGAAGCCAAGCAGTACTATCAGGCTAACGAAGAAGCTCTCGATTTTATAAAACAAAAAGTGAAGCAAAGTAAAATCGAATGTGAATTTAAAGAAGAAGATGCTTATATCTACGCAACAACGAACAAAAAAGCTCAAACTATCGAAAAAGAAGCGCAAGCCTATGAAACATTGGGAATCGACGGTCAGTATGTAGATCAACTTCCAATCGATTTTTCTATACAAGCTGGAATTGTCATGAAAAACCAAGCCCAATTCCATCCCATAAAATATCTGACTCATCTTGTGAAAGAACTCCAGAATATGGGCGTACAAATTTTCGAAAATACCACTGCAGTCGATATCATTGAGGGAAATGAACCAAAAATTGTAACGAAATATGGTTTCCAAGTAACATGTAAGCATGTTGTATCGAGCTCTCACTTTCCTTTTTATGATGGAAAAGGGCTCTATTTTAGCCGAATGTATGCAGAAAGATCCTATATTGTAGGCGGAGAGCTTAAAGGTGAATTTGCTGGAGGAATGTACTTAAGTGCAGATAAGCCTAAACGCTCCATTCGTACTGCGAACATGAATGGAAAAGAGCTACTGTTAATTGGAGGAGAAAGTCACAAAACAGGCCAAGGTGGTTCTTCCCTCCAGCATTTTCAGAACTTAAAAGATTTCGGGAAAGAAAATTTCGGCATCGACTCTTATCTTTACAACTGGGGAGCACAAGATCTAATCACATTAGATAAAGTCCCTTATATTGGACAACTTACTTCTAGACACTCAAACATTTTCGTCGCTACTGGTTATAGAAAATGGGGGATGACAAACGGCACCACAGCAGCACTTTTGATTAGTGACCTGATCCAAGAGAAGGACAACCCATACCAAGACCTCTTTAGTCCCACCCGCTTCTATGCAGACCCTAGCATTAAAACCTTTCTATCTCAAAATGCCAATGTAGCCGCTGAGTTTGTAAAAGGAAAGCTAAGCGGGGGATCAAAACGTGCAGAGGATTTACGAAAAGATGAAGGAGATACGATCACCTATCAAAACAATCAAAAAGCAGGTGGTTATCGAGATACAAATGGTCAACTTCATATAATAGATCGTACATGTACTCACCTCGGTTGTGAAGTGGAGTGGAATGACGGTGAGAAAACGTGGGATTGCCCATGTCATGGCTCCCGCTTCTCTTATGATGGAGAGGTTTATGAAGGTCCTGCAGATAAACCTTTGAAAAAGTTAAATTAATGATACTAGAAAGCCACCATCTTTTATGAAAAGGGTGGCTTTTTTACACGTTAAGAAAGTATAAAATTTTAGCAATGGAGCAATTCGACGTAGTGAAAATTTTGAAAGCATGAAGTATAAGCCAAGACTAAGCCTCTGTATGCGCCTTAAAAGGCTTGCCAATCGGCAAGTTTTCTTTAGATAGATCTGTTACGGTTATCCCAACAAGCTCTTATGAATCCAAATGGCTGCCTGAGACCCTTCTCCCATTGCTATGGTGACTAGTTCTGAATGAGCAGCAACATCTCCAGCTGCCCACACATGCTCTTCACTTGTTTCTTTAGTCCGAGGGTCTGTTACAATGTGATTATTTTGGTGCGTTTCAACGCCAACCATTTTAGCTAAATCAGCTTTTACTTTATTTCCTCCATAAGCGAAAAAGCCTTTTTCACCAGTTACCTGGCCCCCTCCGGTAAGCTGTACACCTTTAAATTGCGACCCTTCTGTCAGAAGCTCAGTAATTGGTTTATTTATAATGTGGATTTGGTGTTTCTGTAACTGTTCATCTATCTCGTCATCTATTTCCTCACCATGATCATTAATATACACTAGGTCCTCTGTCCAATATGTGAGTGTTAGCGCCATGTTTGCTCCAATATTCCCTGATCCCATCACAATCGTTTTTTTATCCGTTACTTCATAACCGTCACAATCAGGACAAATGTAAAGACTCATCCCCAAACAAGGATATAGATTTTCGAATGAGGGTAGGTTATCTTGTACACCTGTTGCGAAAAGAAGCCGCTTACCAGAGTAAACATTTTCGTTCTCGTCTTTCACCATGAAGGTAGCGTCTTGCTTTTTCACATCTGTAACTGTGGCTGAGACCATTTCAACCCCTAAACGCCCAGCTTGCATTCTTCCATTTTCTCGTAAGTCCTGTCCACTCACGCCATCTGCATAACCGAGTATATTTTGATATCGTCTACAAAGTGAAGAACGCCCCGAACCCGCATCCAAAATAAGAACACGATGCGCATAGCGCCCTAGTTGGATAGATGCTTGTAATCCAGCTATGCCTCCACCTATAATGATACAATCATATTGCATAAAATATCTCCTTTAGATCGTTTTAATCGACTTCTTATATCTTTAGTTCAGTTTTTCCATAAAGTTTATCAAAATGGTAAGCTTGTTCCTCGGCAAATAATTCATTGTTATAAACTGCATGTGCATAACCATCGTATATACTAAATAAGTAAATGGATGGAAAGAACAAGAGCCATTGAGGGTTAATTAACGGCGATATAAGATCAAATTCCCCTAACACCGTGTACATAATCATTTTGGGTAGCTTTGTATAATAACTAATTGCTACCATCCATCCCATTAACGTAATCCCACTAATCAGCTTGTTGTTACAGATATGAAATAAGCCGGTAAAAAGAAAGTTCCATACAAAAGCCATATGAGGATTTCGATGGTTTAGTGTATTCATTCCCCACGTATTCAGACTTCCATGGGTTAAATGTCTATCTTCTTGCATGGATTCGATCGCTGATGCTTGATTTTGATCCACCGTTAAACGATAGGCATCCCAGACAGCAAAAACGAAAATTGCACAGTATAAAAACAGCCAATTATAATTAATGACCTGATGAACAGCATCAAAATTTCCAATCATTGAGTAATAAATAGCTACATTAAGGTGAGAAAGGGTATTTAATACAATCTCTCCACTCATCAAGAGTAAGCCTTTCAAATAATGACCTAAATGGATATGCCCCAATCCTGGGAGAGCTGCTGACCACCAAGTTGCAACCCAAGGAGGACGCCTATTTATGTAATTCACATCTAGAGGACCTACCTTCACTTTCGCTCTTCTTGGACCAACGACCTTGACTTGTTGTATTGAATTTGCCAAATGTTCCACCTCTAATGTTTAAAAAGATAAATTATCGTTAAACTAGATCATATGGTATTATCTGTTAAACGAGGTGCTCTTATGCATGTGTTTGCCGCTTTTGAAAGTACAGAATATGTGGAGTTAGCAGTGGGAGAGATTCTAGAAAATGATTTTCCCCAAGATAAAATTGTATTTGTTGAAATGAATAATGAAGAAAATGACCGTAGGCTTTTAGATACGATTAATTATTCAGATGGTGTAAGCTTTTCAGATACTACTGCAACACTAGGCGCAATTGGAATGTTATTAGGCGTGATCTATGGTTCCATTTTATATGTTGGTCCCGTTTTTATGGGATTAATCGGTTTATTGGTGGGTGGTTTCTTAGGCTTTTTTTGGGATAAAAGAAGAGTGAAACAAAGGCTTCATAAAAGAAAGAAAGAGATAAATATCCGAACACTATTTATCATTCAATGCCAAACGTATGAACAAGTTAAACTTGTTAAAGGTATATGCCGAAAATATTTTGTCTCCTATCTAGGCTTACATGATCCAAGCAGTAAAAAATAGACCAGCACAACATGTACAGGTCTACTTCTTACTTAATGCTTCTGCTTCCATCTCAATAGAACCATATAGTTCAGGGATGTTGTGAGAAACATCTTTCAACATATTCGGCAGATGTGGAGCCAATTTAGATAAAGCTATTGGATTCGCACACAATGCATTAAATAACGCTAAATGCTCACTTGAATACGGCTTTAATCTCTGGATATACTCCAATGTTAAGCGGTAGGCAGGTAGCATGTTTTCATCTCGTTTTGTATGAAAAGCTTCCATCTCCTGCAACCAATCTTCCCCTTTATCAATATTTTTCAACGCTTCAGCAAGTAGAAATGACTGCGCAAAGGCATCATTTACGCCAAGTCCAGTAGATGGATCTTTACTATAAGCCGCATCTCCAATTAGTGCCCAACCGTTTCCATAAGGTTGTCTTAGAAAATTAGGTATTCCTGGCGTTCCTACTACCTTTCCTTTTAGTTCGGCATTTTGCATCCTTCGTTTCATACCGTAATGCTTTTGATATACCTTCTCAAAGGCTTTCTTTGGATTCTTACTGAACTCTTCAAATTCTTCAGGACGAATTTCCAATCCTAAGCAGTCCATATTAGGCTCCATGGGAAATAAAAATCCGATTCTTCCTTCATTCAAAAAGATTTCAGTTGCAGGTTCAGCTAGAGGCTCAATTCCTTCATAATAACCATAAAAGACAGGGCGAATTGGATCTTGTTCTTTATATGTTTCAGCTTCTACAAGCTTTGCTACTTTGGAGCGCACACCGTCCGCTCCGACCACAAGATCTGCTAAAACATCTTGAGAATCATCCTGCTCTTTCTGAATTTGAACTCCCTTCACTCGTCCACCTTCCACAATTAAACTTTTCAGCTTTGTATTTTCATAAAGGGTAACATTTTCATATTCACAAGCTTTCTTCACCAGGATCGAATCAAGGTGATTACGTCTTGGAGCAAGAGAGTACTCTGATTTTGGACCTTCTATAAAACTATCACCTATGTAGGTGCGCATTCGTTCTAATCTTCTTAAACCATTTCCTTCTACAGATTCCAGTACCCCCAAAGCTTTTAAGTATTGCGTATGAGAAAGGTGGTGAGTGGATAATGTATCGCTTGGAAAAGTTGTTTTATCGAATAATAAAACCTTTTTGCCTTGGTTCCCAAGTAAAATAGCTAAACTAGCTCCGGCTGCTCGAGCTCCTACTATAACGATATCATATTTATGCTGTACCATTGAATCCTCCGTTCTTTCCATGCTCTCTATATCTACTATAACAATAATTCCATCTAATGAATAAAATTCACTTCCTTTTTTCGGACAAGCATATCGTGAATAAACAATAGAATTTGACTGAAAATTGGTGCTATTCATCGAATATCTTGTTTTGCATTTTTCATACCCCTTATTTTAAAAACTCTTAAGCATTCATCCTACTATATGAAAATTTAAATTTTCTGATAATTATGGGATAATGGATTAGGCAAACACAAAATTTGGAAGGGGAATACCTAGATGAAGAAATTACTTACTTTACTTATTGCAGTACTAACGGTCTCACTACTTACTGCGTGTGGGAGTGGTGATTCAGCGAATGGTGATGGTGGGAATAGCGACGGAGAGACATATACAGTTGCTACAGACGCTAACTTTAAGCCATTTGAATACAAAAACCCAGACACTGGCGAAATGGAAGGATTCGACATCGATTTAATGAAAGCTATCGCTAAAGAAGCTGGCTTTAATGTTGAATTCAAAACCATGCAATTTGACGGTTTAATTACTGGAATGCAATCTGGTCGTTATCCTTTAGCGATTGCAGGTATTTCGATTACAGAAAAACGTAAAGAATCTATCTCTTTCTCTGACCCTTACTATGATTCTGGTTTAATTCTTATGGTAAATAGTGATAACAATGAAATCAAATCTATTGATGATGTAGACGGAAAAACGGTTGGTGTTAAAACAGGATCAACGAGTGAAGCATACTTAAAGGAAAACACGGATGCTGAAGTTAAAGCATTCCCGAACATTATTAATGCATATATGGACGTTAAAAACGAACGACTTGATGCATCCCTTTATGACTTACCGAACGTAAAATATTATATTCAACAGAATGGGGAAGGTAAGCTAAAAACAGTTGGTGATGTACTAGAAGGTCAATCTTACGGTATCGCACTACCTAAAGATTCAGACTTAGTGGATGATGTTAATAAAGCGTTACAAGCTGTTAAGGACAGTGGAAAGTATGATGAAATCTACAAAAAGTATTTCGGTTCAAAACCTGAATAAGGCAACGTTCATAACACCGTAGAAAACACTTAACAGAAGCGTAACAAGTTATGAACTTGTTACGCTTTTTTCACTCTTAAATACATCATTACCAAGGAGCGAGCAATTCTATGATCGACGACTTTTTAAACTCACACTATATAAAAGTATTGCCTGACCTTATTCCCGGTATGGGATGGACATTAGGTTTAACTCTAGCCGGACTTTTTTTAGGATTCATTTTAGGAGCTATTGTTGGTCTTGGGCGCCTATCTCGATTTAAAATTATCTCAGGTTTTTGTTCATTCTATGTCGAAGTTGTTCGAGGAACACCAATGCTAGCACAGATTTTATTTATTTATGCTGGTCTTACTAGAGATGTAATTGGTTTCAATATAGACCCTATTACAACATCTATTATTGCGATAGCTATTAATGCAGCTGCTTATATTGCAGAAATTGTACGAGGGGCTGTTTATTCCATTGAAAAAGGACAACACGAAGCTGGGCGTGCATTAGGCCTCTCGGAAAAACAAACGATGCGCTACATTGTATGGCCTCAAGCTTTTAAACGTATGATTCCACCATTAGGAAACCAATTTGTTATTAGTCTTAAAGATACATCATTGCTTTCAGTTATCGCAGTTAATGAACTTTTATATGCAGGAAAACAGTATTATAATGTTACCTATACACCATTCCAAACTCTGATTATGGTGTGCTTACTATACTTATGCATGACGATCCCTGCATCCCTATATTTACGCAGACTAGAAAGGAAGCTGGACGTTTAATATGATTACTGTTAACGATCTACACAAACATTTTGGTAGCTTAGAAGTTTTAAAAGGAATAGATGCTAAAGTAGAAGAAAAAGAGGTAGTATGTGTTATCGGGCCTTCCGGTTCGGGTAAGAGTACTTTTCTTAGATGCTTAAATCTACTTGAAGATGTAACGTCGGGAGAAATTACGATTGATGGAGATGTTGTCACAGACCCTAAAGTTGATATTAATGCCGTACGCTCACAAGTAGGTATGGTGTTCCAACACTTTAATCTTTTTCCTCATAAAACGGTTCTAGAAAATATCACCCTAGGACCCATTAAAGTAAAAGGTGAGTCGGAACAAGAGGCAAACGAAAATGGAAGATCCTTATTAGAAAAAGTAGGATTATCCGATAAAGCAGATATGTACCCAGATAGTTTATCAGGTGGTCAAAAGCAACGTGTTGCCATCGCTCGCTCTCTAGCAATGAACCCTAAGGTCATGCTATTCGATGAGCCTACGTCTGCATTAGACCCTGAGCTGGTTGGAGATGTTCTTGAAGTAATGAAGGACCTTGCGCGAGAAGGGATGACCATGGTTGTGGTTACACACGAAATGGGCTTCGCTCGTGAGGTAGGACACCGTGTCTTATTTATGGATGAAGGTGTCATTATGGAAGAGGGTAATCCTGAACAAATCTTCGAAAACCCACAAGACCCACGTACACAATCGTTCTTAAGTAAGATCCTATAATATAAAAAAGATTCCAGCCCCTGTGTAATAGGCTGGAATCTTTTTATGTAAGAGATCGGTATCGCTACAATAGCGATACCGATGTTTTATTAGTAGTAAAGAAAGTATAAGTTGTAGCGCTTAGGTGCCTAGCTCCACCGCCCAGCAACGAAGGGACTTCCCTCGTTGCTAAAAGGGCGCTTGCGCTTTTCTTTGTAGCTTAATAGCTTTTTTCTTCTTGAACCTCATGGTACTTATCTAAAATGTATAATTTACTAGGCTTGTTCTCTTGAGCCATTTCTTCGGCTTTGGCTATCGCCTTATCCTTTTTTTCATAATGATCAGTAGGAGCGATATCCTCTACTTTTACATACCAGCCTGTAGCATCTTTATTGGGTGCAACTGTATATTCCTTCATCTTAATCTCTCCTTCTTTCTTGGATATGTAGATATGTTCCCAATTAGAACTTTGATCAAACATGGTTCATAGAGCAGCAGCTCTCGATTCTATATGGCGCCCTGCACCAGCTTCCACAGCCACTGAACACCCACCTTCAAGAACTATAATTACCTATATTTACCTACACTTACAAAGAGCATTCCCCATTATAATGGGTTCGGGAGTGAGAAATTTTGAAAAAAATAATACCAGTACTATTCACGCTTTTATTCCTAGTGGGTTGTCTTCCGAAGCCTAAAATTTCTATAAGTGGGGTTGAAGATGGAAAGATCTATGTCACAGAACAAACCATTTCTATTGACCAAAACTTAGCGGGGGATGATTACACGTTAAAGCTCAATGGAGAAAGCATAACAAATAAGCATACTGTCACGGATAATGGTCATTATGATCTTGAGGTTACAGCAAAAAAGTGGTGGCAAGAAGAAGAGAAGTCAATTCAGTTCGAAATAGATGATGTGCCACCTAAAAAGCCAGAGCTAAAAGCAAACATCCGCAGTTCTTATTTTAAATCTGTTACATTTGGACTTGAGCGAGAAAAAGATGTCTCCTATGAGATCAAGCTGGATGGAAAGCGACACGATATCGATTCACCAATTACTAAAGAAGGTGATCATTACCTGAACATTGTTGCAACAAAGGATAATCAACTTGTTTCTCAACGCAAGTTTAGGTTTGAGATTGATAACCGAACATACTCTCGAAATGAGGTTGATTCATTTGAGTGGTTATCTTTAAACCTCATCCATAAAGAGAGCAATTTACCTCGAATACAGAAATGGACAGAAGATGTTGATGTAGTTGTTCATGGAGAACCTACCTCTCAGGATTGGAAATCATTAAATACTTATATTTCAACACTTAATGAGACTTTGCCTTTCTATCTTAATTTGCATAAAAAAGATGATCGTACATATAACGCTGGAACGATCATTATGCATTTCGTTCCAAATTACAGATTTGATGAACTTGGGTTCCAACAACCCTTACGACAAGGGGATGGAGAGATTGTCGGTTTTGCCTACCCTAATAAGGTGACCTACAATGGTGTGTTTAAAGAAGCTACAATAGGAATCGATACCACTATTCCACAGCACACGAGAAATACTACAATTTATCACGAACTCATTCATGCATTAGGGTTGTACAAACACTTTGACAATAATCGAAGCAGTATTTTATATCCTTATAATGACACAGGCGTTACAAAACTAGCTAAAATTGATAAAAAGATGATTGAGCTCCTTTACAGACCCGATATCACCCCAGGGATGTATAAGCCACAAGTGGAAGCAACACTAAAACCAAGAATTATAGATTAAATGTTAGAAAAACACGGTTATCGCCAAAAATGGCGAAACCGATGTTTTTCTTATACTTTAAACCTTTACAATAGTTAAACTTTCTTAAAGTGTAAAAAAAAGCATAGATGAACATTCTCATCTATGCTTTACATCTTTCTACTCATCTTTTAGATCTTCAATAGAGTTGATATCCATATAGGCTGGCACAACGAGACCTATTCTCGTTCCTCTAGAGTTCGGTCCTAAGTCTTCGAAATCGGATTCATAATCATCATAGTATGTTTTTTGTGCCGGCATCCAGGAAGCAAACATGGCATCTACGCTTTTACTCGCTAAACCAGCGTACATAGCATTGATCGTTACCGGTACCTGCTCGGGCTTGTACCCTAAATCTTTTAGAATTTCAGTTACAACTGTTGTAGTTGCTATGGCATCAGCCCAGGAAACCAACGTAACCTTCACTACTTGGCCTTCTCCTTTTTGAACCCCTTTAGTCCATTCATCTACAAGTTCAGGGTTATCTTTTATCCATTTTTGTGCTGCTTCTTTAGGCTTAACATCTTCCTGCTCAGCCAAAACCATCACTTCTTGTTGCTCACTTAGTTCCCATTCAAAACGATCAAAAAATTCATAAACCCCAGGTAGATCCTCTTTTAGTCCATGGCGGACAAGTGTATGTACATTATTTCCTTCTCCATATACCTTTTGAGGATCATCTAGAAATTTCAAATCATATTTCGAGAACTTCCAATGAGGTTTCCATCCTGTTACAATAATAGGCTTCTTATCTTCAATTGCATTCCCTAACTCTGCAGTCATAACAGGTCCTGTACTATTTTTCACAGACCAATCATCACTTAAACCATATTGATCGAATGCTGTTTTCGTTTTATCCATAATACCTGTTCCAGGTTCAATACCGATAATTTCATAATTAACTTGATCACCAACAGAGGTTGAAGCTGATGTTGCTTCTTTTTCTCCCTTATCACTTGAACAACCGCTTCCCATAATAATTAACGAAGCTATAATGAATAATAGAGTTTTATAGTTTTTCAATACCATCGAAATCCTCCTATGAAAAGATTCAGGATAGAAGCTTTCTTCTTTCCTAACCCTTTATGTGTAAATCAATATCCCAAGAAAACCTGATAAGGATATAATGAAAACTGGATGTAACCGACTAAATAAAAATAGACCAAGGGAACTTAGCATAAGTAATATACTGATCTCATCAATATACCCATCGCCGCCGATGAAGTCATTCTTCATCGCAATACGTACACCTGCATAAAAAATAAGCCCTGTAATTACGGGGCGAATGCCGTAAAATGCAGCTTGAATGACACGATGGTCTTTTAATTTATGAAAAAATCCTGCTAGCATTAAAATAAGCAATAAGGAAGGGAGTATGGATCCTACACCTGCCACTATCGCTCCCAATGGCCCTGCGGTTTTATACCCAATAAATATGGCACAATTGGTAGCAATAGGACCAGGAGAAGAACTAGCAATTGCAATGCTATCTGTAAACTGCCCAGGTGTAAGCCAACCATGTTGAGCCACTTCTAGTTCAATCAGTGGGATCATGGCATAACCTCCACCGAATGCGACACACCCAATTTTAAAGAATGTAACAAACAGTTCCCATACCATCCCCATCCTCCCTCCTTCATTTATTTCTTGTAGAAGTTGAATCGAAGTAGACTAATTCCCAATAAACCACCAATCAAGATTAAATGAATTGGAGATAGTGGTGTAAAGAGTAATAAACCAACTGTTCCTACTAAGATGAGCAATGTTTTCTTATCTAAAATTGCTTTTCTTCCAATTTTGTAGGCAGCATAAAGAATTAACCCAACAATGGCTGGACGAATCCCTAAAAACGCTGCCTGCACCATTGGTTGATCTTGAATTCCCAAAAAAAGAATAGCTAGCGTCATAATGATCAGAAACGTAGGTAAGATGATGCCCATTAGAGCACAAACTGCTCCTATTCTTCCTGCTATTTGATAACCTATTATAATAGAAGAATTAACGGCGATTGATCCGGGGACAGACTGAGAGAAGGCGAATAAATCAGGAATATCCTCCCCGTCCAACCACTGTTTCTTCTTCACAAACTCATTTTCTAAGTGAGGAATCATGGCAAACCCTCCACCAAACGTTAATGGACTAATTTTTACAAAGGTTATAAATAGCTTCCATAACTTGTGAACATTCATAGGATTACCCACTCTTTTCTAATTTCACTTCTATCCTTAATTGTTAAAACAAGCTCGTACTATGCTTCGGTTGTACTTTGGCATTTGGGTCTATATAAGCTTTAGCATTGTTTACAGCAACTGGAGCCTCACCAAAGCCTGTAGCGATCAATTTTACTTTTCCTTCATATGTGGCAATATCACCAGCTGCATAAATCCCTTTAATATTTGTCTCCATTTTGGAATTGACCACTATGGAGTTCTTCTCAATATCTAAATCCCATTCTTTAATTGGGCCTAAAGAAGAGATGAATCCGTGGTTTACGATCACTGAGTCTACATCGAGGGTCTCGTGCTCACCATTCTTTTCTTGAAGCACTACCTGTTGGATTTGTTCTCCATCCCCTATAAATTCCTCTATTGTGTACGGAGTTTTCACATGTACATTGGAATTATATAATTCTTCTACGCTGTGTTCATGGGCACGGAACTTATCACGACGATGAATTAAGGTTACTTGTTTTGCTATTGGCTCTAACATTAGAGCCCAATCAACCGCCGAGTCTCCTCCACCAGTTATAAGAACATTTTGATCTTTAAAAGCTTGTAGATCGTTTATGAAATAATGAAGGTTCTTCCCTTCATATTGATCAGCGCCATCTAATTTAAGCCTGCGCGGTTCAAATGCACCTACTCCAGCTGTAATAACTACTGATTTTGAGTAATGAATATCTTTTGTTGTCTCTATCTTAAAGGAATGCTCATCAACCTTCTCAACATGTTTCACTGCTTCTTCTAACACGATTTGAGGGTTAAAATAATCTGCTTGCTCAATTAAATTATCAACCAATTCTTGTGCTCTCACTTTCGGAAACCCTGCGATATCATAGATATATTTCTCAGGATACAAGGTTGATAGTTGCCCGCCTAGCTGAGGTAAACTATCAATAATTTTCACATTCATATCTCGCATACCACCGTAAAATGCGGTGAAAAGGCCTGTTGGACCACCGCCAATGATGGTAACATCAGTCACATTCTCTTGATTTGTCATACTGTCATCACCCAAGCTTCTTATTTAAACCAATGTAATGGTTCTGGTTTTGTATTTTCATAGATATGTTTTTGTTCTGTATATTCCTCTAATCCAGTAGTTCCTAGTTCACGTCCAATACCAGATTGCTTGTATCCTCCCCATGGAGCTTGTGGAATATATGGATGGAAATCGTTGATCCAAACTGTTCCCATACGTAATTGAGCTGCAACTCTTTCAGCTTTTGCTATATCTTTCGTCCATACAGCACCTGCTAAACCATAGATTGAATCATTAGCAAGCTTCGTAGCTTCTTGTTCATTATGAAAACGCTCAATCGTTAATACAGGGCCGAATACTTCTTCCTGAACAATTCTCATTTCAGATTTACAATCAGTAAAAATAGTAGGGAGATAGAAGAATCCATCTTTTAATTCTGGATCTTGTGGGCGTTCGCCTCCAATAAGCAGATTAGCTCCTTCTTGTTTTCCAATCTCCACATATTCTTCGACCTTTTCCCTATGCTCTGCGGAGATTAAAGGACCTGATTGTGTTTCTTGTTCAAATCCATCCCCAAGTTTGATTCGCTTCACTCGTTCAACTAGTGTTTCAACAAATTGATCATGAATAGAATCTTCAACGATTAATCTCGCTCCTGCAGAGCAAACTTGTCCCGCATGGAAATAGACAGCGTTCAAGGCTTGGTCTAATGCTGTTTCAAAATCACAATCTGCAAATACAACATTTGGGTTTTTACCTCCCAATTCGAGAGCAATCTTTTTCATATTCGTACTTGCTGCTTGCATGATTTTCTTACCAGTCACAATTCCTCCTGTGAATGAAATAAGGTCAACTGATTCACTTATAGCCAATTCATTCCCAACTGTAGACCCAGCACCTAATACAAGGTTTACAACACCTTTTGGAAAGCCTACCTCTTCCATTAATTCGAAAACCTTCACCGTTGTGAGTGGGGTGATTTCACTTGGTTTCATAACCAAGGTATTTCCTGCTACTAATGCAGGGGCTAGCTTCCATGCTGCCTGAAGTAATGGGTAGTTCCACGGTGTAATTTGTCCACAAACACCAACGGGTTCGTTAACCACTTTACTTTTAGAGTTTGGGATAGGGGATGCAATAAGCTCACCTTCATGTTTATCAGCGAGGCCTGCATAATAGCGGAACACCCCTGCAATATCCTCCATATCCGCTTCACTTTCTGTAAGTGTTTTACCCGTATCTAACGTTTCTAGCCTAGCTAATTCAGCTTTATCCCTCTCAATTAATTCGGCAACCTTATAAACCATTTCCCCACGAATAGATGCTGGTGTGTTTGCCCATTCCCCATAATCAAATGCAGTTCGGGCTGCAGAAATAGCTTTTTGAGTGTCCCCTTCATTTCCTTCTGCTACAGTCTCGACAACTTCTTGGTTGAATGGGTTAATAATATCTCTTGTTTGCTGAGATATAGCTTCTACCCATTCACCATTGATGTACATCTTTTTCATCACAAACTTCACCCTTCGATTTTATTTATAGACAATAACGTTGTCTTCTTCGACCATCACTTTAAAATCTTTTAATTTGAGCTTTTCATTAGCTAGCATGCAACCTTTGTTTGTAATATCGAATTCACGCCCATGCCATGGACAACGTAGAATATCACCTTCTTTGACAAAGTTGTATTCCCCTACATTGTCTGTAGGTTCAGGAGCACCACACAACTTACCTTTAGAAAGGGGAGCTCCTTGGTGAATACAACGATTCATAAAAGCATAATACTCTCCATTAGATGAACGGCAAACCACGATTGAATGACGTCCAAATGTACTCTCCATCATTTCCCCGGGCTGAAGATCATCTTTTTGACATACGACTTCTTGCATGGTTTATCTCTCCTTACGTAGATGTTTAAGTTTTGGATAAAATGCTTTTGCATTTTCTGAGAATAATTTTCTTTTCAAATCCTCATCTAGACCTGGAGGTAAGGCATCAAATGGTGAGTCGTAATCCCAATGTGGATAATCCGTTGAGAATGAAACGATTTCATCTGAACCCATTTGTTCCATTACCTGCATAAATTCCTTCTTCGTCATCTCCTCTAATGGCTGCGTTGTAAAGCACATGTGTTCACGAATCACATCACTTGGCTTACGCTTTAACCATGGCACTTCATGACGAAGGTCTTTATACTGCTGATCCATCTTACGCATTAGGAACGGCATGTGAGTGAATCCACCCTCGATCATCATCAGTTTCAATCTTGGGAATTTTTCAAACACACCATTAAAGACCATGTTTGTAACAATGTTCATATGTGCTGTAGGAATAAGAGTATGCCATTCGATAAAATACCTTGGCCATTTACCATAGTAGACAGGTGGTTCATTATGGTGCATACCAATCATTAATTCATGACGTTCTGCTGCTTCGAAAATCGGATGATAAAATGGTTCTCCCCATAATTGATCATCAATTGGAAGTAAAACTTGAACCATTTTAGGGTGTGATCCTACTCGTTCAATTTCTTTAACTGCTGACTGAGGATCCTGTGCTGCTATATGAACAGAACCATATAGGCGTTCGTCTTGATCTAACCACGTATCAATTTGCCAATCGTTATAGGCACTAGCAAGCGCTGTAGCCATCTCATACCACCCATGCATGGACGATGGTGACGGATCTAGTGCTCCAGTTAGAATTCCTACGTCATGTCCAATCGGATCTAATAATTGCTCTTGCATAAATGATAAGTCTGACCCAGCTGGTCGCCCATCAGGTACTCTAGCATCTGCACGATCAACACCAGCTACTGAAGGCTGGGTATATGGCATATGCTTCTCCTGAAGCCAATGGTTATCCGTAATGTAACGCTTATAAGGCTGTTCTAGGTAAGGAAGTAAATCTTTGTATTGCGCTCGTTCATGGATGTCAGTATCAATTAAATGTAACTTCGTTGCTTGCTTTTGACTCATTGTTATATCCCCCATTCATTAAGATGATATTGTTCGATCACAACTGATTAAAAATCCTAGCACACCCCCCTAAATATAACCAAATCTACTCAGAGGTGATGAGTAATACTCAGTGAGCTCAGTGAACGTCAGTAAAGCTCAGTAACGCTCAGTGACACAAATTCTTTTTTTGACGAAAAAAAAAAAAAGCGAACCCATTAGGAGGTTCGCTTTTAAAAATATTATGCTGTTGCCCATTTACCGATTGTGTCGAAAATCGATTGGTCAGGATAATATTCTTTAAAGTATTTGAAATATAGTGCTTCTTGTTTGCTTCGAAGATCAATGGAGGCTTCACTTTGTAACTGCTTGAACTCTCTATCCGTAATATGTTCATTGGCATAATTTTCAAGTATATCTAGTGCACCGCTTCCTTCAGAGAACTCTTCTTTCTTTCTCCATAACACGTGCTCTGGGAGCATATTATTAAAGGATTTACGAAGAATTGTTTTCTCCATTTGCTCTTCAGTATGAAGCTTAAGATTCGCAGGGATTTCAAGCGCATCCTGAATTAGATCTAAATCCAAGAATGGAACACGTAATTCAAGTGAATGTGCCATGCTCATGCGATCGGCACGTTGTAAATTAATATTATGAAGTGTATTGATGACCCGAATGATTTCATCGTTTAGCTTTTCAGTCGTATCAAATTTCTTCATATAGTCATAGCCAGCAAACAATTCGTCTGCACCTTCTCCAGATAAAATAACCTTCACATGCTGGGATGCAAGCTTGGAAACAAAGTAGTTTGGTAGCGCACTGCGTACCAAGGAAGGCTCATAGGATTCTAGTGCATAAATAACCTTTGGAATTGCTTCAATCAATTCATCCGGTGTATAAACATACTCATAGTGCTCTGTACCAATTGCTTCTGCTACATCACGAGCCCTTTTTAGATCAACACTTCCTTCTGAACCAACACAAAAGGACTTAACTGGCTTATCACTTTTATTTAGCTTCGCTGCAATAGCCGCAATCAAACTACTATCTAAACCACCGCTTAAGAGTACACCTACTTCAACATCAGCTAACAAACGCTTTTCAACAGCATTCGTTAATTGCTCATGGATCATGGAAGTGTATGCATCTTCATTCTTTTCTTCTGTGATTGAAGGACTTTCAATACGTCGATAACAAACAAATCCTATTTCAGGTGTATAATAATGGCCTGCTGGGAATTCGTGCACATCTTTAGTAACAAGGTATAATGTTTTGAGCTCAGAAGAGAAAATATAATTGCCTTCAGTATCGATTCCATAATAAAGTGGTTTAATACCAAGCGTATCTCTTGCTGCCACAAACGTATTATTCTTTTCATCTGCTATAAAAAAGGCAAACATGCCATCTAACTGTTTAATTCCTTCAACACCATATTTTTCATATATTTTAAGAGCTGACTCACTATCTGATTCAGTTAAAAAAGAAACGTCTGATGCTTCTAGTTTTTGTTTAAGGTTGGGGTAGTTATAAATTTCACCGTTACAAACAATCCATTTTGATTCATCTTGGTTATGGATAGGTTGAATACCATCTTCTAAACCGATAATGGATAGACGTTGATGGCCTAGATGAAATTTTTCTAAAGGTACTTCTTTCCCTTCATCTGGACCTCGGTGTTTCATACTGTCCAATACTTCGTTCATTACACTTTTGTCGATATGGCTTGTCATAGCAAATATGCCACACATAGAGTTAGGGTCACCTCAACTGTATTTTTTGTTTGTACAGAACACATTATATAAGCTTGATAACCATAATCCAAATGGTGGAAAGGATAAGAAAATAGACGACTATTGAACATATAAGAGGATATACCTTTCATTATAAATACAAGCATAAATAATCAAGTAAAATAAGACTCATTGGAGACACATTAGAATTGTTAAATTTTTTCACTAAAAATCCTAACAATATAACTAGACCTGACGTTTATAGAGCTTTATGCTTAAGGAGTACAGACAACTTTTTTACAATTGATTCGAATTACTATCAATGCAGAGAAAACATATTAGATTCTTCCGATAGCATATAATTGTATTAGCACTTATAGTTTTTTCTATACGCATTAAGGGTAAATAAGATTACACTCAGCATTTTTACGGAACAGGTGTGATGATTGTGAAACATAAATCTTTCCTTATCTTAGGACTCATCCTAGGATTAGCAAGCTTTTTTATTTGGATAAGCTTATCTCCAGACAAACACCTTCCGACTACTCCTGTAGACCAAAATGAAGTGAATACACAGCAGAAAAAAGATAATGCCGATCAAGACAAAGATGAAACATCAGAAACATCAGATGACAAGACCATCTCTGATGGTATTAAAGAGGCTGTTACACGGGTTGTGGAAGGAGCTATGGGAGTCTTTGTTAAGGAAGACTTAGATATTGTTGCAATTGGGGATTCTTTAACACAAGGCGTCGGTGATGAAAGTGACAATGGGGGATATGTAGGGATTTTAGAGAAATCCTTAAAAAAAAGTGAGTCAGATCAGAATATCGAGATTAAGAACTATGGAAAAAGAGGAAACCGAACGGATCAACTCTTAAAACGTTTAAATAAAGAAGAAATTTCAGAATCCGTTAAAGAAGCTGATATTATTCTGATGACAATCGGCGCCAATGATATAATGAAAATCGTAAAGGATAACTTTACAGACTTAAAGTATGAGGATTTCGTAAAAGAACAAACCCGTTATGAAACTCGTTTACAATCGATTTTCGATACGATTCAAGTGAAAAATCCAGATGTTAAAATCTTTTTAATCGGAATTTATAATCCTTTTAATCAATATTTTAGTGAAGTACCAGAGCTTGGCCAAATCATGAATGATTGGAATAAAATTAGTCGTAATGTCACGTCTCAATATGATAATATATCGTTCATTCCGATCGCTGACCTTTTTGAAGGGCGGAAGGATTTGTATTATAAAGATAACTTCCACCCGAATCTGGAAGGGTATCAATTAATTGCAGAGCGTGTGTTTGAATATATTAAAGAATCAATTCAACAAGAAGATGAGAAAGCATAATTGAGCTCTCATCTGAAGCAAGAATAAAGAACAGGAGCATTTATATGTTCAAGGCGATAACAATTAAAAATAAGTGGAAATGGTTATTTTGGACATTAGCCGTCGTGAACGTTGTCATGGTTGTTTGGCTTGTTGCATTAGTTTACCTGCCAACATCCCATACGACCATCCCTAACAGCTTACCGTTTCAAGATAAACGTGCGGAATTCACGGTGATGTCCTCAAAAGAAAATTTAAACCAAATCATTAATAGTTATTTAACAGACCTTTCAAAAGATAGTCCATTTAATTATTCTGTATCTTTGCGAGAGGATATTGAAGTACGTGGGACAATTGTGGCTTTTGATAAGAGGATTCCTGTAACCATGAAGCTAACGCCTGATGTTCAAAAAAATGGTGACATGATCTTACAAGTAAAGTCTATCACTCTTGGAAGGCTGTTTCTGCCAAATAATAAGGTGCTTGACTATATTAAAGATCATTACCCTATGCCAGATTGGATTGTTGTAAACCCCGATAAAGAAAATATCTATGTAGCGATTACACAAATGAATCCGATCTATGACATCCGTGTTCGTGCCAAGGCATTTAATGTCAAAGAGAATCAGCTTGCTTTCCAAATCACGGTTCCTCATGAAGTCTTTAGTGAAGAGAGAAGCACATGGTTGAAGAAGTTGGTTAAATAACTCCATACAAAAGCCCAGAGGTAACCTCTGGGCTTTTGTTAATAGTCTTATCCCATTAAAGCCCCCTTATGTGGAAGACTTGGTTTCGAGATAATAATGTGAGGAGTCCGTTGCTGTTGAGTAATTTGTTGCGGTCAGTGAAACGGCAAGCCTGTTGTGGAAGAAAAGCCGAGCCTCCTCGTGCCTGCGGGGTCTCGTCTTCCCTTTGTTACCACGACAGTTTGCCGTTTCCTTCCCTCCACGCGATTATGGAGACTAACGGACCATTATTTGGACTTTCCCACCACATATTGATTGGAAAACATATTCACAGAAGTTGCTTAGACCCTTGTCATGATAGGATTATACTACCTTGGAATTAGAACACCTCATCCTAGAACTACGGCGGTTCCGT
>NZ_AULJ01000064.1 GCF_000425225.1 Pontibacillus marinus BH030004 = DSM 16465 | reverse complement strand
CTTTGTTACCACGACAGTTTGCCGTTTCCTTCCCTCCACGCGATTATGGAAATTAACGGACCATAATTTGGACTTTCCCACCTCATATAGATTGGAATTCATATTCACAGAAGTTGCTCAGACCCTTGCCATGATAGGATTATGCTACCTGGAATCAGAAATCCTCTCCCAGAACTACGGCGGTTCCGTTGTCACCATTCGGCCAAGGTGGGCTGTGGAACGGGTTGACTCCTCCGGTAGAAAGGGCGAGCGAGATCCCGCAGGAACGAAGTGACGAGGAAGCTCGATCGGTCTTCCGGGGAAAGCAACCCGTTCCACAGACCACCGATCTGCACAAAAGCAACGGAACCATACGCACATTATCTCGAATCCAAGTCTTCCACAAACGGGGGCTTTAACGAAAGAGAGAAACTTATAAAAAAACATGTAGCTCCCAACAGAAGCTACATGCTTTACTCTTTACCAAAATTCAATACCTGATTGATCCTCAATATCCTTTTTAGAGAATTTCGTCTTATCGTTCGTTTTACGCTTGTGCATATAATCCGCAAGAACAACCTTCAAGACTTTCATGAGACGTGTAATCGCATATAAGTTGATCAATGCCATAATGGCCATGGAAAGATCCGCTAATGCCCATACAAGATCCATTTGAGCCATTGCACCGAATACAACCATTGCTAATACCGCTACGCGATACACATTTAGATTTAAGCGACTATTCTTGATAAACTGCATGTTCGTTTCACCATAATAATAATTTCCAATAATGGAACTAAAAGCGAATAAGAAAATCGCAATGGCTACAAAGATTCCTGCCCATTCACCAAGATGTCCAGCAAATGCATTTTGCGTAAGCTGAATGCTTTCTAAGTTTGTGTTCATATATTCAGACGGATCACCTGATAAAAGAATGATAAATGCTGTCGCACTACAGATGATGATCGTATCTGTGAATACACCAAGCGTCTGAATTAAACCTTGTTTAACAGGGTGAGATACTTCAGCTGTTGCGGCTGCGTTAGGTGCACTACCCATTCCAGCTTCGTTCGAGAATAAACCACGCTTTATTCCCATCATAATCGCAGCACCAAAACCACCACCTGCAATTTCACGAATTCCAAAAGCGTTTTGTACAATCACACTAATGAGACTTGGAATTTCAGTAAGGTTAAACAGTAAGATCCCAAATGCAAAAATCAAATAAATGACTGCCATAATTGGAACCACAACTTGAGTAACACGGGCGATACGTTTGAGCCCTCCAAAGATGACAAGTGCTGAAAGGACAGTGAGCACTACAGCCATTACCCATTTTTGTATATCAAAAGAGTCTTCAAATGCTAACCGGATTGTATTCGATTGAACGGAGCTAAATACAAGTCCATAAGTAAACGTAATGGCGATCGCAAAGGCAATCCCTAGCTTTCGGTTTTTCAACCCTTTTTCCATATAATAGGCTGGTCCGCCTCGGTATCCATCTTCCTTATCTGGAATTTTATATACTTGAGCTAATGTACTTTCGATAAAGCTTGTAGCTGAACCAAGTAAAGCAATTACCCACATCCAAAAAACAGCACCAGGTCCGCCTGCAGCAATCGCTGTTGCGACACCACCAAGGTTACCTGTTCCAACTCTCGATGCTGTACTTATCGTGAATGCTTGAAAGGGAGATGTCCCCTTCTTTTGCTTAGAAAATGATTCCTTTTCAAACAGCGTTCGGAACATATCGCCAAATAGACGAAATTGAACAAACTTAGTTTGGATTGAGAAATACAAACCTAAGCCAAGTAAAACGGAAATGATAATGTATGTCCAAATAAAACCATTTACGTCATTTAAAAAATCCAAAAACATGTTATACACCTCGTTATATTCATATTGATTGTCAAATGATGTCGAATTTAAAACCATTATACACGGATTATACGAAGTAAAAAATAATAAATTTTAGATTTTTTTATACATATTTATTCCATAATAGTTATATCAGGTACTTCATTCAGTTATCCCTATCATGCAAAAACGGCTCTAGAACTATGTCATATATAAAATTTCAAGAGAGGGTACGTAATTGATACCTCTTATACATCATGCATGATCATACATTCATTTAACACCCTACCTTGCCAATCATTGTCATCATAATTATTCTGTTTCGGATGATATTAAGTAATGGAGATATAAACTCTCCACGTTTGTTAAGGAGGATGAATTTGTGAGAAATTTAAATTGGTTAACAACATTCTTTAATATTGGACGTAGATCTGCCATGTTCGGACGTAACCGAAACCTTTTTGGGATGAGAAGACGTAACGGAATGGGAACGAGTATGTGGTTATCCATTTTAGGTCTTGCTGTAAGCGGGCTTATTTATGGTTTAGTTCGTCAAAATATGCAAGAACAAAATATGTTCCAACCAATTCGTCGTATGTTTGATACGAATCCAACCGGTACAAATGACTTCAATCCGTCTTCAATGCACTCAGCAAACGTAGCTTTTTCAGAGGAAATCTCCCCTGAAACGAACGAGAAGTAGCAATAAGAAAAGCAGCGTGTCCTTGACCGCTGCTTTTCTTTATATCCCTTTCATCATTGTAGCGATTTGGTTTCCTGCATCTATCCCAGATAAAAATGCACTCTCAAATCGTGTACGTCCTGCTTGATCATCCGGTCTAAGAAAGGCATCTCCGGCTACATATAAAGGAAGAACTTGATGCACATTCACATAAGAATGGTTGATCATTGAGCTCGCCTGAGCATAGCGCCATTTTTTCAACTGTTCCTCTTGAACATGTAGAGGATCAAAGTAATCCGCTACAGACTTCTTTATCGCTCTAAGGGTTAAATTATCTTGATGAGGGAAGTGATAATCACTCCATTCCCCTTCCATATAAACACTGATAACAGGAATATTAGAAATCCCTTTTTTCTGATGGTCAACGATCCTTTCTACGCCTTCAGGTAACCCTTCATCCACATGACCATTTGATGGAAGTGATGTACTTTCGCTCAGTGTGAACATACCTACTAAAGAGCTCTGAAACTGGATATTTGATAGCTCCTTCATCCTTTCTGCATTTAGCGTTAATGTATGATTTTGTAACAGTTCTACCGCTTGAGGAACTGGAGCCGTAATTAAAACCGCACCTGTTTTAAACGTTTCATCATTATCCAATGTGACCTGAAAACCACCGGATACTTCTTGGATATCCATTACTTTTGCTTGTAGCGTAACCTGGATGTTTTCAGATAATCGTTTTACCAAATGATTCATACCATCTACACTTGTGTACCTTGGATAAGGGTCACCAAACCAGTGCTTAACCCATCCTTTCTCAACCCAATCATTAGCATACTCTTGAAGTGTACTTGTTCGTACGGTAAAAAATTGAGCACCATGATCCGCTTTCCCTTGCTCTATTTGACGAGTAGCCAAACGTCCACCCACACTTTTACTTTTCTCAATCACATGGATATCTTTCATCCCCTTTTTTCGAAGGGTATTTGCGGCCATTATTCCTGCAATTCCTGCACCTATAATGGTTACATCACGATCTTGCATCCTTATCACCTCACTTATTTATACCCGATATAAGATGGAAACATCTACGTAAGAACACATTGGATAGTTTATGCTACTTTCGCTCACCTTAAGAATAGGAGGTGAGTTACATGACGAATAAGAACAATACCGAAACTGATGTGTTTCATATTAAAAATAAAAACGCACACTCCGGCATGACGTACAACGAAGTGAAAGAGTATATTGCCAGAACAACCGGCGGGCATGATACCAAAAAATATAGCAATACAGATGTAAATGAAGTAAAAGCTGACATTGCGCCTAAACACACAGAAAGTAACCCTTATTAAATAAAAAAATGGGTAACCTTGTTAAAAAGATTACCCATTCTATTTAGGATGGCTGAACGCTTTGTTCACCAGCGACTTGATCTTTCTTTGATTTGAAGAATAGTGCACGGTCTTGATATAAGAAAGTTACTGATAAAATAAACGCAAGTAAATCAGAAACAGGGAAAGCTAACCATACTCCTGTAACCCCTAAATCAAATAAACGAGGCAAAATTAATACAAGTGGTATTAAGAATAATACTTGTCGAGCAATGGATAGGACTAAAGCTTTCCTTGCCATTCCTAGGGCTTGATATAGACCACCACTTATCAATTGGGCTCCAATTAAAATGGCTAAGGCAAACATGATACGCATAGCATGAGCACCAGTCTCAATCGTTCGTTCCTCACCAGTAAAAATCATCATTAAATATTCAGGTACTGCAAACATGACAACAAAAACGACAGCAGAAATGATTGTGGCAACCTTTAAACCCAGAAAAATGGTTTCTTTCAAGCGATCATATTGTTGTGCCCCGTAATTGTAACCCACAATGGGTTGCATACCTTGTAAAACACCAATCATTGGCATTATGGCCATCATGGATACTTTTTGAACAATACCGAATACCCCAACTTCAAAATCACCGCCATACTGAATGAGCATGTAGTTGATTGCGATCATCATGGCACTTCCCCCAACCTGACGGACAAATGCAGGGAAGCCGACCACAATCACTTCTTTCATGAGATCAAATCGGGCCTTCATATATTCAAGTCCAACAGATAAGGAGCTTTTCCCAACAACAAAGTATCGAATGACCACCAAAGATACCGAGGCTTGTGAGATTACTGTTGCTAAAGATGCACCTTGGACTCCCATATCCAGCCAGAAAATGAAGATTGGATCTAGAATGATATTTAAAACAGCTGGAAAGATCATCGTTATCATAGCGAAGCGTGAATTACCTTCTGAACGAATGATGTTGTTAGAAGTAAATGCTAAGCCAAAAAAGAAAGACCCTATCATAATTGGGAATAGATAGTCCTTAGCATATGGGAGAATATCTTCCGTTGCACCAAACGCTTTTAGGATAGGTTCAAGAAAGGTGAATCCACCAATAAATGAAATTGAGCTAACAGCCAAAATCATAATAACGATATTACCGAGTACGTAGTTTGCATCTTCCTGGCGGTTTTCACCTAACCTTCTGGATATGACAGAAGCCCCACCAATTCCAACCGCAGCAGCAATAGCCATAATCACCATCATTACCGGGAAGCTGATACTTACGCCAGCAACACCAAGGATTCCTACTCCACGTGCGATAAATAATGTATCAACCACATTATAAAAAGCCATGACTAACATACCAATCATAGCTGGTACTGATAACTTAAATAATAAGGAGCGAATCGGTTCTTTACCGAGTCGTTGACTTTGTTCTTTCATCTATATACCCCCTCGTTCTATTCTTGATGGTCTATTTACACGATTGAACATTCTCTCGCATTCTTTTTAGCCATGATATAATCACTTGTTGTTCTTCCTGATTAAAGCCAGTTAATAGTTCCTGCTCTATATGATCAATGACGACCCAGAGTTTCTTTTCAAGCTCCTGGCCTTGCTCACTAATTTGGATAAGCTTTGTTCGTCGATCCTCATCACTCTGGCGCTTTTGAATAAGTTCTTTCTTTTCTAAGGATTCAATTAACCCATTCATGGAAGACCCTTTTATATATAAGCGTTGTTGTAACACAGATTGTGCTTGCTCTCCTTTGTCCGCAAGAAAAAACAGAACCTTCGCTTGCGACATTGAAATGTCATACTCAGCGAGCTTCTGGTTGTACGTGTTTTGTATAAAATGAGACACCACATTAATGTGATACCCTAGGTAATTTTCAATATTTCGCTCCATAATTACTTAGCCTCCTAAGCAATTTAAAGTATAATACACTAAAGGTAATATGTAAACAAAACGATTCCCCTCTTTTTTGAATCGTATTTTCATTAGGTATCTAAGTTTTGAAAAGACGAAAAAAGAACCGACCAGCGCACACACATTGGTCGATTCTAAACACGTTATTCTCCCATACCTTTCACTTTCTCTGAACAACTTTCCATCCCAGACATAACGGTACCACGGAAGCCTTCTTTCTCAAGTTGGGAGACAGCTGCTATCGTTGCACCACCTGGTGAACAAACTTGATCCTTCAACTCTCCTGGATGTAAACCTGACTCTAAAACCATTTTGGCTGCTCCTAGTACAGCTTGAGAAGCTAGTCGGTAAGATTGTTCACGAGATAACCCCTGACGCACGCCTCCATCAGCCATAGCTTCAATCATCATATACACATAAGCAGGTGATGACCCACTAATCGATGGGATTGCATCCATTTGAGATTCCGTAATTACTTCAACTTCTCCAAAACTTTTAAAAAGACGAACGACGGATTCTAACTCTTCATCTTCCACTTTCTTATTGGGACAAATGGCAGACATTCCTGCCCCCACTAAAGAAGGTGTATTAGGCATAGCTTGCACCACTTTTACTTCTCGCTCAAAAGCCTTTTCCATATCTTCAAATGAAACCCCTGGGGCAATCGTCACGACAATCGTGTGATCTCTAACAGATTGACTTACTTCATGAATAACTGCTTGATATTTATATGGCTTCACCGCGATAAACAAAATGTCTGAGTCTGATGCCACAACCCGATTATCTACGTTCGTTTCAATTTCAAATTTTGATTGTACCTCTTGTAAGGTTTTTTCAGAATTGGCACTTGCCATTACCTGGTGTGGTCCAACAAGTTCAGATGAAAGCATACCACCAATTATCGCTTGAGCCATGCTCCCACACCCAATAAATCCGATGTTGTGTTCCACTGATGTTCACGTCCTTTGCTAAGTTATTGTTTTGTTTAATCAAATAATAAAAATGGCTATGATTACAGCTGTTATTAGGAAAGTTATTCCGTATATATAGGACAATACTTTAATACTCGAATTTCTCTTCTTCCCTCTAGATGAAGAGGAGATGTGTTCTGAATCCACTGGCACTTCCTCAGCACGGTTCGTTTGTTTACCAGCATAAATAGTACCGACTAACGCAACGACACTAATTATGATAATAAGGCCGATGTAGATAGCATACATGAATGCTCATCCTCTCTTATCATACTTCCCCTTTTATTATAAATGAATGTCCATTTTATCTCTAAATAGAAGGGCTCTGATGAATAAAAAAATCACCAGGCTTTTAGACCTGATGATTTATATTTACGTCCTTACGAGATAGCCAGCTCCCTCAAGTGCTTCCACCGCATCGTCCAGCGTTTCTTCCGATGAGGCGGATATGGTATGCATGTGGATTCCTCCTGTTAATTCGAGCAGGTAGGAAGCTTTGTTGGACCGTACTTTTTCAATAAATTGTTTGACTTCTTTACGATTTGATATGTGAAGGGAAGCTGTTAAATCACCGTACACTGGATGCTCTACAGATACATCCTTAATCACAACACCATGGTCTACAAGTAAGTTTAATTCATCCTCCGTCTCTTCTGGGGTATGAGAAGATGCAATCGTACGCTCGTATTTATGGTCCTTTGTTGGATCTGTAAAATACAAATACCCTTGGCTTGTGGCAATAATGGGTTCATTTTTTGCCTTTAATAATGAGATATCACCGACGATAACCTGCCGGCTGACATTAGCTTGCTTAGCTAAATCCCCACCTTTAATCGGCTCTCCACTTGTTTTGAGAAGATCCAATAACCGTTCGCGTCGCTCTTCCCCTAATAACTTTTTGTCGCTCATCTCTTACGCTCCCTCAACCTATACATGATATGAAATTATTGTAGCACAACCTGATGACGTCCTTCGATGGTTTGAATAAGGTACTGTGCAAGATCTTTTACATCCTGGATCGAATGACCGTTTCCAAAAGAGATCCGAATAAATGTTTTAGCCTTGTCCTTTGGATACCCCATTGCTATTAGAGTTTTGGAAGGCTCTTGTTGTCCACTAGCACAAGCACTTCCAGTTGAGAAAGCATAACCCTTCCGATTTCCTTCTAACATGAGCCACTGCCCTTCAACCTCTTTCACACACAACCCCACAATGGAAGAGAAACCCCGTTCAGAAGATGGACGAAAAATTTCTACATAGCCTTTCACAGGTTCTAATGCAGAATAAAAAGCTTCCACTAAGGTACGCTGGTGATTTTGTTGACCTTCTAAATCTTGATACATTTTTTGAGCAGCAACCGTAAACCCAGCAACTGCTGGGACATTAACAGTTCCTGCACGAATCCCCTTTTCATGTGCAACGTCAGGTAAATAAGGTTGATACGTTAAAGATGGATGTATATATAACGCTCCGCACCCTTTAGGACCATATACTTTATGACTTGATAAAGAAAAACTATCCAAGAGAGGTGTCACCTGTTTAAGGTCCATTTTCCCAAATGATTGAACACAATCACTGTGTAACAGAATTCCATACTTTTTGCATAGCTCACTTATCTCCTCTATAGGCTGAATGGTTCCGATTTCGGGGTTCACATGGTGAATCGACAGAAGAGCTGTTTCCTGTGATATCTCCCCCTGAAGTATATCTAAATCAATGGTTCCTTCTGATGTTAACGGTATTCTAGACACACGATACCCTTGTTCCTCTAGCTTTTTCACCGTATTTTGAACGGAGGAATGCTCAGACTGAGATAGGATGATATGGTTTCCTTTCTCTCGATTGGCATCCAACAATGCATGGATCGCTAAAAAATTACTTTCCGTGCCACCACTAGTAAAAAATAAATCTTTTGAGTTTACACCTGTTAATTTACCAATCGTCTCTCTACATTGGTCTAATAATGTTAAAGCTTTCCCTCCAACATCATGCAAACTACTTGTATTGCCAAAGTACTCTTTTGAAGCTTTTACGTACGCATCTAATGCTTCCTCATCAATGGGACAAGTAGCCGCGTAATCAAAATATTTCATGAATGTGCCTCTCCCCCGTAAATTTTTCACAAATCACTTGTCATTAGTTTAATTCTATGTAAATATAAGTGTCAAGACACCTGTTAACTCAGGAGGATGCCTTATGCAAAAATATGACGTATTAATTATAGGCAGCGGGGTCGCTGCATTACAGTTGGCCGGTCATCTTTCTAAGGACTTGAATGTGATTGTTCTCACAAAGTCACACCTCAAGCACGGAAATTCTTCTATTGCCCAAGGCGGAGTAGCTGCTGCCCTTGGAGCACATGACCATCCACATTTACATTACACGGATACCTTAGAAGCCGGACGACATATAAATAACCCATTAGCAGTCCAAGACTTAACAGAAGCTGCCCCTTCTGTTATGAGGGAGTTAATCGAAAAGGGCTGTGAATTTGATTTTGGAGAAGATGGTAGTCCCTTATTAGGTATGGAAGGTTCCCATCAACAACATCGAATCATCCATGGAGGTGGCGATCAAACTGGGAAAAGACTTGTAGAAGGATTAATCAAGAATGTCGGACCGAATGTTGAAGTTGTAGAAAATCTATTTGTCTATGAATTATTAACACATAATCATGAAACATGTTACGGAGCAAAAGGTAAAGATGCCAATGGAGACATCCACACTTTTTATGCTGACCATGTCGTTCTTTCAACAGGAGGCTGCGGTCAAGTTTATGAAATCACTTCCAACGCATTAACAGTAACTGGAGATGGTCTTGCCTTGGCTTATAGAGCTGGAGCAGAAATGATTGATATGGAATTTGTTCAGTTCCACCCCACACTCCTTTATGTAGACGGTGAAGCAAAAGGTCTTGTATCAGAAGCCGTTAGGGGTGAAGGGGCTAAACTGGTCACATCGAATGGAAAACGAATCATGAAAGGGGTTCATCTACTCGAGGACCTTGCACCACGTCATGTCGTTTCCCAAACGATATTCGATTATATTCAAAAAGATATAGATATTTTTTTAGATATTCATTCGATACCCCATTTTCAAAAACGATTTCCTACGATTACGAAACTTTGTGAACAAAGTGGTGTACCTATTTCAGAAGGGAAGATTCCAGTAGCTCCTGGTTGTCACTTTTTAATGGGAGGAATCAAAACCGATCAAGTTGGACGGACGAATATTAACGGACTTTATGCCATTGGTGAAGTCGCCTGTACAGGTGTTCATGGAGCAAACCGTCTAGCCAGTAATTCATTATTAGAAGGACTTGTTTACGGAAAAAGACTGGCACAAACTATTAATTATGGGAATCAGAAGAAGATTTCTACTGCTCCTTTCTCATATAAAAGAAAACCTTCACCTCTACTCCATCTTCCAACTATGGACCACATCAAATCGTCCATGATGAAAAATACAGGCATTGTCAGAACGGAAGAAGGCTTAATCCGTCAAAGAGAAATGCTAGAATCCTACAACATTAAAGAGCTTTTGGAAATGAACTATGATCGTCTCTCGATTAATCAAATGACAACGATCTTTATGCTTATAACATCCTGGATGATTACCTCATCCGCATTAGGAAGAACAGAAAGCCGTGGAGGTCATTTTAGAAGTGATATCCCCATTGAACGAGATGAGTGGATCTCAAATCATATAACCCTACAACGGCAGTGGGAGAAAGGTGAAGTGCATGAACTTATTAAAGATGCAGCAACAACTTGAAGCATTTTTTATAGAGGATATTGGCGATCACGACGTTACAAGTGATGTTCTGTTTCAAGAAGGCACAGAAGGAGAAATTGTTTTTATATCAAAACAAGATGGCATCTTTTGCGGGAGTGAGATTATACGTAGAGGATTTCGATTATTAGACGAATCTACGATAGTTAACGTCAATGTTCAAGATGGAGAATCCATCCATGCTGGTCAAACATTGGCTACAGTATTCGGTAAAATGGCTATTCTTTTAAAAGGTGAACGTGTGATTCTGAATTTAATTCAACGAATGAGTGGTATTGCAACCAAAACAAACGAAGCAGTAAGGTCACTGAGCAGTGATCACACAAGGATTTGCGACACAAGAAAAACCACCCCCGGATTACGCATGTTTGAAAAATACGCCGTACGATCTGGAGGTGGCTTTAACCACCGAAACGGTTTATACGATGCGGTCATGATCAAAGACAATCACATTGCTTTTGCAGGTTCGATCACAAAGGCTGTCCAAATGGTTCGAGGACAACTTGGTCACATGGTCAAGGTTGAGGTGGAAACAGAATCAAAAGAACAAGTGTTAGAAGCAGTAGAAGCCAAGGCTGATTGCATTATGTTTGATAATCAGACACCAGAATCTATTTCTGAGCTCGTTACTCTAGTGCCAAACAACATTGTAACGGAAGCTTCTGGCGGTATCCAGATCGAAAATTTGCATGACTACGGAAAAACGGGAGTGGACTACATATCCTTGGGCTGTTTAACACACTCAGCTCCATCACTGGATATTAGCGTGAGAGTTCATACTCAATAAGGAGGATTTATGATGAATCTTTTTGATACTTTAGAAATGAAAACACCTATGCTTCCTGATGCTTATAAAGAAATGTCAGTGATGGAATTAGAGGAACGCGTTCGAGGGGTAAAAGAACGTATGGGAAGCCGTTTATTCTTGCCTGGCCATCACTACCAGAAAGATGAAGTGATTCAATTTGCTGATGTACGTGGAGATTCACTGAAATTGGCTCAACTGTCAGCAGAGAATCGTGATGCAGAATCTATAGTTTTTTGTGGCGTACACTTCATGGCTGAGACAGCAGATATTTTAACTACCAACGACCAGAAAGTGTATTTACCAGATATGCGAGCTGGTTGTTCCATGGCTGATATGGCTGATATCAATCAGACAGAAAAGGCTTGGGATGAACTCATGTCCCTCTTCGGTGATACGATTATGCCACTCACCTATGTAAACTCAACAGCTGCTATCAAGTCGTTTGTAGGTAAAAACGAAGGTGCCACAGTCACCTCCTCAAATGCTGAGAAGATGGTTAGCTGGGCATTTTCACAAAAAGAACGTATCCTATTTTTGCCTGATCAACACCTCGGTCGTAATACAGCTTATAACTTAGGAATCCCATTAGAGCATATGGCGGTATGGGATCCGATCTTAGAAAAGCTAAACTATGAAGGAAATCTTGAAGATGTAAAAGTAATTCTATGGAAAGGTCACTGTTCCGTTCATGAGAATTTCACTGTTCACAATATCCAACAGGTTCGAGAAGATTATCCTGACATGAACATCATTGTTCACCCTGAATGCCGTCGTGAGGTTGTAGCGTTATCGGATGATGCTGGTTCGACCAATCATATCATCAAGACCATTGAGGCAGCACCTAGTGGTAGTGAATGGGCTATTGGAACAGAGATGAATCTCGTTAACCGTATTATTCAAGAGCATCCTGATAAGCACATTATCTCCCTGAATCCGAGTATGTGTCCTTGTTTAACCATGAACCGTATAGACCTTCCTCACCTCGCATGGTGTCTGGAGTCTATTGAAAAAGGAGAGCCTCATAATGTCATTGAGGTTGAGAAAGATGTAGCTGTGAATGCGAAAAAAGCTTTAGATCGAATGTTGGAGAGAGCATAGAACCTAAAGAGAGCAAATTCCACCATAGGAATTTGCTCTCTTTTATTCTCATCATGTTCCACAATAAGTTGTGTAAGGACGGTCTGTTGGGTCAGGTAGTTCTGCATATTCTTCTTGTTCAGGAGAATACGCATAAGGATCTGAAAGAACATCCATAAGGCGCTCCAATACACGATAGTCCCCTTTATCGACTGCAGCTTCAAGCGCTTCTTCGACACGATGATTTCGTGGTATGACAGATGGATTAGATTTCTTCATTAATTGTTGAACGACAGATTCTGATTCATCTTGCCTTTCAAGTCTCTCCTGCCACTGCTTGTACCATTCTGTAAACGCAGCCTTTCCATACATCGCTGTATCTGAAGGCTTCCCTAATGTTAATGCGCGGAATGTATTGGTAAAGTCAGCTTCATGTTCTTTCATTATACGGAGAAGTTCTTCTACCAGTGCTCTGTCCTCTTCCTCTTCATTCAGGAGTCCTAGCTTCCTTCTCATACCAGACAGCCAATGACTATAGTATAGATCCTCAAACTTATGAAGTTCTTCTTTAGCTAATTCAACCGCATGTTCCTCATCGTCATGAAGCAAAGGTAAAAGGGCCTCAGCAAAGCGCGCAAGATTCCATTGACCAATACCTGGCTGATTCTGATAGGCATAGCGCCCTTGGACATCAATAGAACTAAATACCGTTGCAGGGTGATACACATCCATGAAGGCACAAGGACCATAATCGATGGTCTCACCGCTAATGGTCATATTATCCGTATTCATGACTCCATGGATAAAACCGACTAACTGCCACTTTGTAATGAGTTCAGCCTGTTGTTTGATAACCTCTTTAAAAAACGTAAGATATTTATTCTCATGACCTTCAATATCCGGGTAATGACGGTTTATGGCGTAATCTGCAAGAGTTCTGAGATCCTCCAAGGTTCCTCCTTTAGCTGCGTATTCAAAAGTACCTATACGTAAATGACTATCTGAAACGCGAGTCAAAACCGCACCAGGCAGTTCCCTCTCTCGTAAAACAGACTCTCCAGTTGTAACAACAGCTAAACTCCGGTTGCTAGGAACACCTAGTGCATGCATAGATTCACTGATGATATATTCGCGTAGCATAGGACCAAGTGTTGCTCGACCATCCCCACGCCTGGAAAATGGTGTTCGACCTGACCCTTTAAGCTGAATATCGAACCGTTCGCCAGATGGAGTGATATGCTCCCCAAGCAACACAGCTCGGCCATCTCCAAGCATAGTGAAGTTTCCGAACTGGTGCCCTGCATATGCTTGAGCAATGGGGAGAGCTCCTTCTGGAACTTCATTCCCACTAAACGTTTCAATACCCTCTTCCTTTTGGAGCTTCTCTACATCTAACCCCATAGATGTCGCCAATGATTGATTCAAAATGACTAACTGAGGCGACTTTACAGGGGTTGGATCTGCTTCTTTAAAAAATAGTTCCGGAAGTCCCGCATAACTGTTATCAAAGTTCCAACCTATTTTTTGGTTATGTGTCATTATATCTCCTTTGCTTTTTCGTCATATTTTTATGCTCTTATATCATTCTTCAAAAGACAAAATACTACGCTTCCTAACTTAACGTGTTTTTGGCCAGAAGAATAATGTTCAGCACAATTAGAACTGCTGTAATGGTTTGTTCAGCAGTTGACCCTGTACGGAAGGTTACAAAAAATCGAAAATATTTTCTGCTGAATGGATATAGAAGAGGTATCCCTCGCTTTGTTAAATAATCCCCAAACAAATGTGATGTAATACCAGCCAAAAACCCAATGAGATAAAAGATTGGAATATGAATGTATATATAAAGCATCATACTGTATGCGCCCATTAACACTAAAAAAGGTAGGGAGTGTGTAAACTTTCTGTGTCCTGAAAACACAAAAAGCATTGGTGATAAAATCATTAATGAAAATTGGATCGCGCGATTAATTCCTGGAGTTACAGCTTCTACTGCTATCAATGTCAGGATAACAATAAATCCCCATTGATCAAAAGGACCACCAAGTTTGGATTTAGGTGTATCTATATCTGGAAGTAACGACCCAATCATGACCGATACAAAGAAAAGAATATTAGCAAATAAAAGGTCAGGCACAAGGCCAAATGAATGAGAAATCGTTATAGCCACGATCCCCCATGTAAACCCCATAACTTGATGACTACTAGCAACCACAATGGCTCCTCCTCTAGATGTATATCTGTGATGTCGATGAACTTTCATGGTACGGAATAAATTGGTTTTCAGCAATAGGTGTATGGAGTGAGGCCTTCTAGACTATGCGGCTTATTGGTTAAATTCAAAATCACCAGAGCTCGTATTTACTTTAATTTCATACTTCCCTTCTCCGACGCTTCCTTTAATATGTGATTCATCCATTGATGAAAATTTCATTGGGAAAGCAATGTCAGCTTCACCGGAACTGCTATCAAATTGTACGAAAAGGTTAGAGGGTTTTTCTGACGCCTGGATGCTTACATCACCACTTGAGCTTTTTATACTCACATTATGGTCCAATTCTTGGCGAAAAAGTTCTACATCTCCTGAGCTGGTCTGAACGGTTAGTTCACCTTTAATATGATCGCCCTCAAATGAACCTGAGCTTGTTTTTACACCAATTTGACTCGCAACGATATCATCAAATCGAACATCACCTGATGAAAGCTTTACAGCAAGATTATCAGCCTCCAAGTTTACGGCCTTTATATCTCCACTGGAACTACTTAAACTTATTTCCTCCCACTGCTTTTCCGGCAGGGAAATTTCAATATTGACATCCCGATAAGAAATTCCAAAATTCACCGTAGATTTCGTTCCGATTTGCAATGTATCACCTTGTTGTTCAGCATAAAAAGACTCCACCGCTTTTTCATGGTTATTACTTTCTCCATAGTAACGAACCGTTATCTCATTGGTTTCAGAGCGATGAAGTTGCACATCATCTGAGGATACATCTAAATCGATTCTTGTTATATCCGAGCTATTAAAGGAAGCTGTCTTCTCGAATGATTCAACATCTCCAAAAAAGGACGTAAACGAAAATGCCTTCCCTTGAAAACCCATGAACACCAAACCTCCAACTCCGATGATAAGTAAGGTCAAACCAACCAGAAAGAAATCCTTCATGCAACTTGCTCCCCCTTCGCAATTTTTACATTCCATTTCATATAACGAATTGTTGCTTTATATAGAGGCTTTGAAATATATGCCATACCTACTCCAAAAATTAACCCCAGGCCACTGAGAGCAGAAAATGTAAACATATTGATTAAAGGAGAGGCGCTATTACCTAAAAGAGCATTGAATAGGAGAGCAACTCCTCCGAGAAAAAAAGAAGCACTTAAACACCACATCGTGATATAGATCGCAAACAATGCAATGGCTGGCCCCAACACAATCACTAAGTTAAAAAAGCTAAGGCTTACGGTAGCTAGAACGGCTCTCATTATGTTTGTAAAAGAATGCTGCTGTTCAGCTTGTTCTAACCGACTCGTCATCAACAGTTCTTTCGCAATGATCTTGGGATCGCCAAGTTCCTTCGCAATTTCGTCTTCCGTTCTCCCCTCCAATTTCCCGGCCTCAAAATGCTCAGTATAATCTGATAAAATTTCATTCTGTTCTTTCTGGGGAACCCCTTTTAGTTCATGCTTCATTTTCGATAAAAAAGATTTCTGATTCACCCTTCAGTCGCCTCCTTTATTAAATTATTTACACTACCCTGGAATACGTTCCACTCACTTATGAGTTCTTCCATGTATTTCTCACCAAGATCACTTAGCTGATAGTATTTTCGTGGAGGCCCTTCTGAAGACTTAGCTGTGTATGTACGAAGATATTGATCTTTAGTCATCCTGCGTAAAAGGGGGTACAAACTCCCTTCAGCAATAGCTATTTGATTTGTTAAGTTTTGTGCAAGTTCATAGCCGTATTGATCTTTTTGCTTCACCAATACCAGGACACATAACTCAAGCACACCTTTCTTGAATTGTGGATTCACGGGCATCACCTGTTCCTGAAAGAGTCCACCAGTACTGATTAATGTTCAGTACCAGGTTGAAATAACTGGAAAACATTTCTTATAGAGTAGCAAACACTATTGAACATTGCAAGGTAGTGGGCAGATATTTTACATATATTCGAAATTGGAACTGGCTAGAACAGAAATCCCCCCACAAAAAAGACATGGGCTCCCTATTGAGAATGCGCATGTCTTAAGTAAAAGCCTCATGATCTTTTAATCTTCAATCTCTTTATTCACCTTACACGGATTCCCTACGGCTACAACATTATTAGGAATATCCTTATTTACAACACTTCCTGCGCCTATTACGGTGTTAGCCCCAACTGTAACACCAGGTAGTAGAATGGCTCCTCCACCAATCCACACATTATCGCCAATCGTTATAGGAGAGGCCATTTCTTTCCCAGATATTCGATCTTGAGCATGAATTGGATGATCAGCTGTTAGTACTTGAACACCAGGACCAAACATGACGTTATCTCCAATATTCACTGGGCAACAATCTAAGATAACGCATTGGTGATTGACGTAAAAGTTCTTCCCTGGATGAATATTATAACCGTAATCACAATAAAAGTCTGGTTCTACAAATACATTATGGTCGGTTTGGAATAACTCTTTTAATAGATCCACTCGTTCATCAAGTTTCGTTGGATCAAGATCATTTATTTTTTTACATAATGACTTAGCACAGAGGCGATCTTGAAAGAGTTCTTGGTCTAGTGGGTTGTATAATTCGCCTGCAATCATTTTTTCTTTTTCTGTCACAAATGAATCCTCCTTAATTTGGACCTAATCTAAAGCTTGGCATAGGTCATTCCAGATATCCTGCCAGTTTTCGAGACCCACAGATAAACGAATGAGTTGATCTGTGATCCCCATTTTTTCTCTTGTTTCTAATGGTACTACAGAATGGGTCATAGTGGCAGGATGCTGGATTAAGGTCTCGGTATCTCCTAGACTTACGGCTGTTTTAATAAACGAAAGTTTGTTCATCATGGATTGGGCGTCTTCTTTTGTACCTTTTATTTCAAAAGAAATAAGACCCCCACCTTGAGTCATTTGCTTCTTCATAATGGGATAGTCTGGATTATCTGGGTCACCTGGATAAAATACTTTTGCTATATTAGGGTGATTCTTTAACTTCTCCACAACCTTCTCTGCATTTTCCGTATGTCGATCCATACGCACCGGCAACGTTTTGAGGCCTCTTAGAAGTAGCCAAGCATCAAACGGAGAGATAATCCCTCCAATGTCCTTTTGCGTACTCATCGCCATTTTTTGCATGAAATCAGCTTTTCCTACAACCAATCCTGCCACAACGTCTCCGTGCCCCCCAATATATTTTGTAGCGCTATGAACAACGAGATCACACCCAATTTCAAGCGGTTTTTGTACATAGGGGGAACAAAACGTATTATCAACGACAACTGGAATATCAAACTCTTTTGCAACGCGAGTAACTAGCTCCAAATCAATGAGTTCCATCGTTGGATTTATCGGTGTCTCGACATAAATACAAGAGGTTTCGGGTTTCAGCAAAGACCTTATTTGAGCCTCTGTTTTCATTTCAGAGTAATCCGTGGTTATGTTGTATTTCTCCTCTAGCATGGATAATAAGCCAAATGTACATCCATAAATTCCCCGGGAACATACAATATGATCATTGGCTTTTGTAAGTTCAATAAGAACTGCTGATACAGCCGCCATGCCAGATCCAAAAGCTAAACCCGCTCCTCCACCTTCCAGTAGAGCAATCCTCTCTTCTAATGCACGGACCGTAGGATTACCTAAACGCGAATATATAAAACCATCTTCTTCACCAGCAAATCGTTTTTCACCTTGTTCCGCACTATCAAACGTGAACGTTGAAGTTTGAAAAATAGGCGTGCTTAAACTCCCTAAAAATTCCTTAGAATCATAACCACCATGAATAACATTTGTTTCAAATCCATGCTGACTCTTTTTCATGATCGTTCCCCCTCAAAATTAAAATGGTCCTTATACGAATCATTTTATTAGAGGGCACCTAAAAATGTAAGCGTTTTCTTATAATGGAATAAAAAAAGTGCTCATTTTTTTGAGCACCTATTTTCCGCCTCCTCCAAGGGCCAGTTTTAAACCGATCAACCCTAACAGGAAGCCTTTTATTACATTGATTCTTTTCCCTAAAGAAGGAAAGCGCATTAACCAACCTCTAACAATCTCTGCAAAAATACTCACACCTGAAAAAATTAAAAAAGCTTGAACCATAAAGATGAACCCTAGCACTATCATTTGAAAAGGAATGCTCCATGCATCTGGTGAAGTATCAAGGAACTGTGGAAATAATGCTAAGAAAAAGAGGGATACTTTGGGGTTCAATACGTTCATTAAAACACCTCTACGATACAGCTTTCCATATCCAATATGAGCTTGTTCTTCAATATCGAAAGAAGCATCCTTTTCCCTCAATGCACCCCATGCAAGATATAATAGATATATTGCTCCTGCATACTTTACGATCGTAAATGCTAAAGTAGACTGGTAGACAATTGCTGAGATCCCAAGTGCTGCAGCTGTTGTATGTACGAGAATGCCAGTACAGAGTCCCAATGTGGTCATAATTCCTGCCTTTTTGTTTTGAGAAATGCTTTGTGCTAACACAAATAGATTATCAGGCCCTGGCATGAGAGTTAATAGAATAGCAGCTCCCAAAAATGAGAAAAGCAACGTCATACTCATGAATATACCCTCCTTTATAGTGACCTATTTATTGTAGGATTGTTTGTTCCACCGCTTTAATGAACTGTCTTTAGAATACAATTTTTTAATTTAATCTACAAATTGTTGCAAAATTTTTAACACTTTCCTTTCATTCTTGAAAGAAACTTGCTATGATTATAGTACTAGTTATTTAAAACCATAGGATATACATAATAAGGGATGCAAAGAAACCAATACGTAGATGGGCGCTTATGATTGGTGGAGCAAGTAGCGCAACCGACCACATTGATTCAGTTCAATGTGTTTTTTTTATCTACAAAAGGGGCAGGTATTCTGAACCTCTTTTACAAATGAAAAGGCAGCATAATTTGACAACATCCTTTCACAGGGGGATTAAGAATCGCTATGAATATATTTGAGCTTCTCAAGAAAAACAACCTTTTTCATTTTTACCAGCCGATCTATCATCTCGAAGAAAATCAACTTTTCGGTTATGAGGCTTTATTGCGTTCTGATCATTTAAAAAGTCCAGCTCATTTGTTTAAAGACGCGATGAAATCAAACATCTTGTACCATTTAGATACGACATCTATAGAAAAAGCATTCTCTATATACCGAAAACAGCATCAACAAGAAAAGCTCTTCTTAAATGTTTTTATATCTACTTTATTAAATCCTAACTTTGTTGATTTTATGGAGAACCTTCTTTTTAATGCGTCCAAAAATGCACCAAAGATTGTTTTTGAAATGAATGAAGCCATTGAGGAAGAGGAAATGTGGGCTTCTTCTATTCTGCTTGAACGTGTAGCCATTTTCCGTTCAATGGGTATTGAGTTTGCCATTGATGATTTTGGGCAAGGAACGGCTTCCTTACGTAACACTTTAGAAATTGAGCCTGAATATTTAAAGCTCGATCGTTTTTTTGCTCATAATTTAGGTACAAGCGAGAAAAAACAACGACTCATCTCTTTATTCACTGAGTATTTTAATAAGGATACGACTGTTGTCTTAGAGGGAATTGAAACCGCTAGTGATTTACAAACCGCTTCAGACCTCGGAATCGACATAGCACAAGGGTATTATTTAGGCAAACCAGCTGAAATTGTTAGTTAAAAAAGCCTGTATTCCTTTTTGGGAATACAGGCTTTTTTGTTTAGTTATGTTAACTATTTATTCAGTTATATGGCAGTTATGTTGAAGACTTGAAACTGAGAGGTTCCGTTGCTGTTGTGGAGTGCGGCGGGCTGTGGAACGGGTTGCTTTGCTGCGGACGAAGCGCCGAGCCTCCTCTTTCGCAAGCTCTCTGCGGGGTCTCGTCACTCCGTTCTTCCGCTGGAGTCACCCCGTTCCACAGCCCACCTTGGCCGAATGGTGACTAACGGAACCGCCGTAGTTCTAGGATGAGGTGTTCTAATTCCAAGGTAGTATAATCCTATCATGACAAGGGTCTAAGCAACTTCTGTGAATATGTTTTCCAATCAATATGTGGTGGG
>NZ_AULJ01000063.1 GCF_000425225.1 Pontibacillus marinus BH030004 = DSM 16465 | reverse complement strand
AGCTATCGTACGGTTTTCTGACTTTGAATTTGTGGTTATATCATTTTGCATTCAAGTGATCTAATGCTTTATATGTAGAGGGTTTTAGGATCTGAAATACAGTTTCCCTAAGAATGAAATCAAACGATCTCAGCTATGGGTCCGTTAATCTACATACCAGCAAAGGGGTGAGGGAAACGGCAAACTCCCGCGGTAGAAAGGGCGGACGAGATCCCGCAGAGAGCTTGCGAACGAGGAAGCTCGGCCGGTCTTCCGCAGGAGTATTGCCGTTTCACCGATCCCCTTACTCTCACAAAAGCAACGGACCTCCACCACAATATATCTCGAGTTCAAGTCTTCAAGATAAGGGGGCTTTAAAGGATTATGAAATGCTTCTAAGTTGTATATTTAAAAATACAAATAAAAAATGAGCACCAAAGTCAATTTGATGCTCATTCCGTTATTTATTAATCTTCATTCATTCCAATAAACATAAGCACAAAACGTATTAGTTCAAGTAAAGCAACAAGAGCTGATGCAACGTACGTCCATGCTGCTGCATTTAATACTTTCTTTGTTTCACGTTCTTCGTTATTTCGAATTACTCCTGTAGAAACTAATTGCGACATCGCACGATTGGATGCGTCAAACTCAACAGGTAAGGTAACGAATTGAAACAGAACCGCTGCAGCGAAGAACACGATTCCCACTGCAAATAATCCTGTCATTTGAAGGAAAATACCACCAATAATAAGAAAAATTGATAAGTTTGAACCTAAGCTTGCAACAGGAACCAACGTGTGACGAAGTCTCAAGAAAGAGTAATCTTCAGCATCCTGAATAGCATGCCCTACTTCGTGAGCTGCAACTGCTTGGGCAGCTGTTGAAGGCTGATGATAGTTATCAGAAGACAGATTCACTACTTTTTTACGTGGGTCATAGTGGTCCGAAAGCATGCCTCTTGTTTCATGAACTTGTACATCATATAATCCATTATCATCTAATATTTTTCGAGCAACCTGTGCCCCAGTCATATTTGATGAATTCGGTACCTTTGAATACTTTTTATACGTTTTTTTCACTCGCATTTGTGCCCAAATTGGGATGATGATGATAAATGCTAAATAGATGAGATACGATCCTAAACCCATGTTTCATTCCTCCATAGATGTGAAGTTAACTAGTTCTTCCTAAGATTATTTTAGTCAAAAAAGGTTAAACCGTCAACTACCTCGCTCTTTATGCTCTTCTTTATCGTCACTCTCACCTCTATATTTTCTCCAACCTACATAAGATAATGTACTAATAATGAGCCCACCTACAGAAAAGAGAAGCCATATAAACCCAGGCTCTTCAGTAAAGCTTTTCTCTTCCTCTTTTTCACTAGGTATCTTTTTTAAATCACTCGATAGTACATAAATAAAAGATAACTTTTCTTGCTGATTTTTACCAGATAAAAACGCAAGGAATGAATCTTGGTGTTGTTTCATGATTCTGAATTCATTTTCACCTAATGATACCTTTAATGCTGGCAATAAACGCTCGTACAATGAATAAAGGTGTTGTATTGAACCATTTGTAATTTGCTCAGCTTCAAGGACGCGTGATATTTCATCTTCTAGATAAGACTTCCAAGTAACCCAGAGAGCATCCTGTTCATTCCAAGTTGAATCATAAAGTAATACCACAGTTAAAGCCCTATGGTATTTCTCTTCTGGTGAGGTATTTGTATCTTGAAGAGCAAATTGTGTTTCATTGATTAATGTATTTAATTCATCATAGGATAGTTTCTCTTCAGGAACGATCGAATGCATTTCGTTCACTCTTTTCAATTCATTCAATTTTGCGATTGCTGCTTGATTATGTCCCTCTTTAACAAATTGTAAGAATTGGTATGTAGTTGTTTTGATTTCCTCATATTTCGTTTCACTCGCTTGAACATGATTCACCATTACCAGAGAGAATATCAATACAATACTTAAAACAACATTGGCTCGTACAATAATTTTTTCTTTCATAACGCTCCCCTCTCAATACCTTCTGATTACAATGTATGAAAGGGGAGACAAGTATATGACTTTATACTAGAGGTTGTAGGTCTTATGCAGAGATTTATGCACGGTGAAAAAATAAGCAATTGCGATGGACACAATACTTAGCCAAAACGTAAAGTAGCCAATCTCGTTCATATATGTCATTAAACTTCCATATACGGGCATCATTTCAAAAACATAATCAATAATGTCATTATGTAAGGTCCAAATACCTGCGAAAACTAAATGGCGCATTTTAATCTTGTAGTAAGGTGTGTATAAAAGACCTTGAATGGCCATTGCCCCATGAGAAGCGATCAGCATAAAACCAGTAGGGCTCAAGCTCCCATTTACCAATAATAATAATACGTTCATCACAACTGCCCAAATTCCGTATTTAAATAAGGTCACCACAGCAAGTGCTTCTACATAAGGAACATTTCTCCTCATTATAAAGAAAGCAAGAAAAACACAAAAAAACAGACTTGCGGTTGGGCTGTCAGGTACAAAAATTAAAAAATGATCAGGTGTTACGGCCAATTGGCCACGATACCACCAATAGCCATAAATCGTTCCTAAAACATTGACGATGAATAACAACATTAGAAAAAAACGATTTGTTAATATATAACGAATCATTATAATATCCCTCGTTTACATAGTAATAAAGCATCTCAAACCTGAAGATAGTAAAGAAAACTTGCCGATTGGCAAGCCTTTTAAGGCGTAGACAGAGGCTTAGTTGCGCTTATACTTCATACTTTCAAAATTTTTGCTGCGTCGAATTTCTCCATTGCTAAAATTTTATACTTTCTTAACGTGAAAAAAAGAAGTTGGCGATTTACATGCCAACTTCTACAAGAAACTAAAGAGTATTATTCACTAGCTTTTTCACTTACAGATTTAATAAATTCAGCAAGTTGTTGTAATTCTTCTTCGCTGCCTTTAAACTGACCGGCAGGCATAGTTCCAATACCGTTTTTAGCGATATTTTTGATTTCATCAACTGACTTTTTCGTCTCAGTTAAAGCTGGACCAGCATTACCACCCTCTAAGTTACCACCGTGACAGCTTGCACAGTTTTGCTTGAAGATTTTGTAACCTGGCTTCTCCTTATCAATCTCAACCGTTTCAACAATTTTGCCAGACTCAGCACGTGCTTCCCAATCAACGTGGTCAGCAGCTTCCCAAGTTAGCCAAATTGTAGCCGCAACACCTAAAAGCATCAATGCATTAGCAATTGGACGCTGAAAAGGACGGCGGCCTGGTCCGCGATCTAAGAAAGGTGCAAGTAAAAGTGCACCAAATGCTAATCCAGGAATAACAAATGCACCTAACACAATATATGGTCCACTCGCAAACTCATATTTCAAGAACTGATAAAGGAACAAGAAATACCAGTCAGGAAGTGGGATATATCCAGCATCAGTTGGATCTGCCATTTTTTCAAGTGGTGATGGTGCTACTACAGTAAGTACTAAGAATCCAATAAGGAAAACTGCACCTACTAACCATTCTTTTAATAAGAAGTTCGGCCAGAACGCTTCCGTTCTACCCGGATATTCTGAATAATCTTTTGGTATATTCGGTTTCTTTTCGGCAGGGATACGAGAATCTCCTACGAACTTCATACCTTTTCCCCTATGCATAGCGTTCCCTCCTTTACTTTACAAATTCTTCATCTTATAGTGGTCCAGAAATACCTTGTTTTCGGATCATAACGAAGTGAGCACCCATTAAACCGAATAAGGCAGCCGGAAGGAAGAATACGTGAATGGCAAAGAATCGTGTTAACGTCTGTGCCCCAATAATCTTCGGATCACCAGCTAATAAAGTTTTCAATTCAGTTCCAATTAGTGGTGTTTGTTCGGCAATTTGTAAACCAACTTGTGTTGCGAAGAATGCTTTGTTATCCCAAGGAAGTAGGTAACCTGTGAAACCTAGACCAAGCATAACGAAGAAAATTAAAACTCCCACAACCCAGTTTAATTCACGTGGCTTTTTGTAAGCGCCCTGGAAAAATACGCGCAATGTATGTAAAAACATCATTACGATAACGAGACTGGCACCCCAGTGGTGCATACCGCGTACAATTTGACCATAGGCAACTTGCATTTGAAGGTACTTAACAGATTTCCAAGCATTTTCAATATCAGGAACATAGTACATCGTTAAGAACATGCCTGATAGAACTTGGATTACAGTGATAAAGAATGTTAAACCACCAAAGCAATAAACAAAGGCAGAAAAGTGGTGGGCAGGGTTTACGTGTTCTGGTACTTCGTGGTCTGCAATATCACGCCATAAAGGGGTGATATCTACACGCTCGTCCACCCAATCATATAGTTTTTGAAGCATGTCTTACTTCACCTCCTGATTCGGTACAATTTCACCTAAGTATAAAACGCCATCTTTAACATTTGTTTTGTATTGATCTAATGGAGCAAGTGGAGGTGTTCCAGGAACATTATCACCATTTTTCGAGTAAAGCCCTCCGTGACAAGGACAATAGTATTGGTTAGCGTGTTCTCCTTCTTTCTTCCATTCAACAATACAGCCTAAGTGTTTACAAATTGGTGAAAGGGCTACGATATCGCCTTTTTCATCTTTGTACACCCAAGCAGTTTTAGATACAGTTGATTTGTACCATGCATCGACTTGCTCATAAGAAAAGTCTACACGTGTAGGTGTGTTTGTGATACTAGACACCTCTGTACCCGTAGCAATAAAATCTCCTGCTTTTTGAGGTTTAAGCACAGGATCAACCGCAAAGCGTACCATTGGTGCAAGCATTCCTGCTGCCATAAATCCACCCACACCGGTTAATGTGTAGTTCAAAAATTGTCGACGGGATACTTGTTGTTTTTTGTTACTCATTGTTTTCCCCCCTCTATCCATATAATCCAACATTTCATGGTAAAATTCATTTCACACAGTTTACTAGGACATTATTATGATAGCGCAAACAAAGGGCATGGTCAATAATGTTATTTCAATCCCTGCTCGTGAATTATTCTTGCCAATATGTTGTGATTAATTCCATAACTTGATCAATTTGTGTTCGAATCATATTTTGAGCCTCTTCACTCTGTAAATCATGAGTCTGTCCTGCTGATACCCAAATCAAATTACCATGTAATTTGCTATCTCTTTTCTTCCACTTCTTGTCGAATGTTAGGAACAGAATGTGTTTAAACCCATTATCTTTTGCATGTTCAACGTACCCATTAAGTTTTGGAATTTCCTCATTATAATCTCCATCTAAAAGATAAGAATATGACGGGGCCAAAACAATTCGACCTTTGTATTGTTTTTCAATTTCGTTCACAAAAATATCCATCAGTTCAGCATGTAAGGCTAGTCTTTTGGTATCCTCGTCATTACGAGAAAAGGAGAATGGTACGAAAGGGACTAGAAAAGTATCTACATACTCCTTTGCCTGCACGTACATTTCCATATCATTGTAACTCCACTTCATAATCTTTACTCCTTTTTCCACAACTATATATAAACATTATTTTCATATGTTCTTCCTTAAATTCTAATTTATTACGCTATAAAAATAAACGATATTTTCTTTTAAAACAAGAAAAAACCCCCTATTGCTTTAGGGAGTTAACTTCTTTTGCAATTGATTCAATTGTTGAGATAGTTCCAAGAAACGTTCTTGATCTCCGCTATCTAGTGCTTGATCAATTTGCTCCATGAGCTTCTTCGTCTGGTATTCTGAAATAGATGTTTTTAAAACATTTTCTGCAACCTCTTGATCCTTTTCTGTAATAAAATAATCGTTAGGAATAAAAGGATTTTCTACAAGCACTGCAGCATACTGCGCACATTGATGCGCACTCTTAAAGTTTAATTGAATATACACAGGCTCATTTCGATTCAAACGAATATCATGAAAGGACTTCTCAGCATCTGTTGTCATAATTTGGTCTTTATAGAAACGAAACGGGACTTCATCTACACAATGCGTTGATATGACAATACCTCGCGGGCAAAAGCGAGCTTCCTCAACAAAATGCACATTTTCCATAATGGTATCATGGTTAATTAAATAATTAAGGATCCAAACACTTTCCCGACGCTTTAATTGGTAGTGATTCAAAAACCAACGGACAAACTCTTTCTTATCCTCTACTGATACAGGCATTTTCACCTTAAGCCCTCCTTTTACAAGAGAGAAGACTTACTTATGACTTACTCGGTGGTGTGAAGTCGTGACAAGAACGCTTCTACTTCTTCATCAGTTGATTCAATGGAGAGATAGCGATCAAGTACATCACGAGCTTCTTTTACCCTCCCCTCTTCTACTAGAAAATAACCGTATTCCTTCAAGAACTCACTGTCGTCTTTAAATGCATTATATGCATCTTGGTATCCTTTTAATGCCTCTTTATAATATTCTAATTCATTATTTGCTCGGGCTAACTCCCAAGTATATAATGGATCTTCTTCATTCATTTCGTGAAGGTAATCTAATAAATCCTTAACCGCTTCATAGTCACCGTCTTCTTTATAACGTTCTACAAGAAATAGCGCGGCTTCTTTATACCCAGGATCAAGTGACAATGAAGTTCTAACAAGTTGATAACCTTCCTGTTTATGTTCTAAACGGAATGCTAACGTCCCTGCTAAATAGAAGAGATCTTTATTAAATTCATCTTTCTTTAAGCCTTTTTGAGCAATATCATACGCCTCATCCAACATACCTTCCTGCTCATATGCTTCTGCAAGCAAAGGATAAACAGATTGATAAAATGGATCCTCTTCAACAAGCTTTACCCATACACGAATAGCTATATCAATACGGTTGGCCTGATAAGCCGTAAAACCATAACGGAAGAGTATATCAGGTGTAAAGTCATCTGATGCTTGGAAATAGTCTAATGCCTGTTCAAAGTCTCCAAGAATCGCATAGGCTTCAGCTAAACGTAAAGGGATTTCTGTTTCCCCCATTTGCTGATTTCTACGTAGCGCTTTTTCATAAAATGGGATAGATTTTTGATATTCGCCCGTAGAAAATGCCAACTCACCTAGTGCAAAGTCAATAACAGGTTCATTTGGTTCAATATTTTTGGCAGCTAGTAACTTTGTCTCTGCTACCTCAAATAAACCTTGAGCTTGATATAAATCAGCAAGCTGAACTAAAGCACTTAGATATTCCTCATCCCCTTCAGGAATTTCGTTTAGCAATTCAATTGCTTGTTCATCCTGCTCTTGATCGATATAGATTTCAGCTAACATAACGGTTAATTCATGTTCACCTGGGAATCGAGATTTCAGCTCAAGCAAGATTTCCTTGGCTTCATCTTCCATTCCCCATTGCATAAACATTTCTGCAATTGTATATTTCTCCTCGTCATTTGCTCGAGATAATTCTGTTCTTAATGTTTCGATAGCTTTTTCTGATTTTCCTGCATTCATTAGTTGAATGGCTTCTTCAATACCTTGCATGCCTACACCCTTTCATCGATGCGTGAAGTGATTCGGTATAGAAATGTCTGTTAAACGTCCATACCCTTTTTCATCATTCATTTCTACATGAGCACGAATCACTTTACCACGTAACACTGTAACATATGGTATAGCTCTATGATAAAACATTTGATCTGGCGCTTCAATTTGTCTTTCATCATTTATATACAAATTATAATCAGCGTCACCTAAAGTACGAATATCCCCTTTAAATGGAGAAATGCCAGCTGCATATAAATTACCTACGCTTAGGGGCAACTCATTTAGTGGGTCTGGTAAAGTTCTAATACTATAAGCAGTCATGATCTGATCCCATGTCTTCTTCAGATTCTTTTCAGTAGCAGGGTTAGGAAAGACAGGAACAATAGGTATGAAAGAACTTCCTTGAGCCTGACCAAGCCACTCCCATTTCGTTATGTTTAAAGAGTTTTCATCTGTTACTTCAGCTATAATAAAAGGAGCTTTTTGACGCCCAAAATAACGGACTACTTCGGAATCAATTCGATGTAAAGAAATTCTTGGAGCAACCATATAATCTATTGCCATTAGTTCTAGATCTTGTTTGTATTGCTCCCACATAACCTTCATTTGTTTCTTAGAGCGTATCGGTAACTGTGTAATGATCATCGTACACCCTCTATAAATATACCGTCGAAGTAATGCAGTTCTATAAGGTGCATCATATAAAGGAAACTCCAAGTCGATATATATTTTCCCTGGACCAATCCAAAAAGGGTCTATGACTAAGTTCTTGGTTTGATGTTCCAAAGTACTTGTTTCACACCACTTTCCATCCCGAACAGCAAGTTGTAGTGGCTTCCATTGGTTGCGAACCAAACTGTTTGTCGTATTGATACAATAAGCCTCCATACTCTTGTCCCCTTTTTAAGCGTGTTGTTACAAGGTATGAAGGCTTTATATGGTTTATACGTGACTACCTGTTAATGAACCAAAATCCTCAAAAAATGAGGGGTAGGAAATTGATATACATTCTTCATCAGTTAATGTCACTGATTCATCTGTTAGCAATGAGGCGATTGCCACCATCATTCCTATTCGATGATCATGATAGGAATTGAACGTACCTCCGTTAAGAGGTCCTTGTCTACCTTCAATAATCATCCCATCTTCAGTTCCTGATATAGAAACACCCATTTTACTTAGTGTATCAACAACTGCTTGAATTCGATCTGTTTCCTTGAGACGTAGTTCTCTTGCGTCTTGAATAACGGTCTTTCCTTTGGCCTGAGATGCTACGAGTGCAATAATCGGGAGTTCATCTATCAGGCGAGGTATATCGTCTCCCGAAATCGTCATCCCTTTCAGATTACCGCCATCAACTGTGATATCACCAATCGGCTCATCCCCAATATAGCGGTTCGTTGATACAGATAAGTTTGCACCCATCCGCTTTAATACATCTACCACGCCTGTTCTAGTGGGGTTTAACCCTACATCCTTAACAGTTATATGACTCCCTTTTTTCATGGCTGCTGCACATAAAAAGAAAGCTGCTGATGAAATATCACCTGGGACTTCTATATCTGTTGCAATCAACGTTTGATTTCCTTTAAGTGAAATTTCATTTCCAGCTCTAGTCACATCCACTTGAAAAGCTTTAAGCATTCTCTCTGTGTGATCTCTTGTTGGTACAGGTTCTATTACTTTAGTGACTCCCTCAGCAAATAGACCCGCTAGTAACACAGATGATTTAACTTGAGCACTATTAATAGGAAGTGTATATGAAATAGGCTTTAAAGATCCACCTCTCACACTGATAGGAAGTAAATTCCCATCTTCTCGCCCATCAATTTTCGCTCCCATCTCTCTCAAGGGTAAAGTTACACGATCCATGGGTCTTTTGGTTAAAGATTGATCCCCATAAATACAATAATGATTTGGTGTCCCTGCCAGGATCCCTAATAGTAACCTGGTAGTAGTTCCTGAGTTTCCTAGATCTAAAGGGACTTTAGCTTCTTTAAGACCATTTAACCCTTCACCAGTAACACTGACACTTTGACCATCACGTTTTATTGAAACCCCCATATCTTCAAATGCTTGAAGTGTAGATAGGCAATCCTCACCTGTTAGGAAATTTTTTATTTTCGATTCACCATTTGCAAGAGCTGCTAGCATAATCGCTCTATGTGAGATGGACTTATCACCTGGTACGGATATTGTTCCTTTTATACTTGATTCTTCTTTTTGCGAAAATGTAAGCATGATTTCACTACCCTTTTAAATTGTTATCGATTAAGAATGTTTTGAAACGGAGGATAATTTGTCTTCCATTACTTTCATAATGTGATTCATATCTTCTTCTCGTCCCATTGTAAGTCGAATCGAGTTCGGAATGCCCAGAGCTTCTCCTGAACGAACAATATAGCCATTTTGTAGCAGGTGTTCTGTCATTTCATCCCCACTAATAGGTAAGTGAATTAAAAGGAAGTTCGCTTCAGATGGGTAATACCCTAAACCTAAACGATCACAAAATGCCATCATTTCCTTTTTCACCTTTTTATTATGCTCATACGTATGTTGAATGAACGCTGAATCTTCTAGTGCTAACATAGCAGCTTTTTGTGCAAGCACATTTGTATTGAATGGTTCTCTTGCAGGCTCTAAAGTTGAAATCAACTCTTCTTTAGCAATCCCATATCCAAATCTTAGAGCAGCTAATCCATATGCTTTTGAAAATGTACGAGTGATCATTAAATTTGGATAAGTGGATAAAGCATTTAATGAATCTGCATAGGAAAAGTCTGTAACGTACTCACGGTATGCTTCATCAACAACCACTAAAACATCTTCTGGGCATAGACTCATAAAATGGTCAAAAGCTGTTTGATCGATCATATTACCAGTTGGATTATTTGGATTGCAAAGCCATACGACTCTTGTTTGCTCATCAATTTGATTAAGCATTGTTTCTAAATCATGTTCTCCATCTACTACAGGTACTTCTCGAACTTCCGCTCCCTCAATTAATGCATTATGGCGATATTGTGGAAATGTAGGGGTCGCCATTACAGTATTTGTGCCTGGCTCTAAAAATGTACGACAAATAATTTGGACCACTTCATCCGAGCCATTTCCAAAGAGGATCTGTTTTTCATCAACTTCCAGGCTTGAGGCTAATACATTTCTAATTTGGCGAGCGTATCCATCTGGATAGATTTCAAGTTGTGTAATCGATTCTTGAAGCCCTTTTTGAACATGCTCTGAAAAGCCCAATGGATTTTCATTTGATGCTAACTTAACGATGTTATCTAACCCATAAGCTTCTCGAACTTCCTCAATCGTTTTACCTGGAACATAAGGATTTAATTGACTGAAAATTGGTTTAGTTCTCATTTCTGACTCCCCTTTTCTTAAATCATTTTTCACAATAACCTAGCGATTTCTGCTTATGATTTATATGTTAAATACTATAATGACATGTCGTACTTATTTGACAGATGTCCAGTATTCTTTAAATAATTCCAATTCTCTTCTTAATGTTGATTCTTCAAACGAATGAAGAGTGGGTTGACCCGTTTTGTTTAATAAGACAAAACGAATGGATTGTTGCTTATTTTTCTTATCCCGTTTCATTCTATCAATCAATGGTTCAATACTTAATGAACCGAGAATTTGTATTGGATAATCATGATCATTTAACCAATGCTGATACGCTTCTCGAGGAAGGGATTCTTGTTGAGTGTAACGTTCACTTAAAAACAGAGCAAAGTCCATACCTAAAGCTACCGCTTCACCATGAGTAATCGTCCCATAACCAAACTCAGCTTCTAATGCATGGCCAAGTGTATGACCAAAATTCAAAAAGCTCCGAATCCCCTGTTCCTTTTCATCCTCAGCTACGATGTCGGCTTTTATGGATATCCCCTTCCATAATAAATGTTCAACAACTTCTTTTGACTCTTCCGAGAATGTATCTAATCTAAAACAGGCTTGCAACATATCCTGATCATGGATCCAAGCATGTTTAATCACTTCAGCCATTCCAGAACGCCATTCCTGATCTGACAGGGTGGTTAAAGTTTGCGTATCATAAATAACACCTTTAGGTTGATGAAAACTCCCAATAACGTTTTTGGAGAGAGGATGATTTATAGCAACTTTACCTCCAACACTGCTGTCATGAGCTAAAACAGTGGTCGGGATCTGAACATAATCAATTCCTCTCATATACGTAGCAGCCACAAAACCAGCTAAGTCACCTACAACGCCTCCACCTAACGCAATTATTAGTGAATGGCGATTTAACCCTTTATTTATGGCTTCTGTATGACAGGCTTCAAATGACTCCACTGATTTAGAGCTTTCTCCTGCTGTAATGATATAGGAACTTACTTTCATATCGGAACCTAGAGCATGGAGAATATCATCTAAATATAATGGTGCAACATGTGTATCTGTTATAACCATAACGTCTTCATAAGTCTTTGAAAGAAGTTCTTTTAACTGATGTCGGATGCCATCTCCGATATAAATTGTATAAGGTTCAGAAGATGCTTTAACATAAATAGATTTCATTTAGAAATTCCTAACCTCTTCGCGATATTGGTCTAAGGCTTCTTGCAATTGTTCAAAACGATCATGTGGAAATTGCTCTGTAAGTGCTCTGGCAAGCTCCCAAGCAACAACATGCTCCATTACTACAGAAGCTGCAGGCACAGCACATGAATCAGATCGTTCTATACTTGCCTTAAAGGGTTCTTTTGAATCAATGTCTATACTCTGTAAAGGCTTATATAGAGTAGGTATTGGCTTCATAACCCCTTTTACAATGATAGGCATTCCAGTTGTCATTCCGCCTTCAAATCCGCCCAAACGGTTGGTTTTACGGTAATAACCTCTTTCATCATCCCAATCAATCTCATCATGGACTTGGCTTCCATTTAGGTTAGCCGCTTCAAAACCTACTCCAAACTCTACACCTTTAAAGGCGTTAATGCTCATGACACTTCCGCCAATACGAGCATCTAGTTTTCTGTCGTAATGAACATATGAACCCACACCAGCGGGCATACCTTCCACCATTACTTCTACGACACCACCAATGGAGTCTCCTTCTTTTTTAGCTTGATCAATAGCATTCATCATTTTCTGTTCAGCATCTTTGTCTAGTGTGCGAACAGGAGATTCTTCTGAGATTTCTTTTTTCTCTTCACAAGATAAACCTTCGTCAAATTGTGAAGTTATTCCTCCAATGTTACGAACATATCCAATAATATTGATACCCAGAGAGGAAAGCATTTTTTTAGCTACAGCACCTGCTGCCACTCTAGCTGCTGTTTCGCGAGCTGAAGACCTCTCTAGAACATTTCGCATGTCACGGTGTCCATATTTTAATGCACCATTTAAATCAGCATGTCCTGGGCGAGGCCTACTAATCGTACGTCGAACTTCTTCATCTTCCCCTATAGGATCTTCACCCATAATATTTCTCCAATGAGTAAAGTCATCATTCTTTAAGACTAAAGAGATTGGAGAACCTAATGTATATCCATGACGGACTCCTGAAGTAATCTCAATTAAATCTTTCTCAATTTGCATACGGCGTCCACGGCCATAACCACCTTGGCGGCGTATTAATGATTCGTCTATATCTTCTCTGTATAGAGGTAAATTTGAAGGAATGCCTTCGATAATTGTAGTTAATTGTTTTCCATGTGATTCACCAGCTGTTAAATAGCGCATAATAACCTTCCTTCCAATATGTATAAGATTTTAATAATGACTCTATCATATCCAAGAAAAAGTATCGATATAAAATTATAAAAAAATTGAGAACCCTTAATAGGTTCTCATGTTGGATTACGACTTTTGATAAAAAAATGTTTCTAATGGATTTAGGTTATATTTTTGTGGATTAAATATTTGCTCAGTGCTTCCAACAAACAAAACCCCTGAATCATTAAGAGCCTGACTGAAGTTTTTATAAACATTTTGTTTAGCTTCTTCTGTAAAATAAATTAAAACATTTCTACACACAATGAGGTCAAACTGCTTGTCATATGTATCAGCTAATAAATTATGCTTCTTGAACGTGACACATTGTTTAATATCATCTGTTACTTGAAAAAAATCACCTTTTTGTTTAAAGAACTTTTGTCTTATTTTCTCAGGAACCTCTTTTAACGAACGCTTAGGATAAACTCCTTGCTTCGCTCTCATCATAACATTCTCATCGATGTCAGTTGCTAAGATTTTTATATTGTTCAATTTGAAGTATTTACTTAATACCATAGCTAATGTGTATGGTTCTTCTCCTGTAGAACAGGCAGCACTCCACACCTTTAAGCGCTGTTTATTTTTTATTAAATCCGGTAGAATATTTTTTTCAAGCACTTCCCATCGTTGTGCATTTCGATAAAACTCAGAAACGTTTATGGTCATTCGATCTAAAAATTCATAGAAAAGTTCATCATCATTTTTTAATGCTCTAAAATATGTATCAAAATCCTTATATCCTCTTTTCTCCCTTAATGATGTAAGGCGCCGCTTCATTTGAGCTTCCTTATAAAGAGATAAATCAATACCAGTATGATGATTAACTTGCTTTATAAATGTTTCATATTCCATGGACATTGCCCTCTTCTCCCCTAACCACTCTTTCTATCTCCATCAAGCTAATCGTAATTGAACTCTTTATAGTTGTAAAGCACTATTAAAAAAAGAGACCAGCGAAATCGCTGATCTCTTTTCCCAATTAGTAGATTAGTATAACCAAGAAGCGTCGTTTTTATCGTAGTCTACTAGTTCCTCTTTATCAAAGAATAGATTGATTTCACGTTCAGCACTCTCAGGAGAGTCAGAACCGTGAATGACGTTCTTCCCTACTGTAATACCGTAGTCACCACGGATTGTTCCAGGTAGTGCTTCTGCTGGCTTTGTAGCACCCATCATTTGACGTGCGGTAGCGATTACATTTTCGCCTTCCCAAACCATGGCAAAGACAGGACCAGATGTAATGAAATCAACAAGCTCTCCAAAGAAAGGACGCTCTTTATGTTCACCGTAATGCTCTTCTGCTAGAGCATTAGGGATACTCATGAGTTTACCACCCGCAAGTTTAAATCCTTTTTTCTCGAAACGAGATACAATATCTCCGATTAAATTACGCTGAACTCCGTCAGGTTTAACCATAATGAACGTTTTTTCCATTTTCTCCACCTCTTCGTATGTAGTTAGATTTATGAAAGCGTTTAAATATGAACCGATAAAAATTCTATCAAATTTTCCGAAAAGTAGCAAACCCTTTTAAGACTTTCTTTTTCCAATATATCGAGCGATACTCTTAAACGTTTGTTTTGCCTTTTGTTCAGGAAGCTGTTCCAGCGCTTCATACGCTTTATTTAAATAACGTTCACTTAACGATAACGAAGCATTTATTCCTGGCGAGCTTTTAATATGATTCACAACGGATGTTAAATCTTCTTGAGAGATTTCTTGTTGCCCTTGTTGGAATAAGGATTCTAATTTGTGTTTAAAGTTGTGATCCTGAGCGATCGCATAGATGACAGGCAATGTAATATTACCTTGTAATAGGTCACTTCCAGCAGGTTTGCCTAGCTCCTCTTCTGTTGCAGTAAAGTCCAGAACATCATCAATAATTTGATAGGACATTCCAACGTAATAGCCATATTGGAAGAGAGCTTTCTCTTCCTTGGCAGATACATTAGCCGCTATCCCCCCAAGTTGACAACTTACAGCAATTAATAGGGCAGTCTTTCGTTTGATGCGTCGTAAATACGTTCGTAGGTTTTGATCCCAATTAAATTTATCTTTAATTTGTTCGATTTCCCCTAAACATACCTCTACAATCGTTTCAGACAAAATACGATGGGCTTGTGGCTTTTGAAGGTTTGAGAGGCATTCAATGGCCCTTGCGAAAATATAATCCCCTGTGTACATGGCAATGCGGTTATCCCATTTCGCCTTAATAGTCGGCTCCCCTCGCCTTAATTCAGCTTCATCAATCACATCATCATGTACTAAAGATGCCATATGGATTAATTCTAAGGAGACAGCAACATCCTTCATCCGTTCTAAATCATAGTCCCCAAATTTTCCAGCCAATAAAACAAAAACAGGACGGATCCTTTTTCCGCCTGCTTCAAGTAATTGGGTTGATGCTTCTCGTAGGACGTCATTCTCAGCCTGAATCGTTTCATTCAACGCTTTCTCTATTTTATCTAAATCATTTTTCAGAAATGGATATATCATCGCTAATTTCATTAGAGTCACCTTTAAGAATCATTCTTGTGGGATGTAGATGGCTTTTGCCCCATATGCATGGCGGCAACACCTCCCGTATATCGCTTTACAATTACGTTTTCTAATCCAGCACGCTCAAACATATTCTTTAACTGCTTTGGTCCTGGAAAATCTTTTGCTGATTCATATAACCAAGCATATTCATCATAGCTTTTGGCAAAAAGCTTACCAAAGAAAGGCATCACGTACCGGAAATATATATAATACCCTTGTTTAAAACCAATCATGGATGGCTGAGAGGTCTCAAGACAAACAACTTTCCCATTTGGTTTTACGACTCGAGTCATTTCTTTTAAAACTTGCTCATAATTAGGTACATTACGTAAGCCGAATCCGATGGTTACATAGTCAAAGGAATTATCCTCAAAAGGAAGATTCATCGCATCTCCATGAACAAAAGAAACAAAATCTTTTTCTAATTCTTTTTTCTTGGCTTCACCTACTGAGAGCATATTTTGACTAAAGTCTAAACCAATGACTTTACCTTCCTTACCAACTGAATCTGCTAGTGCCATGGTCCAGTCACCAGTACCACAGCATACATCAAGCGCATGATCTCCCTTTTGGACATCCATACGTTTCATAACGTCTGTGCGCCATGCTTTATGGCGTTGAAAAGATATAATAGAGTTCATTACGTCATATCGGTTATATATTTTCTCAAAAACGTGATGGACTCGTTCGGATTTTGTTTGTTCGTTCATATATTACCCTTCTTCCACTGCATGTTGATTAAAGTAAACGCTGTTATAGATATGTTTTTGTAAATATTGCTTTAATGCTTCAAAACGTTGTGGAAGCTGTGTGATGGACTCTTCTACAAGCAATAGATGTTTATGGACAAATTTTTCAATGGTACGTATGGCCTGTCCACCGCTTTGATGGACGAAACGACTTTTTAAAAGAAGCTCTAATAACGGGGCATTTTCTCTATCACGATAGCGGTTATTTTCTATTTGTAAACGCATAGCTAATAACCAATCAGCTGCAACATCATTCATGCCTGGTTTATTGACGAACTCTGCCACTCTTTGTATGAGAAGAGACTCTACTTGTTTGAGGCCTTCCATAACTTGGTCCATGCTGGCAAATTCTTGCGTATAAATCCGCATCTTTAGTTCATTGATCTCTTTGATTGCAGAGGCTAATGTACGAATCATCGGGAGATCTTCAAGCTTTGATAATAAATAATAATAAAGTCCACTATAATAATCTCCAGCTAATACTGTAAGCTGGCGATTCTTCTTTGAAAGGTTGTCCTCTTTATCAATGTTAAGTGTAACAAGTTCATGTGTATCTAGAGCTATTTGAACAAGCATTGTCGTTATAATATAGTTCTTTTGTTTCTCGATAGGGAGGTCCGAATCATTCAACACAGTTGAAAGGAACATTAGCTTATCCTCACTAATGACAGGATTAGGCAGGAATTTCGCTAAGTATGGATGTCGGATCTCTTGTTCTATAGATGTTTTCAACTCATATATATTTAAATCATTTTGTTTCAATGCCATCACCTAAAGCCTTTCGTGCCGAATCCCGGCTTTTATATCATCACCATTATAGCATTATCTATGACGATTGAACATTTATAAGTATGTATAGAATACCCATTTCAGTTTGAAAATAGGCAAGCGTTCATCATATTTCATAGTAAAGGAGATGAGATGGGTGAAACAAGTAAAGAAAATCTTGCCAATTAGCAAGCCTTTTAAGGCGCAGACAGAGGCTACGTGCAAAAAGAAAAGCAGAGATTACTCTGCGTCTGTTTCGGTGTCCGTGTACATTTCACCATGACTTGTTTGTAGCAATGCTTTACCTCGAACCTTTACTGCTGATGTATGTTCTGTAAATTGAGCGATCATAACTTCACCTGTATCCAACTTCTCTGAATGGTGAAAACGGGTATCAGTCCCTCTTGTTAAGCCGATTACATTTACGCCATCTTCTAAAGCTTTAATAACTACAAAATCACCTGTATTGCTCATCAATAATTTCTCCTTTATCTCTCATTGCTATTCCTACTAAATTAGCTTCTATTAGAAAACAAGGCTGACTCATTACTATGAGTCAGCCCTTTTAAGCCCTATATGTAATGTTATTTAACAGCATCTTTAAGGGCTTTACCTGGTTTGAATGCAGGAACCTTGCTAGCTGAAATTTCGATTTCCTCACCTGATTGTGGGTTACGACCTTTACGAGCTGCACGTTCACGTACTTCAAAGTTTCCGAAACCAATTAGTTGTACTTTTTCACCGTCTTTAAGAGAATCTGTGATAGATTCAATAACTGCGTCAACAGCTTGTGTAGCATCTTTTTTAGACAGTTCACTTTTTTCAGCAACTGCATTGATTAGATCAGTCTTGTTCATGCTATTCACCTCCTCTAAGTAAATAAGGTTCAGGTTGAACAAAAGAAGTAATGATTACTATCCTTTGTTCACATTTTTTCAGCGTCTTATACACTTAATCACCAAGAAAACTTGATGACAAGCCTTATATTAAACGATGAGTCGAGGAAATTCAATAAAAACGGGCAAGATTCTTCATAATTCAGGCTATATTACCATACTTAAGAGGCTTTGCCAGTCTAGTATATTGAATAATCAAACTTTTCCCCAACATTGCCAAAACCCTTGTGTGCCAAGGGATACAGCATTCCACTCACTCACCAGAATGTTCAGAATTTTTCACGGAATCATGATTTTAAAAAAATCGAAAAAAATTTTAAAAAAAATACAACCCTGGCCTGATTCAGCAAGGGTTGCGCCTTCATTTTGAATATACATTAACGTTTATAAGGGACAGAATGTATGCCGCCCATTTCCGTAACGGGTCTCAAATTCATTAAAGAATGAAAAGAAAAAAGCGGCGAACGACCGCTTATAATATAATTGCGATCATTCCGCCATTTCCTTCATTAATAATTCTCTGTAATGTTTCTTGTAATTTATACTGAGCGTTCTCTGGCATCAGAGATAGTTTTGCATTAATCCCTTCCCGTACAATGGAGTTAAGAGAACGTCCGAATATATCTGAATTCCAAATGGATAGTGGATCTTCCTCAAAATCTTGCATGAGATAACGAACTAGTTCTTCACTTTGCTTTTCTGTACCAATAATCGGTGCAAATTCTGATTCTACATCCACTTTCACCATATGAATAGAAGGAGCAACTGCTTTTAGTCTTACGCCAAATCTTGAACCCTGTCGAATAATTTCAGGCTCCTCTAATGACATTTCATGAACAGATGGCGACGCAATACCATATCCTGTTTGTTTCACCATTGTTAATGCATCTGCAACCTGATCATACTCACGTTTCGCATGCGCAAAATCTTGCATCAGCTGGAGCAAATGATCTTTGCCTCTAATTTCTTCACCAACAATTTCTTTTAACACTTGATCATATAGGTGGTCAGGTGCTTGAAGGTCAATTTCAGCTACCCCTTCACCCATTTCCATACCTGAAAGTTGAGCGGTATCAATATAATCGTAATCACCAAATTGATTTACAACTCGATCTACATCTCTCAAGCGTTTTATATCTTGTACAGTCTGTTGAATAGCATCCTGATAATTCTTTCTTAGCCAGTGATCTTCGTTTAAAACCATTACCCAGCTTGGAAGATTAACGTTTACTTCAAGCACTGGGAATTCATATAATGCTTCACGTAGAACGTTATACACATCATCTTCTCTCATACTTTCAACACTCATAGCAAGAACTGGAATATCGTATTTTTCCTGAAGTTCTTGGCGTAGCAATTCTGTCTCTTGGCTATGAGGTTTAACAGAGTTCACAATCATGATATAAGGTTTTCCGACTTCCTTCAGCTCTTCTACCACTCGTTCTTCTGCTTCTACATAATCGTCACGTGGAATCTCGCCAATTGTTCCATCTGTTGTTACAACAACACCAATTGTTGAATGTTCAGTAATTACTTTGCGGGTACCGATCTCCGCTGCATCATGAAAAGGAATTGGCTCTTCATACCATGGTGTGTTAATCATACGAGGACCATCTTCATCCTCATACCCCTTTGCACCTTCTACAGTATAACCCACACAATCAACAACTCTAAAGTTTACATCCAAACCTTCATCTACATGTACTTCGACAGCTTGATTTGGTACAAATTTTGGTTCTGTAGTCATAATCGTTCTACCTGCCGCACTTTGAGGAAGCTCGTCTTGAGCACGGGCACGTTCACCCTCATCTTGAATGTTTGGTAGTACAACTGTCTCCATAAACTTCTTAATAAATGTAGATTTGCCTGTTCGAACCGCTCCGACTACTCCTAAATAAATATCTCCATCAGTTCGTTTAGAGATATCTTTGAAAATATCAACTCTTTCCAAGTGTGATCCCTCCCGATCCATTTACTTCGCCTGGATATGCAAGACATAATCTCTTACGAATCTTTGACATTACAAGTCTATGACGTTGTCCTAATAAATTATGACTAGTTTTTGTGAAATCTTTCTCTTAAGTAGAATGAGGCTTCTTCAGTAGAAAAAACCCCCTCTTCTTTATATATCATTTAAAATAAAAAAAGATGCCTGATAACAGACATCTTTTTGATAAAGTTAGAAAATATTTTTTATAACCTAAGAACCTTTTTGGTAAAAAACAGGTTCACCATCTTTTACAGTGTAAGGCAATGAATATGCAGGAACGATCGCTGAGTGATCTGCAAGAAGAAAACGGATATCATCTCCATTTTCATAATTATGATCATACTCTTGCAGGGCATTATAAAGATCTTGTCGATAATCTATATAAAGATTTCCATTTACATCCATCAAAATAGGCAGCCGGTTACCTGAATATGGACTTACGACTGTTGGAGGCTCATCTAAACCAATCAACTCATAATTGATGGAATAGATATCTTCAGCTACTTCTTCCTTAAACGGAGGGTATTTATGTTCATTTCGATATGCAATCAATCGCATATTAACATCACGTACATCTTGAATTGTACGTAAATCAATTACTTTTACTGTAGGATCCTCTTCAGGGGTTATAATAACGTACTGATATACGCCCCCTCTTTCGTAAGAATTCCCAGGTAATTCAGCCATAATCCCAGATTCTTTTAATCGCTCAAAGTTCACAGGATATTTTCTGAATATGGGAACATCTTGCTCCCTTGTTTTGATCGGTAACTCCATAGGATATTTTTCAACAAATTGATCAACAGCTGTTTGTACAGTTTCAAGCTGTAGTTGGTTAGGCGTTTGGTTTTTGGCCAAACGGTTCTCTGGATATAAACAACCAGACAATAAAAAAGTGGTGAGTATCATCATACTCAATAACTTACGATGCATGTTTATTCCTCCGATTTATCTTTACGATGTTGGACCGCTTAAGACAATATAAAAGATAATAATTCCAGCAAGAATCATAAATATGTACGCTAATATGGCAACAATGACACTGATTACGCCTTTTAACTTGAGACGACTAAACATAATTAAGCCGATCGCTAAAAACATAAAAATCATTCCTGCAAAAGAGATATACATGTTTAACATCGATTCAGACATATAGACAGCTCCTTTTGCGTTTGACACAACTTAACGAATGTCATTATACCACACGTATGGCATAGACTGTAGGTTGAAGGAATTGAATTTTTTATGAAATCGAATTAATTTAATGTGCTTGTTCAATTAAAGCCCCCTTATCTTGAAGACTTGGTTTCGAGATAAAGTGCGTATGGTTCCGTTGCTTTTTTGCAGATCGGCGGGCTGTGGAAGGGGTTGCTTTCCTGCGGACGAAGCGCCGAGCCTCCTCATTCGCAAGCTCTCTGCGGGGTCTCGTCACTCCGTTCTTCCGCTGGAGTCAACCCGTTCCACAGCCCACCTT
>NZ_AULJ01000062.1 GCF_000425225.1 Pontibacillus marinus BH030004 = DSM 16465 | reverse complement strand
TTCCCAGCCCACCTTAGCCGAATGGTGAATAACGGAACCGCAGCTATCGTAAGGTTTTCTGATGTAAATTATGGGGGTGAGTCATATATGCACCAAAGTGATCTAAAGCCTTATATGTAGAGCTAAAATACAGTTTCCTTAAGCAAGAGATAAAATGATCTCAGCCATGGGTCCGTTAACTTTCATAACAGCAAAGGGGTGAGGGAAACGGCAAACTCCCGCGGTAGAAAGGGCGGACGAGATCCCGCAGAGAGCTTGCGAACGAGGAAGCTCGGCCGGTCTTCCGCAGGAGTATTGCCGTTTCACCGATCCCCTTACTCACTATCAGGCAACGGACCTCCTCCCACTTTATCTCAAATCCAAGTCTTCAAGATAAGGGGGCTTATATTGCACAAAAAAACTCTTCCCCACTCACTAGGAGTAGGAAAGAGGTTTTATCAATTAACTTACTTTTTATTCTGTTCAAGAAGTAATTCTTTAGAAACTCTTGGTGCTAACCATATGACTGGTAACAGTAGGATTGAAACAGGGACTGCTGTGATCACAATGAAGGACTGAAGTGCGTTCACACTTCCTTCTCCAATGTAAAGAAGAATGGCAGCTACAGATCCCATTAGGATAGACCAGAAAATACGTAATGAGATTTTCGGGTTCCCTTCACCAGATACCGCCATAGCAATTGTGTACGACATGGAGTCTCCAGTCGTAATTACAAAGATAATCGTTAGCAATAGGAACAGTGGTGAAATAATGCTAGCTAATGGCAATTGTTCTGTAATAGCAATCATCGCAGCTGGCATACCACCTTTATTTAACTGAGCAGATACTGAACCTGCTTCCTGAAGCTCATAGAAGATACCTGATCCTCCAACCACTGTGAACCAAAAAGTTGTAACGATTGGTGCAATGATAGCAATAGCTACAATAATTTGGCGAATGGAGCGCCCTCTAGAGATACGGCTTACCAGAATTGCCATCATAGGACCATAACCGATAAACCAACCCCAGAAGAATACAGTCCAAAAACCTAACCAACCTTCATCAGCTCGGAATGTGCTCATTTGAATAAAGTTGTCCACGTAGAATCCAAAAGAAGAGATGAATGAATCCAAAATAAATCCACCTGGACCAAATACAAGAACAAACAGGATTAAACCAATCGCTAAGCGAACGTTAAAGTTACTTAACCACTGAATCCCTTTATGAAGTCCTGTTACTGCTGAAATTGTTGAAACTACAACAAGACCAATAATAATAGCTAATCTTGTAATTAATACATCCGGAATTCCAAATAAAGCTTGTAAACCATAAGCCGCTTGTAAGCCTAAGAAACCAATTGGACCAATCGTACCAGCCGCTACGGCAATAATAGCGAATGCATCTACAATTGTTCCAAGGAAGCTTTTACGAAGTTTTTCACCAAAGATCGGATATAACAATGTACGTGGCTTTAGAGGCATACCTCTATGATAGTGTCCATACATCATCACTACTGCACTTAACGTACCCAGGATTGCCCAAGCTAGGAAACCCCAGTGCATATAACTTTGTGCTAGCGCAGGCATAATAGCGCCAGCTGTTTCAGCTTCTACACCGCTATTCATAGGTGGTACTGTTAAAAAGTGATACATTGGTTCAGCGGCCGCCCAAAATACACCACCACCAGCTAAAAGAGTAGCCATAATGATGGACAACCATTTAAATGTACTCATTTCAGGTTTTTCTAAATATCCAAGTCTTACGTTTCCATATTTCGAAAATGCTACATACAATGCAACAAAGAAGTTTGCAAGCATGAGAACCTGCCAGAATGCTCCAAAGTATTTAGAAGACCAAGCAAATCCTTTGTTTACCATATCTGCAACAAATTGCATATCGATGAGGGATGCAATGACAAACGCTACTAACAGTCCACCGCTTATTCCAAACAGTGGCCAATCAACGTTAGAAGTTTGTTTATTATTCTGTGTCATCTTAGTCTTATGCTCCTTTTTTGTCTTTGCCATTAGAAGTTCAGTGAAGAACATCTTTAAAAACACATTCACATACTCTCTCACACATAAAATTCAATGTCAAAGAAGGATTTTTATTTTTTATAAAGAAGTATTTTATTTTAATGGGATATAAACGCTTACACATATCTTGTTCTAAGCACCACTAGTTCATTCAATAAAAAAAGCGAGCTTTCAAGAAAGCTCGCTTCAGTCATATGGATATTTATTGTTCTTCGACACCTGCTTCTCTTACTTTTTCCTTATCTACGATAAACAAAAGTGCATTGGATACACGTTTCCCCTCTGAAGTTTCACAGTATTCAACCAAACCCGTTCCATTTCGAACTGACAGAAATTTACATGTGTAAGTTGTTTTAGCCAATTGAGGATATCCAGTAAAGTTATTGATATAGGTGACCTCTTCCCCAGATGTTTTCAGGGTACTTTTCGTTACATCACCATGAGGATCAAAATAGGCAATAGTCAATTGATTCTCTTCATTGTTGTTAAAACTTTTTTGAAAGGAGGCAAACGCTTTAAGATTTGATGCCTTTACCGCTCCGTTTCTTATTTGCTGAAAGCTACTAGCTTCATGTTGAATGACTAAGTCCCCATTACTTTTTGCTTCTTCTACTGTATACTTTTCCTTCGACTCACTCGTACATGCTGTCATGATAAGCAACAATATGGCCACTGCAATAAAGCTAAATTTCTTCATATCCTAGTTCCTTTCAATTCGGATTAGGACGACTCTCAACATTTAACATTACATTAGTTGGAATTTTCCGTCAAATTTGATTCTCAAAACAATCTATCCGAGTATGAACCCTTCATGATACGATGATATAAGATCTTTTCGCATGAATTATTTCCCCTATTAAAGGATGGTTATATATGATTGATCAAGCTCAAAAAATTTTGGAACAATACTTTGGTTTTCCTTCTTTTCGTGCTGGTCAGCAATCGGTTATTGAATATATCTTACAAAAACAAAATACATTAGCGATTATGCCAACAGGTGGCGGTAAATCGCTTTGTTATCAGATCCCCGGACTTGTGTTGGATGGAACAGCCATTATCGTTTCACCGCTTATTTCATTAATGAAAGACCAAGTTGATTCTTTAAACGCACTGGGCATTGAAGCCACTTATATTAATAGTTCTCTCTCGTTTGAGGAACAAAAAGATCAATTACAAAGAGTGAAGCAAGGTGAGTTTCAATTTGTTTATGTTGCACCAGAACGCTTCGACTCTGAATATTTTGTTCATTCTATTCAACAAATTCCTTTATCACTTATTGCATTTGATGAAGCACATTGTATTTCTCAATGGGGGCATGATTTCCGACCAAGTTATCGTTCAGTCGTATCCCGTATTCACTCTCTCAAAAACCTTCCCGTTGTTATAGGCTTGACAGCTACTGCAACAAAGGAAGTAACGGAAGATATCAAACGGCTTTTGAATATCAATCCTCATTCAGTTGTGAACACAGGCTTTGCTAGAGATAATTTGAGCTTTCGTATTATAAAAGGGAAAGAAAAACACGACTTTATTGATGATTACATTAAAGCTCGCCCAAATGAATCTGGAATCATTTACACTTCGACCCGTAAGGACACTGATCGGATTCAACAATGGCTCACCAAACAAGGATATGATGCAGAAAAATATCATGGTGGATTAACCGAAAATCAACGTAAACAAGCACAAAACGCCTTCATCCAAGATGAGAAAACCATCATGGTCGCAACAAATGCCTTTGGAATGGGGATTGATAAGTCCAACATTCGTTATGTCATCCATTACAGCATGCCAATGAATATTGAGGCTTATTACCAAGAAGCCGGTCGTGCTGGAAGAGATGGTGAACGTAGTGATTGTGTCCTTTTATATTCAGCAAAGGATATCCACCTACAAAAGTTCCTTATCGAGCAATCTATTATGGAAGATGACAAGAAAACAGGAGAATATCAAAAGCTTCAGCAAATGGTGAACTATTGTCATACGGACCGTTGCCTACAAGAATATATGCTCACCTATTTCAAGGATCCTTTTGAACACCCAGCTTGCGAAAAATGTAGTAACTGCCAACACGAGGGGGAGTTAAAGGATATTACAAAAGAAGCTCAGATGATTCTTTCCTGCGTAAAACGTATGGACGAGCGCTTTGGCTCTGGTCTTGTAGCAAAAGTATTGAAAGGCTCTAAAAGCCAAAAAGTTCTTGATGGGAGATTCCAAAAGATCTCTACTTATGGACTCCTTTCACATATGAGAGAAAAAGATATTACACAGATGATTCAATTTCTTGTGGCAGAAGGCTACTTATCTGTGGAAGATGGGAAATTTCCTTTGTTAAAGTTAACCTCATACGCCTTACCACTTCTAAAAGGAGAGCAATCTGTTCACATGCTTATTGAAGCAGCACCAGCATCTTACACCCAGACTGATGTGGATGAATCTCTCTTCGAAGAGTTACGTATGTTACGTAAATCAATAGCTGATGAGAATGAGATCCCGCCATACATTGTCTTTTCTGATGCTACATTAAAAGAACTGTGTGCTAGACTCCCGAAAACGAAAGAGGAAATGCTAACAGTTAAGGGAGTTGGAGAAAAGAAATTTGAACAATACGGAGAGGTCTTTTTAGAAAAACTCCAAAAGCAAGAAGTTGCTGAAACAATATAGTAATTTAAAAGGCATCCTTGGAAAGATTCAAGGATGCTTTTTTATTGTTATACCTGTTCTTTTACAAATGCGAGCAAATCTTCATATTTATAATGATCTTTTACCCCAGGCTTTTCAATTAAATAATCTACACATGCTTCTGGTGTATCTGTGTAAGCCTCTAAGAACCCTCGAATCAGCATTGCTAAATAGCGTTTTGATGGAACTGTGATTTCTCGCTCTTCCATTGGTAAGTAATGCGTAAAGGTGAAAATAGGGTGACCCTCTCGTTCCCCTGCATACAGTAAGTTACCGTAATCTGACTTCTCGACTAAGGTATTTCCGTTTGCTCTAAGTGCAGACCAATCAAGCGATAAGTCCGATATCCCATTTTCTTGTCTAATGACATCTTCAAATTGTTCTTCTGTAATTAGATACATTCTCCCCCATGTATCAGCATTCTCATTGTAGTGCGTATCAATAAATGCTGCTCCTCCATCCCAACGATCAGAGTATCCAGCAAAATATAATGAAAACGGAAGCGAAACTGGAGCATCTTTTACAGGTAAGGTAGCGTCACGACTTCCTACCTCTCTTCTATTAGATCCTTCAGGCTGTCCACCTTCGATATAACATAAAAACCTTTCACGAAATAGATTGGATCCAAAACTTGCATACCATACTTTGTTCGACATCATCTCACTCCTTACATGTCTCCTATTATAAGAGATGACATTATTGAATGTAAGTTTAGAATTGAAACCTATCAATATAACGCGTTACGATAAAGGCACATAAATCACATCCTCTATTTTTAACGTACTTTTATGGTCTTTGGATTAGTCAATATTCTGATTTTGCTCAGTTGTTAGCTTCTTTTACGCAATCTTTAGAAAGGAGTATGTTGAAAATGAATGAGCAAGGATTAACACATGGTGCTTTTCAAATTGAAAAAGAGGTTACGATTCATGCTTCACCTCAAAAAGTTTTCGAAGCCTTAACTCGAGACATTGGACAATGGTGGGCCTACCGCTTATGTGGAGAAGGTTCCAGAATGACAATGGATCCCCACCCTGGTGGAAAGTTCCTTGAAGAAGGAATTAAAGGGGCTAATGCATTATGGGGAACCGTTCAGTATGTAAAGGAAAATGAGGAGATTCGCTTAAATGGTTTACTTGGTATGATAGGTGCTGTGAATAGTGCATATGCCTTTAAACTTGAACCAAAGGGAGATGCTACAGTTCTTAAACTCACCCACCAAGCTGTTGGATTGATCGATCCAGAATGGGAAAAGATGCACGCTGAAGGATGGGAAGAATTATTAGGAGATTTCTTAAAAAACTATCTTGAGCACGGAAAGCGCCCTGAAATAGAATAAAAAGAACTCGTTATCTCACCATCCTGCCATATAACTTAATAAAGCATAGAAAAGGAGAGCGCCTTGAAGCCTCTCCTTTTTCATGTATCAATTATTCACCTGTACGAACGTCAATTTCTTCGTTATTGTCACGCTTCTGACAATCCGTACACATTTTCATCTTCGCTTCTTTTTTATTCTGCAGGAACTTTCCACAGTTACTACATTTCCCAAACTCATTCGGGTTACCTTGAAGTTGTGAAAACAGTTCTCCTTCTGGTCCTACCATGCGAATCACTCCTTTATAGGCTCTTACCCTTCTTTATCCTTTTTAGGTACGAATGAAACACCGAGGAACACGTTACAGATCTAACATTGTCCCTTCCAATCTTTTACTCTATAATAATGGAAAATTCTCTTATTTATAGAAAGGATGATCATTTGCCACATAAACTAGGATTATCCGGAAGCACCATTTTATCGAACCCAGAACAGTTTCATGAACTATTCCTTGAAGAGCTTGATCACATTGAAATCGGTGAATTTCCTGATGAAGATGCTTTCAAACTTTTCATACAACACCTAAAATCTGCTCAGCGAAGCTTTGGAATCCATTCTCCACTCATGAGAAAAAACAGCAAATATGATCTCATTGAATATGTACATATCGAACCTGAGAAAGCTTGGTATCAAATTGAAGAAGAAGCTATGCGCCTCACATCTTTAGGTGCAGAATATGTTCTTGTTCATTTTCCTTACTTTAAAACGGACCGTAATGGTGTTGTACATCAAGAAATTGAACAAGGATTACAGAGGCTTAGTCAGCTCCAAGACAAGTATGATATTCCTTTAGTTTGTGAACCTAAACTAGGTCAAAATCGTAATCCTTGTGGCATCCACTATTTAGATGACTTTTCTGTTGAGAGGTGGGAACATTATGGCCTTCCTCTTTGTTTTGACCTCGGGGATTATTTGTTAGCTGATGCTGACCATATTTTTGACCATATTCATAAATGGCAGGATTATATTAAGGTTGTTCACCTACATAACGTCTCCTACCAAAATGGTGATGCTAACAAATACATTTGGTCCCCTGTCCATCCTAGTCAGGAAGATGATCCAGATTTTTATTCGCTTAAACCTATTATTCAAAAGCTTGCTCAAGGATCTGATGTACGTTTTTTATTTGAGCATACCCCACACCATGTTCCATCAAAGCAATATGTTCGAGAAGGAATTGAGTGGGTTCGTACACTCATTAAATAATCATATAGAATTGAATCTAAGCTCTACTCTTAATTTGTAAGCGTTTCAATTTTCTTATATAATATAAGAAAATTCTGACTTTTAAGGGGTGTATGCATGTCTTCTTTATTGAAGGTTGCTCATGAAGATAAACCTTATTCTGAGGAACACCTTGATTTTACTGGACTACAACCTAGTTTTAGAGTGGATTTAAGGCGCTTTTCAGAACAAGAATACAATAAGTTTGTCACAATGAATACAGTTTCGGATTGGTCCTCTTTATCATGGAAAGATGTAGGGAGACCTTATGAAGTAAAGGCTAATTCAAAGGATCGAGATCAGTATGAACAAGAATTTGGTAAATCTATGAGTGTGCATACATCTTGGCAATATTTTAATAGAGCGTTTCATGAATGGTTTGTCAAAGATGTACCAACTGAACAACAGGAAAAGAAAGATGCATTTAAGAAGAGCTTAGTTTCATTCAATCCAAAGGCTATTAAAGCAGCATTAGGGGATGTAGCTCGCATTCAACTTTGGAATTACGCCCACAGAATTGAGGATGGGGTTTGGGACCCGCGTGGAAAAAGAGCTCTCTTTGAAGGATTAGATGTTAAAAAGCCTCGTATTTTGTTCTTGGGGGCTGCCGAAGGATATGAGGCAATGCAACTTGCTGCCATGTATCCTGGAGCTGAGGTGGTAATGGTTGATTATGATGAGTATTGTAAAACGACTCGATTTCAAGAGTTCCCTGAAACCTATCCTTTTTTAGGTCATAATCCAAACACAGGACAAACGAGCGTTTACTATAAAGACGATTTTAATATTGAATATGTTGTAGATGATATTCGCAACCTTGATTATGGAAAAGAGTTTGATATCGTTCTATCAGTAGGTTTGCTAGAACATTTTCCAGATGAATATAAACCTGAAGTGGTGGATTGGCATCGGAAGTTTTTAAAGACTGATGGCTATGCGATTTTCACGACTCCACGCAATCAGTTTAAATCCAGAATGTATTATCGGATCATGGCAGATGTCATGAATCACACTTATAGAGAGCTTATGACAGTAGAGCAAATGGGCCTGTATATTTATGAGAATGGCTTTGATATCGTCCAGAGTGGCTTTATCAAAGTGCATAACGGTGTGGTTGCCAAAGCTCGATAACATTTGTAGTTAGAGTCTCCATGATAGTTGGAGACTCTTTTTTAGTTCAATAGGGTTAGGATACCCTGAAGCTTTGTATTTATAGGAGGGTCACCTCTATCCACGTTCTTCAAATTGAACCACAATAGAATCCCCAATAGATTTATATCCAATTCGTTGATAGATTTTATTTGAAGTTGGATTATTTAAATCCGTATATAACGACGTGAAGGAGTACCCTTCATTTAATAAACTTTGACTAAGTTTCGCCACAAGACTTGAAGCATAGCCCTTCCGTTTATGCTCATTTGGTGTGTACACAGGCCCTAATGTAATCCCATTTTTGGTTGGACGTGTAGCGTTAGCCATTGAAACAGGCTCTCCATCCACTACCCACAAACGTAACGATTGATTCTGGATCATGCGCTTGATTGTATCTTCCGGACTTTCAGATAACGTGGGTTCCCCTGCTTCTTCTCCAAACAAGTTCAACCATTTTGTTGCAATCTCCTGATGTTCCGGTTGAGCGATTTGAAGATCACCATTTGAAATCGGGATATCTTCAACTTCATCTAGACGAAAAACTTTCTGTTCCATTTTTATTTGGTAAGGAGAACCCGTTTTCTCTTTCCAGCGCTCTGCAATACGCTCCACAGATTGTTTCGATCCAATTAGCCCTGGAAAAGGCAAGTGATTTTCATCAATATAAGTCAAAAAACTTTCTACATCTTCATATGAAAGGTCTTGTTCAACCGCTAAAATCCAGTTATGTGGAGGTGTTCTCATTAAGGCGTAATGAATCTCTCCATCATTTCGTTGCTTATATCCTAGGAAGGGTTCGCCTTGGTAGTGATTCCCTTCATTTGCAAGACGATAGCTGATCCCAAGGGGTAAATTATTCAGTGCTTCATTCTTCATTAAAAAATGTTCCACTTTACTCAAAAATTCATCCGCTTTGTTATAGGTTAACACTGTCATAGAAACATCCTCCTTACTTGAACTTTAAATAAATGCAAAAGATGATTCCTTTAACTTTCTTGATTCTTTTTCAAAATCCTTCCTTATATTTATATGAATTTTATATTTAAAGCACGAGTAGATATTACAAAAAGGGGGGATAAACGGTGTGGTTAGAACACATTCAACCAAAAGCGTTGATTTACGGAGCTGTTTCTGGTTTTGTTTTAGGAATTATAGGCCAGTTTATAGGGTGAAGGTTAAGTTGTGTGACTTTTTTAGAGTACGGCAGGCTGGGGATATGGTATTAGTCACTTTCATTATATGAATTAAAACCCTGCCACATTAACCGTGACAGGGTTTATCAATTTTATCTTCCCCATGGAAAATCAGTTCCAAATTTATTAGCGAATTCTTTTGAAACGCCACGACGCTCTTTACGTTGTTCAGCTCGTTTCGCTGCACCATCATGAAGCCATTGTTCTTCTTCTGTTTCAGGATATACCGTCGGAACCTGAATTGGATTATTTTGATCATCTACAGCTACGAATGTCATGAAAGCTGTAGCACATACGGCACGCTTTCCTGATAGAAGTTCTTCTGTTACAGCCTTAACAAAAATCTCCATGGAGGTATTACGTGTCCATGTAACAAATGCTTCAAGACAAATAGCATCGCCAGCATTGACTGGATATAAAAAGTCAACTGAGTCTGTAGATGCTGTCACAACAGGGTTTCGAGCATGACGTGTCGCAGCAATCGCAGCTACGTCATCCATATAAGCCATTAACTGCCCACCAAATAACGTACCATGATTATTCGTATCCGTTGGAAGCACATGTGAATTCTTTACAACCAACGAGTCAATACAAGGTTTTTTCTCCATTAAAACTCCTCCTACACCATAAATTCCTAAATTATATTATGCCAGCAAATTCTTAAAACTATGCAAGCATAACGATAAAGTGTTACATCAGGATCATAAAAAGGATAATGAATTATTATAATATCTTTGATGTACGCTTCCCTTTTTCCCCATATATAAAGAGGAAAACATAAATAATACCGTGTTACCTCCTGAAACCAGCAAAAATTTTAATAAAACATTTTCGCCAATGCTTTCAGGTTGTAACACGGTATAGTGTCCCTTATTCTAGCGGCTTCGTGTCGTAGCTTGAACCGGTCCAATCTGTTAAATCGCAAATCGCTTGCCAGAGTTCAGGGTAGAATTCGTATTTCACACCACGCTCCAGCGCTTGTGCTGGTATACCTTTAAGGCTCTGAGTATTTAAGCCAATCATACGACGAACTAATTGAATATGGTGATGACGGAAAGATTGGAAGTTCTCATCAAATCGAATTAATCCTTGCATAAGTCGAAATAATTGTTCATGCTCACCCGGCTCTTTATGAACATCAAGCGGGGTTAACCCTCGTTTATCCAAAAGGGCCTTGAATGGTTCCCATAAGGTTGGTCCCAAGCGAAGTACTTCATTAAAACCAGGTGAATCCTGTCCGCTTCCCTGCCCTAGAGCAAGGCGGATCGTATGGTAATCTCTCGGGCTAATCACTTTCACCATATCAAAAACGTTTGGTAAGTGATCAAGGTGCATATTAACACGATCGATTTGTTGGGCTGCTTCGTGAACATCATTTTTCTTCATACATCCATCTGCTAAATGAATATATTGAATCATTAATTTGAAATGAAGCTCCGCAATTTGGTGAATCATTTGAAACGTTAGTTCATCATTGCACGCTAGCTCGTCACCTGACTTTTGCAGACTAAGTAACTCTTCCGTTCGAATATACTTTTCATAATCTGTTAACGTTTTTCCTTTTGAATAATCCACTTTCATCCCATCCTTTTCATCGAATTGAAACTACCACTGTTACGCTATGATCTCTCGCTTGTTTTCATGTTTTTCATAGAGCTTTTCATCCATGATCCGCTTCATGATCTGGACCGTTTCCCATACTTCTTCGTAAGAAACATATAGTGCTACAGGAGCCAAGCGAATGACATTTGGTGCTCTGAAGTCAGGAACTATACCATGTTCTTTAAGTGATTTACAGATTCTCGCAGCTTCTGTGTGTTCGAGACAAACATGACCGCCTCTATACTCATCCTCTTTTGGATTCCCGATAACAAAGCCGTGAGAAGATAGCTCAGCCTCTATCAGATCCATTAAATAACGTGTACTTCTCAATGATTTTTCACGTACTTTATCAATCGTAGCTTCCTCAAACATTTCTAAAGAACCCAGCAAAGGGGCTACACTCATGACGTGAGGTGTACCAATTTGGAAGGCTCCTGCATCCTTCGCAGGTGAGAAAGTATGTTCCATATCAAATTGCTTTTCTTTATCTGAGCCAAACCATCCCGCTAGACCAGGTACTTTACCAAAATGCTTCTCATGTACAAATAGCGATCCTACACCGCCTGGTCCACTATTTAAATATTTGTAGTTACACCAGTAAGCAAAATCTACTCCCCACTTATGAAATTCATGTGGGATTGCCCCAGCTGAATGACAGCCATCAAAACCAATCATTATACCTCGATTGTGAGCTTCTTTCGTTAAACGTTCAATATCAAGAAGCTGACCACTTCGATAAAGGACAGTTGGTAATACAACAAGTGCGACGTCCTCATGCATATTTCCAATGATGTCATCCTCATCGATTAAACGACCGTCACGACTCTTCACTCGAATCAGGTGATGATCAGGATCGTAACCTCGTAGCTTAAGCTGACTTTGTAGTGCATAGATATCAGAAGGAAAATTAAGTTCATCTGCTAGAATCTTGGTACGCTTTCCTTGTGGATTGTAGAATGTAGAGACTAGCTGATGAAGGTTTGTTGTCGTGGAACCGGTTACAACAACCTCTTCAGCTTTTGCTCCTACCAGGCTAGCACTCATCTTACCTAGTTTTTCAGATAAATAGAACCACGGATGACCCCCTTGCATCCATCCGTTGATCCCGAGCGTCTTCCACGAATCTAATAATTCAAGAACAGACTTTTCTGCTCTCTTTGAAAGAAGACCTAGTGAATTCCCATCCATATAAATTGTTTCCGGTTGTATGTAAAACTCATCACGATAGACTGATAACGCATCCTGTGCATCCAGCTCTTTCGCATATTCTCTAGACAAATCCAAACCCCATCCCCCTCTTTCATTCTCTTTTCTTAAGATTAACATATCTAGTAGGGGAGTGGTATATGAAGTCGCAGAACCAGGGGGGTTAAGTGGTACTGAGATAAATTTTTGGGGATAGGTGTACATGTTAAATCTGGCGGTGTTTGTAAGAATTCAGGCTATCTTTTACCGATTCAGGCGGAAGGATGATACATTCAGGCGCTCGCCTGCCTAGTTCGGGCGTTACCTTCGTAGATTCAAGCGCATGGATTAAAAATTCAAGCGTTCCTCAACAAAAAAGCCCGAACCAGGCATATGCACCTAATTCGGGCTTTCATTTACTGTTTGGATTCTTCCACAATCGTGGAAAGTTCTTCCCAACGTTCCATAAGCTCTTCTAGTTTTTGCTCGGCTTCTTCCTGTTCTTGTACGAGCTCTTGTGCGCGTACAGCATCACTACCAGCTTCCGTAATTTCTTTTTGGATTTCTTCTAAACGTAGTTCAAGTTCTTCGATACGATCCTCAATTGTATTCCATTCTTGTTGCTCATGGTAAGAAAGCTTGCGACGTTTTTCTTTTTGCTTTGGTGACTCTTTCTTTTCTTCTTTTGCTAAGCGCCGTTGTTCTGCAAGGGCAGCACCCTCTTCTTCACGCTTCACATCTAAATATTCGCTATAGTTTCCTTGGAATCGGCGCGTTTTCCCATTCCCTTCAAATGCAATCAAGTGATCGACAACTTTATCTAAGAAATAACGATCGTGGGAAACAGTGATTACAACTCCCGGGAAGTGATCCAAGTATTCCTCTAAAACAGATAAAGTCTGTGTATCTAAGTCGTTTGTCGGCTCATCCAGAAACAGTACGTTCGGTTCCTGCATTAATACACGAAGCATGTAGAGACGTCGACGCTCGCCACCTGATAATTTTGAAATATACGTCCACTGCATGTAACGAGGGAACATGAAACGCTCAAGCATTTGCTCGGCTGTAATCTCATCACCTTCAATTGTATGAATGACTTCCGCTTCTTCTTTAATATATTCAACAACACGAAGCGAACCATCTAATTCATCGTGATCCTGCGTATAGTAGCCAATTTTGACAGTTTGACCCGTTTTCACAGAACCAGCATCCGCTTCAAGACGACCAGCCATAATATTTAAAAGGGTCGTTTTCCCACTTCCATTTGGTCCAATAATACCAAGACGTTCACCTGGTACAACGAGATAATTGAAGTCTTCTAAAACCGGAACCCCTTCGAAGGATTTAGTCACCCCTTCAAGCTCTAGCACGTCATTTCCTAACCTTGTTGAACCAATTGCGATATCAAGTTGGTCATCTTGTTCCGGACCTTTTTGGTCACGTAAGGACTTTACACGATCAACACGTGCCTTTTGCTTCGTTCCTCTAGCCTTCGGACCTCTACGTAGCCATTCCAGTTCACGACGAAGTGTATTCTGACGTTTCTCTTCATTTTTACGCTCAAGCTCTTCACGATCAGCTTTTTTAGCTAAGAAGGTTTCGTAATTCCCTTCATAAATATATAACTGACCTTTATCCAACTCATAAATATGGTTTGTGACACGATTTAAAAAGTAACGGTCGTGTGTAACCAAAATAAGTGAACCATTATATTGAGCCAGGAATGACTCCAACCATTCAATTGTTTCATTGTCTAAGTGGTTGGTAGGCTCGTCTAAAATGAGCAGGTCTGCTGGTTGAATTAATGCTTTAGCGATAGCTACACGCTTTTTCTGACCACCAGACAACTCACTAACAGGCTTTGTATAATCCGTTACGCCAAGGCGTGTTAATACCGTTTTTGCAACTGTATTGGCTTCCCATGCGTCGTTTTCATCCATCTTTTGTTGTGCGTTGAATAATTTTGTCTGCTTCTTTTCATCTTCTGGGTGGGCTTCGAGCTCCTGCAATGCTTGCTCGTATTCACGCATCGTCCGCATGACTTTTGAATCGCCGTAATAAATTTGATCTAAAACTGATAGGGAGTGATCTAGATCAGGTTCCTGTGGCAAATACTCAATATGGAACTGATTCGAGTGCGAAATCTGACCCTTCTCTGCAGAATCGATTCCAGCTAGAACTTTTAACAGCGTTGATTTACCTGTTCCGTTCACACCGATTAAACCGATTCGCTGTTTTTCTTCAATTGTAAACGAGATATCCTCAAATAAGACTTTCTCGCCATACGTTTTATATAATTGCTCAACTGATAATATACTCATATCCGAATACCTTCCTTTGTTAAAAGCCAAAACACTTACACGATATTTTTAACTCGACCTACCTGTCCGTCCTGCAAACGTACTTTAATCCCATGTGGATGCTGACTTGAATTCGTCAAAATATCCTTCACGGTTCCTCTTGTAAGCTTGCCAGATCTTTGGTCTTTTTTTAAAACGATATCCACTTCAATTCCTGGTGAAATATCTTTGCGATTTTGTCCGTTCATATCTTCAGCACCTTTAGTGTATTTACTATTCTCCATTATAAAGCATGAGCACACAAGTTTACATACTAAGGGATTTTCATTTATATTTTTAATCCCAGAGGAAAGGCTACTCTTATCACATTCTAGGAGGTACAACATGAGTAACAAACGTATTTTAATGGTTTTAACAAATCACACAAAGATAACAGATGATCATAAAACAGGTTTATGGCTAGAAGAGTTCGCGGTACCTTATAACACATTCAAAGAACAAGGCTATGATGTAAAAGTTACGAGCATTGATGGCGGTGAAGTTCCTCTTGATCCAAACAGTATCCCTGAAGAGGAGAAAGATGAATGGAAAGATGCTCAGGAAGAGCTTAAAAACACAACAAAGCTTACGAATGAAGATAGTGACGGCTTCGACGCTGTATTTTTACCTGGTGGACATGGAACCATGTTCGACTTCCCAGATAGCGAAACATTGCAGCATGTCCTACAAGAACATGCTGAAGCTGATAAGGTGATTGGCTCAGTATGTCATGGTCCAGCCGGTCTAGTAAATGTCACTTATAAAGATGGCACACCTTTAGTAAAAGGGAAAAAAGTAAATGGCTTCACCGATGAAGAGGAAAAAGATATGGGACTTGATCCACATATGCCATTCCTTCTTGAAACAAAGCTTCGTGAAAAAGGTGGAGACTTTGTATCAGGTGATAGCTGGTCCGACTTTTCAGTACGTGATGGAAACTTAATTACTGGCCAGAATCCTATGTCCAGTCAAAGTGCTGCGAATAAAGTAGTTGAAGCATTACAAGCATAAGAAAAGCGCAAGCGCCCGTTTAGCAACGAAGGGACTGGACTGAGCCCGTAGTGAGATAAAGGAAACACAAATTGTAAAACAATTTGATGTTGACTTATCGAACGGAGAAAGTATGATCGACTAAGTTCGTCACGTCCTGTGACAACGTCGATCTGACCCACGTCGTGTGGGCCCAAGTCCCTTCGTTGCTGGGCGCTGGAGCTAGACATCTTAGAGCTACAACTTATACTTTCTTAAAGCATAAATGAGTAAAAAAGGTGCCTGGGCGAATGCCCGGCACCTTTTTACATAACAATCTCGAAAACCGCTCCACCTTCTTGGTGGTTATAAACGTGAATACTTCCTTTACTTCGTTCAATAATAGCCCGGGAAATAGCGAGGCCTAAACCTGTCTCTCCTTCGTTTCCTTTAACAAATCGGTGAAACAGTTGCGGAAGAAGGTCTTCTGGAACCCCCTCCCCATCATCACGAATTTGCAGAACTACATCGCCATCTCTTTCAAACGATTGCAACCAAACAGTATGATGAGCGTGTCGTATTCCATTACTCACAATATTAATCAGAGCCTGGAGCATCTTTCCTTCATCAACAAAAAGCTCTCGCTCTTCTTCTACTTCTATCTTTATCTGAACATTCTTTTCAGCAGCAAGTGGGTGAAGTCGCTCTTTGGTTTCCTTTAAAAGCTTCTCAATAGAGATATTCTCTGGATGATAAATTCCTTCTTCGCTATCAAGCTTAGCTAACAATATGATTTCATTTACGATTTTCTTTAATCTTTCGCTCTCTTTCACAATAAGATCCAGGCTCCGATCAGCTTTTTCTCCCTCAAAAATTCCATCTTTCACGCCTTCTGCATACCCTTGAATAGTCATAAGAGGTGTTTTCAGTTCGTGTGAAGCATTTTGGAAAAAGTGTTTCTGTGAATGAATATAACGCTCTAGCTCTTCTGCCATATCTAAAACACTTTGTTCTACTTCACCAATCTCTCCTGTTGCATGGACGGGTTGGATCTCATTAAATCTACGGTTTTCAATTTTATTAACTTCCTCTTTCAATCGACTTAGAGGTGTAACAAGCCTCTTCGTTAAGAAATAACTAAACAATACCGCAACCATAATCCCGATAATAAATATAGCTACAAGTCGCATTGTATAGAGCGACTGAATCGCTTGCAGTTCTTCAAGTGGCGTAGCAAGGGCTAACAAATATCGTTCACCTCGATAATCATACCGAAGCTTTGACACCACATACGTATTGCCATCTGTTTTCCAAAGATCTTTCTGTTCTGATTCATCCTCAAACTGCTTCGCCCATATACGTGATGTTTTAGGAGGTAAGGAAGAGAACATAATTTGATTTTCATCCGGATCCATGACCAACACACGTAAGTCATTGCTTTCTATCACTCTTCCCAACTGCGGGCCTCTTGCTGAGTAATCTTCCTGATACATGACGTTCAGTAAAAATTCGCCTTTCACTCGAAGATCCTTTTGCTCATTTGTTACCAAAACATCCATAATTAAGGAATACATAAAGAAGCCTGTCACAGACATGATGATAATTAATAAAGCTGTAAAAGCTGCATTGAGTTGGTAAAGTAACTTCATGCTTATTCCTCACGATCTCTTAAACGATAGCCATAGCCCCATACAGTTTCAATTTGAACATCAGGAAGTTTTTTGCGAAGTCTTTTAACCAGGTCATCCACAGCCCGGTCACTTCCGAAGTAATCTTCTCCCCAAACCCGGTTAAGTAGTTCATCCCTTGAAAAGGCACGGTTCGGTTCTTGCATTAAAATTTCTAGCATATGAAACTCTTTCGATGTCGTCTCCACTTCTTTTCCTTGCAAAAAGACACGGCGTTCTTTTAATGATAGAGCAATATCTCCGTTCTTTAATGTCTCCTGTTCTCCACTTTCTTCTGGAGAGGATTTTTGATACTTTTCCCACCTTTTTGCCATCCGATTCACACGAGCAACGAGCTCTCTCGGACTAAAAGGTTTTGTTAAGTAATCATCACTACCAAGCTCTAAACCAAGAACCTTATCCACTTCCTCATCTCGTGCGGATATAATAATGATTGGAACATCCGATTCTTGTCTTATCTTGGTGCAGAATTCATATCCATTCATCCCAGGGAGCATTATATCAAGCACAAAGATATCGGGAGGACTCTCCTGCCATAAATCCCATGCTTTTTCAGCTGTATCAACTGCTATTGCTTCATATCCTTCTTTTTGTAAGTAAGCTTCAACAAGTTCGCGTATATGCTGATCGTCTTCTACAATTCCTACAGTTGCGTTCATGCCAGATCTCCTCTCCCTCTTTTATCCCTATTTTGCCATAGGTTCATGAAAATCTATAAGATTCTATACTCTATTCCACACTTTTTACACATTTGTTCCATAAAAATGCCAAAGCCTTTTCCTACAATAAGAATTGTAAATAAAACAACGGAGCTCATTGGCACCCTCAAAAGCCAAGGGCAACGTATTCTATAGAAAGGTGGTTCTTACTCATGCGTTTTGAAGAACAGGAACAAACCGAAAATAAACAGCAAGATGATAAGAAAAGCTATTTTGGATGGTTATTTAAATTTACAACAAGCGCACTTATTGCAACAGTCCTTTTAGTAGCAGGTACCCTAACCGTATTTAATTATAACGAATCAGCAGAAAGCACTCCTAAAAAGGTGAATGCTACCACAGAAGATAACACGATTGATCCAACAGCCTCCAACTCTTCAGTGGTTCAGGCAGTTGAAAAAGCATCTGATGCAGTAGTAGGTGTAGTGAAATACGCTCAATCATCATTACTATCTGAAAACAGTAAAGCAGGAACAGGATCTGGCGTTATTTATAAAAAAGAAGATGGAGAAGCATACGTGGTAACCAACCATCACGTTATCGAAAACGCTCAGTCGCTTGAAGTTATTTTAAGCAGTGGAGATAAAGTGAAGGCTGAATTACTTGGAAGTGACCCTTTAACAGATCTTGCGGTGTTAAAAATCAGTGCAGATAAAGTGAAGCAAGTAGCACAATTCGGATCTTCTGAAGACCTTAAAGTGGGCGAAACAGCAATCGCAATTGGTAACCCATTAGGCATGAAGTTCGCAGGTTCTGTAACCAAAGGCATTATCAGTGGTAAAGAACGTACGATGCCAGTTGACTTAAATAAAGACGGAAATGTTGATTGGAAGACAGATGTTCTACAGACAGATGCGGCTATCAACCCAGGCAATAGTGGCGGAGCTCTTGTAAACATTCAAGGTGAAGTGATCGGCATTAACTCTATGAAAATTGCGAAAGAACAAGTAGAAGGATTAGGCTTTGCTATCCCAACATCTACAGCATTACCAGTCATTGAAGACCTTGAAAAAGAAGGCGAAGTCACTCGCCCTTACATGGGCATCCAAACAAGAGATCTATCTAGCATCTCAAACCATCACTTACAGAACACATTAAAATTACCAAAAGACATTCAATCAGGTGTTTTAGTAGGTGGCGTACAGCAAGGCACACCAGCAGCTGAAGCAGGTCTACAAAAATATGACGCAATTGTTCAAGTAGATGGACAAAAAGTTAAATCCCTTGTCGACCTAAGAAAGTATCTTTACGAAGAAAAATCCGTTGGTGACTCTATCGAGATCCAATTCTATCGAGATGGGCAAAAACAATCCACAACATTAAAACTTGCAAAATAAGTTCTCATTCTAACCATAAGACGAGTAGTTTTGAATCCGATATAGGTAAAAAGAGAGAATCATACAGACTACGGCGCCCCCTTTTGGAGGCGTCATTTTTAAGTTTTAAACTACCCCCAAATTTTGTATTGGCGAAAAAACGGTTACAGCCTTTATAATAAGATGTTGAAACGCTTTATGATTTACGGTTTTTTTTGCTCTCCATTGTAGCTATAATGGACATTAGGTTAAATTCGAGAGGAGAACAACACTTGTTAGAACACATCATCTATGAAAATGACAAAAAAGAATATATTGTACTTTTGCATGGGATTGGTGGAAGTTCACGTGTGTTCTTTAAGCAATTAAAGGCCTACACGAAAGAATATAATGTTATTGCTATTCACTTGCCTGGTCACGGAAAGTCAGCAAAGCCTCAAGACTACAATGAACGTTTTACGTTAAAGCTAGTCGCAGATGAGATCAAACGACTTCTGACCTCACTTAAAATAGATAAAGCCCATTTTGTTGGGATTTCTCTTGGGTCGATCATTATTCATACGATCTTACAATACCACCCTTCAATCGTGAAATCAGCGGTTCTAGGTGGAACAATCACGAGGTTCACACCATTTTCTAAACTTCTAATCAATTTGGGTGATTTGATTAAAAACGTTACGCCACACATGTGGTTATATCGTTTTTTTGCTTGGATCATGATGCCAAAGTCAAATCATAAAAACGCTCGTAGCGTCTTTATTAAAGAGGCCAAGAAATTAAGACGAGATGACCTTTTAGCTTGGTTCCATATTGCTAAATCCGTCGATAAAACTCATAAGTTCCTTGAGCAAAAAGCGAAGGGCATCCCCCGACTTTACATTTCAGGCCGAGAGGATCACCTATTCCTGGATCCTCTCAAAAAAGATCTTGCCAATGATCAAGATGCAGAACTCATTGTACTAGAGCAATGTGGACATGTTTGTAATATAGAAAAAGGAAAAGAGTTTAATCAAGCTTCTTTACAATTCTTACGACAGAACAGTCAACACATCCACCATGCATCCTAGTACGACACCATAGAGGAGTGACGGAATTGAACATCTTTTTGACTGGAGCTACAGGATTTTTAGGTGGAAAATTGATTCATCACCTGTTAGAGGACCAGGAGAATCATTTATTTGTACTAGCCCGAAATATAACAAAAGCAGAGGCGCTTCGTTCAACGCTTTCTCCGGAAAATCAGGAACGCATCACCTTTGTTAAAGGAGACATCACAGCCAAACAATGTGATTTATCAAAAGAAGACCTGCTTAAGCTCAAAAATAATGTGGATATCGTCTATCATTTAGCTGCTCTTGTGAAATTTGATGTGGAATTAAGAGATGAATTGTTTCAAATTAACTATGAAGGAACAAAACATGTACTTGAACTAGCCAATCAATGCGGGGCAAAATCATTTTTCCATATTAGCACTGCCTACACGGTTGGGAAAAATGAAATAGGAAAAGAATCGTTATATCCATTAGATAATGAATGGAATAACCCATATGAAGAAAGTAAAGCGAAAGCTGAACATTTAGTATTCTCTTATAAAGATCAAATGGATGTCTCGATTTTCAGACCAGCCATCATTGTAGGCGACTCAAAAACAGGAGAAGCTGACTCTCACTTCACACTTTATGGATTTATGCGGGCGCTTGACCTATTTAAAAGACGAGCTCTACGTAAGACAAAAGGTGAGGAACAACGTTATCGTTTGGTAGCGTCAAAAACGGGAACATCTAATTTCGTTCCGGTTGATTATGTGGCGGATATTCTTGCTTTAGCTTCTAAAAAGGCGCAGAAAAATACGATTTATAACATTACAAATCCGAATCCTCCTACAAATCAGGAGATTCTTAATATGTTAAAGGATGCGCTAGACTTTGAGCAGCTTTCGGTGGTAGAGGATCACAAGCAGTATGAGCTTAGTCCTGAAGAACAACAGCTTAATCAGATGATCCAAGTATTCCTGGTCTATTTAGAAACGCATATTACGTTCCATGATGAAAACACGCAAGATTTGCTTCGCGATACAGATATCGAGCATCTGAACATGCCGCCTGAAACGGTTCGGATGATTGTTGAGGCTTATAAGTAATGTTTAAAAACCTGTCCACATGTGGATAGGTTTTTTTATGTGGTCTGGTATCTTTATGTGGATAACTACTTAAGAGTTTATTCAGTATTATGGCAGGATTGTTGAAGACTTGATTCCGAGATATTGGTTGGGAGGAGTCCGTTGCTTTTTTGTAATTTGTTCCGGTCAGTGAAACGGCAAGCCTGTTGTGGAAGAAAAGCCGAGCCTCCTCGTGCCTGCGGGGTCTCGTCTTCCCTTTGTTACCACGACAGTTTGCCGTTTCCTTCCCTCCACGCGATTATGGA
>NZ_AULJ01000061.1 GCF_000425225.1 Pontibacillus marinus BH030004 = DSM 16465 | reverse complement strand
CCCGCCGCTCTCCACTAAAGTAACGGAACCATACTCAACTTATCTCGAATCCAAGTCTTCAAGATAAGGGGGCTAATGTGGAATCATGATTAGTATTAAAAAAGGCTCAGAGTATAATACTCTAAGCCTTTTGTTAGTCAAACCATCCTTTTCGTTTAAACCATACAAACATTAAAATGGCTACGGTAATCATAAATCCCAAAACGATAAAGTAGCCGTATCTTGCATCCAATTCAGGCATGTACTTAAAGTTCATTCCATACACACCAACAATAAACGTTAGCGGCATGAAAATTGTAGAGATTACTGTTAAAATCTGCATGGTACGATTGGTTTCATGCGAGTTTAACGACATATAACTATCCCGTATATCCTGAGTCATTTCTCGATTTGATTCAATTAGCTCCGCAACCTTCAATAGATGATCATGGATATCAGAAAAGTACTCTTTTCGAGTTTGAACACCATCCAAATGATGAGAGCTTAACATTCGATATAATAGATCACGCATTGGATGAACGGTTTGACGTAATGTTAACAGATCAGCACGTGTATCAAATAATTGCTCCAATAAGCGCTCCATTGATAATTGTTTTGTATTATCCTCTATATCATTGATATGGTCTTCAATCGCATAAACAATTGGGAAATAGTTATCAACCACTTTATCTAAAATCTGATGTAAAATTTGATACTCTTCCCATTTAGAAGGTGATTTCATACGTTTTAACCGATTCCAGACTTGCTCAATCTCAGGAGATGTATGTTTATGATATGTAACAAGGTAACCATCTCCATTGAACATATCGATCTCTTCTTTTCCTAATGTTTTAGAATTTAATGCATGGATCACAAAAAATGTGTAATCATCAAAATAGTCGAGCTTCGGCCTTTGTAGCGTATGAATACAATCTTCAATCGCCAAAGGGTGAAAGTTAAACACAGTATCTAACTTCTCGGTTTCACTAGGTGTTGGTTCTGCAAAATCTACCCAAAACCATTCAATGGAATCTTCCAGCAGCCGTTCCAAAGGTAAATCTTTATGTAATTGATTATCTTTTGTTAACGCAAGTGATCGGATCATAACCTTCCCCCTTTCTTAACCATTCTTTCAAAAAGATATACTTATTATAGTAACACTACCAGAATCACCTTAAACTTCAAATGAAACAAAAAGAAAAACACTTACAGATAAGTGTTAAGAAAAGGTAATTATGTTGATCCCCCATCCATTGGAATTGGTGGAACGTGACGATTCTTCTCTTTTTCTACCTCTGGATCAAAGGGTGGTTGTACGTGTCCATTCTTCTTTTTCTTTTTTCTTACATCCTTAATGACAAAGTAAGTAAAAGTCACGAACAAGACAAGAGCCCATAGTCCATTTACAAGAAAAGACATTAGAAAACCTCCTTTCGTTCAGTTTATCATTTACCAATAAAAAGTAAACTGAACGAAAGAAGGTCTACTTTATTTCCATTTTAAAATTCCACTTAGATCTTCAAACTCATGGTCAGGTTCTAAACCAATTTCAGGCCATATACTTTTCCCACGATTGATCCAGGCAGTCTGAAAACCAAAGCTTTTCGCACCCGTTATATCCCATGGGTTACTGGACATAAAAAGAACATCTTCTGGTTCTAAACCAATTTGATCCGAGGCAAATTGATAAGCTCTTGGGTCTGGTTTATACACTTGAATTTGATCAGCACTTAATAAACCTATTTCGCCTTCCATACTGTTGTTTTCCAATAATGGTTCAAGCATTTCCATCGTACCATTGGAAAAGATCACAAGTTCATTTTGATTACGATTCAAATCGGTAAGTACATGATTTACTTCATCATATGGTTTTAAGTGAGAATAAGCTTCCATTATGGCTTCAATTTGATCAAAGGAGTAATTCACCTTATTAATCTTTAACGCATCGACTAACGCCCATCTTGTTATATCATCAAAGGGTTGGTAACCATCAATTAGCTGTCTGATAAAAAAGTAATGAACTTGCCTACTTCTCCATTGCTGACTGATGGCTTCTCCTTTATCAGGAAATAAGTCATTTAGCTTATCCATGACTGTGTGAACATCAAACAATGTTCCATAAGCATCAAACACAAAAGCTTTAGCATTCATGTAGATAGGGCCTCCTCTGGACACATGTGAAACTAGGTTTTGTACGATTAGGTTGTTTCATTCATGTTAAACTAATTGAACGCGTACCTTATGCCCTTCTCCATCAATAAAATGGAAAGACTCTCCATTTTCAAACTCTTCAACTGCGATACCTGCATCTTTTAATGTTTGATAATCCTCTTGAATATTATTAGAGCCTAATGTGAATGGATGATTCATTTGTGTAAACAGATCTGTGGGAATCTCCACAAGCGTAATCTGCAAATGATCTAAAGTAATGGCTCTTAGCTCACCGTACATCGGTGTTGGAAATGTGAAGCTGTTTAATTCAATAGCTCCAAGATGGTCCTTGTACCATTGATAGGCCCTTTCTAAATTTTGTACAGGTAAGAAGTATCCCCCTAAATGCATAAATGATGCAGCCTCAAGCCCACCTTCCCAACCTACAATTCCAATTTGTAGTTCATTAGGGTCCGTAACTTCGTAAGATAACATATCATAAAAGTCAGTAATATCTGTAAGCTTACACCCTTTTAGAAACAAGTCTCTATGTAAATTCTGTGGATCATAAACATTCAAGTTGATCGGACTAAATGGATAAGCATGTTCTTCTTCACTTTTATAAAATACTAATTTAGCCCCTTTAGAGAATGAAAATTTTACTTCATTTGGTTGAAATTGATTCGCTGAGATTTGAAAATGATTTTCATACCATGATTTTGTTTCTTCTAGATTTTTTGAAGGAATTCGAATTTCCTCTAACTGACGAATTGCCATCTCTATCACCTCTCCTTTTTTGCTATACCCTGTTTGCTGATTTATTAACCTTCTAGAAAGAATTTATAAAAAATTCAGATAATTTAGCGCAATAATAAAGGGATATTCCAAATTTATGTAAATCATAACATAATTTACGTTTGATTTGGGTGTAGATCCGAAATTGATTAAAACAATTACCGTGAATAATCCAAAAGAAGAAGAAAAAAATAAGTGTGGAGGTGTTGAAACTGAAACACATAAAAGCATTAGGAATAAAATGGGTCATTCTCATCGTTGCTATTTTCCCTATTTATGGGATTATTACGTACGCTTCACTGCTCAATATAATGCTCATTAGTGTTGTGTTATTGGGAGTTACTTATATTGTTGGGGATCTCTTTATTTTAAAAAGGTTTGGTCTTATTGTCACTTCAATTGCAGACCTCGTTTTATCTTTTGGCATTCTTTATACTTTTGGTTATGTCATAAATGGGATACCAACCCAGACCTTCACACCAGCTGTAGCTGCAACAGGCTTCATTGTAGCCTTTGAAACGTTCTTCCACATTTATATGGAAAACCAAGTTCTTCAACTAGGTTCACATGTTTATGATAAAAGACGGCAAACGCTTGTTCCACAAAAGTTACGCGTTGAAGCGTCTGAGGAGCTGTTCCCACACGAAGGCGGAAAAAAAGAAGGACAAAAAGAAGATACACATAACCCTGAAGAGTAAGCAGTCTAAAGTTTTAGGCTGCTTTTTTTATGCACTTTCCTCCATCCGCCTCTAGACTGAGTAAGATTCAACCCGCGGCTAGGTGGCTTCATTTGATTTTTAGATTAAAATAAGAATATCAAATTGTTGGAGAGGACAGATACAAATGAAAGATACATTTGCAGTTTTTAAAAAAATGAACTTTACAAAGGTGTTTCTCGCTGCTATTACATCCAGACTCGGTACTATTGTTGGAATGACAGCTTTCACATTCTACTTACTGGACCGCTTCTCTAGTCAACCATTTTATGCAACGTTCACAGAGATGATGTATTCAGCTCCAACATTGCTGGTTTTCTTTTTAACAGGTGTAGTTGCTGATCGAATGGATCGTCAAAAGGTTGCCTATTATAGTGACTTTATCTGTGCAGGCTTATCCATTGTATTGATCGGTGCTATTATGACAGAATTTATGCCTTTTGTATTCCTTGTATTATTTTTACGTAGTGCTGTAGCTAAGTTCTTTGCTCCAGCTGAAATGAGCTTAGTTCAAGGTATTTTAGATGAAGAGGAGTATTCTACTGCAGCTGGTTTAAATCAAATGGTTGCCGGGGTTTTCAACCTTTTTGCTACAGCATTAGGGCTTGGAGCGTATTGGGCATTAGGAGTTCATGGAGCGATTATTGGAGACGCTGTTACATTTTTGATATCTGCAATCTTAATTATGTCATGTACGATTCATGAAGAAGCTCGTCTTCCAAATGGATCCCATCGTATCAAGGATTTAAATTTCTCATTTATCTTTAAAGAATTCAAAGATGGATTACTGTACATTCTAAATCATAAACTTTTGATGGCACTCATTGCTGGTTTTTTCATTCTAGGTATCGTAAACGGCGGATTATCTGTTATGCCGCTGTATGTCTTAAAGTACAAATTGACTCCTGATGACTATGAACAATGGGCTGTCGTACTTGGAATTATTTTCGGAGTGTTTATGATCACAGGTAGTATCCTTGCCTCCATAGTGGCTAAAAAATTAAAGCTTTATACTTGTCTATCATTGGGGTTAGGTATAGCCGGTATTTTCTTAGTTGCTAGTGGTTTAGTGCCGACAGTTACATGGTTTTTAATTTTAACTGCTTTTGTAGCTTTAACGATTCCTTTAGCGAACATCGCTATTGGAGGTTGGCTACCTTCTATTGTAGATCGTAAAATGATGGGCCGTGTAGAAAGTTGGATTACGCCAGTCATGATGATTTCTCATACAGCTACATTAGGAATTATTTCAATTGGCTTTCCGAAATATTTTTCTATTTCCTCTCTGTTTTACTTTTGCGGAGCAGTTTTAGCTCTAGTTGGTATCCTTTATTATTTGATTTTGCCAAAATTAAGTAATGACTTTGATGAGCGTAAGTCTGTAGAAAAAGAGCAGCCAGCACCAGTGAGTTTGTAAAAATGACAAACCCGTTATCCTAGAATGAGGATAGCGGGTTTTTAAATTGCTTATATTCTTTTCATGAGATAGGAACGACTGTGTCCTCTGGGGTGATCTTCAACCTTCCCAAATTCTTCATAGCCATTGTTCTTGTAAAACTGAGGTGCTTGGAAGCTGAATGAGTCCAGTATGATTAAGTAATAGTTTTTCTCTTTTGCATATGCTTCTAATTGGTGAAGCAATTGTTTTCCGTAACCTTGGCCCCTTAAAGATTCATCTACCCACAGAAAGTCAATATGCATGTGATACCAAAATGCTTCCCCTGTAATTCCCCCGAGTAATTGACCATCATCATCCCTCAGCATAAAACTCACCTGATCAAGTGGTGATTTCGCTTCATCTTCAAGCATTTTCATGTTATGTTCGATGACTTTCTTCTTGATATAGGCACTGTCTTCTTCATTCCACTGTTTGGATATTTGCATAGGTCACTCTCTCCCCCTCAGACAAAAGTATATACATTATAGCAGATTATGCGACTGATGGGTTGTATCTGGCTTACATGCGGAGCCCTCCCAATTCTGTGAGGAACTCCCCATAATAAAAAGCCCCTTCTCAGAGAAGAGGCTTTTCTTCATATTTATTAACCTTTTTTAATAAAGAACGTGTACACGCCATCTGCTTCAGAAGAATCTAGAAGCTCATGACCAGTTGATTCAGTCCATGCTGTTAGGTCTGCTTTTGCACCTGCGTCAGTTGCTTGAACTTCTAGGATTTCTCCGCTTTCGATTTCTCCTATTGCTTTCTTTGTTTTCACAATTGGCATTGGGCATGCTAGGCCTTTTGCGTCTAATACTTTTGCTGCGTTCATTGTTCATCTCTCCCTTTTATAAATTAGTTAACTGCGCAACGGTTAGGACCGATTTCCATTTCGCGTTGCTTTTCATCTTCTGGGTTGATTTTACCCATGTTCACCTGACGAATTTCTTCGTAACTATTTGGCTGTGGTGGTAGGTTTTCCGTAACCATCTTACGGAACTCTTGCTCATCATCCACATTTAAACCAGAGTTATCTTTGTAAAGATCTCCAAGTTTTTTCGCTACGACTCCTGAATCAGCCATCTCACTCATTTTGCTAAAGTGAGCTGGCAGTACAAGAAGATCGTTTGAAAGTTCTTTATAACGGCTGTAAAGTGTGTTTCTTAGATCACCAACCCAGTCCTCAGCTTTACCAGCAAGGTCAGGGCGTCCGATTGATTCAACAAATAGAATATCACCTGTTAGAAGGTATTGATCATCAATAATGAAAGAAGTTGAACCAATTGTGTGACCTGGTGAATAGATGGCTTGCACTTTAATTTTCGTATTACCTACTTCGATTTCAGTACCATCTTCAAGACCATTGTAATCAAACTCTACTTCAGTAGCGTCTTTTGGAGGAAGCCAGTATGAAGCATCTGTTTCCTCAGCAATTTTACGACCGCCTGAGATGTGGTCTGCGTGAAGGTGCGTATCTGCAACATGTTTGATTGTTAGGGATTTATCTTCAGCAAAATCAAGGTACGGTTGAATCATACGGTTTGAGTCAATAATCATTGCTTCACCTTGACTTTCCACAAGGTAAGACAGGCAACCTTTACCTAGACGTACGAACTGATAAAGCTCTCCGCCATCCGAAAGATCCCCAACTTTAACTGGCTCAAGGTATTCACTCCAAGCCTTCATTCCACCTTCAAGGTAGGAAACCTCTTTAATTCCCGCTTCATCAAGCATGTCTGCTACCATTTTAGAAGAACCTTCTTTTGCACAAACAACTAGTACGTCTTCATTTGGGAGCTCTTCAACAATTTCTTCAACTCCATCTAATAGGTCAAAGTACGGCTTATTAATAACGTGAATCGAATTACCTTCGATTTTCCAATCTTTATATTCACTTTCGTTACGCACATCAAGTATGAAAAGCTCTTCTTGATTCATGACTCTTTTCGCTACTTGCGCTGCTGTCATTGGTTTAATCATAATCCAATTACCCCCTATTGTTTACTGTTCTTGTTTCGTCTCTCCGCTCCACTCTTTCATTCCAGGAATAACGTTATAAGCATTGTGTCCCTGCTTAGCTAGCTTTTGAGAAGCTAGATCACTTCTGCTACCTGTACGGCAAACGACATAAACTTCCTGGTCTTGATTTAATTCGGATAAACGTTCATCAAGTTCACCAAGTGGAATATTGATCGCACCTGGGATGTGACCAAATGCATACTCTGCAGGTTCTCTTACGTCTAGAACCGTTACATCTTCAGAAAGTTTATTTTGTAATTCTTCATTTGAAATGGTCTGATCATGTTTCTTTTCTTCTTGATCCTCATCATCTTTACCCTTGCGAAGATAATGCTTTAGGACTTCTCCTTCTTCTACAGTACCTAAATACTGATGACCAGCATTTTCAGCCCAAGCTTGAATATCAGCTTTAGATCCCTGATCAGTTGCAAGAATCTCCAGGACATTTCCTGCTTCTAAACCCGTAATTGCTTTTTTCGTTTTAACTATAGGCATAGGACAAGCTAAGCCTTTTGCATCAAGCGTTTCATTTGCTTTCATCGTGATTCCTCCCTATCAGTCAGTTACTCTTTTTTACCTTCCCAACTAAGCATGCCGCCTTCCATGTTGATTACATTGTAGCCATGCTCTTCTAGGAATTGTGTTGCTTTTCCACTACGGCCACCAGAACGGCAAACCATAATATATTCTTTATCTTGATCAAGTTCATCTTTACGATCTTCAATAGATCCTAGAGGAATGTGTTTAGCTCCAGGAATTTTTCCTTCTGCTACTTCTTCATCTTCACGTACATCAACTAAGTTTAAGTTTTTACCTTCTTCTTCTAGCTTTTTACGAACTTCTTCTGCTGTCATTGTTTTCATGAAAAATTCCTCCTTCTATTTTTTCCAAGCATTCATGCCACCTTGCACATTTGTTACTTCAAAACCGTTCTTCTTTAATGTGCGAGCGGCTGCAAGGCTTCTTGCACCACTCTGGCAAATAACGACTACTTCCTTATTTTGATCCAATTCACTTAAATCTTGCTTTAGTTTTTGTAAAGGATAATTTTTAAACCCTTTAATATGGCGAGATTGAAACTCACCAGGAGTTCTTACATCAATCCATTGCTTTTTGTTTTTATTTTGTTTTAGATCTTGATCTAGCTGTTCTGTAGTCACTTGATTAACACCCTTTGGAGGGCGAATAGTTCGAACGAGTAGAAAAACAGCTACTAAAATTAATGCAATTGTAATGAGGCTTTCCATTTGCAACATTCCCTTGAAATATTTTTACCTTAACCCCTATGGGTATATGTTAACAAAAAATTTAAATTCGTCAAGGGGGAAGGGGGGTATTTTTAACCCCACCTATTATTTCGTTGCACGTATATAGTAAACTTCTTCGTTCAAGTGCCCTACCTCTACATCGAACCCTGCTTTCGCAGCTTGCTCAGCCATATGGTTAGCTGAAATGCGATGATTTAATGGCGGGCCTTGATCAGCTTCAACTCTTTCCCAATCAAGAATGAGTAAACTACCGTCTTCAGTGAGGATTCGGTGTGTTTCTAATAATGATTGATGCAAGTCAGGTACCTCATGCAGTACAAAGGCAGCGACTGCTCGCTCATAAGCTCCATCAGGCAAATTCAATGACTCTAAACTGCTTTGCAAACGATCAATATTTGTTAGTTTTTCATCAACTGCTCTGGCTTCTAAGAGCTCGAGCATTTCAAATTGTAGATCGATCGCTGTAACCCGGTCTGAAGTTTCTTTAGCAATTGGTATAGTTAGATATCCATTACCTGCACCTAAGTCAGCTACTTTTTCTTTCCCTTCCAATTGCAGCAACTTAAATACCTCTTCAACTGGAACAGTTTCTTGTCGTTTAGGATCTAAAAGTTTTTCTGCTTTTTCATAATTGAACACTTTATCTTCAGACATAAATGATCTCCTTTCTAAAAGGGACCTCTTTATGAGGATCACCTATAACCCTTTTACCAAGGATCGTTTACTCTTAAACATTAGAATGTTAGGGAGACATCAGCGTCTTTCGCAAATCCAAGGTAAGTAGCTGCACCGCCTACTTCCGTTCCTTCAACAAAGTCTTCTTTTTTAAGATTCATAACATCCATCGTCATTTGGCAAGCAATAAATTTAACTCCAAGGTCATTTGCTGTTTCTACAAGCTCTGGGATGGATGGAACATTCGCTTGGTCAAAACCTTCTTGATAATGTTCTTTCCCTTCAGGGAGTGGTAAATTCTTGTGTCCTTCCTTATGGATCATGTTCAGTCCTTCAAATGTGAAGAATACTTCAACTTCTGCATCAGATGCTGCTGCAGCTGTTGCAATGTTTAGTACTTTATAAGCGTCAAACGCGCCTCCGTTTGATGCGATAATAGCTACTTTCATGTTTATATCCTCCTTCATGTTTTAAAAAGTTCTTTTTAATACCCTGGTACGTATAATAATATACCCCCATAAGTATGTCAACCATTTTTAAATGTACCCTTCACATGAAGGTTTCAAACCAGTAACTTTTAATATTCCCGAATGTGTACGAAGCATTATGAAATATAAAAAAGACCCTGCCTCATTGAGAGACAAGATCTTTTGACACCTTATGGTTAATCCTTTTCAGATTTGAATTGTTTTCGTATTTCATACAGATGTTGATTGGATTGCTTCACTTCAGATACTAAATCTTCTATGTTTCTCGCCATTTTAAAAAACGTAACGATCACCACGATAATTAATACAAGATGTGCAATTTGATAAAGGACTCCCAAAAAAGCAATCGCCCCCATGTCTTATACTCCCCCCTTACAAAATCACCAGGTTCCTTTATGGATCTCTTTAACTTGTATCCGAGCAGCACGATGAGAGCCATACTTTTCTTTTAAGTCTAAGAACTTGGTTTCCCGTTGCAGTTTTAGATAACTTTTATATCGTTCTTCTGTTAAATCTCCATTTTGAATAGCTTGTTTAATGGCACATCCAGGTTCTTGATCGTGGGCACAGTCCCGAAATTTACATTGAGTAGCCAAAGCCTCTACATCTTGAAAGGTTTGGTCAACAGCATCATCCCCTGACCACAACTGAAGTTCTCTCATCCCAGGAGTATCAATCACAACTCCCCCATCCGGCACAAGAAAGAGTTCTCGATGTGTTGTCGTATGACGACCCTTGTCATCCCCCGACCGTATATCCTGTGTTTTTTGTACCTGGTCACCTATCAATTGATTCATTAATGTTGATTTCCCAACCCCTGATGAACCAATAAGAGAAACAGTCCGTCCTTGTTGCATGTAGGGCTGTAAAACCTCGATCCCATCTCGGTGAAGGGCATCAACCGCATGAACTGGAACGCCAAAAGCGATTTCTTCAACTGCTTCGATTTTTTCTTCTACGTCATCACATAAATCTTTTTTGGTTAAAACAAAGACAGGTGAAGCACCACTTTCATAGACTTGCATCAGATAACGTTCCATTCTACGAATATTAAAATCCTGATTTAAAGCATTTACAAGAAACACGGTATCAATATTTGCTGCCATTAATTGTTCCTCTTGCTTTTCCCCTGGAGCACGACGGGAAAGTAAACTTTTACGCTCAAGCACTCCATGGATAATTCCTTTATTCTCTCCAGGCATTCGTTCAAATAATACCCAGTCACCTACACATGGAAAATCCCTAGCTTCAATGGCTCGATGATAGAATCTACCGGATACCTGACACGGATATTCACCATCAGCAGAAAGAACTTTATAAATGCCATTTGCTAACGTTGAAACCCTACCAATAAGATGGGTTTCACTTTGATTTTGATCTTGAAAATATGAGTCGTAACCTAATTGATCTAAACTGTACAAATCATTTCCTCCTTGAATGGGTAGGAGGGTAATTGATTTACAGGATCAACCCCTCCTGAATCGTTTGGTTAAATAATGAGGTCTTTCGGTTCTCAACACTACTCATAAACACCACGCTCCTTTCATCATTGTGTAAAGTATAGCAAATTTTTCTAATCTTCACGAGTCTATTTTGAATACCTTTGATTCTTTAACTTTATACTTTACTTCAGATACATTGTGCATAATAAACTCTTTTTCTATGATATTTCCTGTCGTTTTATCGATGACCTCTCGATAAATATCGTTCGTTCTATAAATGATACCTTTTTTCTCAAAGAAATAGTGGTTTTCTTCTAAAACATGATAGGAGTAAGGCCAATAGTAATCACTCGATATACATCCTTTTAAATGATTATCTGTGAGCAAAAGTTTTATGTGAAAAGATTGTTGAGTGGGATTGAAAAACTGTAAATCTACATAGTTATAGAAAACTCCTGCCCCACTTCCAAAAGGCAATACACGTCCTTCATCAGGAAATGGATCGAAACTATGGTGGTGTCGTTCCACTACTTGAAGAGGAGTGTGAAGCGCCATCCAATATAAGAGATTGGCTAACTGACAAATCCCACCCCCAACTCCTTTGATAACCTGTCCATTTGATAAAAGCATGCCTTCTATGTACCCTTTCTTTCTGGAAGTCTTGCCGACAAGCTTCCAAAAAGAAAAGGTCTCCCCGGGTTGAATGACAGTCCCATCGATTGCATTTGATGCTATTTTTAAATTCGTGATTTTATTTTCCTGAAGCTTTGGATCTGAGTCACCAAGCTTTCGTCGTAGCAAAGATTGATGTTTCTTATTGGTGTAAGGATAGTCTTTGGAGGCTTTCTTATTTACTGAGAATTTCTTATGACTAAATAGAGATTGGATGTGTCTTAGTTTTCTCTTTTGAAAAATTCGAATCGGTGTTAGCCAAGGAAATACGTGTGTTATACGTTTCATTGTACCCTCCTCCTATCCAATAAATTACCGAGACCGCCTTCGTAAGATGTCGCTTAGGATCATAATATAAAACATGCATGGTGCAGCGATTATGGTAATTAAAAAATCACTTATATAATGTTGGGCATGAAGTATAACAGCACCAAGTAAACATAACAGCACCATTACATCCAAAAAATCCGTCCATCTCATGCCTTCACCCCATTTTCCTTTTCAATATCCTATGATAAAAAAGGGGCTATTGTTTCAGTTTTTATTATATCATCTATAAGGAATTTATTGGATATTAATCTATAGCACACATTATGCGATCGCTGCGGTTCCGTTCATCACCATTCGGCAAAGGTGGGCTGTGGAACGGGTTGACTCCTCCGGTAGAAAGGGCGAGCGAGATCCCGCAGGAACGAAGTGACGAGGAAGCTCGATCGGTCTTCCGAGGAAAGCAACCCGTTCCACAGCCCACCGAACTCCACAATTGCAACGGAACCACCCCGCACTAGCTTATTCAACATTCCTGCCATTTAAAGAAATAACACCAACATAATACTTCATAAAAAAAGCAGTTCAATTTATGAACAAAACATTTTTGCTCTCTAAAACTGAACTACTCTCTATGTAATTATGAAGTTTTCAATTACCCTCGACTAACAGCCTTTTTAGCTGAAACGGCAGCGAAGGTGATGGTAATCGTACATACGATGACGATTGCAAGGAAACCTTTCCCTATATCAGACCAAACCCAACCATCAATTAACACCGTGCGCATACTATCAAAAATATACGTTGTTGGATTGATCGTTGCCGCTACTTTTAACCACTGTGCTTCAATTAGTTCGTAAGGAACAAAAGTGGTACTTAAAAAGATTAACGGGAAAAAGATTAAGGTCCCCGCTTGAGCTGCCTGAGCATTTTTGGTTTTGAGAGCTACGCCTGCAGAATATCCAGCGAATGCAAGTCCCCACCCAATCGCAATCAATAAAACAACCAATACTCCAGCAAAGCCAGTTTCTACTTTTAACCCCATTAAAAACGCTACAATTAATATAAGAGTTGTCTGAACTAAAAGCTGAAGCATCCCGGCAATAATTGGACCAAGTACAATAGAGAGCCTTGAAGCAGGAGTTAATAATAACCGTGAGAAAAAACCATTCTCTATATCTTTTACAATTCCTTGTCCTGCTCCACCAGCACCACCAATAGCAGCTGAAACAACAGATACTGGTAAGATAAACGCTAAGTAATTAGCACCACCAAACGCTTCTAATTTCGATATGCCACTCAACCCACTCTCATACACCAATAAGAAAAACATGGATATGAGCAGATTAGGAATAAACGTAAATGGACTCCGAAGCGTTGTTACTACACTTCTTTTAGATAAAATCCATGTGTCTTTCAATATTCCATTACCCATGTTGAACCTCCCCTTTCTCTTCTGCTCCGATACCCTCTCCCGTTATTTTCAAGAAGATATCATCTAGCGTAGGAGAATCAACATTAATACTTTGCACTTCTACTTGTTCCTGATCTAATACGCGCACTAGTTCCATTAATCGTTTCGTCCCATTTTGTACGTACAAGATTAAGTCAGAACCTCGCTCAACTATATCAATCTCTCCTAATTGATCATGAAGCATCGCCTTAGCATGCTTGGCTTCTTCATGAATAGCAAACGACAATGTAATAAGATCATTTCCTATTTGAGCCTTTAATTCCTGGGGTGTTCCACTTGCTACAATTTCCCCACCATCAATTATGGAGATACGATCAGCTAGAAAGTCTGCTTCTTCTAAATATTGTGTCGTAAGAAAAATGGTTGTGCCTTCTTCTTTATTTAAACGTTCGAGATACTCCCAAATACTCTTACGGTTAGAAGGATCAAGCCCAGTAGTAGGCTCATCAAGAAACAATACCTTAGGTTTATTCACTAGCGTAAGAGCAAGGTCTAACCTACGACGCATACCACCTGAATAGTTCCCACATATACGATCCGCGGCTTCTGTTAGTTGAACAACTTCAAGTAACTCATTCGTTCTTTTCGTTGCTTCTTTCTGTTTATATCCAAATATACGGCATTGTAAGTGCAGCATCTCTCTACCAGTTAAACCAGGATCAATTCCTGTTTCTTGTAAAGCAACACCGATATGTTTACGTACTTCTTTAGGATTACGAATGACATCATTTTCTGCTACTAGAGCTTTTCCTGAAGATGCGTTGATAAGTGTCGTTAAAATTTGAACGGTTGTTGATTTGCCTGCTCCATTCGGTCCAAGAAAAGCAAAGAATTCTCCTTCTTGAACAGAAAAGCTTACATCTTTTACTGCCTGTACATTTCCTTTTTTGAACGTTTTAGATAAATATTCAACTTCAATTGTTCCTTTAACCATTGTTGTCCTCCTTCTTACTCCGTTCTTACATATTCGATATAAACTCTCCCTATCCTGCTATCCACCACTGTTTTTCCTTAACTAAGAGAAATAGTGGTTTTTTCTTTATAGTTTTGGCTAAATTGTTTAATATGAAAAGAATACGAATAATAGGAGGAATATGGAATGAGAGATCAAGCCTTTTTGGACGCTAAAAAAATCGTCGATGAACACTATCCGAATTGTGATGCTGCTCTTCTTGCTGGAAGCATTGTCCGAGGAGAAGGTACGAAAACGTCTGATTTAGACCTTGTGGTTTTTGATTTTTCCATCGATAACGGATATAGAGAATCCTTCTATTCTTTGAATTGGCCTGTAGAAGCATTTGTTCATAATAAAAACTCTTACAATCACTTTGTTGAGAAAGACTTAAAAAGAGCAAGACCTTCTCTTCCACGTATGATGACAGAAGGCATACCAATCAAAGGATCTGAGCATATCCACCCTTTAAAAGAAGAAGCAGCGGAACTTATTTCAAAAGGTCCAGAACAATGGGATCAAAATCAAATTGACCTTATGCGGTATGGCATTACAGATGCCTTAGAAGATCTTAAAGGTGCGACTAATCGTGCAGAAGCTATTTTCACAGTTAACTTGTTGGCAGATCAATTACATGAATTCTATCTGCGCACAAACCAACAATGGATTGGTCATGGAAAATGGGTAATTCGGGCCTTAAGAAGCTATGATGAAGAGTTTGCGAAGAAATATACAAGAGCTTTTGACCAGTATTATAGAACGGGAGAAAAAGATGAATTACTAACACTTGTTGAAAATGTCTTAGAACCTCATGGCGGGCTTCTTTTTGAAGGGTATTCAGCCGGAAAAAAACATTTTTAAATAAGATTTACCAGGAAATTTTCACGGGTAGTATAATAAATTGCTATTTCTTTAAGAACAGATTAAGTACTTTTTCTATATAATATCCATAAGAAAAAAAGGGTGTCACATCATAAGTGACAGCCCTTTTTTAATAACTTATAACGGACAGAAAATTCGCTTCCTTCCCCTATCCTACATCTGTTGTTTTCTAACACATTTGTCTATAAATGTGCAAAGGTCTCCTACCGTTTGAAATACTTCAAACTCTTCTCCATCAGGTATATTAGTTATATAATCCTGTGGAATTTCCCAATATTCTAGTAATTCATTAAGTGTTGATTGGAATCGTTCATGATCACCTTGATAAACCAACCTTAAATGTGTCTTTGTATTTAAGTTTTCAATTGGCTTTTCATATTCTTCTTGTAAATGTTCATTCACATATTTTACTACTGCCAAGTATATCTCATAAACAATGCCTTTGTTACCCGCACTGTCTTTTAACTCTTTTTTCGCTCGTCGTTTTTCAAAATTGATCAATTCCCCCATTGAACATCCACCTTTTCTTAACAAGCTAAGCAATTCGTTCATTTACATGGACAAGCGTTGCTAGAACATAACAGCTCCTTCATGATTTAGGCTAATACAATTGGTGCAATTTTTGCTGCGTTTTAATATTCTACAAAAACATTTAGTGTCATAGGTTAAGGGATTCTGCAGTTCATGATTGAGTTTCAGGCGTGGCATACCTAAAGAATGGAAGGCATTTTCATGAAATAATGCATTTGCGAGTTTATCTCGGGGATTTTATATAATAATAACATAATTGGAGTTACTTTTCACAACTATACCATCTAAAAGCTTGTTTTTAAACCCTAATTTTGTCAACTATTGTAAAGATTTCTGAACCACAATCTGACAATATTTTTATTAAAATTTTGAATTTAGAAAACAGGTGATTTGGGAAAACATGTTATGATAGGAGGGACATATAATGAAGAAAAATGATAAAGCTCAAGTAATGGATATTCATCTAGGAAAATATGAAGTCTTTTTTAAACAAATATACACCATCCTCTATAATTTAAATGATGTGTTAATAGGACTATGGTTTCTAATCGGAAGTATATGTTTCTTCTGGGAATCTACCAAAACAGCTGGTGTTTGGTTATTCGTATTAGGTAGCGCACAGTTACTTATCCGACCATTAATTCGCATTATTCACCGTATTCATTTTCAAAAATACGTTAAGAACAACCAAAATGAAGGGGAATCAAATTCATAATGAAATATGCTTTGTTAGCAGATATACATGGAAATAAACATGCTTTACAAGCTGTTTTAGAAGACCTTCAATACCAAAAGATCGATAAAATCATGTGTTTAGGTGACCTCATTGCTATTGGCCCTCATAGCAATGAGGTTTTACATACAATAATGAATATGCCTAACATCTCCATCATAACCGGTAACCATGATGAAGCCGTTTTATCTCTCTACTTTAATGAACCCTATCCAGACAGTCATAAACATGCTAAGCCACACCATGAATGGGTAGCACAACAGTTATCAGATGATCAAGCTCAGTATTTAAAAAAGAGCCCTCGTCAAATTACTGAGGACATAAATGACATCCGCTTATTATGTACACATTATGCATATAAACAAGGCATGGAATCCTCACCTATTGAAAAAGATCCATATAAAAGAATAATGGAACCCACTTCTCAAAATATGGCAACCTTATTTTCGCAAAATGATCAAGATATTATTGCATTTGGTCATCATCATCCCAAGCACGATTTTCATATTAAAGGACAACATTACATAAACCCTGGTTCTCTCGGGTGTAATGACAAGCCCCTTGCTAGGTATGCAATATTATCGATTTCGAAGGAAGGTAAATATTCTATCGCACACAAAGAGGTGCCCTATAATCGGGCACCATTATTGCAAGACTATGATGACTTATCCGTCCCTCAACGTGACGAGTTAAGAAAAATCTTTCATGGACAAGGTAGGAGTGAGTAATGAATGAAACGATTTATATTTAGTTGTTTTATATGTATGGTTCTTATAGGATGTTCAACAGAAAAAAGTAGTCCATCCATAAATCAATCGGCAGACGCAGCGGAATCCAAAGACGTTACAGTAACTGAAAAAGAACCCCCGAAACCAAAGGAAATAATCCTATTCTTAGAAGGTAATGAGAAGCGCTTTAACGTTAAAGATCTCCCACTTATTCATAAGTACGTTCAGACATCACCAGATCCGGATTTAGCAATGGCAAGAATGAGAATAAACGAAATTGAAACGCCTTTAGAAGAAACCTCTCTGTATATATTGCGTTATGCTTGTGAGGCAAAACTTTGCTCTAATATATTAATAAAAGAAACCAAAAATGAAGTTCAAACAAGATTGGTTTCAGACTTATCTCTATTCAAAACAGCGTCCATATCCCCTGATCAGGAAAAACTATTATTAACCTTCTTGGTCAATGAAGGAGATACCATTACTAGAGAAAAAGTGAACATGATTGATCTCGATAATCTCGAGACTTTATCACTCCTACAAAGTGAGGGTCAGATTGATTTAAATTTTGTGTGGCCTATATTGGATGCAACTTGGAAAACAGACGAATCCATTGAAGTATCTATTCCAAAGCTTGATAATTCTTCATTGGAAGCTCTTAAGAATTGGTATTCATTAAAACCAGAAGATCAAGAAAAGAAAACGATAGCTCTAACAATCGATGACTAAGGAGATGTAAATCGTGAATCAAACTATTGAAACATTACTACAACACCGCTCTATTCGATCATTTACAGAAGATCGTTTAACACAAGAACAAATCCATACCATCGTAGATGCAGCTCAGATGGCATCTACCTCTAGTTATATGCAAGCTTATACCATTATGGGGGTAACAGATGAAAAGAAAAAAGCAGATATAGCTGAGATTACAGGACAAGATTATGTACAAAATAACGGTCATTTATTTGTTTTTTGTGCAGACATGTATCGTCATCAAGTTAAGGCAACAGATCAACAAAAACAAGATATGATCCAGAACATTGAAAACACAGAGCACTTGCTTGTTTCCACAATCGATGCTACTTTAGCCGCTCAAAATGGTGCTATCGCAGCAGAATCAATGGGGCTAGGCATGTGTTACATCGGTAGTATCCGGAATAATATTCAACGTGTGGACGAACTATTAAATCTACCTCCACATGTTATCCCGTTGTTTGGGATGGTTGTTGGATACCCAAAAAGTAAACCTGAACAAAAACCTCGCATCCCACGGAAAGGCATTTATTTTGAAAATGAGTATAATAAGGAACAACATCATGCTTTAGATCAATTCGATGACAAGATTAGGGCATACTATGAAAACAGAAGTAACAACACAAGAAAAGATACTTGGACTGACCAAATGATACGCCGTTTCAGTAATCCAATGCGTATGGATGTGACTACTCATGTACAAAACAAAGGTCTAAACAAACGATAATTTTCACAAAATCCTTCCCTTTTGTCTGTGAACCTTCATTTGTATAATAGAAGGACTGAGGTGATATCATGTCTATTCAACAATTATCTGAACAGATACAAAAGGCTAACCACATCGCTGTTCTGACAGGCGCTGGTGTTAGTACAGCAAGTGGAATTCCAGACTTCCGTTCAGCTGACGGTATATGGGAGCAGGATCGATCTAGAGAAGATTATATGTCAAATGAGTATTTCCGTCACAACCCGATTGAGTTCTGGGCAAAATATAAATCCATTTTCCAAATGAAACTTCTTGGTAATTATCAACCGAATGCGGTCCACTATTTTCTTAAAGAGCTTGAAGATGAAGGAAAAGAAGTATCTGTGATTACACAAAATGTAGATGGTCTGCACTTAGAAGCAGGTAACCAAAGAACTATTGAGTACCATGGCACACTCAAAACCGCTTCATGTCCAACATGTAACACAACGTATGATCATGAATTTATGATGGCGCATGAAACGCCTCGTTGTACAACACTGTTTGGAAGCACTCCTTGCGGGGATGTTTTAAAGCCCGATATTGTATTATTCGGGGATCCAATTACCGAACATGACAGAGCTGAAGCCATGATTGACCAAGCTGACTTGCTTCTAGTTCTTGGCACATCCTTGTTTGTAATGCCCTTTAACTTTTTACCTGATTACGCTAAATACAGTCGCAATATCCCGACTGCTATAATCAACCGTGAAGCTACTTCAAAGGATTATATGTTTGATTATGTAATCCATGGAGATTTGACAGAAGTAATTGAAGAACTAAAAGAAACCTGACAAATTGTTAAGTAGTTCCGATACTGTGGAGAAAATCTAAAATAGCAAATGAAATGACATACTAAAACACACTACTTTTAGCACCACAAATAACAGTATAAATAGTAAAAAAAACGCTTGGGTAAAAATAACCCAAGCGTTCTCTTTTTTAGATTGTCTTGTTCAACTAAAGCACCCGTTAGTGGAACAAGAACCTTGAGAATTAACAAAAAACTCTGATTGTCGGTGGTTTATCTAAGAATGTTTTCCTCAATCCATTCAATATAATCAAAATTATTTAAATCACTTAAATCAGTAGTCTCGCTTTCTTTTAGTGGTTTATAAGATAAGAATTCACCTGAGATTTTTTCGTGTACTTCCTTAAAACCAACCACTTCTGGTATTACATTTCTATTATTAGCCTGTGACCATTGGTAATATTTTATTTGTTTTTCTTCATCTTCAAAAATTTGCACCCAACCCATTCTTAAAGATAAATCATCTAAATATTGCCTTTTAGTCTGACGAGGTATTTGTTCCAAATTTACATCAAATTGAAAAGAACATTCCCCTTTTTTTGCTTCCTCACATATAATTGGAATAACATCTGTAAAAGGTTTAAGTTCTATCCCTGGTACTCCTTCATTTCCTGTTGATTTATAAGGATAAAGACCTTCTAATCGTAAAAATACAACTGAGCCAATAAACTTTAATTCTGCTGTATTATCCGTTTCTGACTGGAAATCAGCATTGAAGGTAAGATTGTCACCCTCCCACTTAAATGAATTTAATGTCCATAGTGCCTTCGCTTCTTCATCGTATTTAACATTTGCTCCGTCAATAATTCCATCGAATTGCACTTGAATATCTTCATCTTTTACTTTATCGTCTTCTGGCTTAGCTTGGTTTTGTTCACATCCCGAAATAATTAGAATGATTGAAATTAAAATCAATGCAGAAATCTTATGCAAAAGAATAGCCCCCTGTATAAACACTCTTTATTAGTTAGACGGAAAAGCTTTTTTAAGGTTTCAATCCCATCTACTAATTTTTTTTAAAACCGTATTTCTTTTTCCACATTACTGCTCCTGTTAACACAATAGGAGCTTCCGCATCGACAACTCCTTGTTACACTATTGCACCCGTTAATACTATAAGGAAAATTTTCTATTAGATATAATAGTTGCATTATGCTATACTAGTCTCGCGATGAGCTGAATTGCATAAGACGAGATTGACGCGCCTTTATGGCAAGGCACAAATGTGGAGTGCTGTCTCTCGCCGCAATACGCAAAGACGTCCTTCATAGGACGTCTTTTATTTTGGAAAATATGCTCCTCAATATGTTAAACCTTTGTGCAGTTTTTCGTAAACATAATTTCTTCTTGCATCTGTCAATATTAACTGCCACATTTGACAGTTCCTTGTTCAGCTATTGCACCCGTTTGTTTAATAACTTTATTTCATTTGACCATTAAAATTGTATTCATCGACAATTTGAGAAACTTCTGGGTTATCTACATCTGACCAATTCGTCTCCATGAACGTTTCGCTTTTAGCATGTATTTTTGCAACAACTTTATTTGTTTCTCTTGTCATAAATTGGATATTTGCCTCTTTAATTAAATCCAAGTCTTCTCGTGGATAACGCTTTACAGCTTCCAATAATATTATTGTCTCTCTATTTACATCCATTTGTCCATCTTTATTCCATGTTCCAGCTTGGTCTATCATTGGAACTTCAATATTAAGTACGCCATCCTTAAAAACAGTTGAAATATCATAGGAAGTTTTATCATCTAAGTATTTTTGTATTTTATCTTCTTCACTTTGGGAACAAGCCGATAGAATTAAAAAAAGGAACATTAACAGTAAAAACTTTTTCATTGATTACCCATCACCTCTCTCTTTGTTTTACCATAAATATACAATAGTCCTTGTTGCACTAAACTGCCACGTTAGTTTAAGATCACTTCTTCACAATCTAATTCAAATTTTAACACAAATATCCAGTTATTATCTCCCCTTCATTATACAAGCAAGACAAAAAAAAGGGGCTTTTCTTATTCCAGAAAAGCGCCCTAAAGCGGAATACTTGAATTCGAGATAATCTTTAAATATCTTCTACCCTTATTAAGTTACTTTAACTTTATTCCATCCATCTAATTTTTGGTAATTTATTAAGTAATAAATATTTCAACCTACCATATGATATACTCTCAAATAATGAAACAAGACTTATTACTTTAAGGTAGGCAGTTTAACAATGATTTTAGTTTTATTTTATTCAATTCCTCTTATTATTTTCGGATTGTTTTATCTGCAAAAAATATTAAAGGAACCTTTTACATACGATAATTTTTTGAAAATAGGAATTGTCGTTTTCTCATTCGGTACCGCAATAGTGAATTTGTTTTTAGGATTATTTAAAATAAACCTCTTATACACCTGGTTAGTTATAATAGCAGTGTCATTACTCCCTCTATTTGTAACAAGGAGTATGTTTGAAAAGATCCGAAAATATTATGAGAACAGCTAAAAATGTTAAGTAATGAAATAAATTGATAAAGCTGCATATTCCCCTTTTCATCTTTATCTATAGCGCCCTTTAGTTGAACAAGATTCGTATTATCATTTCTTAACTTCTAAAAAGACTAATGTATATTCTTCTTTTTGAACGAATTCCCCTTGAGAACAATTCAATGAGAAATCTCCTGTAAACCAAAGGTCAACAACATCTCCTTCTTCAAGGTCTTCAAATGTGATTGCTTCGCCTGAAGTCTCTGTTAAGGATGTTTCGTTTGTTATGTTAAACCAAAAGTCTCCGCATTCACTGTTGCCTTTAACAAGTATTTTGTTATCAGACGAATCAATGTCTAAAATTTCTTCTGTATAACGGGGACCACCATCTTGATCTACTTGATCCGTATTATTACAAGATGTTAAAAAACAAGTAGCCAGTACAACTATTAATAATAAATTGCCTTTCACATAACCCCCCACTTTCGAGTTTAGATCTTCCAGCCTTTATTCAATTATCATGCTTCTTTAACACAATAGGAACTACCGCATCGACAACTCCTTGTTCCACTATTGCACCCGTTA
>NZ_AULJ01000060.1 GCF_000425225.1 Pontibacillus marinus BH030004 = DSM 16465 | reverse complement strand
CCCTTTAGTTGAACAAGATTCGTATTATCATTTCTTAACTTCTAAAAAGACTAATGTATATTCTTCTTTTTGAACGAATTCCCCTTGAGAACAATTCAATGAGAAATCTCCTGTAAACCAAAGGTCAACAACATCTCCTTCTTCAAGGTCTTCAAATGTGATTGCTTCGCCTGAAGTCTCTGTTAAGGATGTTTCGTTTGTTATGTTAAACCAAAAGTCTCCGCATTCACTGTTGCCTTTAACAAGTATTTTGTTATCAGACGAATCAATGTCTAAAATTTCTTCTGTATAACGGGGACCACCATCTTGATCTACTTGATCCGTATTATTACAAGATGTTAAAAAACAAGTAGCCAGTACAACTATTAATAATAAATTGCCTTTCACATAACCCCCCACTTTCGAGTTTAGATCTTCCAGCCTTTATTCAATTATCATGCTTCTTTAACACAATAGGAACTACCGCATCGACAACTCCTTGTTCCACTATTGCACCCGTTACTTTAGGAAAATAAATTCACAATTTATGTTATGGAATATAAATTTCTTGAACAAATACAATCTCATCATCAGTCTTATATAACTTTAGGAATAAACCTTTTAAATTAGTGGTTTTTAAATCGTTCCATTCAACTTTCCGAAGAGTCATTGCGGTCCTGTCTAATAAGAAGACTGGTATTTCATTAAGAACACTATATTCTGTTAGTTCTTCAGATTCGTTTAGACCCTGGTATTGCCCATTTTGGTCTCTTTCAATATTTGAGGATCTAAAAATGAGATTCAACACTTCATTTTTAAACTCAAAATTTTCAACTATACCAGTTTCGGATTTTGTAATACTTTGTACAATGCTACTTGTAACATTCAGGGACTTTTCCAATGTATCAATTTCGTTATTTAGTTTTAATACTTTATTATTTAATTCATCTATCTTTGAATTATATTCTTCCAAAGATTGGTCTTGTTGTTCTGAGGTAATGTTTTGAGCGCTTATTGTTGTTTCTAGATTTTTAACTTTTTCTTCTAAAGAATTGATGTTACCATCAGCAGATTCTTTATCATCCCTGCATCCGCTTACAATTGTGATTAATACAATAAATAAAATAAACAGATATCTTCTCAATTTTCCCCCTCCTAAAATTAAACACTCTTATTCAACTCTTCTGCCACGTTAGTTTAAGTACATTCTTTCACAAACTCTAAATTTATTTTAACATAAAATAACAATTTCCTGTTTGAATTTGAACATTAACATCACAAATAACATACCAATTCACATAGGAAAAATCACATTGACAATAGCTGTTGACATCATGCTATTTGGGGTGCGATTTTGTATGCTAATTCATGCGTTAAAAACCGATAATCGTTGATATATAGGGAAAAAGAAAAGACCAAATCACTATGCGATTTGGTCTGCTAATGGATATGCTATTTCGTATGTTTCTCCACCGCAACGGAACTACTTAACAAATTGTCAGGTTTCTTTTTAAGACTCTTTTGAACCGGGACCTACAATCCCTAATTTCTTAATAAGTGGTTTTAAAGACAGCCCTTGAACTACAAGAGAAAATAGCACAATTGAGAAAGTTAGAAGCAAGACTTCTTCTCGTCCATCAAAGTCATCAGGTAAGCTAAGTGCCAAGGCAATCGATAAACTCCCTCTCAGCCCACCCCAATTTAGGAGTATTCGATCTTTATTCGTTAAGTCTTTAACATAACTTGTACTTATAAACAGTGCTATCGTTCTGCCAACTAAGAAAATGACGATAGCGATAAGAATCATTCCCCATTTGCCACTAAAATCAATTTCACGAATTTCGATACCGACCATAAGGAATATTAGTGAATTAGCTAACAATGTAACGGTATCCCAAAATGAATTAATATTGACCCTTGTTTCTTCGGACATTCCAATTTTCTTCCCATAACTTCCGAATAATAACCCTGCAACAACGACGGCAATAACACCTGAAACTTTAAAATGCTCAGCAACAAAGTAACTACCAAAAAACAGTAACATGGAAAATGCGATTTCTAGCGGATAGTCATCAAAAATACGAATGATTTGTGAAAATACATATCCGAAAATAAGGCCAACTAGCGCACCGCCAACAGCAAATTTAAGGAACAAGAAAGCCCCTTCTCCAACTCCAGCTAACCCCATTTCCATGTACCCTAACAAGTAGATGCTAGAAATCTTGAAGAGAACAACAGCAATACCATCGTTGAAAAGGGATTCCCCTTCCATAATGGTAGAATACTTCTGAGGAACACCAAGACCTTTAAAAATTGAAAGTACACTGATTGGATCTGTTGCACTCATTAAAGCAGCAAATGTAAAGGACACAACAATAGGTAGCCCCAATATAAAATAAGTACTAAATCCGATAACGATAAAAGTTAGAAACGTACCAAGAAAAGCGAGAGAGATCACCGTTTTCTTTAAATCATACAAATGATGAAATGGCATCTTTAATGTTGCATCACCAAGCAAAATTGGTAAGAACAATGAAATAATAATGGCATGAAAAACCTCTGATTGTGTGATGAATTGTTCAGCTTCCTCAACCATCGGTATTTGAGTCATGCCAAGTAAAACACCAACAAGTACAAGAGCGATTGAATAGGGTTCCTTTATCAATTTGGCAATTCCAATAACTGTTACGGATATGGCAAGTAAAACTAATATTTGAATAAATACATCATGAAAACCGTGCATGACGCTCCCCTTTCTTATGTAAAAAAATGAAGTCCTTTTTACTATTCCCGCTATGTTCTAATCTGATTCTCATTTTATCATAGTAATTTCCAGAATTAGTACATTAAGAGCAGAAGCGCATATTTCGTTTCATTTCCTATAAGATTAAATAAGTGTAGACTAACCATTAGTCCCCACTTTCAATAAGTTACTTTGGTTGTAATAAAAGCTTAGCCCCTTCAATGCCCTCTGTAACCGTAGTATGATACGTCCCTTTTACCCAATCATCACGCTGGTCATGATACCATTCACTTCGAAAATGGCCAGCTTGTCCAGGGCCCACAATATGACTAGCTTTTGAGATGTCTTTCGCATCTACCACGAAACGCCAGGATGCACCGTGTCTTACCAGCCCACTCTCATTATTATAACTAGCAGCCATAACTGTAACGCTACTTCCACCAACAGGGATTGGATCTTCTCCATTAAAGAAACGCTCTAAAAAGCCAATACTTGAAAGTGGGTGATCAAACGTTACCCTGTGGTAATCTCCCCATTTCCAGCCCTCTACCTGCTCGCCAAATCGATCCGATAAGTCTGAGACAGCTTGAGCAAGTGAGGCTTCTAAAAGTTGATTAAAGCCTCCTTGTTCCTCAATCCAAATAGGCGTTTCTCCTTTCGCTGCTTTTCGAATCAACTCATCTGTAGTCTGCCCCTTCCCTTTAAACATGGCTAACATTTCATCAGAAAATGCATCTCCATATAAACGTTCTGTAAACGTTTGAATCCATTTGTGATATACAAGTGGAGCAGCACCATCAACATTGTCTTCATAATTCCAACGTTTTAATAGCGCTACAGCCTTTTTTTGTTTATCCGTAAGATTTTCGTTTGGAAGATGTTTTAAAAAGATTGGAACAAACTCACGAGCTCGTAAGTTCACTTGGTCCATTTGTAGTTCTTTCATGTCTTGAGCAGTTAAGTTATCGCGATCTCTTAACTGTTCTGCGATTCTCATATACCTATACGGCTGAGCCCAATTATTTGATATATGATGTGGATACGAGTCACTCACAACTTTATTATTTGCAGTGGCAATGAACCCCTCATCTGGATTTATTGTAGTGGGTAGTTCATCAAATGGGATAAAACCATTCCACTCATTCTTCTTCTTCCAACCTTCTAGCGGGAGTAATGCCTCACTACCATCTTCGTATATTGGAATTTTCCCATTCGCTTTATATGCGATTGTTCCACCTTTTGAAGCAAAAACAAAATTTTGTGCCGGCACGAGAAACTTTTCTAACCCTTTCTCAAACTCTGCCCAATTTGAAGCTCGATTGATCTCCAATATGGCTTCTAATTCGGTCGAGGCATCTAACGCTGTCCACCTTAAGGACATCGCGTTTTCTTCCCCCGTCTTCCCAGCAAAATCAGAGATGATCGGACCATGTCTAGTTTCGACGACTTCATATGGAACAGTTTCGCCATCTTTTACTTTTATCGGTTCCTTAATAACTTTAGCTTTCTCCCATTCTCCTTCATACAAATATTCATTAAGGCTATCAGGGTTTCGCTTTTCAAGATAAAGCTGTTGTACGTCAGGTCCGGTGTTTGTTACCCCCCATGCGATTTGATCATTATGACCTAAAATAATTCCTGGGATACCTGCAAAAATCACACCGCTCACATTGTATTTAGGTGACTCTAAGTGCATCTGATACCAGATTGATGGAGTCGCTAAACCTAAGTGAGGATCATCTGCTAATAAAGGTTTACCTGACTTTGTTTTTTCCCCTGATACCACCCAGTTGTTACTTCCGTTAAAGGGGTGAGGAATCACAGCACCACTAAAGCTATCCTCAATATCCATTTCACTTTTCGTTAAAACAGTTGGTGCATCACTTGGATAGGAAGGAAATAGTTCAAGTGCCTTTTCCCTAGGGAAGGATTGTAACAGGTGATAGTTAAAGGCCTGTCTTTCCCAATGACCTCCTAAATCAAAAGCCATATATTTCCCAATCGTTAAGGAGTCAATGGGTGTCCACGGTTCCGGCTTCCCACCCATTAGGATAAACTCAGGGCGTGTGCTGTTCGTTTCCTCAGCATGTTTCATATACGCATTCACACCATCTGCATACCACTCCATGATTTGTTTGGCTTCATCAGAATAGGTTTTATAAGATTTTTCAGCAGCACGTCTTAAACCTAATGTTCGAAAATATTTATCTTGCTCTATAGCTGCCTCTCCTGCAACTTCACTCAATCTCCCCGATGCTTGTCTTCTGGCCATGTCCATTTGAAACATTCGGTCTTGAGCTTGAACATATCCTTGTGCCAAAAACAAGTCATGTTCATTTTCAGCCTTTATATGAGGAACTCCATCTTGGTCTCTTACCACTTCCACCGGAGCCCGCAATCCCTCAACGGATAACTCGCCCTCAATTTGAGCTAAACTTTTGTTTATGTATGCGTTTACATATATAAGTGTACTAACAAGAGCTAATAACAATAAACCAATTATAGAAAGCGTGATAATATGCCATCGCTTTAACCTCCGCTCTCTCCTAGGCTGACGAACAACCTCCATATCATTTCCCCCTCCATTATAACTACCATTCTATTATATTATGAATTTTCTGATAATAAAACTAACAAAACTAGACACCCCATCATAAGACTGCCTAGTTTTGTTAGGGCCATTTTCTTCAACCTAAGGTGCTACAACTTCAACTTTTATGCGATCAGGATCTTCGAAAAAAACAGCGTAATAATCCTCTCCACCTACATAAGGATGCCTGTCCTCGTACAATACCGGAATATCTTTTTCTTTTAATTGTTCCGTAATCCAATCAACATGGCCTTTTGACTCTCCATAAAAAGCAAGGTGGTTCAATCCAGTTCCTTTTCTATGATAGGGAATATGTAAATAGTTCTCTTCTGTTTGTACAAACACTAAATAGGTATGATCTAGCTTGAAGCTCTTCCCTTGCTCCCATTCTTGATAAGCTTCATAGCCGAGTTCTTCTAGTAACCATCCCCAAAAAGATAAAGACTTTTCTAAATTTGATACATATAGTTCAATGTGGTGTAGGACTCCTCGTTTCATGTTCAATCACCTTCTTTTTTCATATTAAATAAGACGAATCCTACACCTATTAGGATTCGTCTATACATTATTATTTTAATACAGATAATAGATATTTCCACTCTTTAAGTGAAAAGGTTTGTTGTGAGGTTAACGAGTAGGAGAAGGGATGTTCCTCCCATATTACTTGAAAGATATCACTTCCATTCATAAACATTGTATAGCTTCTTCCATTTACAACCACATCTTCTTTATTATCAAATGTATTAGCATGATCTAGTAACTCCTTATCATTTGACTGCTTAAGTGTAAGTAATTCTTCATTTTTGTTTAAATAGGTTTGTCTGACTAATAACCCTTCATCTAATTGCTGGTACCCGATATATGTCCTGGTATATGTCATGGGTGGTTCTTTTAAGGTTTTAACATCAAACCCTACCTCCTGCTCTAATTCATCTACCGACTCAACCATCGTTATTTTGTTAGGAAGTTGGAGTGGTTCGCTAACAGAAATGGCTAACTCTTTTGGCATAACCGCTTCTTGAGAACGAATTAACAAACCAATACAAATGACAGTAAATACAACCAGTGCCACTCCTAAAAATAAACGCTGCGGAATTCTAATCATAATTATTATTCCTCCTAGACAAGCTACTATCAATCTATTCTTGTCTTGAGGTTTTCATGCAAAAAAAATGAGTGAATTTCTAGCCCACCTATTCAAATGGTTATCATATATTCACAGCGGGTACATGTATTAAAAGGTAACATTAGACTTACCAATGAAGGAGGAACATCCATGGAAAACATTCGAGTAAGTAATACGGATATTGAAACATCTAGAATTGGACTTGGTACTTGGGCTATCGGTGGATGGATGTGGGGTGGAACGGATGAAAATCAATCCATTAAAACCATTCACGCAGCTTTAGATAAAGGTGTATCGCTAATCGATACGGCTCCAGTATATGGTTTTGGGCGTTCTGAAGAAATCGTTGGAAAAGCTATTCAGCAATATGGAGGAAGAGAAAACATCACGCTTGCCACAAAGGTAGCTCTAAACTGGCAAGACGAACAGGTTTATCGCGATGCGTCTGTTGATCGTATTCACAAAGAAATAGATGCATCTCTCAAACGTCTACAAACAGACTACATCGATATCTATCAGGTTCACTGGCCAGACCCTACTGTTCCAATTCACGAAACCGCTGAAGCATTATACTATTTATATAAACAGGGAAAAATCCGTGCGATTGGTGTAAGTAACTTTTCACCAGAGCAAATGGATACATTCCGCGAGGCAGCACCATTACACGCAGTCCAGCCTCCTTATAACATGTTTGAAAGAGGGATAGAGGAAGATATCCTTCCTTATGTGCAAGAGCATAACTTGCATACACTTCTTTATGGTAGCTTATGCAGAGGGTTGCTCACTGGAAAAATGGATCGTAACACAACCTTTGAAGGGGATGACCTCCGTAACAACGATCCTAAATTCCAACAACCGCGATTTGATCAATATCTTAATGCCGTTCAAGAGCTAGATCAATTGGCTCAAGAGCGATTTAATAAACGCATCATTCATCTAGCACTACGCTTCATCTTAGATCAACCAGGAACAGGTACTGCCCTATGGGGTGGAAGAAGACCAGAGCAAATGAACCCAATTGATGAAGTTATGGATTTCAAGATTGATCAAGATGCGCAAAAGGCTATTGATGAAATTCTAGTGCGTAACATTGAAAATCCTGTAGGACCTGAATTCATGGCTCCACCTTCTAAGCAAGATTTATAACCCATAATAAAAATCCTCCAGCAATACTGGAGGATTTTTTTCTCATTACATTCTTTCAAAACCTTTATAACGCGTGCCTTGAAACGTTAATGAACCGACATCATCTTCTGCTAGCATGCCGAATTCTTGCCCGTCTATTTGAAGTTCCATTCTATCGCCGCTTTCTACTTCAAAGGTAACGAAATAATATGTACGTGTCGAATTCATATTATCATTGTTTCGCCCTCTTACTTGAGTACGTTTTGAAATGACTTTTGCATTTACGGTTAATACAGGCTGTTTGTTGTTATAGCTCCATTGTTTAATCCCTTTAACAGCTGTCACGATAAATATAATAACAATGATCATAAAAACAGCACCAATAAAGTAGGGTACGATACTAAATAAACCAAACCCCGGACCCGGTCCTTGTATTCCCATTTTCCTCACCTCACACAATTGTACGATAAAAACATAAAATAGTTTCACATATGATCAATCTTTTTAATGATTTTTCAATAATTCATATGGAAGAGCCTCAACTTTTCGTCCCTTTCGACCTAAAGTTGTGTGAGCACTTGTTAAAGAATTCAAAACCGCTTCTTCTGTCGCTTCAGCCACAGCTTGAAACAACGTATTCATAACGGGATGACTATCTTGAATACTTGTAAACGTTTTAACTTGATCTTCTGAGAAGTGATCGACTTGATTCGAATTCGAAAAAGCTATGATAATATCTCCGCTTCCGTGATGGATATGAGAACCAATACGACCAAGTCCCACTGATGCTCTTTTTGATAGACGTTTTAACTGACGACTATCTAACGGCGCGTCCGTTGCAATGGTAATCATAATGGAGCCATCCGGAATGTCTTGATCAACACCCGCAGAATTGTAATTTGCGTATCGAAACTCTTCCCTTCGACCAAAATTGCTGTTCACGAGAACACCAACATGCCATTCCTCTACTTTCCTTGAAGAGCTTCCTATACCACCTTTGTATTGAAAGCACACCATACCGGCACCCGCTCCAACAGCACCTTCATCAAAAGAAGAACTAGCATTCTCAATAGCTAACTTTGCATGCTCTGGTTTTACAGCTCGTCTCCGGATAGAATTTAGGTAGCTATCATTACATTCACCTACTACAAGATTAATGGTCCCCGTTGTATCTCCCACTTCAGGTGTTTGCTCTAACATATAATCAAGCGTTCCATCCATTACAGCTCCAACCCCAAATGTGTTCGTAAGCATAATAGGAGCTTCTATGTTACCAAGCTCATCAACTTGAACAAGCCCAGCCGTTTTTCCAAAGCCATTTAACACATAACAAGCAGCAGGCACCTTTTTATAAAAAAGATGCCCTTCGTGTGGTAAAACGGCTGTCACGCCTGTTTGTATTACTTCTTGGTCTTCTAATTCTCGAGATAAAGTGACATGCCCCACCTGAACACCGGGCACATCTGTAATTTGATTATGTTTTCCAACTGACAAAGATCCGATTTGTATCCCAAGATCTCTAGCTTTCAATCGATTATTCACAGCCGTTTCCTCCTCACACATTGCCCAGGAAATGTTTTATCCAAAAACCCAATGTCCATCAATCATGGTACGCTCAACAGAATTTCGTAAATCAAAAGGATCCCCGCTCCAAATGACAATATCAGCGTCTTTACCTTCTTCTAGTGAACCTACACGATCATCTATACCTAAGTGCTTCGCTGCATTTAATGTTAATGCCTTCATTGCAATGGATTCATCTAATCCGTGTTTAACAGACATAATGGCACTTGTTATTAGATGTTCAATGGTTACAACAGGATGGTCAGTTGTAATGGCAAAAGGGATATTTGCTTCTGCATAAGCAGGAAGTGTATGCCAACCACGATTAACGAGTTCAACTTTTGAACGTGATGTCATGGTAGGTCCCACCGCTATACTAACATCATGCTTTGCAATGAAATCAGTTATTAAATGCCCTTCTGTTCCATGTTCGATTGTCACATCAATATTAAATTCATTTTTCACCCGCAGAACCGTTGCGATATCCTCCGCTCTATGGGCATGTACACGTAATGGCATCTTCCCTTCAAGTACTTTAGCAATCTGTTCCAGCTCCAGGTTTCGTTCTTTATCTTCTTTTTTCTCTAAATAGTTTTGGGCCTCTATTAACTTTTGACGGAGTAACGCAGCTACACCCATTCTTGTTGTAGGCAGATTACCTTTGCCACCATGAACACGTTTTGGATTTTCACCAGTAGCTGCTTTCAATCCTGAAGGCGCTTGGACAATCATCTCGTCCACAACTGTTCCAGCAGTTTTTACGATCGCCATCTCTCCACCAATTACATTCGCACTCCCTGGAAGGATTTGTACCGTGGTTACTCCCCCTTGTCTAGCATCTTCAAACCCCTGATCAAAAGGATTTATGCCATCTAAGGCACGTATTTGAGCGGTTGTTGCACTGCTCGTTTCATTAAAATCATGACCTTCACGTCCAATGCCTTGCTCAAATACACCAATATGTGTATGTACATCAATTAACCCAGGTGTTACCACTTTTCCAGTTGCATCGATTACTTCATAACCTTCTGGAACTTCTTTAGAACTATCTACTCGCTCAAGTTTTCCTTCTTTTATCAAAATCGTTTGTTGTTCAAATTTTTCTCCTTTACCATTAAAACCACTCGCATTTACTATTGCGTACACCCTACATTCCCCTTTCTATATCCATATAAGATAAGTGTAAACTATTTCATTATCCGAAATAAATCAAAAAGTACGAAAACTCTAAATTTTTGTCTTATAACACAATTCCCTATAAGGCTAGCATCCCGCTTCAAAATCTATTAAAGTGGTACATAACATCAAAGAATTAAGGAGCTTACATATGCACGCTTATAAGAACATTGCACTGATCTTATTTTCCTCTATAGTAATCCTTACTGGATGTACAGAGGTGAAACAAGTAAGTGAACAATCACAGTCAAAAGAATCAACTGAACAACAAAGCCTCATCAAGGCAAAAGTTGAAAAGGTTGTTGATGGTGACACAATTTCAGTCCAAATGAATGGCAGTGAAGAAACCGTACGCATGTTGTTAATCGATACACCTGAAACCAAACACCCTAACAAACCTGTTCAACCTTATGGACCTGAAGCTAGTCAGTTCGCTAAAGAAAAGCTTTCAGGGCAACAAATCAAGTTAGAAATTGGTACAACGAAGCGAGATAAGTATGATCGTATTCTTGCCTACGTTTATGTAAACGGAGAAATGTACAATAAGCAAGTGGTTCAAAGTGGTTTAGCACGTGTTGCATACGTGTATCCACCAAATGATAAGTATGTCGAAGAATTAAGAAAAGCAGAACAAGACGCGAAGAATAACGCTAGAGGAATTTGGAACGAACCTGATTATGTACAAGAAGATGGCTTCCATGCTGATGCTATCCAGGAGAAAAAGAAACAACCTGATTCAAGTCAATCAAACATCTCCCTCCCTTATGCACCTGATGGTCCGGACAGGGATTGTGGCGATTTCCAAAAACAAATTGTGGCTCAAGCCTTCTTTGAAGCTGCAGGTGGACCAAGCGAAGACCCACACCGCCTTGACCGAGATCAAGATGGAGTTGTGTGTGAGACATTACCGTAAGGAAAAGGAGAATGACATATGAAAAAGAAATCATCCTATACTAGTCTCATTAAGAAAATTGTCTTGTTAGTCCCAGCCATTTTACTTTATATTCTTTTCTTTGGATTTGGTAGTTGGGTAGTTTTACACGCTCAAGACATGGAAACATTCACACCAGGCTTACTAGCCATTTGGGTCGTATTACTCCTTACCATACTGTTAACAGCTATCATCATTACAGCTCAATATTCAAAATGGTTGGATAAAGAGAAAACCTCATAAAACAAGCTAGGCTCTAGAGCCTGGCTTGTTTTTTTATTCTAATATTTAGGATCTGCAACTTTAACAAGCTGTTTTCCTAGGTTGTTTCCTTCAAATAAACCAAGGAATGCTTCTGGAATCTGGTCAAATCCTTCTGTGATTGTCTCTTCGTATTTTAGTTTTCCTTCAGCTAACCATGCTCCAAGTTGTTTAATCCCTTCAGGGAAACGCTCTGCAAAATCACCTACGATAAAGGCTTGCATTAATGCACGACTCTTCAACAACTTCGTTTGAACACGTGGACCTAGATCTCCATCAGTTCGGTTATAGGAAGAAATAGCGCCACAAAGCGGGATACGTGCAAAGGAGTTCAGAAGGTTTAAGACCGCATCCGAGATCTCGCCCCCTACATTATCAAAATACACATCTACACCATTTGGACATAAACCAAAGAGCGCATCTTGGATGTTCTCTACCGTTTTATAGTTAATCCCTGCATCAAAGCCAAGCTCATTCACAATGTAGTCGACTTTTTCATCTGATCCTGCAATCCCCACAACATGGGCACCTTGATTTTTAGCAATTTGCCCTACAATCATTCCTACCGCTCCAGCTGCTCCAGAAACAACAACCGTTTCTCCTTTTTTAGGCTTACCAATCTCCATAAAGCCAAAATAAGCTGTTAAACCAGTTAATCCAAGAGCACCTAGATAAGCACTTAATGGAGCACGCTCACCATCAACTTTTCTTAGCTGACTAGCTGGCACAGTATTTAAACGACGCCATCCAAGCATGCCAAACACCTTGTCCCCGACTTGAAGTTCATCATCTTCTGATTCGACAACTTCACCTACAACGCCACCTGAAATGACTTCATCTACTTTGAAGGGTTCTACATAAGATTTTTGATCACTCATGCGACCACGCATATAAGGGTCTACGGAAATATAAAGACTGCGTACGAGAACCTCACCCTTTTGTGGTGGTTTCACCTCAATTTGTTCATATGTAAAGTTTGCTTCAGTAGGCATTCCTTCAGGACGTTTTGCTAATAAAATTTGTTCATTTTGTTCAGGCATTTAATCATACTCCTCTCATTTCATTCTGTATCTATATTCCCATTTTGATTTCATTCAATCTAAAGAGGTAAAAAAAGAGCCAAGGGATCCCCTTTAGCTCTCTTCTTATCCAAATCATATCTAGTTTTATAACGATCAGCAAACGTTATGCTTTTATACATTCATTACTTCCCTATCTATTAACATGTACATAGTTATTTTACCATTATTTTCTTAAAAATAAGAGACTGTAATTAAAAAAGTTCCTCTTGTACACTGAACTATACTTGAAAGGAGAGAATATATGTCTATCGATTATCGAATTCATCCATTGAAGGACTACACACCACAAATCGGCACCCTCGTATCTATGCTAGACCACACTCGCGATGTAACCTTATCTGAGATCAAAGACTTAACCCAACAAGAGCTCGACCAACGCCCCTCATCATTTGAAAACTCAACCGGTGCTTTACTACAGCACATAGCTGGAATAGAAAAAGCTCATCAACTTATTACATTTGAAAGAAGAGATTTCACAAAAGAAGAGTGGGAAGTATGGGAGCCTACGCTTGTACTCGGAGAAAAAGGAAAAGAAATTCACGGTAACACGATTGACTATTACATAAATCTGTTATCCTCCATTCGTGAAAAAACAAAACAAGAACTTCAACAAAAGCCTGATCAATGGCTTTGGGAAGAGTTTAAGTGGCCACATGGTGTAGCCTATAATTATCATTTCATGTGGTACCACGTGATGGAAGATGAACTGAGCCACAGAGGTCAAATACGCCTTTTAAAAAAAGCATTAAAAAAATAAAATCGAAGTTGACTCTCTCGTTACGTCATAGTCTACGATGAATATAGGAGGTGAACGAAAGATGTATAAAGTAAAAGAAGTAGCAGACATCGTAGGAGTTAGCGTACGCACTCTTCATCACTATGACCAAATCGGTTTACTACAACCCGAATCGATAACACCGGCCGGTTATCGACTTTATACGTCATCAAACCTCGAACGTTTACAGCAAATTCTTTTCTTTAAAGAGATTGGCTTTTCACTTCAAGAAATTAAAAACGTATTAGACCAACCCGATTTTGACCGAAAAGAAGCATTAAAACTCCATAAGGATTTGCTTAAGAAAAAACGACAACGCTTGGATGACATGATTCATACTGTTGACCAAACGATTCAATCGTTAGAAGGAGGAACGGCTATGACAAATGAGGATATGTTTAAAGGATTCGATATGAAAGAGATTGAAGAACATCAGAAGAAATATGCAGATGAAGTGAGGGAGAAATACCCTAAAGAAACTGTAGATCAAGCACAGGCTAAAACATCTCAATATACAAAAGATGACTGGCAAAACATTATGGAAGAAACCAATGAGATCTATGGTAATATTGCAAAACGGATGGACAGAGACCCAGCTGATCCTGAAGTCCAGCAAGAAGTAGGCAAATGGAAGCAATTTATTACAGAGAACTTTTATTATTGTACCTTTGAGATATTTCGTGGGTTAGCTGATCTATATGTCGATGATCCTCGATTCACAAAAAACATTGATAAACACGGTGAAGGACTTTCCCAATATTTGCGCAAAGCCATGATTATTTACTGTGACAACCATAGCTAAAAAAAATGTACCGTACTCACATGTTGAGTACGGTACACTTTTTTACTTACGTTTATCCATCGTTCATAGATGTGCGGGTTGGGTGAATGGCTTTTTCAAGTTCTTCTGCTGCCATCACGTTATTGCCAGCATCTTTTGCGTCACTGGTCGGTTTCCCCTTTTGACTGCCATTATGGTTTTGCCGCTTTTTCTTCTTCGTCACATGGATCCCTCCTCAAGGTATAGCATGTGATAGTTGCAGTCATTTTATTTAGAGAATTACATACCGCCGCCTCCACCTGCTCCAGGTGGACCACGCCAGCTTTTTGCTTTCTCTCTCGTTACATTTTGTTCCGCTTCAATTTCTTCAGCCGTTTTGTCCTTATGTAGCATTAATTTGTCGCGCTTATTCTTCTTGATGACTAAGTATATGATATAAACCACAAGCAGGATAAATCCGATGTTCGCTAAAATGGCTAACAAAGCAATGCCCTCCCTTATTTCCTCCTATCTTACATCCACATTTCTTTTTTAGCTTTTGCTTCTTTTCTACTTTCTTTTATTGTTTTAGAGTCAACTTCACTCTTCTCAGAAACAATTAAGTAAACAACCAACCCTAAAAAGATTACTGCCATGATGTTAGAAAACATGATTAGACTCCTTTTATAAAAAAATTAATGATGACAACCAGTAAGACAAGTACACCTACAATACTGTTCAACCAATTGAACTTTTTATTCAATCGAATATCCACCAGAACTTGAGCCATACTAGTAAAAATAAATAAAATAGCTAAGACATTTACGTGCCCCCACATATGCTCACTCATTTGGAGGATAGTAAAATAAATCAAAAATGTACGAACATTCAATAGTATCTGATCCAACACATGCATTTCGATTCCAAAACGATTCTTATACCATTCGTAATTCCACATAATGCTACTTATTAAGATTACTCCCAATAATAACCCCAGCTCTACAGTAGACGAGGAAACCCAAAATGAAAGAATTAAAATAGAACCTAACCCCAATGATAGCAGTCCTTTTTTAATGGATCTGCTTTTGAGTAAGGTGTATAGCCCATATCCCCATAAAACACTTGTAAAGGGGGGCACAATCCACTCTACCGGCATTTCTTCCGTCAGCAATAATATAAGCAAGGCAAAGCCAGAAAAAAAGATTAAGATTTTCTTAATTGGTACGGAAGCAAGATCTTCTGAAAGCTGACTCACAAAACCACCTCTATTTTACATTACACCCCCTATTTTAACAGAGAATGGAAAGGACAAAAGAAAAAGCGAGTGAATTTTTACAAATTCACTCGCTCCTAACCACATAATTCAATCTTTTTTCCCTAACCCTCTTAAAAAGTGCATCATCATGGTAATACCCTGATTAATTTCCGGGTCTTTCAACGCCTTCATCAGATCCATCATAGATGTTTTTTCCTCTGATTCACTGCCTTCTTCCATACCTTCTAACCCTTGATTTAGACGTTTGGATAACTCACGTACTTTCTGAACATCTAAGTCCCCCATAAGGAAGACAAACTCGAATAAATTTTCAAAGGTTTTGGAGTAGCGCGGCTTGTTTGCTTCAGTGACAAAGTGACCTAAAGCTTCCTCTTTATGCTTGACAAACGCATTAAATGTATCCAATGTTCCAGCCTCATCTAACGTACGAATTAAATCAATAGCTTTCTCAATCGATTCAGCATTGTCAGCCATTTTCGCCTCGAGATTTGAAACTTTTTTTGCTCGAATTTGTTCTTGGGTCATCTCCATTTTTTTTATTCGCGATATTGCTTTAGCCATCTCTACTCACCTGATTTCCTGGGAATGTATAGTCATCTCTTTCCCATTTCCGTTCAACTCCAACACTGATTTGAGGTTGCGGATTACCTCTCCTGTGATTGTTATCAGGAACAGGTGACTTCCCTTTCTTTCGAATGACGTCCATTTTAACTGCAATCTCTTTATAAGCTGGCGTATTACTATCCTTATCCACTCGATTATCTGTTAAGAAGTTTACAGCCGACTTCCCATTATCGTTCAATGGTAGATATAGCTCTTTTCCCGCAACTCGATCTGTTACATGTACTTCACCTGTAGCAGATCCAGCATGAGAGGTTAATCGTACTAAGGCACCTTCTTCAATGCCCCGTTCCTCAGCCAACTCTGGTGAGACTTCAAGAAAGGCATTTGGTGTTTTACGAACAATACCAGGTGTTTTATAAGTCATGTTTCCTTCATGGAAGTGTTCAAGTAATCTTCCGTTATTGACATGAAGATCATATTCGTCATTTGTTTCATATAGCTTCTCATAGCTTAAGGAATAGAATCTTGCCTTTCCGTCCTCAAAAGGGAATTCATCTTCAAACAATAAAGGTGTGTCCGTTCCATCCGGTGCTACAGGCCATTGCAAGCTATTGTAACCTTTAAGACGATTATAGGTTACACCTGCAAATAATGGAGTTAAAAAGGCCGCTTCTTCCATGATCTTTTCTGGGTGCTCATAACCCCAATCATATCCTAATTCTTTTGCGATAAGTTGAATAATTTCCCAATCTGGCTTTGTGCCTTCAAGTGGTTCCATGGCTTTATAAATACGTTGGATACGACGTTCTGTATTCGTAAACGTACCATCTTTTTCAAGTGAACTACAAGCAGGTAGAATAACATCAGCATACTCAGCTGTTTTCGTTAAGAATAGATCCTGAACAACCATGAAATCTAACTTCTCAAAACCTGCTGTTACGTAATTAATATTGGCATCAACGATCCCTGTATCTTCACCAAGGATAAACATACTCTTCAAGTTACCCTCATGAATGTTTTCAATCATTTGGTGATTATCCATACCAGGCTCTATTGGTAGATCAACCTGCCATAGGTTTTCATAACGTTGTCTAGTATCATCATCGGTTGTTTTCTCATAACCAGGGAAGAAGTTCGGCATACTACCAAAGTCACTGCAACCCTGAACGTTATTATGCCCACGTAATGGATAGGCGCCTGCACCTGGTTTTTTGTAGTTACCTGTAGCTAGCAGTAAGTTTGAAATGGCTGTACTAGTGTCACTTCCGAGTTGATGCTGCGTTACGCCCATCGCCCAACAAATCGAAGTCGTTTCAGCTTCATAAATCTCTTTCGCTACTTGCTTTAACATCTCTTGAGTGATGCCCGTAGTTTTTTCAGCATACTCCAACGTGAACGGCTTTAAGCTCTCATAATACTCCTCAAAGTCATTCACCCAGGTATCAATAAACTCTTTGTCATGCCAGCCCTGGTCAATGATATATTTGGTTACAGCTGATAACCATACAAGATCAGTCCCAGGAGCTGGTTGAATAAATTCATCTGCTCGTTTACCCATTTCATGCTTACGTAAATCAAATACATAAAGTTTTTGATCAAAGAGTTTCTGGGAACGTTTGATTCGGGATGCCAATACAGGGTGAGATTCAGCTGTATTGGAACCAATCGTAATAACAAGCTCAGCTTTAGCAATATCCTCAATTGACCCAGCATCCCCTCCATGCCCCACTGTGCGGAAAAGTCCTTTAGTGGCTGGGGACTGACAATACCTTGAGCAATTATCAACATTATTTGTTCCAATCACTTGGCGAGCGAGCTTTTGCATGACATAAGATTCTTCATTCGTTGCTTTAGAAGAAGATATGAAGCCCATTGAATCTGCACCATGCTCTGCTTTTAATCGTTTGAAGTTGTCAGCCACAACTTTAATGGCTTCATCCCATTCAACTTCTTTAAAATGGTCTCCCTCTCGTACTAATGGATTCGTTAAACGATCATCACTATTCACGTAATCCCAACCAAACTTCCCTTTTACACACGTAGAGATAGAGTTTGCTGGTGAATCAATTTGAGGTTCTACCTTCAATACCTCTCGACCTTTTGTCCAAACATCGAATGAACAGCCAACCCCACAATATGTACACACGGTTTTGGTCTTTTCAATTCGATCCTCACGCATATTTGCTTCCGTATCTGAAACAGCAAAAAGTGGTCCATAACCAGGCTCAACTTTTTTGGTAAGTTCAATCATGGAACGAAGCAAACCTGGCTCATGATCCGTCATGTAACCTGCTTCTCCTTCCATATTTGTTTCGATTAGAGCATTACATGGACAAACTGTCACACATTGACCACAGTTTACACAAGAGGACTGATCAATTGGAACATCATTGTCCCAAATCACACGAGGTTGTTGTCGCTCCCAATCAATGGTTAGTGTTTCATTCACCTGGATGTCCTGACATACCTCAACACATCGACCACACAAAATACATTGATCTGGGTCATATCTGTAGAAGGAGCCAGTACGATCAACCTCATATGGTTTTGGCTCAAATGGTTTCGATTGGTGTTCAATTCCGAAATCAGCCATGGCATTATGAATCTCGCATGAACCGTTGTTATAATCGCAAACTGTACAATAGAGTTCATGTTTTTGCATGATCCGATCTAAAGCTTCCTTTTGAGAAGATTGCACAAGCTCTTTTTGTGTAAAAACCTCCATACCTGCTTCGACTTTCGTTCCACAAGCTCGTTTCAACTCCCCATTCACTTCAACTACGCAAGTGTCACATGTTTCAATTGCACCTAGCGCTTCATGGTAACAAATCTGGGGCACCTCAACTTCAGCCTCATTCAGTAACTGAATCAACGTTTGTCCGGGTTTGGCTAGCAACTCCTGGCCATTCACATTAATGATCATATGCTCCTGCACGTCCGTTCCCCCTTAAACAAAATTTAATTTTTGATGCCTTTCATTGCTGTATGTAATAAAAGTTGTCATAAAAAAACTTAGTATAATTTCTTTACCACGGGGGTTCTTGCTTCAAACATTCAAAATATAAATTCGAGAACGTGAAGAAACACTCAGAATAAATTCTGAGTGTTTCTTAATGTATTTCTACTGTCCTTATTAGATAAAGTATTTATGTGATTTATCGAGTATTCTTTATAAATTGTAGAGCTTTTTCAATATATTTATCTCTACCTTCATGAATGGCTTTCATGTTTAGTTCAACAGGGTAGTCAGGTGAGGTATCAGAGTTAAATTGAAAAAATTCTATGTAATAATGCTACATCTACCTCATCAATTTCTCCTATACGTTCTTCTCCATCCCAAAACACAATGGCATCTGTTTCTTCATTCTCTTGAAATGGGTGTAACTCTTCAACCTCACCAGTAAAGATAGGGTTAAACTTTTCTACTCCAGTCTCTTTGTTAACGAGCTTCATTACCCCAATCCATGATAAACCATGAACCACTTGACTTGTTTCTTCTTTCAATTCACGTTCTGCACATTCCCATGGGGTTTCGCCAGGTTCCCTTTTACCGGCTGGTAATTCCCATTGTGCACGCTTATGGTTATGACACAATAATGTTTTGCCATCTTTTCGAGCAATTACAAAGGACCCTGAAAGAATAAAGTCATCCATTGTATAATCCCTACTATTATAAAACTGCTTAATTTGATAACCGAACTTATTTGGACTGCCGATCATTTGTGAACTCTCCTTTTCCCAAAAATAGAAACAACTTCTTTCATAAATGTTTGATCTTCTATAATTCGATGTTCACACTGAAAAACCTCTTCATCGGTAATCATTCAAGGGTTATCTAAATGCTGTGATCTATTTTCTAAGGACAAAAAAAAGACGGAAAGCAAATGCTTTTCCGCCTAAAAAATCTTATCCTTACTGACAAACTAACGCTTTTGTAGGTTCAACTCTAGTTATTGGAGGAATCAATTCCCCTTGTACATGTACAATCTGGAAACGATAACGACTGTAGACCCAATCATCCTTTAAGCGACTCACAAAGCGTTTGGCGGCATCATAATCGTAAAACACAAGTTCTTCTCTCGTAGGACTTGGCTTCTCAAAACTTATCCTTGTGGCCCGGTTGTAGTATGCAATCACTTTGAAGGTCAATACATGTCGCCTCCTCTAGGGTCTATCTTTATCCCTTTTTTCTATTATCGAATAATAATTCTGAATTTTCAATACAAATTTCGACAAAATGATAGGTTTGTCTCAGAGATTAGATGATCATCAAATTAGCATGAGTAAAAAAACGGAGATCGATAGTCTCCGTCTTTAAAATATCACTGGCCACATTTCTTTTGGATTAAGTTCATACTGACCGTTTTCCCTATACATAAAGTGATGCATAACCCATTCCCGTCGAATTGTGGCAAAGTCACCATGATATTGCTTAATGTATTCATTTATTTCTTTTTCATTATAGGTTTTACCAGGTTCTAACTGACGAATCATATATGCAAGGGCTACAAGTTTCTTCTTTTGCTGGCTTGGAATTTGTTTCAGTGTTCCATCTGCATCAAAAAAATTCTTAATAATAGAAAGTTTGTCCTTTTCCTCAACTTTCATTTCTTGAGTCACTTTGGTTTCCTCCCCTATTTTTAAAATGGCGTTTGCATTAAATTCGAGTTTCTTATGGTCCAAATAAAAATATATGGTATTTCGATCCCGACGCTGGTAAACTAAGCCAATATCTCTTAATTTTGCAACATGATGTGTAATCGTGGGAGGTTTTAATCCGAGTTTATTCGCAATAGCCTGACCATGAAGTGGCCCTTGTTTTAATAACGTAACAATTCGAATTCTTGTGGGATCCCCTAAAGCTTTATGGAAATGAACCAGTTTATCCAATTGCATTCTTTCCACCACCTAATTTGATAATCATCTAATTAGATATTAATAAAATTTCAAAAAGACGTCAATACAATTTCAACCAATCTAGTTTTAAATTTGCTATAATGGGAGAACTAGTACTTTCAAACTATAAAGAGGTGTTTTATATGCCTATTCTTAACACGTTCCAACGAAGAATGCTTCTAAACTATATAATCGGATCGTTTATTGCCGTGTTTGGTGTTGGGAGTATCTTTATCTTTTACACACTTACTTTAAGTACTCAAGAAATCACAGCTTTATTAATCGTTATGGGTCTATCTGTTATGTCTATGCTTACTTGTGAATTCATTGTATTTCAAAAACATATTAGACCTATCAAAACCATTATCCAAAAGTCTTCACCTACCATAACAGAATTAGAAAAAGGGTATATCAGAGCTCACTATCAAACAGTAAAGCCTCTAATATCCCATATAACAGCTCGTACAAAGGAGTTATATGGGAGACATTTCTCTATTGATGAGTCTTACTTTTTAAGCATTCGTAAAAAGCTTCTCGTTACATCTGTATTTACGGCCGTATTTCCCATTGCCTTATTTATACTTGCTTCACAAATACGTTTAGCTGAAAACCAGACTGATATTCTTCAGAACTATTGGAACTGGGCATCCATGATTCTAATCGTAATTCTAGCAATCTCTCTTAGTGGAGCTTTGCTCATTTACAAGAGTATCGAAGAACCGATCGATGCTTTGCGTGATGGGATAAATCAGGTACGTAATGGAGAGTTAGAGTATATGGAGAATACATACTCAGATGAGTTTTCACAACTTGTAAAAGGGTTTAACCACATGGTCTCTGGTATTCAAGACCGTGATCAACGTAATGAACAACTTCTTGAAAGTTTTTTTACTGTTTTTGCTGCTACACTAGATGCCCGAGATCCTTATACAGCGGGACATTCTCAACGTGTTGCAGACTACAGTGTTATGATCGCTCAAAAGGACGGATTTTCCTCAGAAATGGTTGACCTTTTGAGAAAATCAGCTCTATTGCACGACATTGGGAAAATCGGCATTCGAGATTACGTTTTACTGAAAGATGGCAAACTAAATGACGATGAATTTAAACAAATTAAACAGCACCCTGTCATAGGGGCAAATATCCTAGAACAGGTAAACTTACCTCAAGACTTGCAACCTTTGTTACCTGGTGTAAAGTACCACCACGAACGATATGATGGAAAAGGATATCCGGAAGGCTTAAGTGGAGATAACATTCCTTTATTCGGGCGTCTCATGGCTGTTGCTGATGCCTTTGATGCGATGACTTCAGACCGCCCTTACCGAAAAGGAATGTCTTCTGAAAAAGCATTGCAGATCATTGAAGAAGGTAAAGGCACACAGTGGGATCCATATTTTGCTGAAGTGTTCTTAGAAGTTATGGGGCATAAAGAACGAATATCAGTATAAATGAAAAAGCTAGAGCAGGTTTAAATAATCTGCTCTAGCTTTAATTTGTATGAAGTTTAGTTTGAAAAGCGTTCAATTAACTGTTCAAGCTTACTTGCAATAGCTTCTTCACCTTCTGAAAGTTCTTGGTTAGAGAAATGTGTTTTTACATGGCTTTCGTCAGCATCTAAGGCTTCAGCTAATAAGCCACCTAACCCTTTAGCGCGTCGATCCACTTGTATGATGAGGTCCAACCCTTCTGCCTTAGGGAAGAAAAGAATTTCTAATTCATCTAGATCACTACGAAATTTCCCACCTGGTTGGAATTCAAATTCCTGTACGATTTGATAGTTACGCGCATATTCCATTTCAACTTTTCGCAGCTTGAATCCTAATTCATGCTGAACCGCTGTAAGGACGGCTTGAACATTTTCTGAAGGGTCCACATGAATGTAATCGCGATCCTGTGGGTCTACTGCATTCGGAATATCTAAGCCTGTTTGGAACCAGATAGGAAGACGCCCAAAGCTAGCTGGTGTATCGAGTGGTAGAGTGAAAGAAAAATCAATTTCCTTTTCTTCTCCTTCACCTAACGTGAACGAATCTGTGATATTAAATCGATGAACCACTTCATCTTCACGTACCTTGCGATCATCAACCTCTTTCACAACTTCTGTCATAAGAAATAGATTGATTCGATCAATTTGCTGTTCAACACTTCCACCTTGCATGACAACCTTCCCACGAACCTCTTCACCTGCTGTATAACGTTCTTTTTCTAACTGTGTATCTACTGTAGCTGCTCCGATTCCTAAACTAGCCATCATTTTTTTAAACATAATTCACTTCATCCTCTCTTGCTTGTTTTCACAATACCTTCTACGTCTTATGATACGATAATGTTTCATGATTTTCATAGGAAAATCTATTGAGACTCAGGGTTAGCCTGAAAGTAAGTCGATCTTCAGCTATAGCCCCCTTATGTGGAAGACTTGGATTCGAGATAAGTTGAGTATGGTTCCGTTACTTTAGTGGAGAGCGGCGGGCTGTGGGGGGGGTTGGTTTCCTGCGGACGAAGCGCCGAGCCTCCTCATTCGCAAGCTCTCTGCGGGGTCTCGTCACTCCGTTCTTCCGCTGGAGTCAACCCGTTCCACAGCCCACCTTGGCCAAATGGTGACTAACGGAACCACCGTAGTTCTGGGATGAGGTGTTCTAATTCCAGGTAGTATAATCCTATCATGACAAGGTTTTGAGCAACTTCTGTGAATATAAATTCCAATCA
>NZ_AULJ01000059.1 GCF_000425225.1 Pontibacillus marinus BH030004 = DSM 16465 | reverse complement strand
CTAAGCATGAAGCCCCCCTCGAGATGAAATTTCCCATCACTTCAAGTGAGTAAGATCCCTTGTAGACGACAAGGTTGATAGGTCAGAGGTGGAAGCGTGGTGACACGTGCAGCTGACTGATACTAATCGATCGAGGACTTATCTATCTCTATTGAAAAAAACGTTACGATGTCTCTTATCTAGTTTTGAAGGTATATCCTTCAACTACATAGGTTTGGTGGCTTTGGCGAAGAGGTCACACCTGTTCCCATGCCGAACACAGAAGTTAAGCTCTTCAGCGCCAATGGTAGTCGGGGTTTCGCCCCCGCAAGAGTAGGACGCCGCCAAGCCTGTATATTTCAATACTTCCCTAAAATGGGAGGATCTAAGGATGTCATGAATTCTTAGAGCAGGTACTAAACTTAATACCTTTTTATTATCGCGGGGTGGAGCAGTCTGGTAGCTCGTCGGGCTCATAACCCGAAGGTCGCTGGTTCAAATCCAGTCCCCGCAACCAAATTTTATTCACTTACTACGTCGAACATTCATCACTGCTAGTGAAGAATAGTAGTACTTGAAAAGTGCAACCAAATTTATTCACTTACATAGTGGTCCGGTAGTTCAGTTGGTTAGAATGCCTGCCTGTCACGCAGGAGGTCGCGGGTTCGAGTCCCGTCCGGACCGCCACTTTGATTTTTACACCAATACATATAATATATTACATCCGCCTTAGGAAATCTCCTAAGGCTTTTATTATGCCATTTTTTATAGCTAACAAAGGTGTTATTAAGAATGAAATTTTTCTTTTTCCATTTGTTTTTGCTATGATATAGATTAGCATGAAATCGAGGTTTTACATGAAAGTTGGTGAACGTGTCATGGAACAAACTTTTACCATTCAGACTCAATCTCCTGATGAAACCATGAGTCTTTCATCTCGACTAGGAGCATTACTTCAAGAAGGGGATGTCTTAACACTAGAAGGAGATCTTGGAGCTGGTAAAACGACGTTTACAAAAGGTTTAGCTAAAGGATTGGATGTAAAACGTACAGTGAATAGTCCTACCTTTACAATTGTGAAAGAATATAAAGGAAGACTTCCTTTATATCACTTAGATGTTTATCGCTTAGAAGATAGTGATGAAGATATTGGCTTTGATGAATATTTCTACGGTAATGGTGTTTCTGTAATAGAGTGGGCCCACTTTATTGAAGAGTTCCTTCCGTCTAATCGTTTAGATGTTAGGTTAACATACCTTGAAGGAGATATGCGCAGTATTAAGCTGATGCCTAAAGGTGACCATTATATTCGTGTATGCGAGGAGTTAGTAAAATGAATGTGTTAGCCATAGATACTTCAAATCAACCGCTAGGAGTGGCTGTATTAAAAAATAGTCAGGTGGTTGCAGAGTACACCAAAAATATTAAAAAGAATCATTCTGTTCAATTAATGCCTGTTATCAATCAACTTATGAGTGAAGCTGGGTTGCAGCCTAGTGAATTAGATCGTATTGCTGTTGCGAATGGTCCAGGCTCTTTTACAGGAATACGTATCGGGTTAACAACAGCTAAAACGTTAGCATGGTCTTTGAATATTCCCATTGTAGCCATGTCTAGCTTAGAGTTGTTAGCATACAATGGTTTTTATTCAAATAGCCTTATTTGTCCGTTTTTTGATGCAAGAAGAGGACAGGTTTATACAGGCCTTTATCAGAACGAGCAAAGTGAATTGAGATTAGAGAAAGAAGAAGTAAATATATTAATGGAAGAGTGGCTTAAGGCACTAAAAGAGTATGATCAGCCCATCATGTTTTTAAGTCATGACTTAGATGCTCACCGTGAAACAATAGTCAACACTCTAGGAGAACAAGCTATTTTACCTGATTTGCCCGTGCATTTACCACAAGCAGGTGTACTAGCGAAGGTTGCGATGACGAAGGAGCCTGTAGATGTTCATTCGTTAACTCCGAATTACTTACGTCTTGCAGAGGCTGAAGCCAAATGGATTCAGAAGCAACAGGAGTCATAATGAAGATGGCTCCCCCTGTTGTCCGCACTATGGTGGAAGATGATATTAATACGCTTTTGGATATCGAAGAGGCTTGTTTTGCAACTCCTTGGACATGGGATTCTTTTCTCTATGAGTTGCATGAGAATCCCTATGCTACGTATTACGTAATGGAGCTAGATGGAGTAATCATTGGTTATTGTGGGCTATGGTTAGTCATTGATGAGGCTCATATTACAAACATTGCTATTAGGCCTGAGTATCGTGGTCATAAATATGGGGATTCTTTATTTTCTCATGTTTTAGAGAAAGCAAGAGAAGCTGGTACCATTCAGCTTTCATTAGAAGTACGTGTATCGAATATCGTGGCACAGAAAATGTATCGAAAATATGGACTGATTCCTGGTGGGATTCGTAAACGCTATTATACCGATAACCAGGAGGATGCTTTAGTCATGTGGGTGAAATTATGAGTGAATATCAAGATCAGTATATATTAGGAATTGAAACGAGTTGTGATGAAACGGCAGTCGCAATTGTGAAAAATGGTCGTGAATTGATTGCGAATGTAGTGGCATCACAAATTGAAAGTCATAAACGATTCGGTGGTGTAGTTCCAGAGATTGCTTCAAGGCATCATGTTGAGCAGGTTACGATGGTACTGGAAGAGGCACTAAACGAAGCTGAGATGACTATGGATGATATAGACGCAATTGCTGTTACAGAAGGTCCTGGATTAGTGGGGGCTCTATTAGTAGGAGTGAATGCTGCTAAAGCTTTGGCTTTTGCCCATAACAAACCACTTGTTGGTGTTCATCATATTGCAGGACATATCTATGCTAATCGTCTGTTAAAAGAATTTGAATTTCCGTTATTATCCCTTGTGGTTTCAGGAGGGCATACAGAGCTGATTCTTATGAATGAACATGGTTCTTACGATGTAATAGGGGAAACACGTGATGATGCTGCAGGTGAAGCTTATGATAAGGTAGCACGAACCTTACAGCTTCCTTATCCAGGTGGTCCTCATATCGATCGTTTAGCACATGAAGGAGAAGTTACGATTGATTTTCCACGTGCTTGGTTAGAAGAAGGATCCTATGATTTTAGTTTCAGTGGATTAAAGTCGTCAGTTATTAACACCTTACACAACGCTAAACAAAAAAATATTGAGCTGTTACCTGAAAACATTGCAGCAAGCTTTCAAGAAAGTGTTATCGACGTTCTGTCCACAAAAACACATAAGGCTGCCCAAGAATATGGGGTTAAGCAAGTTATTGTGGCTGGAGGAGTAGCTGCAAATAAAGGATTAAGAGCAAAACTAGAAGATACTTTTGCTGGTGAGGAAGGGTTAGAATTATTGATCCCACCCCTTCATTTATGTACAGATAATGCAGCAATGATTGCAGCTGCAGGTACGATTGCCTTTAATAAGGGAGAGCGTTCTGGTTGGGATATGAATGCAAATCCAGGACTTCCATTGTAAAAAGTTATCCATGCACATGTGGATAACTTTTTATTAAGTAATGATGTTAAGGCTTTCATTATGTGGGTAAAATCTGTGGATAACCTGATGCTTAATTGTGGATAATGTGTATAAACTTGTGAAAAACGAGTTTTATCCTTCTTTATATGTGAATAACTATGTGGATGAGTGGATAACTGCATTTAACAATAATTAGCATATAATTGAAAGGGACAAGAGCCATATAATGGACTTGTCCCTTTGTTGTTAAACGGATGCTGCACCTTTCTTATAAGTCATCAAATCCATTATCTTGATAGTCGACTTTTGTGTACTGGCGAGATTTTTGTTCAAAGAAATCTGATTTTCCACTATTCACGTCTTTATACGCTTTTATCCACTTCAATGGGTTCTTAGAATATCCTTTAAAGGGTTTTTCTGCTCCGAGTTCCTTACAACGTTTATTGGCCATGAATTTGATATACGCATCAATGTCTTCCATCGATAGCCCTTCAAAGTGATCTCCGATAATGTAATGTCCCCATTTAATTTCTAGTTCTGCTGCTTCTTTAAACGTGTTTGTCACAAACTCATATATTTCATCTGTATTATAGGATGGGTTCTCGTCTAATACCTCTTTAAAGATGTGGACAAATAAGTTTACGTGAAGTTGTTCGTCGCGATTAATGTAATTGATCATGGTACTCGTAGAAACCATCTTCTGATTTCGTGCAAGGTTATAAAAGAAGGCAAATCCTGCATAGAAGAATAAACCTTCTAGAACCACATCATATACAATGGATCGAAGGAAGCTATCCACAGTTTTTTCCTCGGTGAACTTTTTGTATCCTTCTGCTATAAAGGCGTTTCGCTCTAATAAAATTTCATCGTGTTTCCAATACTCAAAGATCTCATCCTGTTCTTGTTTATCAACAAGAGAGGAGAGAACATAGGAATAAGACTGATTGTGGACAACTTCTTGGAAAGAGAGTACTTGCATGAGTGCAGTTAAGCTTGAATCCGTTAAGTAGTCCGCAACCTTAGCACTGTAATCCGTTTGAATCGAATCAAGAAAGGCGAGTAGGCCAATGATCTTTTTAAAAGAGTCTTGTTCTTTGCTTGAAAGTTCCTTCCACTGACGGAGATCATTAGCCATGTTGATTTCACTTGGGATCCAGAAGTTTGCTAGCATATTTTTATACATAGGGTAGGCCCATTTAAAACGCACATCGTCCCAATTTAAAACGTTAGAGCTTTCTCCGTTAATAATGCCTGTAGATTTGTTAGGAGCATTTGTATCATATAAGTTTCGTTCATGAATTGTATTCATTGTTTCTTCCTCCTTTAAGATGAGCAGCTTTCACAATCTTCAATGTCTTCAGTTGAAGTGGAGCGCATGTAATAGGTCGTTTTACATTTTTGCTTCCATGCATTGAGATGGAGGTTCAGTAGTTCCTTTGCTTGTACGGTGTTTTTCACATAGAGGTTAAAAGAAATGGATTGGTCGACGTGACGTTGACGTGCAGCATTTTGTCGAATACTCCATTGTTGATCGATTTCGTATGCTGATTTGTAGAACCAATACGTCGTTGGCGTTAAATCCGGAACGGTAACTGGGATTTTATAATTCTTTTTCTCTTCTGAGTAAAACTTTTTGAAAATCGGATCGATACTCGCTGTACTTCCCGCTATAAGAGATGTGGATGAGTTAGGAGCAACTGCCATCAGATAACCATTACGTACGCCCTGTTCTGATACGTTCTTTTCAAGCTCTTGCCACATAGGACTGTTATAGTTTCGATCTTTGAAATAGTCTCCTGTTTCCCATTTTGAACCTTTAAAATACGGATAAACACCTTTTTCCACAGCTAGCTCATTGCTTGCTTTGATCGTGAGGTAAGCGATTTGCTCATATAACGAATCAGCAAAATCCACAGATTCTTCTGATTCCCATTGTATCCCTTTTAAGGCTAAGAGATGATGCCAACCAAACGTGCCAAGACCAATTCCTCTATAACGCTGGTTCGTTAATTCAGCCTGTAAAACCGGGATCTTATTTAAATCTATAACGTTATCTAACATGCGTACCTGAATCGGAATCAATCGTTCTAACACATTGGCAGGAACGGCTTTTCCTAGATTGATACTAGATAAGTTGCACACGACAAAGTCTCCGGCATCCTTAATCGTCATAATTTTGCCGTCTTCAGTGTAATGCTCCTGAACCGTTGTTGGACTTTGGTTTTGCGTAATCTCCGTACAAAGGTTCGTACAATAAACCATGCCTTTATGGCTGTTTGAATTTTTTCGATTAACTTCGTCTCGATAGAACATAAAAGGAGTTCCGGTTTCGAGTTGGGAAACCATGATACGTTTCATAATATCTATAGCTGGGACACACGTTTTATTTAAACGGGGATCCTCAACACATTGTTGGTACTTTTCACGGAAACTTCCTTCGCCATCCTGTTCATCATAATAGTCTTCCAAACTAAAGCCCATTTTTTGTCGAATTTCATGGGGGTCAAATAAATACCAATCTTCACGTTTTTCGACAGCCTCCATAAATAAATCAGGAAGCGTTACTCCAGTAAAAATGTCATGTGTACGTTGGCGTTCGTCTCCGTTATTTAACTTAGCATCTAAGAATGAAAAAATGTCCAGGTGCCAAATATCAAGATAGACTGCAATAGCACCCTGACGTTGTCCAAGCTGATCGACGCTTACGGCAGTGTTGTTGAGTTGTTTCATCCAAGGAATAACACCTGAGCTGACTCCTTTAAATCCTTTAATATCACTTCCGCGAGATCTGATTTTGCCTAAGTAAACCCCTAGACCTCCACCACTTTTTGAAAGGTTAGCGATATCTGTATTACTATCAAAAATTCCTTGTAAGCTATCGTCTACTGTGTCAATAAAGCAGCTTGATAGCTGGCCATAGCTTTTTCCGGCATTTGAAAGGGTTGGTGTGGCGACAGTCATATATAAATGGCTGAGTGCCCAATAAGCTTCTTTTACAAGCTCGACACGTTTGGATCGATCTTCATTAACCATTAGAGTCATGGCAATCACCATAAAACGCTCTTGTGGTAATTCATATAAATGGCCTTCATGATCTTTTGCAAGATAGCGGTCTGCTAATGTTTTTAAGCCGATATACGTAAATAGGTCATCACGTGTTGGATCAATCTCATGTCCAAGCTCCTCAATTTCGTTACGAGAGTAGTGCTGAAGAATAACATCACTGTATATGTTTTTGCGATGTAATTCTTCGATGAGTTGATAAAAATTCGGATAAGGAGTAGAGCTATCATGGTTACGTTGTTGTTTAGCTTGCTCGTATAGGGATTGAGCAAAAATACGAGCACAAACATACGTCCAATCTGGCTCATGTTCATCCATCTGATCTAAGCCTTTCAAAATCATTTCATGGTACAGCTGATGGATGTTATTTGTGGATTTTGTTTTAGAAATATGGTTAACACCTTCTCGAAACGTTGCAATGTCTAGGTGAGGGAATTCGTTTTCGACTTTTTGTAAAATCGTTTCAACTTCTGTTACATTCTTTTCTTGGGTAAACATGATGATCGCCTCCTATAATAAAAAAATCCGTTCTCTTTTCTTCAGAGAACGGATCAAACGATAGTACAACAGCACGAACCGACGCCTAGGCTCGCTCTGTTGATGCTATCGTTTCATCTTCTCAATCCCCGAAGAAAAAGAAACTCGATCGAGCAAAGGCAGGTCTCCTGACTTGTGTATCGTCCTACTCTGAGACCTTCCCATGTTTGAATCAACACAGTGGAATCTCTCATTTCGTCCACACTTACAGTTGCGAGGACAGTTCTGGAATTTCACCAGATTCCCTATTATGCCTAAGCTTAGGCACCTTTTAACTCGAAATATTCTATATATGGTGTTTTAAAGTTTGTTATTAACTATATATTGTGTATAGCTTATAAGAGATAGATTGAGAAATCAAGTCTTGAATTTTAAGAGTAAGAATAGTAATGTATTATTTCATATAGAAATGAATTACATTTTTTATTCGTTTTGCTATAATTAGGATATTCATAGAATAGGAGTGATGCTTATGTTTACCAACCTTCAAATCAATAGACTCGACTATAAACCAAAAAGTTATTTAATGAAAGGTAGGCATCACATTGCTCAAAGGAAATTTAGTAGAACTTAGACCTGTTAAGGAAGACGATTTACGTAATATTCATAAGTGGAATAATAATGAGGAAGTCACCAGATTAGGTTCTGGTACTAATTTTGCATATCAAATTAATAATCCGCATGAAGCGTTAAAAACTTACTATCAAAAAAATTTATCAGAGCATAATTTACTCGATCATGGCCAGGTATTTTCTGTTTATACATCTGCTACGAATGAACATATTGGAAAATGTGATTATCGAGATCTGAATTTTATTACACGAACAGCAACCATAGGGCTTCTTATTGGAGAGAAAGAGTATTGGGGAAGAGGATATGGGCAAGATATTATCCAAACCCTTGTGAACCATCTTTTTAATGACCTTAATTTGAAGAGAATCCAACTCGATACATGGAGTGGAAATAATCAAGCGATTCGTCTTTATGAAAAGTGTGGATTTCAAGTTGAAGGTAGACTTCGACAAAATGAATTTGTGAATGGAACTTATTATGACACTGTACTGATGGGCTTGCTTCAGGAAGACGTACAAAAATCATAAACCAAAAAACACCAACCATGCAGGTTGGTGTTTTATTTAATCCTCTTGTAGCTGTTCCCATTCTTCCATAAGGGCTTCCATCTTTTCGTTAGCCTTTTCATTCTCTTGGGTAAGTTCTAGTGATTTTTCATGGTCTTGATAGATTTCAGGGTCACACAAGAGGTCATCATTCTTTTCAATCGTTTCTTCTAAAGCGGAAATCTCTTCTTCAATTTCTTCGATTCTTCTTTGACGCTTTCTCTCTTCTCGTTTTTGTGCTTTATCTTGTTCATAATCGACTTTTGTTTGTGTTGTTTGAGTGGATTGAGGCTGTGATTCAGCTTGTTCTAACTCTGCAATTTCTTGTTCCTCTTGTTTTTTATCCACATAGTAATCGTAATCACCTAGGTAAAGTGTCGTGCTGTCACCTTCTAACTCAAGAACCTGAGTGGCGATTCGATTGATAAAGTAACGGTCGTGGGATACAAATAGGATTGTGCCTGGATAATCAGCTAGAGCGGCTTCCAACACTTCTTTACTATCTAAGTCAAGGTGGTTGGTCGGTTCATCCAGTACAAGGACGTTCGCTTTCTGAAGCATGAGTTTCGCTAAAGCGACACGTGCTTTTTCTCCACCACTTAACTCATTCACAGATTTTAATACATCATCACCTGAGAATAAGAAGTTCCCTAAAACCGTACGAATATCTTTCTCATCCATCATTGGATATTTATCCCATAACTCATGTAAAACCGTTTTGGATGATCTGAGTTTTGCTTGCTCCTGATCGTAGTACCCTAGTTGAACGTTTGATCCAAGCTGAATGGTTCCGTGTTTTTGTTCTAAATCGCCCATAATGGTCTTGAGTAACGTCGTTTTTCCGACACCATTCGGGCCTACTAGTGCAAGTCGGTCTTGTCGATTCATATCGAATGATACATTTGAAAAAACGGTTTTATCTGCATTTGGATATTCAAACGCCAAATCTCGAACTTTTAATACATCGTTCCCTGTTCGACGTTCAATATCAAACATAAATTTAGCAGACTTTAAATCGCCATGTGGTTTATCCACTTTCTCCATCTTCTCAAGTTGCTTTTGTTTACTCTGTGCGCGTTTACTTGTACTTGCACGGGCGATATTTTTTTGTACAAATTCCTCAAGTCGTTTTACTTCAGCTTGTTGTTTTTCGAAACGCTTTAAATCGCGCTCGTAATTTGCAGCTTTTTGTTCCAAGTATTTTGTGTAGTTACCGAGGAACTTCTCTGAAGAATGTCGAGAAATCTCATAAATGGTATTCACAACTTTATCTAAAAAGTAACGGTCGTGCGAAACGATGACAACGGCACCTGGGTAACCTTGAATATATTGTTCAAGCCAGTTTAACGTTTCAATGTCTAGGTGGTTTGTCGGCTCGTCCAAAATTAAAATATCTGGTTTAGATAAAAGGAGTTTACCAAGAGCTAAGCGTGTCTTTTGGCCACCACTTAACGTAGCAATAGGTGTTTCAAGGTCAAAATCGTGGAATTGGAGACCATTTAAGACAGCCTTAATATTGGCTTCGTATTGGTAGCCACCCTCATTTTTAAAACGGAGCTGTTTCTCATCATAGTCTTGCAGGAGCTTTTGATATTGTTGATGATCCTCAATGATCGCAGGATCTGACATTTTTTGCTCCATATGGCGAAGTTCTTTTTCCATTTTGATGAGATCTGTGAATACCGTAAGCATCTCATCCCAGATGGATTTATCAGACTCTAGGCCTGTATGTTGTTCTAAATAGCCTAAAGAGGCATCTTTCGATTTATGAAGCTCGCCCTCTTCAAAATTCATTTCTCCAGCCATAATTTTTAATAGAGTAGATTTCCCTGCGCCATTGCGTCCGACAATAGCTGTGCGGTCATGACTGTGTACTTCTAATTTAATATTCGATAAAATAAGATCAGCGCCGAAGCGTTTTGTTATATTATTCACTTGCATTAAAATCATGATCGTTCACCTCAATGTGTTAAGTGTATCTAAGCAAAACGCTTTAAGCAAGAAGTAAGAAAAGCGTAAGCGCCCGGGTAGTGACGTATGTGTAGGAGTGAGCCGCAGTACGATTAACGAAACTAGCTGATTGGCAAGCCGAAGGCGCAGACAGAAGTTTAGTTGACGTGGTACTTTAACCTAAAAATTATAACCACGTCGATTAGCCTCGTTGCTAGAATTTTATATAGTTCAAACGTGTAAAGGAAACACGAAGAACGAAGTGATTCGATGTTGACTTATCGTGCGGAGGTGAGCGATACACACTAGTCACTGGGCGCTGGAGCTAGACATCTACGAGCTACTTTTTAAGCTTTTTAATTAATGAACAATAATAGAACCATTCTTCTTCAATAGAATAGTTATGGAGGGAAATGAGTGTGTCTGATTTTACACATATAAACGAACAGGGACGAGCACGTATGGTAGATATTTCAACAAAGGATGACAGTGTTCGCATTGCAACGGCTCGTTCAAGTATTGTAGTTAATCAAGAAATCTATCAAAATATAACAGATAAGACAATAGAAAAGGGAGATGTGTTATCTGTTGCTCAGGTAGCTGGAATCATGGCTGCTAAAAACACATCTGATTGGATTCCTATGTGCCATCCATTACAATTAAAAGGTGTGGATATCTCTTTTGACTGGGAAGTAAAAGAAGATAGCTATCGCCTTCTTATTACGAGTGAGGTCAAAACCAAAGGGAGTACAGGGGTTGAGATGGAAGCATTAACGGCAGCTTCTGCGACTGCTTTAACGGTTTATGACATGTGTAAGGCTTTGGATAAAGGAATGGTTATCGGTGAAACCTATTTATTAGAAAAGACTGGCGGCAAGAGTGGAGATTATAAACGATAAGGGGGGGAATGGATGATGGATATGGATTTAGATCAAGCGAAAATACCACAAGCAACAGCGAAACGTTTGCCATTGTACTATCGATTCATTAGTAATTTGCATAGTCAAGGGAAACAGCGAGTATCATCCAAGGAATTAAGTGATGCGGTTAAGGTCGATTCCGCCACGATTCGCAGAGATTTTTCCTACTTTGGAGCCCTGGGGAAAAAGGGATACGGCTATAATGTTAATTACCTCTTATCGTTCTTTCGAAAGACGTTAGATCAGGATGAAATCACAAAGGTTGCCTTAATCGGTGTAGGGAACCTTGGAACAGCTTTTCTTCATTACAATTTCACGAAAAACAATAATACAAAAATCGAAATCGCGTTCGATAAACATAATGAAAAAGTAGGCTCAAATATCGGTGGCGTTCCGGTATATGAAATAGATGAATTAGAAGAACACTTACCTGACGATGTTAATGTCGCTATTTTAACCGTTCCGGCTCAAGCAGCTCAGGCCATTGCCGATCGCTTAATCGAAGCTGGATTCATTGGGATATTGAACTTCACACCAGCTCGTATTTCAGTTCCAGAGCATGTTCGCGTTCATCACATTGATTTAGCTGTTGAGCTACAAGCATTGGTTTACTTTTTAAAACATTACCCGCTTGAAGAGGGGCAAGAGGATCCAGTGGATATCTAAAGGGGCTTAATAGGCCTCTTTTTTTATTCTTTATATTCGTTACTTTGGCTTTATATCAACTTAAATGAGGGTGAAAGAATACTGAGTTTTTTCAATAACATTCAGTTTAACGTTATGATATAGTAGAGAATAGTTCGGAAGTCGAAATATATGGAAGAGGGGATACACCATGAGTAGGTTATCTAACAAGTGGCTCGTCGTCGTTTCCGTGTTATTTGGAACATTCACAGTCATTTTAAATAACAGCATGTTGAATCCAACATTACCCCGTTTTATGAAAATCTTTGAAGCGGATGCCGTGAGTGTAGGTTGGATGCTCACCATTTTTATGGTCGCCATGGGGATGACGATGCCTATTACAGGGTATCTTGGTGATCGATTTGGAAAGAAAAAGGTCTATTTAAGTGGGCTATCGATTTTTATACTCGGCTCCATTTCTGGTTCATTGGCTCCTAACTTAGGGATGGTGATTGTTTCTCGTGCCATTCAAGGTATGGCCGGAGGGCTTATGATGCCTATTGCAATGGCGCTCATTTTCCATGCTTTCCCTAAAAATGAACGTGGAATTGCTGTAGGTACATACGGAATTGCAGCAATGGTCGCACCTGCAATCGGACCTACAGTCGGTGGCGTGATCATACAGTACTTTTCTTGGCCTTTTTTGTTTTTATTTAATATTCCTTTTGCTTTAACCGGAATCCTATTGTCTACAAAGTACTTAAAGGAAACAGAAAAAGACACTGGATTAAAATTTGATCTCGGTGGCTTCATTCTTGTTACGCTAGGTATTGGATCAATTTTGTATGCCCTAGGAAGAGGGAAGAAGCTTGAAACCCTAACAACTAACAGTAATATTGCGTTGATTGTCGGTGGAGTTATTGCCATTATTTTATTTGTTCTTTATGAGAATCGAAGAAAGCAACCGTTATTGAATTTATCGGTATTTAAAGTGCCAACATACTCTTTTTCAATAGTTGTAACGGGGGCAGCTTCCATCGGGCTGTTTTCTGGTATTTTCCTTCTACCTCTATTAATTCAAGAAGTTTATGGTCTAAATGAGATTAAAACAGGATTGTTATTCTTGCCTGCTGCTGCACTAAGTGGAATCTTTATGCGACTTGGGGGAAGGGTTCTGGATAAGCGTGGTCCGAAGTCCGTGATCCCGATTGGGTTATTCGTAATGGGGTCAGCTACAGTTGGTCTTGGGTTCCTCGAGCTATCCACACCCTATTGGTTAATCCTCATATTAAACGCCATTCGCGGTGGAGGTATGGGAATGAGTAATATGCCAGCAACGACTGCTGGAATGAATGCAATCCCAGACCCTCTGGTTGCCCAAGGATCTGCGATGAATAATGTATTACGCCAAATTACTTCCTCATTCGGAATTGTGTTTTTCTCCGTCTACTATGAAACAAGACGTGCGATTCTATCGAGCACAGGTATGGATATGACAGAAGCAACGTTGCAAACATTAAATGAAGCGTTTCTTGTGTCAGCAGCAGTCCTATTTTTAGCCATTCCATTTTCATTAATGATGAAGGGCACAGACAATGATGAAGAAGAAGCGACATCTTAAATATCGAGCGCAATAGAGCATTTTCGTCTCTATTGCGTTTTTTGTTGGTTTTTGAGGGAAAAGGCATGCACAAAATATAGAGGAGTTTCAGCAATAACTGACATCTATCCCACTAGAAAAAGCTTTCGCCAAGGCGAAAGCTTTACTTCGTTTGATCCCATTCTCTTCTCAATAACCCATAAAGGAACATATCATAATTCTTACCATCCCGATATAAAAACTCACGATGAGCTCCTTCTTTTGTAAAACCTAATGACTCATAAAGCCTAATAGCACGATCATTGTTCTCAAACACCGTTAACTGTACGCGGTGAAGATTTAATTCATCAAAAGCGAAGCGGAGTAAAAGCTGCATGGCTTCTTTTCCGAGTCCTTTCCCCTGGTGATCCGCACCAATGGCGATTGATAACCATCCATTTCGTTGGTTCCACAGGATACCGTCGAGTTCAACGTATCCAAGGAGCTGTTCCTCATGATCACGTATCCCAAATAAATATCCATTATTAGAGTTTCTGTTATTCTCATACCACTTCTCAATTTCTTGCAACGTCTTTGGTTTAGCGGCTACTGCATCAAGTAAGCGCAAAAAGGTTGCATCTTGATGCCACTTCACGATGTGGGGAAGGTCTTCTTTATGTAGGGCTGTTAGTGAAATTCGTTCTCCTTTAAATATGGATGTCCTCATCATCATTCTCCTCTCATCATAAAAAGAGACAGACTCTTAGCTTCGGAGTCTGTCTGCCTGTCTATTGTATCGGCCAATATATAGTATGTTTTAAAGGGCCTCTTACTTATCATCATTCTTTGAATTCTTAATACGGAAATGTAAAGAAAACAATCGTATGGCAACTGCAAAATCAAAAGTAGCCACAATCGCTAAGATGATTGTCGTAAAGTTCCATATGGTCTCATTGGCACTTTGAACGGCTATATAAGTGAATACAGCCCCCATTAAAAAATACAGAAAGGCCATAAATAATGGTGACGTTCGCATGATCCGTTTTAGCCTCCAATTAAAATAGTCTGTAATTCTTCTAGCTGTTTTTCCATTTTTTCAAGGTCGACATTTAACTGAATGAGCACAACAATTAAATTCATCATCATATGGGCAATGATCGGTACAATGATTCGTTTGGTTTTCACATAAAGGAAAGCAAAGACAAAGCCCATCGCACTATACTTTAAGATGTGCTCGAAATCCCAATGTACAAAAGCGAATATGAGCGATGATGAAAAAGCTGCAATCCAAAAGTTTGTTACTTTATATAAGGATCCAAAAATAATCTTACGGAAAATGATTTCCTCTAAGATTGGTGCTATTAAAGCGATGATGATAATGAAAGCAGGTGTTGCTTTCGCAATTTCCATTAAGTTTTGAGTATTTTGCGATTCGGGTTGAATACCGAGTGCTAGTTCAATAAGGCCTGCTACAATTTGACCTGCATAGGCAAGTAAGATCCCCAAGAAGCTCCATAAAATTAAGTTACCTGTTGAAGAATCTTCTCTTAATGAAGTTTTCTTCATATCCGGTTTTAAAATGAATAGAATGAGGACAAGGCCTAAAGGAAAGCTTATCAAGCTCCAAGTTGCAGCAATTTCACCTTTATCAGTCATTCCTGTGAGGGTGTGTAAGATTGGATATCCAATGATCCCGGAAAGTTGTATTACAATGTAAGTTATGATGACATACCAATATCTGTTTGGCAAAATGAACGACTCCCCTTAGTTTGTACACGTTTGTTCCATTCTACGTATTGTAACACAAATTTAGAATCAAATTGAAACGTTTAGATTGTACATAGGGTGTCATAATGGTATAGGGTATTGGTTTTAGGTGTTGTTCAGTGATGTCTAGCTCCAGCGACCAGCGACGAATGGACTTGGGCCCACACGATGTGGGTCAGATCGACGTTGTCACAGGACGTGACGGTTTTAGTCGATCATTCTTTCTTCGTACGATAAGTCAACATCAAATCGCTTCGCGCTTTGTGTTTCCTTTATACGTTTAATCTGGATAAAATTATAGCTGAGAAGTTATTCGACGTAGTGATAATTTTTAGGTGAAAGTACCACGTCAACTAAGCTTCTGTCTGCGCCTGCGGCTTGCCAATCAGCTAGTTTAGTTAATCGTACTACGGTTCAGTCCAGTCCATTCGTCGCTAAACGGTCGCTTCCGCTTTTCTTTTAGGAAATATTTATGAGAAAATTGCATTTAAAATACTTGCATATTTTCGAAGAATTCATTATTATAATAATTGTGTTAGCACTCGTGTTGCGAGAGTGCTAATAAATCAGATTTGAAAACCAATTAAAGACCAATTTGAGGAGGGTGTCTGATTTGTTAAAGCCACTAGGTGATCGTATTGTAATTGAGGTAGTTGAACAAGAAGAAACAACAGCAAGCGGTATCGTTCTTCCGGATTCAGCGAAGGAAAAACCTCAAGAAGGAAAAGTTGTTGCTGTAGGTTCAGGACGTGTAACAGATAACGGTGAAAAGGTTGCACTTGAAGTATCTGAAGGCGACCGCATCATCTTCTCGAAGTTTGCAGGTACCGAAGTAAAATATGAAGGTACAGAGTACTTAATTTTACGTGAAAGCGATGTACTAGCTGTAATTGGTTAGAAATATATTTAGTAAAGTGTACGTTTAAAAACGTTAATCGTAATAGATAACTCTAAGGAGGTTTTTTTAGAATGGCTAAAGATATTAAGTTTAGTGAAGATGCTCGTCGTTCCATGTTACGCGGTGTTGACCGTCTAGCAGATACGGTAAAAGTAACACTTGGACCAAAAGGACGTAACGTTGTTCTAGATAAAAAATATGGTTCACCACTTATTACAAATGATGGTGTAACAATCGCAAAAGAAATTGAATTAGAAGATCATTTCGAAAACATGGGTGCACAGCTTGTATCCGAAGTTGCTTCTAAAACAAACGAAATCGCTGGTGACGGTACAACAACTGCAACAGTTCTAGCGCAGGCTATGATCACAGAAGGTCTGAAGAACGTTGCATCTGGTGCTAATCCAGTAGGCGTTCGTCGCGGTATTGAAAAAGCGACAGAAGTAGCAGTTGAAGAACTTAAAGGTATCTCTAAGCCAATCGAAGGTAAAGAATCCATCGCACAGGTTGCATCGATCTCTTCTGCAGACGAAGAAGTAGGTCAACTAATTGCTGAAGCAATGGAGCGTGTTGGTAACGACGGCGTTATCACAATTGAAGAATCCAAAGGCTTCAACACAGAGATGGAAGTTGTTGAAGGTATGCAGTTCGACCGCGGATATGCATCTCCTTACATGGTTTCTGACCAAGATAAGATGGAAGCGGTTCTTGAGAATCCTTACATCCTAATCACTGATAAGAAGATCACAAACATTCAGGAAGTTCTTCCTGTACTTGAGCAAGTGGTTCAGCAAAGCCGTCCACTTCTAATGATCTCTGAAGATGTTGAAGGTGAAGCACTAGCAACACTAGTTGTGAACAAGCTTCGCGGTACATTCAACGCTGTATCTGTTAAAGCACCTGGCTTCGGTGATCGTCGTAAAGCAATGCTTGAAGACATCGCTACAATGACAGGTGGTCAGGTAGTTACAGAAGACCTTGGCTTAGACCTTAAGAACACAACACTTGATCAGCTTGGTCGCGCAAACAAAGTTGTGGTTACAAAAGAAAACACTACAATCGTTGAAGGTGCTGGTGACCCACAAGAAATCAGTAACCGCGTAAACCAAATCCGTACGCACTTAGATGAAACAACTTCTGAGTTCGATAAAGAAAAATTACAAGAGCGTCTTGCTAAGCTTGCAGGTGGCGTAGCGGTAATCAAAGTTGGTGCAGCTACTGAAACTGAGCTTAAAGAACGTAAACTACGTATCGAAGACGCATTAAACTCCACACGTGCTGCAGTTGAAGAAGGTATTGTAGCAGGTGGTGGTACAGCGCTAGTAAACATCTACAACAAAGTAGCTGAACTAGCTCTAACAGATGACGAAGCTACTGGTGCGAAGATTCTACTTCGTGCACTAGAAGAGCCAGTTCGTCAAATCGCTCACAACGCTGGTCTTGAAGGATCCGTAATTATCGAGCGTCTAAAAGGCGAAAAAGTAGGCGTTGGTTTCAACGCTGCATCTGGCGAATGGGTAAACATGATCGAAGCTGGTATCGTAGACCCAACAAAAGTTACACGTTCCGCACTACAAAACGCAGCATCTGTAGCGGCTATGTTCCTAACTACAGAAGCAGTTGTAGCTGACAAGCCAGGCGAAGATGACAACGCTGGCGGCGGCATGCCTGACATGGGTGGCATGGGCGGAATGGGCGGCATGATGTAATAGTCGCTCAAACCCTTGATATGAGTGGGTTTTTAAGTAAGATGAGAGTGAAATGCTAACATTTTGCTAACATTGAGGTTTTTAACGGAGGCTTCTCATTAGTTCGCTGAACTTTTGGGAAGCTTCTTTTTTCATTTCTTGCGTGACATGGAGGTACACATTTTTCGTTGTTTGATCGTCCGTATGACCAAGACGATCCATGATTTGTTCAAGCGATACACCAGCTTCAGCAAGAAGTGACGTATGTGTGTGTCTCAAACTGTGTGGTGTTAAATCTTCATTTAGACCTGCAATTTTAAGGAGCCTTTTCATGTGGTCTCGAACGTTTTTGATTACAATAGGATAACCAAACTGTCGCTCCATCTTTGCAAAGATAAAGTCTTGGTTATAGTAATCATTACCTAATTGTTCAATGACTTTATTCTGAACCTTCTTATGCTCCTTCAAAGCATTAATGACATCTTCATCCACAACAATTTTTCTTCTCGATTTTCGGGTCTTCGGTGGGAGTAATTGATACTCTAAGGCGTTATTATTCGGATTGTAGTACGTCTTGGTAATACTGATCGTGTGGTTTTTGAAGTCTACATCCTTCCACTTGAGAGCAACTAACTCACCAACCCTTATTCCGGTATAAGCGAGGATCAAAAACACCAGGTCATCATGCTCGAGTCCATGAATTCCGGCTGTTTCTAAAAATAAGGCAAGCTCTTCTTTTTCAAGATACTTTGGAACTTCCTCCTCTTCTAACTGTTCAATCGTTTTCTTATCCTTCTTTACATAAGCAAACTCAGTAGGGTCCTTCTTAATTAGCTCCAGTTCTAGAGCCTTCCGAAAAATCATCCTTCCTGTTCGGTTGATGCCCTCTCTTGTACTATCAGAATAACCTTGTTCCTTTAAATCGTTTAGAGCATCTTGATACATCTTTCGTGTGATATCTTTTAATTTTAATTGAGCAAAGTAGGGTAACAACTTTCCGATTTCATGAAGACGGACTCTAATGGTTCCAGGCTTTACATCTTTAGAATCGCTGTAGATGGGAAGCCATTCTATTGTAAATTCGCTGAAGGTTTTATCAGATTCCTCTAAATAAGTTCCTTCGTTTACTTCATGAATTAGAGCGGCAGCAGCAGCTTCAGCTTCCTGTTCCGTATTAAAACCACTCTTTGTCTTCTGCTTTCTCTTTCCGGTGATTGGATCGATTCCAATATCAATGGTGAAAGCCCACTTTGATCCACAAGTGCATTTTTTCTTTTTGCATTTACAGCCTCTTCTGTAGAAATGTCCTTTCATTCGCATCCTCACTTTCTAAAATTTTTTGTTGCTCGAAGTACATTATTGCCAAATACAATATCAAGAATTCATTTAGCTAATTCAAGATGACTAAAAACAAAAATTAGAGAAAGGTTTTTTGTGTCGCAAATCATCCCGTTTGGAAAGCTAATTATTGATTAAATGGTTTATTATCTTGAATTCAAGATTTCAAGATTAGGGCCATTATGTTGAAGACTTGGATTCGAGATAATGTTTATTATTTTCGTGAAAACCCGAAGAAAGTAACGAAATTCAGTCTAAAATACATGCATTAAACTTATGGAAATTTCCTTTAATATAAACAACAATTTATTAAAAATAGAAAAATATGCTAAAAAAGACTCAACTAAGTGCAATTTTGTTACAATTAAACCAAGTTCTTAGAAGGGGGTAAGTATGTGTGGAAAGATAGTGAAACAGAGCTAGATTTTCTTGATTTTGATTATTTAATAGCAATGCTAAAAGATATTATTGAAGATGAAAATTTATTACCATCTACTGTCGGTGTGTATGGAGACTGGGGTAGTGGTAAATCTAGTTTAATTAAAATGAGTATGAGAACCTTTGAAGAGGAAGAAAATACTGAATGTTTAGTTTTTAATGGATGGCTATTTGAAGGTTACGAGGATGCAAAAACTGCTTTATTGGGAAGTATTTTAGATACAATACAAGAAAATAGAAAGCTTTCAGACAAGGCACAAAAGTATATATCTGGACTTTATAAAAGCGTCGATAAATTAAAACTACTTAAAACTGGAATGAAGTATGGTACTGATTTTATTACTACTGGTGGCATAGGAACTATTAGCGACTTAACATTAAGAAATATTGTGTCCAGATTCAATGAGAGTGAAGATATTATAAATAAAGAAAAAGTTGTAGATTCAATTAAGGATGAACTTAATAATAAGGAAATAAGAGAAGATATTAAACAGTTTCAAAGCAACTTTTCAGAACTTCTAACAGAAACAAACATCAACAAACTAGTTATATTTATTGATGAATTAGATAGGTGCAATCCTGATACCATTCTTGAAACCTTAGAGGCAATAAGATTGTTTTTATTTACTGGCAGTTCAGTCTTTATTATAGGAGCTGATGAAAGACATATATCTTATGCTGTTAAAAGGAAGTTTGAAGAGATAGAAGGTCAACAAATAAATATAGGTAAAGAATATTTAGAAAAAATAATTCAATATCCAATTAGAATCCCTCGTTTAAATGCTTCTGAAGTTGAATTCTACATAACATGTTTATTGTTTGAAAAAGATCTTACTTATGACGAATTTACTGAAATAATTGAATTTTTAAACACTGAAAAAAGAGAGGATTTTCTAAATTTTAAATTAAATTATACATTAATAAATAATAACCTCCCTCATCTTTCTGAAAAGGTTAAGGATGGTATTTCAGTAGCAAAACAACTTTCTACAGTACTATCTCATGGGCTTAATGGTAACCCAAGGCATTGTAAGTGATTCTTAAACTCATTAATAATGAGAGAAAGAATGGCTAGTTATAAGAACATTGTTTTAGACAGGAAAGTACTAGCAAAGATAATGCTTCTAGAATATTTTAAATCTGGTTTATATAAAAAAATTGCTGAATTACAAGATACAGGTAATGGTTTTTCCGAAGAGTTGAAATTATTAGAAACTAATACTTTAGATGAGACAAGTGAACTGAAAATATGGAAGGATGATAATTGGGTTAAGGATTGGTGTAATATAAGCCCAAAAATTGGTGAAGTTGACTTAAGACCGTACTTCTATTTTACAAGGTCATCTATTAGCGAGAAATTAAATACAAGCACTGAGAAACTTAGTCCTACAGCAAAAAACATTATCGAGAATTTAATGAAAAAAACAAAAGCTGGAAGAACGAATGCGTTAAAAAAGGGGGCGGAAGTATCAGATTATGAATCAATTGAGATATTAGATGCGCTTTTTGAACAAATGCAAAGTGAAACAAGTATAGATAAGGGGATAATGCAGTCTTATTTAATGTGGGGACAAAATAAAAAATTTTTACACTCTAATGTAGTTAATGATTTAAGTTCACTTACTGGTGATAAAATCTCTATGAGCATGATACCTTTTATAAAGGATTTTATGGAAAAAACATCAAAAGAAAGTGAAATAAGTGAAATTGCAGAAAAGTGGTGTAAAGAAAACGCTTCCTCACCAGAAACAATAAAAAAAGAACTTGTGATAGAAGGGGGAGTATAAATGGGAACTTCAAGTATCTTCAACGGTCCTACAGACAAAAATCCTTTATTACCTGATGGCTTTGAAGAAGAAATGGATGAATATAAACCCGAAGATGAGGAAGATTATCTCCCCGAAGATGGATTATGGCAAGATGCCAAAACTTCAATATCTAAATATATAAATAATGGATTTAGTGATAAAAGAAGTGTTGTGGGTAAACATGTGAAGGCATTAGGCGGGGCCGGAACCTCAGCTAAAGCAGCTGTATCGGGAAGAAAATCAACAGTTAGACTAGGATCACTCCTTAAAGATTTTGTTAATGATGGTGTTATAAATACACTAAATAAACTTAAAATTGATTATGTAGGGAAAAGTGTTGAATCTCTATTATCAGAGTTAGTAAATATCCTTTCTGAAGAATCAGTTACAAAAGAAGACATTGTAGCTAAAAATGCTACTATTGAAGCTATGTCAAAGATCTATGAATATATTGAAGATAACGAAATGGATATTAAAACTCTTGAAAATATGGGTGAGGACATTTTCAACGAAATTATGTCACTTTACATTAGTTCTTATATTTTTGAGAGAATGTTCAGTGATTTAGAGAGTCGACTTGAAAAATACGCTGATAATGAAGAAAGGGCTTATGAGATAGAAGTTGAATTTAAAGATTACATACAAAGTAAAGTAGAAATCGAATTAAGTAATATTCAATTTAACAATTTAGATTATGATGACTTAGACATTCAAAATCAAATCCAAAATATTTATCGAAAGTGTTATGAAGTTATGGAGGTGTTAAGATGAGGAAAGCAATTTTTAATTGTAAATATACTGAAGAATCAGATTACGAATTAAGTAAAAATGCATTTGAGTATAATATTAATGATTCCAATGTATTTTCCTATACATTTCTTAAAGAAACAAAGACTACTCTACCAGCTTTTTATTCTAATACTGGATTAGATCTCTTTTACTTATCTTTATTCGTTTACGGTGCAGACAGAATTATTAAAAGGAGTTCATTTAAGGATGGATGGACAAGGTCCTTTAAGCTTAACTTGCCTGTTTTAGAAAAGGATATCTGGGACGTAAACAAAAATCATGTTGAAAAAATGCTAAGTTTTTTAACAGGTGATAAATGGGAAATAAATTTCTTTAGCCGAAACCTAACAAAAGATGAATTAAGTGTTAAAAAGAAGATTGAAGATGATCCAGAAAATATAATAATAGAGGAATTTTGTATGTTTTCTGGTGGGCTTGATTCATTCATTGGTGCTATTGACTTAATAGAAGAAAATAAACAAAAAAATAAACAAAGTGGTATTCACTTTATTAGTCATTATGCGGGGGGGAAGGGTACAAAAGAGTTTCAAGACATTTTAAGAAATAAACTAAAAAGTAAGTTTGGTTTGGAAGGAAATAACTTTTCTTCATATTATGCTGTTGCTAGAAATGGTATAGAAGACACTACGAGGAGCAGATCATTAATGTTTTTTGGTCACGCAATAGCTCTGGCTTCTTGTATGAGAGAAAAAGTAGAATTAATAATACCTGAAAATGGAATGATTTCACTAAATGTACCCCTGACAAATTCAAGGTTAGGAACAAGTAGTACCAGAACAACACACCCCCACTATATTAACATGTTGCAAGAACTATTAAGTAATTTAGGATTGAAAATAAGTATTACAAACCCTTATCAATTTAAGACAAAAGGTGAGATGATAAAAGAGTGTAAAAATATTGATTTTTTATATGAAAATATAGTTAATACAATGTCATGTTCTCATCCTGATATAGGAAGAATGAAAAAAGAAAAAGAGTCATGTCATTGTGGGTACTGTTTGCCCTGTGTAATAAGGAGAGCAGCAGTTAAAAGAGCAGGTCTGGAAGATCCAACTACGTACAGAGACGTAAACTTTAATAGTGGTCCAACTGCTAAGTTAAATTATTCTTCATATAGTTTAGGATTGAAGAAACAAAATAAAAACTATTCGTTCTTAAGAATACAAAATTCAGGACCAATTTATAAAGATGTTGATTATTATGCATTTTTATATAAAAGAGGTTTAAAAGAGTTATCAGAATTTCTGGAGGATTTATAGTGAATAAATTTTATCATGATGTTCATCTGCATATAGACTTGTATAAGGATATAGAACAGACAATAGACTATATTGAAAATCATAAGTCCTATACAATTGCAGTTACTAATCTGCCAGTATTGTATGAAAGGATTAAAAAAAATTACCCTAATCTTAAATACATCAGGTTCGCTCTAGGCTTACACCCTGAATTAATTCATAAATACTATAAACATAAGTCAAATTTTATGAGTAATTTGAAGGAAGCAAGGTACATAGGCGAGATAGGCTTGGACTTTAAAAAAGTAGATGATAAAGAAAAAAAACTACAAATAAGTATCTTTAAAGAAATTATAGATAATTGCCACAATATTGGAGGTAAAATATTAAGTGTTCATTCACGAAAAGCTGAAAATGAAGTTATAGATTTAGTAGGACAAAATTTTAATGGAAAGGTAATATTGCATTGGTTCAACGGGAATTTAACCCAGTTAAAAAAAGCTGTCCAATATGGTTGTTATTTTTCTATAAATACTCAAATGATGAAGTCAAAGAATGGGAAAAAGCTAATATTAAATATGCCCAAAAATAAAATTTTAATAGAAAGCGATGGTCCTTTTACTAAGGAAACAGAGGATATCTACAGTTTAAATTTTTATAGGGATGTATTTAATACTTTATGTGGAGTTAAAGGCGAAACAACTGAAGTAATGAATAAAATACTAAAATCAAACTTTAAAAATTTATTAGAATAACAAACAAAGTTGATATACATTAGACTAAGTTTATTTGTTATATTTTCATCTATTTGTCATTAAAATATGATTATTTTTTACTGATATCTCGAATTCAAGTATTCATTTAAAGGGCGCTTTTCTGGAATAAGGAAAGCCCTTTTATTTGCCTTAATCGTAAATAGAGCAAATAATCAATTGGATATTTGTGTTAAAATCTGAATTATATTTTTAATAAATTTACTTAAGCTTACTGGTAGTATTATTGAAGAAGAGATTGCAGTAATGGGTCGAAGTGCTTGTAACCTAAATAATTTAAAAGAGTATATAAATAGACTCTAACCAAGGAGGGAATTAATGACCAAAAGAATCATCACCATGACTTTGTTGTTCATAGCTTTGGTTATATGTATTTCTTTATCCTATTATTACATAAGTGGGGAGGGAGAGTTTTCAAAATCAAGTTATTCGACTGCTAGGAAAGAACTTATATCCGAAATAGACAATGTTTTTATTAGCTATCGCATAAAATGGAGAGGGATAGGCAATCCAACCATTAAAAAAATAGAATTCATTCGTAGGGATGGAACTATTCTAGAAGATGATAGTAATC
>NZ_AULJ01000058.1 GCF_000425225.1 Pontibacillus marinus BH030004 = DSM 16465 | reverse complement strand
TTCAGCTTCCTCGTTCGCAAGCTCTCTGCGGGATCTCGTCCGCCCTTTCTACCGCGGGAGTTTGCCGTTTCCCTCACCCCTTTGCTGTTATGGAACTTAACGGACCCATGGTTGAGATCATTTAATCTCTTACTTAAGGAAACTGTATTTTAGCTCTACATATAAGGCTTTAGATCACTTTGGTGCATATATGATTCACCCCCATGATCTACATCAGAAAACCTTACGATAGCTGCGGTTCCGTTCGTCACCATTCGGCTAAGGTGGTCTGGGGAACGGGTTGACTCCTCCGGTAGAAAGGGCGAGCGAGATCCCGCAGGAACGTAGTGACGAGGAAGCTCGATCGGTCTTCCGGGGAAAGCAACCCGTTCCACAGACCACCGCACTGCATTATCATAACGGAACCACCCCGCACTAGCTTATTCAAGATAACTGCCAGATTGTTGAATAAACCATAAAAAAACGCATGTGATATTATTTAATCACATGCGTTTCTATTCTATTTGAACTTAAAGTACGCTTGCGTGGCCTTCGTAAATGTCGCCGCGTGAGGAGTCGATTGTAATGTCGTCTCCGTCTTTAATCAGTTGAGTAGCTTTTGGCACTCCAACAATTACAGGAATTCCAAGGCTAAGACCTACAACAGCTGCGTGTGAAGTTAATCCGCCTTCTTCTGTAATGATTCCGCCCGCTTTTTCGATCGCTGGCATCATGTCTTTTTCAGTACCAATGGTTACAAGGATATCTCCTTCTTGAAGCTTGCTTTTAGCTTCTTCACCATCTTTAGCAACAACAGCATTTCCATATGCATGTTTACGACCTACGCCTTGACCTTTAGCAAGAACGTCACCTACTACATGAACTTTCATGATGTTTGTAGTGCCACTTTCACCAACAGGAACTCCTGCAGTGATGATTACACGATCGCCACGCTTGAATACACCTGTTTCTAGTCCGCGATCAATCGCTACAGTTAACATATCATCAGTGGATTCAGAGCGTTCACCAAGAACAGCCTCTACACCCCAAACCAGAGCTAATCTGCGCTGAACACCTTCGTCAGATGTGACAGCTACAATAGGAGCTTTTGGACGATATTTAGAAATCATACGAGCCGTATGGCCACTTTCAGTAGGTGTAACAATGGCCGGAACACTTAAGTTCATAGCAGTGTGTGTTACAGATTGGCTAATCGCATCTGTAATCGTCATGTCACTTGTACGAGAACGATTGCTTAAGATCACCTGATGATCTAGTGCAGATTCAGCACGTAGAGCAATGTTGAACATCGTTTGTACTGCTTCAACTGGATATTGGCCAGCAGCAGTTTCTCCACTAAGCATAATCGCATCTGTTCCATCAAAAATTGCGTTTGCTACGTCACTTGCTTCAGCACGAGTTGGACGTGGGTTACGCTGCATTGAATCAAGCATTTGTGTTGCAGTGATCACTGGCTTACCTGCTGTATTACACTGGCGAATTAGTTCCTTTTGAACAAGAGGTACTTCTTCTGCAGGGATTTCTACACCAAGGTCACCACGAGCCACCATTAAGCCGTCACTTACTTCTAGAATTTCTTTGATGTTATCAACGCCCTCTTGGTTTTCAATCTTAGGGATGATTTGAATATGCGTTGCATCATATTTTTCTAACAGTTCACGAATTTCTAGAACATCAGATGCACGACGAACAAAAGATGCTGCGATAAAATCTACACCTTGTTCAATTCCAAATACAATATCATTAGCATCTTTATCAGTAATACCAGGAAGGTTTACGCTAACGTTTGGAACGTTTACACCTTTTTTATTCTTTAAAGGTCCAGAATTAAGAACACGAGTCTTAATTTCGTTCTGTTCTTTAAGTACTTCAAGTACCTCAAGTTCAACTAGACCATCATCTAATAGGATTTTTCCGCCTACATGCACGTCATTGATTAGACCCGGATACGTCACAGAGAATCGCTCCGCATCTCCTTCAATATCATCCATAGACACATAAGCAATAGATCCTTTTTCAAGATAAACTTCGCCTTCTTTAAGTGTACCAGTACGGATTTCTGGTCCTTTTGTATCGAGTAAGATACCTACAGTTTCACCTACTTGACGAGATGCTTCACGAATATTTTCAATTCGCTGCCCATGCTCCTCATAGTCTCCGTGTGAAAAATTTAAACGAGCCACATTCATTCCTGAATCGATTAATTGAGTTAATTGCTCAACTGATTCAGATGCTGGGCCAATAGTACAAACAATCTTTGTTCTTTTCATGATTAAGATCCTCCTCTATATTTTTCTTTAACCAGTTCGAACTGAAATCGTTCCCACAGTCCCGAGGATACGTTAGATCGATAGTTCTTTGGAAAGCTTATACATATCTAAATCTAGCTGATGCTTGTTGTTTAATGCTTCAATAATGTCATGGTCAACGAGTTGATTATTTTGAATACCAACCATGCGTCCTGCTTTTCCTTTTATAAGAAGGTCAACAGCTTGTGCACCTAAACGACTTGCTAACACGCGATCAAATGCAGTTGGTGAGCCACCTCGCTGGGTATGACCTAAGACAGTAACACGTGTCTCAAGGCTTGTCGCATCTTGAATTCTCTGTCCGTAATCGAAACCAGAGCCAACACCTTCAGCTACGATAATGATACTATGACGCTTACCACGTTCATGTCCTCGCTTTAAGCGTTCAATAATATCCTCAAAGTTGTCATCTACTTCTGGAATCAAAATACTTTCTGCACCATCAGCTAAACCTGTCCAAAGTGCAATATCGCCTGCATCTCGTCCCATTACCTCAATAACGTATGTACGTTCATGAGAAGTAGCAGTGTCACGAATTTTATCAATTGCATCAATAACAGTATTTAAAGCTGTGTCGAATCCAATTGTGAAATCAGTCATTGGGATATCATTGTCGATTGTTCCAGGGACGCCTATGCAAGGATAACCTGCTTCTGTTAATTTCTTAGCACCCATGAAGGAACCATCTCCTCCAATAACTACAAGCCCTTCAATACCATGCTTCTCCAGTTGATCGATCCCTTTTTGTCGACCTTCAGGAGTTTTGAAGTCTTCGCAACGAGCCGTGTACAACATCGTTCCGCCTCGCTGAATAATATCTCCTACAGAACCAATTTCCATTTTTTCGATGTTCCCATCAATAAGTCCTTGATATCCGTAGTAGATTCCATATACTTCAATATCGTGATAGATACATTTACGCACAACAGAACGAATTGCTGCATTCATCCCTGGTGCGTCTCCCCCACTAGTTAAAACGCCTATTTTTTTCATCATTTATCACCTCAATTGTCTTTAAATAACAATTTATTAAACAGGCCGATATTGTCCTCATTCCAAGATACTGCTAATCAGCCTTTTTGACAAGAATAAATCGTTTTTCCCCAAAAGTTCCAAATTCAATAATGTTCTGAAAATATGCCTAACCATCATGAGACTTTTCTCTTAACGATAATACAATACAAGAAAAAGCTATTTAAGACAAACTATTAGAAAAACACGGTTATCGCCAAAAATGGCGAAACCGATGTCTTTTCTTACACTTTTATCCTTAACAATAGTTAAACTTTCTTAAAGTGAAAAAAAAGAAAAGAGGCGTGCAACCTATTGATTGCACGACCTATATCTACTCTTCCCTTATTGAGTAGGAACCAATCTTTTTATATTTTTCCCATCTTTCTTCAAGCAATTCCTCTTGGGACAACTGTTTTAATTCTTTTAAGCTTTGTTCTAATACGTAATCAATATTTTCTGCTTGAGTACTTACGTCACGATGTGCGCCACCCTTTATTTCAGGGATGATCTCATCAATAACATTTAGTTGTTTTAAATCATAAGAAGTGATCATCATGGATTCTGCAGCTTGTTGAGCTCGCCCCGAATCTTTCCATAATAACGCAGCTGCACCTTCAGGAGAAATGACAGAATACGTAGAGTTTTCAAGCATATGGATACGATCTCCTACTCCTAATCCAAGGGCTCCACCGCTTCCACCTTCTCCAATAACAACACAAATTACAGGTACTTTGAGTCCAGCCATTTCCATTAGATTTCGTGCAATCGCTTCACTCTGTCCACGTTCCTCGGCTGCTTTACCTGGATAAGCCCCTTTTGTATCAATAAAACATACAATTGGACGGTTGAATTTCTCAGCTTGTTTCATATGACGTAATGCTTTTCGATACCCTTCTGGGTGAGGCATACCAAAATTACGGCGTATGTTTTCTTTTGTATCTTTTCCGCGCTGATGACCAATTACCGTAACGGGCTGATCTTTATACTTTGCAACACCAGCAACGATTGCCTCATCATCACCAAAACGACGATCCCCATGAAATTCAAGAAACCCAGTAAATAGTTCATGAATATAATCAAGCGTGGTAGGGCGCTCAGCATGACGGGCCATTTGAACTCGATCCCATGGCTTCATATTGCCATAAACATCAGCTTCAAGCTTTACTAAGCGTTCTTCAAGGGTTTGGATCTCTTCGGAAAGATCAACGTCACTTTCGCTCGTAAACTCTTTTAACTCAGCGATTTTTTCACGCAGTTCCATAACAGGTTTTTCGAACTCTAATACTTGCTTCATGACGATTGCTCCCCTCCCTGGTGAATATCTAATAGGGTGGATAATACTTCTTTCATATCTTGACGGTGTACGACACGATCCAATTGACCGTGTTTTAATAAGAATTCAGCCGTTTGGAAGTCTTCTGGAAGCTCTTCACGGATTGTTTGCTCAATGATACGTCTTCCTGCAAAACCAATTAAGGCACCAGGTTCTGCAAAGTTGTAATCTCCAATTGAAGCAAAGCTTGCAGATACTCCACCTGTAGTAGGATGAGTCATGAAGGATATCATTAACCCTCCCGCTTCATTGAATCGCTGAATGGCAACGGACGTCTTAGTCATTTGCATTAAACTTAAGACACCTTCTTGCATACGAGCTCCACCACTTGCTGTAAAAATAATAAAAGGAATTTGAAGCTCACGTGCTCGTTCTACTGCACGTGCAATCTTTTCCCCAACTACTGATCCCATGCTTCCCATACGAAAGCGTGAATCCATAACAGCACAGGCCGTTTCTACGCCATCAATAGTACCTTTACCTGTTACAACAGCTTCATTTAACCCTGTTTTCTCACGATCTTTTTCTAGCTTTTCTAAGTATCCCGGAAATCCTAATGGGTTTTCTGAAACAATTTCACGATCCCATTCTTCAAATGTGTTTTCATCAAACAGATATTCAATACGCTCATAAGCGTTTAATTGTTCATGAAAATCACAATTTGGACAAACATTTAAATTCTTCTTTAACTCTTTACGATAGAAGATCTTATGGCAATTGGGACATTTTTTCATCAAACCTTCAGGAACATCTTGTTTCGCTTTTTCACGAGGGATCGATGCATATTTTTTCTTCTTGCTAAAAAAGTCTTTAAGCAAGGTGATTCCTCCTTTGGGACATTAACAGCTTGTCTATTACCTATCTCATTACTCTATCTAAAAACAAATAAAAGTGTTGTAGAAATATGTCTAAGAAATTTCGACATTTTCTTCATCATAGAATTGAGAACTTAATTCCTCAATTTTTTGCTCATTTTTTTCTTTCAAGGCTTCTATATAGGATTTATAGAGTTCAATATTATATACAGGTTTATGGAATGTACGAGAAAACTCTTCCATAAGCCTCCAGATCTTTTGGAGGAGCTGGTTTTCCCCAGCTTCAAAAAGAACTGTGAAGAAGTCATAATGAAACGTTTCAGAGCCCTTTTCAAAGGATTGAATCAATTTCTTGAATTCTTCAAAATCCTTTGTTTCTAATTGCTCCATAGCAATTTTAGCAGCCTCTTTTTCAATAATCTGCTTTGTTGCCTTCAGGTTTTCCCTTGTTTTTGACTCCTGCAAAATAAAGGCTGATAGAATTTCTACCATATGATATGGGCGATAGGAACTAAGAAATGTTCCTTCGCCTCGTCTCGTTTCAATTAAACCTAATAATTCCATAGCTCTTAGCGCTTCCCGAACAGATGAGCGACCTGCATTAAGCTGCTCAGCCAATTCCCTCTCTGAAGGAAGCTTATCACCTGGTGAAAGGCCTTCAAACTCAATGTAACGACGTATCTCTTTCAATACCTCTTCATACACTTTGGATTTCGATGGCATTGTCACTGATCAGGATCACTCCTTCAATAAATAGTAGTGGTCCTTCTTTTATTTAGGTTCGTCAATTAACGTAAGCTGTCTTGTTTTTTCAGCCACTTGTTCTGGGTCAACATCTTGACGTGCAACGCCAGATTCCATTGCCGCTTTAGCAACAGCTGCTGCAACTGCCGGCGCTACGCGTGGATCGAATGGAGCTGGAATTACATAATCTGCGTTTAACTCATCCTCACTTACTAAAGATGCAATGGCCTCTGCTGCTGCAATTTTCATTTTTTCATTGATTCGAGTCGCTCTTACATCTAGAGCTCCTCTAAAAATACCAGGGAACGCTAGCACATTGTTTACTTGGTTAGGAAAATCAGAACGGCCTGTCCCAATCACACTTGCACCCGCTTCTTTCGCATCTTCAGGCATAATCTCAGGTTCAGGGTTAGCCATCGCAAATATAATTGGATCATCATTCATGTTCTTGACCATTTCTTTGGATAATAAACCACCAACAGAAACTCCAACAAACACGTCAGCACCCTCAAGCACTGTTTCGAGGTCGCCTTCTTCTTTATCTTTATTCGTCATTTTAGCTATTTCATCTTTCACATCGTTCATGCCATAGCTTCGGCCTTCATAGATTGCGCCTTTAGAGTCACACATAATAATGTCGCGTACACCGAAATGGTAAAGTAATTTGATGATGGCAATTCCTGCAGCACCAGCACCATTAGCGACAACCTTTATATCAGACCATTTTTTCCCGGAAAGCTTCAAAGCATTCATTAGACCTGCTACAGTAACAATAGCCGTCCCGTGCTGATCATCGTGGAAAATCGGAATATTTGTTTCTTTCTTTAATTGCTCTTCAATAATAAAACAGTTCGGTGCAGCAATATCCTCTAAATTCACCCCACCGAATGTAGGCTGCATAAGTTTAACGGTTTGTACGATCTGGTCTACATCATTCGTATCTAAACAGATTGGAAAAGCATCTACTCCAGCAAAACTCTTAAATAAGGCTGCTTTCCCTTCCATTACGGGTAACGAAGCTTCTGGTCCAATATTCCCCAGACCTAGTACAGCTGATCCATCACTCACAACTGCTACCATGTTTCCTTTCATGGTGTAGTCATATACGGAATCTTTATGATCATAAATTTCCTTACAAGGCTCAGCCACTCCTGGAGAATAAGCTAAACTTAAGTCTTCTTTTGTTTTGATAGGGACTTTAGATTCTGTGCTTAATTTCCCTTTGTTAACACGGTGAATATGTAGTGCTTCTTCACGTAAATTTTTAGACAACGATAACCCGCTCCTTTAATCAATTCATCATTGTTTGTTCCTGTTTAAAGAATAGAAATGCTTTAAATCATTTAAAGTCTATTATAAGTCCTAAATCACAAACTTTCTAACGTTACAAAAGTGGTCTGACCACTAACCTACTTCATTATAACAAATCGCTTTTTCATGTAAAGAATTTGTATATATGCTCCTATAGTTTAGGCATAATGTTCTATAGGTTAGATACGCTTAAATCCGTACACATAAAACCTTTTTCCATTATGCCTAAATTGCCATTTCTTTTATTTTAGAACCACGTTTTCTTCACCTAAAAATCCATACAGTTGCTTCATCAATGCATAAGATGCGTCAACCCAATACTCTCTTGATAATTGGACCGTTTCCTTTTTGTCTGCATTATGAATAATAATTGGAGTCGGTCCAGGATATTTCGAAGCAAGCTGTTTAATCTCCTGATAAACTGATTGTTCATATTCACCTGTAATTTTCAAAAATAAACGCTTCCGCTCTTCTTCATGTAAACTTTCCTCTTGAAATGGATTCATCGCTTCCACAATCCATTGCTTCGATCCATTTCGCTCTTCAATTCTTCCTTGTATAAATACAAGCATCTCTTCAGATAACCATTTTCGTAGATCACGGAATACATTCGGAAAAACTACAGCTTCCATTTCTTCCTGTTCATCACCTAAAGTTAGAAACGCCATAGGGTCTCCGCGTTTTGTACGGATCACCTTCATTTCTTGTACAACCACAGCAGTTTTCAGCCCTTTTGGTTTAGAGGACTCTGCTGCTTGTTGTAAGGAAAGAAATCCATTAGCTCTTAGCTTGGTTCGATAAGTTGATAAGGGGTGAGAGGAAACATACATCCCTAATACTTCACTTTCTAACGCTAATTGTTTCAGTTGGTTATAAGGTTCCATTTCAACGTATGTTGGATCAAGATCTACTGAACCAAACATGGACCCTTGCTCGTCAATTTCGCTAAACAAATCGCCTTGCTCCATAGCATGATGGATACTAGCCATAAGAGAAGCTCGATTCGAATAGGTCTCATCAAATGAACCAGCCAAAATCAGGGATTCAATGACTTGTTTGTTTACAACTTTCAAAGAAACACGTCTGCAGAAATCAAACAGGTTTTGAAAAGGCTTTGTTTTTCGGGCTTCCAAAATTTCTGCTAGAGCATTCCGTCCAACACCTTTGATCATGGAAAGACCCATTCGAATACTACCATTTTCTACAGTGAACTTGGAGAAGCTTTTATTAATTGATGGTGGCAGAACATCCATCTCTAGATCCTTTGCTTCCTTGATATAGGATTGAATCTTATCATTGGATACTGAGCTCATGAGTTCAGCCATGAAATAGGCCGGGTATTGTGCTTTTAAATAAGCTAACTGATAAGAAATCATACTATACGCTACGGCATGACTTCTATTGAAACCATAATTGGAAAAACGCACAATCCAATCAAACAATTCATCCGCTACTTTTTCGGTGTATCCATTTTGCAAGCAACCTTGAATAAATGATTTTTTTTGCTCCATCATTAAATCATGTTGTTTTTTACTTACAGCTCTTCGTAAAAGGTCAGCTTGCCCTAGTGAGAAACCAGCCATTTGGTGAGCCATCTGCATAATTTGTTCTTGATAGACTAAGACGCCATATGTTTTATCCAAAATTGGCTTTAAGTCAGGATGAGGATAAGTAACTTGTTCTTTTCCGTGCTTTCTACGAATATATGCAGGGATAAACTCCATTGGTCCTGGACGGTATAAAGCGTTGACAGCAACAATATCCTCGAAATGAGTCGGTCCAAGGTTTTCTAAAACGTCTTTCATCCCTTTAGACTCAAGCTGGAAAACCCCGTTTGTTTTTCCTTGTCTAAGGAGGGAGAATGTATTCTTGTCATTAAGAGGTAGTCGTTTCACTTGAATTGATTTGCCTTCATTCTGCTCGATGGCTTTCGTGATCTTCTCGATCAGCGTTAAATTTCTTAATCCAAGAAAATCCATTTTCAACAACCCTATTGATTCTAATTCATTCATCGCAAATTGAGTTAATGGAATCCCATCATGCCCATCTGTTAATGGTACATTCTGCATTAATGATTGCTGACTAATGACCACACCAGCTGCATGGGTTGAAGCATGTCTTGGCAAACCCTCAAGTTTAGTTGCAATTTTAAATAACTGCTTCAAACGATCAGATTGTTGAATATACACTTGGAGATCTTTTGATTCTTGAACAATTTTCACAATAGAACTTGATGCTTGCTGTGGGATAAACTTCATCAAATAAGAAGCTTCTTGAGCATCTACCCCCATCGCTTTAATCAACTCTCTTAAAACAGAACGTGGCCCAAATGTACCGAATGTAATAATTTGAGCAACATGATCAGCCCCATATTTTTGTGTTACATACTGAATAACTTCATCTCTTTTTACATCAGAGAAATCAATGTCAATATCAGGCATCGAGATTCGTTCAGGATTGAGAAAACGTTCAAAAAGAAGGTCATACTCAATTGGGTCTACATCAGTTATACCTAATAAATACGAAACAAGAGAACCTGCTGCTGATCCACGCCCCGGACCAGTCATGATGCCATTCTTACGGGCAAAACTCATAAAATCCCATACGATTAAAAAATAATCGCTAAACTTCATAGATTCAATTACCTGTAGCTCATGCTCCAACCTCTTCTTATGAGCATCACTAACTTCAGCATAGCGTTTATGAAGCCCTTTTTGACACAGTTGTCGTAAATATTGATCTGAGCTCACTTCACTTGGTACAGGGTATTTCGGTAGCATCATGCGATCGAAAGAAAGTTCTAGATTACATTGCTCAGCAATATCCACTGTGTTTTGAAGTAATGCAGGCTTCCAATCCGAAAATAACTCATACATCTCTTGTGAGGAACGAAGGTGATGCTTGGTGACACCATAATCTTCAATTTCACCAGACCATTTCTGGTTAGACCGTATGGATTGTAGGCAATCATATGCAAGAGCATCTTCTTCTCTCAAATAACGAACATCATTAACCGCAACCATTGGGACTGAAGAAGGAAAAACTTCTTCTAGAGCTACATGTAAATGGCGCTCCTCTTCCTGTCCATGATCTTCTACACCTATGTAAAAGCTCCCCTCTTCAAATCGACCCTGCCAGATTTCAAGTAAACTTTGGATAGAAGTTTGATTGTTCTGTAAAACCAAAGGATGGAATGAAGAATTATATATTGGGAGAATTCCAATGCAGCCAGTAGTGTACTGAGCAATTTCACGTTCTTCTAGTATTTGCTGACCTGACATTTGAATATAGCTACTTAACTTTAATAAGCTCTCATAACCTCTCCTGTTCTTTGATAATAAGACCAATTCTTCTTCACCTGTAGAAGTTGCTACTTTTATGGATAAACCGATAATGGGTTTGATCCCATTTTTCACACATGTTTGATAAAAGGAAACTGCTCCATACATGACGCCTTCGTCCGTTAAGGCTAATGATTTGAAGCCAAGCTCCTTTGCACGCTTAACAAGCTTTTCTATTGTATTGGTACTGTTCATTAAACTGTATCCACTACGAACCTGTAAATGAACAAATTCCATCGTACTTCCCGCCTCATTCATAAAATCTATTGTATCCCTTAGTGTATCACGTTTTGAAGTTGAAACGTTGACATACCTTTCCCGAATTGGCCATAAACATACATTAAGGGATGTTGTACAAACCATTAGGGGTGGATCATATGGAAGAAGAACGTTTTTTTGTTTATTTAATACAATATTACTTTATAGCTTTAGGGGTAATGGTTGGAGGTTCTTTAATCGGAAGTATAGGTGCTTTCGCAGTTGGAGATGCCCCTCTTACGTATATGGGACAATTGGCCAAGCGTCTACGAATCTGGGCAATCGTAGCTGCTATCGGGGGAACTTTTGATGCCATTACGAACTTTGAAAAAGGGCTATTTGAAGGTTCGACAATGGATATTGTAAAACAAATTATGCTGATTATTTCAGCAATGGGTGGAGTTCAAACGGCTCTTCTTATTTTAGAATGGTTGATACAAGAGGAAATCACATAATGCATATTCCACCATATTATAAAAAAGCAGGCTGGCAGAAGTTTTTTGCAGGGATGTTTATTGGTGGAGTCATTGCTTATGCTATATTCCTGTTTATGTATGGCACTCATTTTGAAAATTGGATTGAAGAAAATTTAATGCTTCGAGATGAAATTCGTGATTTAAAAGATCGGGCTGAAACATTAAATAAAGATAAAGAAGAGCTAAATGAGAAGCGTAAGGAGCAGTTAGTCATTCAATCAGTCGAAATCGTATTTTTAAATGAAAGTAAGTTACTTTCACAAAATTTAACTGACCGCCTTAGCATTTATAAGTTGAGGGAACTCGCCAAAGAACAAATCCATGATGTAATTGGAAAAGATGTAAGCAGTGTTGCAGATAATGAGCGCCTGATTATCAAATCACTTGAAAGCAAAATTTATAGGGTAGATGAGTTCACCTATGAGTTGGAAGTGGAACGCCTAATTATTTCTCCTAAACTTACAGTAAGCTTACAAATAAAAATAACAAAAAATTAAGTCATTTTTACGTTTTCTTCTATAAAAATCAGGGAAGAATAGATAGATAAAGCCAATTTTCATATAAGGACAACTTCCGGATTAGGATGTTGTGAATCCTTTGTGAAAATTCTAAAAAATTTATCCCACATTTCAAATTTTTTTATACAATATAAATAGGCAAAAACCATCTATAGAAAGGGTGAGTTAACATGCTAATTCTAGATCAAAAACGTTTAGTTCAGAGCAAACTAGAACAATTGAACAAAGGCGAGATTGCCTATGCAGAGTCAAAAGAAATCATTCGCCTTGTTAAGCGAGAATTAAATAAGCAAAACTTCCCTGTCGTTTATGATGAAACGGATTCTGGCTGCTGGTTCATCCCTCAACATGAAACTGTCTTATAAACCCACTACATCATTCACATAGAATACTCTTCATTCATCAGAATACCTAGTCCAGAATGTTGAAACCCCCTTGCACTCATGAGTGTAAGGGGGTTTATTTCTTCCTATTGTTCTTTATAAGCTAGACAAGCCTTTTCTAAATCCTCTTTCACATCTTCCATAGCATCCCAAGAATAAATAGAAGCTCCTGCAGCCATTGGATGCCCTCCACCATTGTATCTTGCAGCAATTTCATTCACTACAGGACCTTTTGAACGAAGACGTACGCGAATGAGGTCTTCCTCCTCTACGAAGATCGCCCAAGCAACAATGCCTTCTACATCTCCTAGCACACCCACAAGACTAGACGTTTGGCTCGGGGTGATATTGTATTCCTCCAGTATATCTTTTGTTAGTTTTACAGTACTTAAGCCTGAAGGTGAAACAGAGAAGTTTTGTAAAATATACCCTTTCAATCGAACGATGGTATCCTCTGTAGTATAGAGCTTCTCATAAAGCTCAGAGCGATCAAACGAATACGTAACAAGTTGAGCTGCAAATTGGAATGTCCTCTTTGTTGTACTTGGGAATAAAAAGCGTCCTGTATCGCCTACAATCCCTGCATATAGTAAGCGAGCAGCTTCATCCGTCATTTTTAAACCATACTCCTGAAGGTCTTCGTAAAATTCATAGATCATTTCACTTGTAGAACTTGCCTCTGTATCAACCCACTGGAGATCTCCATATGAGTCAACGTTTGGATGATGATCTATTTTAATAAGCTTTTCTCCAAGCTTATAACGTTGATCACATACTCTTGCTTGATTAGCTGTATCACAAACAATAACCAGAGCCTCTTCATAACGAGAATCTTCAATCGTTTCCATTCTAGTTAAAAACGTAAGTGAATCGTCCTCTTCCCCTACTGTATGTATCGATTTTTCAGGAAAAGTAGATCGTAAAATCTCAGCTAGTCCACCCTGCGAACCAAGCGCATCCGGATCAGGACGAACGTGGCGATGGATAATAATCGTGTGATATTGCTTTATAGCATCAAGAATTTGTTCTTTTATCATGACCGTACTCCTTCTCTATTTGAAGATCTTTAGGTACTATTTAACCATATTACACAAAAAATCGGTAGCATAATTTCTCTTTTAAAGATACAATGAAAGGCGAAACTACCAAAACATAAGAGGTTGATATCATGATTATCTTTCCACTGACGATTGTACTTTCGATTACAATCTATTTATATTTTAAAGTTCAAATTATCAGAACTAAAGATCCATTACACCAAGAATACACAAATGCTAAAGCAAGAATTGCTCTAGGACTTTTCATCACTACCTTCGGAGCAAATCAATACGTTTTCTACCAAACGAAGCTAGCCCTGTTTATTGGTATCTTGTTTATTGTGTTAGGAATTATGCAAATGGTTCACGGATACCGCAAAACTAAATTTTACGGAAAACAACTAAAAGAACGAGTAGAAGCATAATTCAAAGGCAGTCTTCATGATTAAAAAAACGACCACATCACTGGTCGTTTTTTTAAAAACGTAATACCTACCGATCAATAAGCTGTGCCATTAAGAGGGCTTTTCCTACTAATACCCGGTCGTTATAGACCTCAACATCTACTTTAGCAAATTTCCTTCCCACTTCTAAGATCCGCGGTTTAATTTCTAACATGCTCTCAAGCTGAACAGGTTTTATAAAATAAATCGATAAGTTCTCAACAACCAAATCACCTTTTTTATATTGATGAAGCAAGCGACTCCCAGCTTCTATTACTAGTGACGTAAAGACTCCATACGACAATGTTCCAAGTTGATTTGTCATTTGAGGCGTAACCTCTGTCTGATAAACAGTCTGCTCATCCATATCAACAGATTCTTGGAGTTGATTTGTGGCTAAATCATCAATCGTTTCACCTACTTGAGGCTGGCGTTGAAGGTGTTGCAGAGCTTTTAGAACATCCTGACGTGAGATAACTCCCTGAAACTTATAACTTTGATCCACCACAGGCATGATCTCTATCCCTTCCCATACCATCATATGCGCAGCATTTGCTAACGATGTTCTCGCTTGAACGGTCATAGGATTCTTTGTCATCACTCGCTCAATCGTAGATGATTGGTCTTTGCCAATCACATCTTTAGACGTCACCATACCTACTACTTTTAATTGATGATCAACAACAGGATAACGACTGTGCATCGTCTCTTCATTTAACTCGTGCCATTTCTTCACCAGATCTGTTGTGTATAAAAAATACGATTGCTTGAAAGGTGTATAGATATCATCTACAACAACAATTTCCTTTTTAATGAGCTGATCATAAATGGCACGGTTGATCATTGTAGCTACTGTAAATGAATCATAGCTCGTTGAAATAATTGGCAATTGCTTTTCGTCAGCCAACCGTTTTACATTTTCATCCGTATCAAACCCACCTGTAATAAGTACAGCTGCGCCTTCTTTTAGAGCAAGCTCATGAGCATTCGTACGGTTTCCTACTATAAGTAAGGAACCTGCTTCTGTATAACGCATCATAGCATCAAGCTTCATGGCCCCGATAACAAATTTATTTAAAGTTTTGTATAATCCTTCACGTCCGCCAAGAACTTGGCCATCCACAATATTTATAATTTCAGCAAATGTTAAACGTTCGATATTGTCTTTTTTCTTTCGTTCAATTCGAATCGTTCCCACACGCTCTATGGTGCTCACAATGCCTTGATTTTCTGCTTCCTTTATTGCACGATAAGCAGTTCCTTCACTAACCTCAAGCGCTTTGGCGATCCCTCTAACAGATATTTTTGTACCAATGGTTAGAGATTCAATGTGTGTTAAGATCTGTTCATGCTTGGTTGCCAATTCATTCACCATTCTTTCAAAACTGTACTAGTCAAATTACCATCTAGTGTTATTATACAGATGAATGAAATCGGCTTCAATTTTTTTTAGAAAAACATGGGTATTTCATTTATGAGAAAACCCTTGTTTTTTAACCTAACGTGAAACAGAATATCGTTTCTCTTCTGCCGCAGAGGGACTTTGTAATTGTGTGCCTGTTGGAATTTTCATAACAGTAGCTAGGTTTGAACCTGCTACTAGTAAGAAAAATACCAACCATGCCAGCCAAAAATAAGAAGCTAACGTTCCTCCCTGTACTTGTAAAGAAGGCCAAGCCATATATAACAAAAAACATGACAGCAAAAGTCTAAGCAATGCATTTTGTCTCATTGTCTTCATTCCTACTTCACTCCTTTCAGTCCTTGGTTAAATTTATGCAAGGTAGACGGGCCTCATGAATCTCATTAAGAAATAGATTCATATTGTGAATACACATCCTAAATAACATTAGAAAAACACGGTAATCGCCAAAAATGGCGAAACCGATGTCTTTTCTTATACTTTATACCTTTACAATAATTAAACTTTCTTAAAGTATAAAAAAGAGCTGACCCCATTAGGGATCAACTCTTAAAATTGTTATGCTGACTGTTCGTTTGCTTCTGTTATATTAATTACGTTTTCTTGATTATGCTGAACAGATCCTGGAGCATTTACCACGACTTCTTGTCCTTCAGCAAGGTTTGTAAAGACGATCGGTGTAACCACAGATGGAGCATTCTCTTTTACATAGTCCAGGTCAACTTCCATCAAGGTTTGTCCTTGTTTCACTTCGTCTCCTTCTGCAATCTTTGCAGTGAATCCTTCACCATTTAACTTCACTGTATCAATACCGAAGTGAATTAATATTTCTGTTCCCTGCTCGTCTACTAAACCAATCGCATGTTTAGTTGGGAATACATTTAAGACTTTACCATTTACAGGTGAAACAATTTTTCCATCTTCAGGCTCAATAGCAAAACCATCACCCATCATCTTACCTGAGAAGACTTGATCTGGTACTTCAGTAATTGGCATGATTGTCCCTTTCAATGGACTCACAATATTCACATTACCATCAACAGGTGCTGCAGTTGTAGCATTCGATGTTTCCTCCTCTTCTGTAGGGCGAGGTGTTTTTCCATCGATAATATCTTGCATTTGACCGCGTAACGTATCTGATACAGGTCCGTAAATAGCTTGAATGTTGTTTCCAACTTCCATAACACCAGATGCACCAAGGTTCTTCAAACGATCTTTATCCACTTGACCTTTATCGTTTACAGATACACGTAATCTTGTAATACAAGCATCTAGGTGAGCGATGTTGTCTTGGCCACCCATAGCCTCAAGAATCTCAAATGGTTTGTTACTAGAATCTCCGCTTGCCTCATCTGCTGTTTCTGCTTCACGACCAGGTGTAGCCAAGTTAAATTTCTGAATAGCAAATCGGAAACCAAAGTAATAGATTACAGAGAAGCATAGGCCTACGATAATGACCCACCACCAATCCGTACGGTTAGGCATAACTCCAAATAGAATGAAGTCAATTAAACCACCGGAGAATGTCATACCAATTTTAACACCCAGGATCTCCATGATCATAAAGGATAATCCCGCAAAAATTGTATGAATTCCAAATAGCACTGGTGCTACGAATAGGAAAGAGAACTCTAATGGTTCTGTGATTCCTGTTAAGAATGAAGTTAAAGCAGCAGATGCCATAATACCGCCAACAACTTTTTTACGTTCAGGTTTTGCTGTGTGATAAATCGCAAGTGCAGCTGCTGGTAAACCGAACATCATGAAAGGGAATTTTCCAGTCATAAATGTACCTGCTGTAAATTGAACACCATCTTTTAACTGTGAGAAGAAGATTGCCTGGTCACCACGAACAATTTCTCCTGCTTCGTTTGTATAAGTACCAAACTCAAACCAGAATGGTGAATAGAAAATATGGTGTAAACCAAATGGAATTAAGGCACGCTCAATTACACCGAATACGAATGCAGAAATGGTTTGATTAGTTTCAAGCATTAAGTGTGAGAATGCATTTAAACCATTTTGAGCATATGGCCATAAGAAATACATAATGATACCTAAAATTAGTGACGTAAACGCTGTAATAATCGGTACGAAGCGTTTACCTGCAAAGAAACCTAAGAACTGAGGTAATTCAATATTAAAGAATTTCCGGTATAAGAATGAGGCCCAAACCCCGACTATAATACCGCCAAATACACCCGTTTGCAGTGTGGGTATTCCTAATATTTCAGCGTAAGCTGGATTACCGCTTACCATATCAGGCTGGATATCCCCAAGAACACCCATTGTGACATTCATAATCATGTAACCAATAATGGCAGCTAAACCTGCAACACCATCACCATTTGCTAATCCAATTGCTACTCCGACTGCGAATAATAGTGGTAAGTTGTCAAAGACAACACCGCCCGCTTCCGCCATTAGTTTAAGAATTTCTTGTACCCAAGGCTGGCCAAAGAATGAAAATTTCTCTACAAAACTATCTTGGGCAAAGCTCGTACCAAAGGCGAGCAATATTCCCGCTGCTGGTAACAAAGCAACAGGAAGCATTAGTGCTTTACCGACTTTTTGCAATGTACCAAATGCATTTTTAAACATCTCGTTTTCCCCCTTTAATAAGTTAGAACAGCCACCCCACTTAACATCAAAGCGTTTTCACAAACGCAAAAAGAGCAATAAAAAAGGCATGAGTAGAAAAGTTAAAAAGGGAGTAAGGGATATACGTATCCTCAGAACAACCTTTTCATCTTTTCGTACTCATGCCTGATCGTGTCAGTTACACGCACCGTTAAGATTTATGGGTTAGACGCTGTAAATGAATCGTTAAATAAACGGCTTCGGATTCATCTACTGGCTTATTTAGCTGTTTTTGCATTACTTTAATCAATTTCCATGAAAGATTATAGCACACAGGATATTCATGTTTCAACATCTCTACAAGTTTATCCTCTTTACCAATACTTTCTTCCTGATAAACTCGATCAATTGCTCTGTGTAAGTGCTGAACGAGACGGTGATAATTCACACTTTTCTTATCTATCGTCATCTCAAATGTTTCCTCTACTAGGGTAACCAATTTTGTAATCAAGTGATTGTGCTGATGAATCTCACTTAAGGATTTTTCTGTCACCGCACTATGAATATGAAGTGCAATAAAACCTACTTCCCCTTCTGGAAACTGAATCCCCATCTCATCATACACCATCGTTACGACTTCCGAAGCGATTTGATATTCTTTAGGATACAAGGATTCGATTTCATTTAAAAAAGGGTTCGAAAACTGCATATTTTTCTGAGCTCGATTAATAGCGAACGCGAGGTGATCCGTTAATGCGACGTGTATATGTTCGTTTAACTCCTGGCCCATTCGCTTCTCAATATGAATAAGAATATCATTCATAAAATCAATAAACGTCTCATCGATATGCGGAAGAAGATTTACATACTGTTCCTTTTCTTGCTGATTGCTTAAGAGAAAGGTTTTATCAGCCTTATCAAGTGAAAAATGGTCCCCTTTTTTACATCCAAAACCTATCCCTTTTCCAATCAATACAACTTCTTCATATGTCGGATGTTCTGCTATGATTACGTTGTTGTTCAATACTTTCTGAATGATAACTTGTCCTTCCATATATATCCTCCACATACTTTTGCTCTATTCGCAGTACTTAAGCGATTTCATTTATAGTGCATTACATATCATATATGCGATTCGTAAAGAAAACAAGTAAGTTTTTCCCTGCCAATTTCATACATCACATATTAGAAAGTCTTTCTCTAATCCATCACACCTATGTAAATCAACTTATAAAATATTAGATTGGACGGAAAGCGTTTACAGGTTTTACAATCTAAAGTGTTCTAAGTGTGTATTTAGAAGAGAGGAGATCAATCCATGATAAAACTATTTATAACCGATTTGGATGGAACTTTATTGGGGATGAACCATTCTATAAAACCAGAGGACATACAAGCTGTTCAGACTCTACCTGAAAAAGGAATAGACTTTGCAGTTGCCTCAGGTCGAATGGACCACGAAATAATTGAAGTCATGAAAAGAGTTGAAGCCAGAGCACACCGTGTAAGTCAAAATGGTGCATTTCTTTATGACCGTGACGATCAACACATTCATTCTCAAACATTTGAAGGAGCTCTTGCCCAAAGAATTCTAGATGTTATTGAGGACGAACCATTGATTAAAACCGTATCTACCGCTGATTCCACCTACACCGCGAAGCACAGTAAATGGATTGATTTGATCTCTGAACAGTTGTTTCATGACATCATTGTCGAACCAAGCTTGCGTGACCATGTAGGCACAAAGATTCAAGCTTCTAAAATCTCCTTAAACGGAAAAGAACAAGAGGTTATGGAAGCTTATGAACGTATTTATTCATCACTTCACAACGATGTAGATATTTTCATTTCTCATGAGTCTTGTGTAGATATTATGCCAAAAGCTATAAACAAAGGAACAGGAATTACAGCATTACTTGATAAACTAGATGTTAAACCGGAAGAGATTGTATGTATAGGAGATTCATTCAATGATCTATCTATGTTCGAGTTAACCCCTCATAGCTATGCGATGTCGGGGGCTCACCCTGAAGTAAAGGAAAAAGCTAATCATGTAGTAGATCATGTTCATGAGGCTATAGAGGATATCGAAAAGAAAATGAGTGTAATACAATCTAATTAATAAAAATCACGTAAAAAAGCACGTTGGTCGTCATGAAACCAACGTGCTTTTTTATATTCTATAGGTCTATGGAGTCTCCTACATTCATATGCTTACCGACACCGTTTTTCAACCCATTGGCAAAAGCTTCACCATCTTGTTCGATTAATGGGAATGTGTTGTAGTGGATCGGTACAACCGTTTTAGCTTGGATCCATTCAGCTGCTACAGTTGCATCCTCAGGTCCCATTGTAAAGTTATCTCCAATTGGTAGGAAAGCAAGATCGATGTCGTTACGTTCCCCAATCATCTTCAAGTCTGTAAACAAGCCAGTATCACCTGCATGGTAGATGGTTTTTCCTTCAGCACTAAATAGGATTCCTGTTGGCATACCTGTATAAATAATCGTGCCGTCATCTTCTGTGTAGCTAGAACCGTGAAAAGCCTGTGTAAACTTCACTGTACCGAAATCAAATTCATGAGCCCCACCAATGTACATTGGATGTGTATCAAGACCCTTGTTCCCTAAATACGTTGCAAGTTCAAAAGGCGCTACTACAAAAGAATTGTTTCGTTTTGCAATATCAACTGTATCTCCCACGTGGTCATTATGTCCATGTGTTAGGAGAATAACGTCTGCTTTAACGGTGCTTGCATCTAAGTCACAGTTTCCGTTGTCAGAAATAAATGGATCGATTAAAATCGTTTTGCCGTTCGTTTCAATTTGTACAACTGCGTGTCCATGAAATGATACTTTCACAAAAAACCTCTCCTTTTCGTGTTTAAATGTCTCACACCTTTTAAGGTGTCCCTTCCTTTTTATACCCGCTTAATAGTTTTTCCATGCCTGTTCATATTTTTCGATTAAATGAGGGCGAATTAATGTATTAGGTTCTAAATCTACACGTTTTCCATTTTTCATAATTTTTTCATCCTCATCTTTACCGAAAAACGTTAAAGCAGGGATCATATCATCAGATAAAAAGCGAGTCGGTACATCTACTTGTAATTGATCACTGTTTATATTCTCACGGCTTGCTAAAACAAATCCCCAATTCCCAAAGCTCGGAATATCTACATGGAAATTTTCAGTATGTAATCCTGTAGATGCAATGGTTTCAGAGATTGTCCAATATACACTTGTAGCAAAAATTGGACTTGTGGATTGGACCATCATAGCGCCACTAGGCGACAAATGATTTCGAAGCAATGAATAGAATTCTTTCGTGTACAGCTTATTCAAACTTTCGTTATTTGGATCGGGTAGGTCAACTATGATGACATCATACCATTGATCTGAATGTTCCATAAACTCAAAAGCATCTTGATGAATCACATTTACGATATCCCTCTTTAAAGCTCCTTCGTTCAGATTCAATAGATGCACATTTTTATTAGCTAACTCGACAACTCGTGGATCCAGATCTACCAATGTGATTTGATCTAAGTGATTATATTTCATAAGTTCTCTTGCAGCGAGGCCATCTCCTCCCCCAAGTATAAGAATGTTTTTGGGGTTTTCTGCTTGAGCCATCGGTAGGTGAACCAGAGGCTCATGGTACCGATATTCATCAGAAGAACTAAATTGAAGAGCACCATTAAGAAACATCCGAACATCACTCTGATCCTTAGTCAAAACAATTCTTTGATACGCCGTTTCTTCCATATGAATAATAGGGTCTTTATACAATTTTTGCTCGAATCGATATACGGTCTCTTCTCCAAAAAATGTCCCAGCTAATAAGATCAAACCAATGAGAGATCCTGTAATGACATACCAAGCCATGTGACGAATTTCATTTCGGAATAACCATAACATCACAAGCGCTACACTTAAGTTGATCGCACCAACGACAAACGCACTTTTAACCATACCCATTTCTGGTCTGAAATAAAAAACAAATAAAAGCCCACCAATTAAACCACCTGCATAATCTGAAAATAACACGCGAGCCGTACTTTTATTTAATTCGACTCCTATTTCATTAGCCTTGCGAATGAGTATAGGGAGTTCAATACCAGTGAGAGCTCCGATAATGAAGGTGATCAAGTATAGAAACAATGCATCTGAACCTGCTGGAGCAAATGCTGACAAAGCAAACATGATAAAGCTCGATAAGCCCCCTAACAGAGCAACAGCAAATTCAACTTTAATAAAAGCAGTAATGAGATCCTTCATCACTTTTTCACTTAAGGATGCTCCTACTCCCATCCCCGTTAAAAAGAGCGAAATCGTTAAAGTGTATTGCTTCACCCCGTCCCCTAATATGTACGAGCCTAAGGCACCAAATAATACTTCAAAAATAATTCCACAGATCGAGACAATTCCTGATGCCCAATAAATTGTCTTACTTTTTCTTGCTGCACTATCGCTCATTTCTCCGATCACTCCGACTTCTTGGAAAAAATACACCGATCACTCCGCTACAGATAAGAGTGATTTCATTCCCTATTGAAGAGCCCTTGAAGAGTATTCTTCAAGGGCTTTTTCTAAGCGGCTTATGTAATGGAAGCACCGATGACAAAAGCTAAACCAATGGATACACCCATGGTTACGATTCCTACAGCCACATTATTTTCATGAAGTTTCTCTTCGACTGAAAACTTGCGTGTTAACCCTTCAAAAACAAGGTAAGCAACCATTTGCAACACAACACCTACAATTCCCCAGATCACTGTATCTAAAATTTGTGCGGAGTTATAAATCGCAAACGATAGAATGATACAAATCCCTATAATTTTACCTGTTACAGACAAAGCAATAGCGGTATTTCCTTTACCTATTTCATCCCAATCCTTATACTGCCTTGTTAAATTTTCAAAAATAAATAGTCCGATAACAACCACTACAATGGCTACAACAAAATATAATAACGTTAATAAAAATGGTCCCATGTTTTACCCTCCTTATTTTCCGGAACTAGGTCCGCCTCCACGTCCAGATGATCCTCGGAAACTTCCCGATGATCCAGAACGATATTTTTCACTAGAATACCCTCCATAACAACCACCGCTTAAACAAGCTTTTCTTCTCTTTTTGCCCCAATCGTCAACGTCAAGCACTTCATCTAAAACCCATAAGGCAAACAATCCATTGAAGAAGTTTGGAGAATAATTATTTCGAACGAATCGGTCACTTGCTATTTCGATTAACGTGACATCACTGCTCTGTTCACTTTGTTTAAACGTGATAAAGGTATCAGCATAAATTAATACTTTTTTTCCATTGTTATAATCGCTCTCTCGATCTGGCTTGAATTTTTCTGAGACGATATTAGAGAGCTCTTTCACACCAAACCGCTGGGTCACATAGATACGAGCTTCTTGATTACTTTGATTCCCTCGAACTTTATCCAATAATGGAAATGTACTGCTTACAAAGTCTTCAGCATTTTGAAAGCTTCTGTTTTCCATTCTATTCATTAAAGTTTGTTTGCTAGGCTCTTCAGGGAATGTATATGTATTCTGCATACCTCGATCTAACTCAGCAAACCCTTGGCTACAGCTGGTTAAAAATAAAACAGATAAAATAGCAATAAGAACCCCTTTTGTTTTCAAAGCTTCTTCCCCTCCTTTCTTATTCATAACTTGCACCATAAAGCATATGAAAGATTGGCCCGCTTTTAGAAGCAGGCCAATCTCTATTCCACAATCACAGAAAGCACAAGGTATTGCTCATAGATGTCTAGCTCCAGCGCTCAGTAACGATGGGACTTCCCTCGTTGCTGAGCACTTGCGCTTTTCTTATTATTCTTTGCCCATTTTCTTCTTTAATTCAGCTAACTCATCATCTACGCTGTCTTTTTCTAGTTCAGCAAATTCATCATCAAGGGAACGGCTAGATTCAGACAAATCTTCACTTGTTTCTGCTTCCGCTTCATATTTGAGAACTTTTTCTTCCATACGCTCAAACCCTTGTTTGGATTCATCGCTATTAATACCAGACATAGAACGGTTCATTTTTGTACGAGTTTTAGCTGACTCAGCACGAGCTTTAAGAGAATCTTTCTTTAACTTCATTTCTTGGTATTCTTTTTTCATTTCATCAAGCTTAGTACGTAAGCTTTGTGAATCACTCTGTGCACGCTCATAAGATTCTTTTAAAGAATCTGCTTGTTCTTGCTGGTTCTTTTTGTCTTGAAGAGCTCTTCTTGCAAGATCCTCATTACCAGATTCAATTGCTTTTTCAGCTTGTTCTTGTCGTTTGTCTGCAAGCGCTTGAGCGTCATCATATTTACGCTTCAACATTTTCTCATTTGCAATTTGCTTAGCTACTGCACTCTCAGCGTCGCGAATATCGCTTTCCATATCACGCATAAATTGTTCCAGCATTTTCACAGGATCTTCCGCTTTATCTAGCATAGCATTTAACTCAGAATTCACAACAGTACTAACACGCTTAAATAATTTAAACATTTCGTTTTCCTCCTTTTATATTAAAAAGATATTGCTTAGCTTTTAGGGTTTCTTATGACCCAGCCAATATTTTAATCTCGTATTCCTCAATAGGATGGCCTACACTCACTTCTGCTTCAGTCCCCCATGTTTCAACACTTAAAAACTGCTCCTCGTCTTCATCACAGTAATCCGCATAATGTGTGGTCTTCCCATGAATGTTTTCACTACGACCTTGCCCTAATACTTGAGCTTTCCCTTCTTCATCGAGATAAAATGTTTTCCCATCATATTCAAGCTTTTTGGGGAATGGTTCAGAAACAGGAAGTTTTATGGATTTATATATGCCAAGCTCCAATTCCTCATCCATTTCTGCAGAAAGCCAGATAGAATTTCTGCCTTCTAGCAGTTGGTAGGAGTACCACTCATATGAACCATCACGATAAGTGATCTTTCCTACAACTTCATAATCCACTAATTCATACGAAACGATATCTCCCACCTCGATATTTAAGGGAGTTCGTTCTTTTATCTGGGGTTGATTTCGATCTTTACCTTTAGAAAACAATCTTGAAAACAATCCCATTTCTTCACCTCACTTCAGGATCGATCCTATTCATTAGAGTAATACGATTCATGTGCCGAAATGTTTCATTTTTTTATTATTTCTTTTAAATAATAAGAAATCCTTTTAATTTAAATAAACTTTTTATAAAAAACACTACCATAATACGAAAGAAATTATTCAATTATATGGCAGGATTGTAGAAGACTTGAAACTGAGAGGAGTCCGTTGCTGTAAAGTAATTTGTTGCGGTCAGTGAAACGGCAAGCCTGTTGTGGAAG
>NZ_AULJ01000057.1 GCF_000425225.1 Pontibacillus marinus BH030004 = DSM 16465 | reverse complement strand
TGGGAGAGAGTGTTCTAATTCCAGGTTAATCCTATCATGACAAGGGTCTGAGCAACTTCTCTTACTATGATTTCCAATCAATATGAGGTGGGGAAAGCCAAATTATGGTCCGTTAGTTTCCATAATCGCGTGGAGGGAAGGAAACGCCAAACTGTCGTGGTAACAAAGGCAAGACGAGACCCCGCAAGGAGCGTAGCGTATGAGGAGGCTCGGCTTGTCTTCCACAACAGGCTTGCCGTTTCACTGACCGCAACAAACTACTCAACAGCAACGGACTCCTCCTAACCAATATCTCAGATTCAAGTCTTCAACAATCCTGCCATAATACTGAATTAAGTTTGTACCTATTATTGCAGAATTCTCAAATAAAAATGCAACAGCCTCGTTAAGAGACTGTTGCATGATAATCCTTATTAGTTTGTCGCAAGTTTGTCGCGAAGTACTTTTTGAAGGATTCCGCCGTTACGATAGTAGTCGATCTCAACGTTACTATCGAAACGTGCAACTACATCAAATTCAGTTTTGTTACCTTCTTCATCAGTAGCAGTAACCTTAACAAGGTCGTGTGGTTTCACATTTTCATCGATATCGATGTTAAATGTCTCTTTACCAGTTAGACCAAGAGAATCAGCACTGTCGCCTTCTTTGAACTGAAGTGGAAGTACACCCATCATTACTAAGTTAGAACGGTGGATACGCTCAAAGCTTTCTGCGATAACCGTTTTAATACCTAATAGGTCAGTACCTTTCGCTGCCCAGTCACGAGAGCTTCCCATACCATAATCTTTACCTGCAACTACAATAAGACCTGTTCCGTCTTGCTTGTATTTCATCGCTGCATCGTAAATCGGCATTACGTCTCCAGTTGGCCAGTATGTTGTATAGCCACCTTCAGTTCCTGGAGCTAATTTATTACGGATACGGATGTTAGCGAATGTACCACGCATCATAACTTCATGGTTACCACGACGGGAGCCATAAGAGTTAAAGTTACGAGGAGAAACGCCTTTTTCCTGCAAGTATTGACCTGCTGGCATATCCTTCGCGATAGCACCTGCTGGTGAGATGTGGTCTGTTGTAACAGAGTCGCCAAACTTCCCGATCATTTTGAGGTTGTTTAAGCTCTTCACAGCAGATGGATCTTTTGATAAGCCTTCAAAGAATGGTGGGTTTTGAATGTAAGTAGAATTCTCATCCCAGTCATATAGAGGCTGATCTGTTGTATTAATTTCATTCCATTTTTCGTTGGAATCGAAAACATTTTCGTATTCTTTACGGAAGATCTCAGGGTTTACACTGCGATCGATTTCCGCTTTAATTTCCTCCATTGAAGGCCAGATGTCATCAAAGAATACATCGTTACCATCTTTGTCTTGACCGATTGGATCATTACGAAGGTCTAGATCCACTGAACCAGCTAGCGCATATGCCACAACTAATGGTGGTGAAGCTAGGTAGTTCGCTTTTACAAGTGGGTGGATACGCCCTTCAAAGTTACGGTTACCAGAAAGAACAGAAGAAACAGTTAGGTCATTGTCAGCAATTGCCTGTTCAATTTCTTCAGCAAGTGGTCCAGAGTTACCGATACAAGTTGTACAGCCATAACCAACTAGGTTGAACCCTAGAGTTTGAAGTGGCTCCATTAAACCGGAATCCTCTAGATAGCGTGTAACAACTTTAGAACCAGGTGCTAGTGATGTCTTAACATATTCAGGTACTTCTAAACCTTTTTCAACCGCTTTTTTCGCAACTAATCCTGCACCAAGCATTACGTGAGGGTTTGAAGTGTTCGTACAAGATGTGATGGCTGCAATAGCAACAGCACCAGTCTTCATTGTAGACTTCTTACCATTCGGATGCTCAATCGTAACTTCTTTTTCTTTCTCTTTTTCAGAAAGACCGAAGCCTTGGTTTCCTTCAGGCGCTGTTAAAGCATGGTTGAAGGATTCTTGCATTTTAGATAGTGGAATTAAATCCTGTGGACGCTTTGGACCAGATAGGTTTGGTTCAAGCTCAGATAGATTAATTTCCACTAGATCCGTAAATTGTGGATCTGGTTGATCGGCAGAGTAGAAAAGATCATTCTCTTTGCAGTATTGTTCTACTACTTTGATATGCTCTTCACTACGTCCTGTTAAACGTAAATATTCAAGGGATTCTTCATCTACAGGGAAGAAACCACAAGTTGCACCATATTCAGGTGCCATGTTTGAGATTGTTGCACGGTCAGCTAGAGGCATATCTTTTAGACCAGGACCGAAGAATTCAACAAACTTACCTACAACGTTTTTCTCACGAAGCTTTTGTGTAACTTTTAACGCAAGGTCGGTTGCAGTTGTACCTTGTGGTAAGCCTCCAGTTAGTTTTACACCAATTACTTCTGGAGCTGGGAAGTATGAAGGCTGTCCAAGCATTCCTGCTTCAGCTTCAATTCCACCTACACCCCAACCAAGAATTCCAAGACCATTGATCATAGTCGTATGGGAATCGGTTCCAACTAGAGTATCTGGGTAAGTATCATATTCACCTTGTTCATTTTCTTTAGCATGTACAACGTTTGCGATGTACTCTAAGTTAACTTGGTGAACGATTCCAGTTGCAGGCGGTACCGCTTCGTAGTTATCGAAAGCTTTTTTCGCCCAGTTTAGGAATTCATAACGTTCTTTGTTACGTTCAAATTCTAATTCCATGTTTACACGTAGTGCATCCTGAGTACCGTATTGGTCAACCTGTACAGAGTGGTCAATTACAAGATCAACCGGAACCTCTGGATTGATTTCATCAGGACTTCCTCCCATGTCTACCATTGCTTTACGTAAAGACGCAAGGTCTACGACTGCAGGTACACCTGTGAAGTCTTGAAGGATTACACGAGATGGTTTAAATGGAACATCTACGCTTTCAAAATCCTTACTGCCCCATTTAGCAAGTTTTTCAATATGCTCTTTTTGAATAACCTCTCCATCATATTGACGAAGAACAGATTCAAGTAAAACACGAATGGAATATGGAAGACGAGAAATATCACCATATCCAGCGTTTTCGAGAGCTTTAAGCTGGTAATAGTTGTACGTTTTACCATTCAGTTCAAATTGCTTTTTTGCATTATAAGCATCATTCACTGCCATGTTTGTTTACCCCCTCAATTAAATTTCATGAAAAGTCCTTTAAAAGACTTCTCCTACCCCAAAAATTCGCTTTCTTTATGTACCGAAAGCCAAATCCGCAACTAACATTTTATATGAAAACGATTTATAAGTAAATTATTTCGTGTCAATTTTCTCATAATAAGAGTGAAATATGTAGGTAACGCATTAGTTCCTACGAAAAAATGGAGGTGACCTATATGGGTAACAAACGTAAAGCCAACCACATTAGACCTGGTATGAATGCTGCAAAGGGACAAGGACAAGGTGCAGGATACAACGAAGAAACTCCACAAAATCCTTTAACAGCTGAGGAAAGACAAAATAATAAAAAGCGTAAGAAAAATCAATAACATTAAAAGTCCTTCCCTTTTGGATGGGGAAGGACTTTTAATGATTACTCTTCAATCTCTGACATAATTTGATTTAGTTTTTCTTGATACTGTTTCAACTGCTTTTCCTGGTGTTCACTTGCAACACCTAATGCTTTATCGATTTGTTGATAAGCTTCATTTACTTCTTGAGTCAGGTGCCCTAATTCTTTTCCATAATCCGCCCGATTAATAGCTTCAATACGTTGTTTATTTGCTTTCTCTGCCTGCTCATACCCTTGTTGAGCAGCTTGGAATGCTTGTTGTTTATTTTTATGATGTGGCAATTCTACTCACTCCTTCATGTTGATGCGTCTAGTTTATGTAGTGAGCAGAAATCCATGCATTGGCGCGTATAGACCACAACATTCTTTCAAAACCTAGTATCGAAAGGAGGGATTTCAATGTCCGGAAAACCAAAAGGACCTAAACAGCAAGAACGCCCTAACCTTCCTAAAAGCCCTCAACAAGGATATGGAGAAAAATTGAGCGGCTCACATAAAGTAAAAAACCGTAACCATTCACGTCAAAAGAAACACTCTTCACATGATTTATAGTTGTTGATCGATCGACTTAATAATGTAAACCAATTCTGATTGTTCTTCCTCTGTCAGTGTTCGAAAATCGAAGAAAAGCTGTTCATTGTGGTAACGTGTGACTACACTTGGTTCATGCTGCCTAAGCTTTTGTTCAATCTTTTCAGCACTGACAGATTCTTCTGTTATAGCAACTCCAGCTGAAGGAATTTTCACTTCTGGCATTGTACCTCCACCAACTTGAGCTTCAGCATCGGTGACCCTTAACTTAAAATGTTTTAACTCACCTACATGTTCTATAAATTTTTGAGCTTGTTCTTGAATTTCCACTAGTGATTTTCTTAAATCACGAATAACAGGGATCTGATTTTCTTCTCTCTTTACATATTGCTTAAACGTTCCCTCTAATGCTGCCAGTGTCATTTTATCCACACGTAGCACACGAGCTAACTGATGTTGTTTTAATTGTTCAATATAAGCTTTTTTTCCTGCTATAATGCCAGCCTGTGGCCCCCCAAGCAGTTTATCACCACTAAAGGAAACGAGGTCAGCTCCCTCATTTAGAATTTTACGAACAACAGGCTCTTCCCCTATACCTTCATCTTGGAAAGGATAAAACGCACCACTACCTAGGTCTTCATAATACAGTTTGTCTGTTTCTTGAGTGAGTTTAACTAACGAACGCCGATCCACTGATTCAGTAAAGCCTAGAATTTTAAAATTACTTGTATGTACTTTCATAAGCATAGCTGTCTCATCATCGATAGCATTTTTATAATCATATAAATGTGTTTTATTAGTAGTACCCACTTCAACTAGTCCTGCTCCACTCTCTTCCATAATGGAGGACACGCGAAAACTCCCACCAATTTCAACTAGCTCTCCTCTTGATACAATGACATTTTGGTCATTAGCGAAAGCTCTTAAGATGATGTAAACAGCAGCAGCATTATTATTAACAACCATTGCCGCTTCAGCACCCGTTAACTCCTTTATCAAGTCTTCTACGATATCATGCCTAGAACCCCTTTTCCCTTGTTCAATATTATATTCTAAGTTTGAATAATGACTTGCGACTTCCACAACTCTTTTCATAGCTTCATGACTAAGTCGTGCACGCCCTAAATTCGTATGTAATATCGTTCCCGTAGCATTTATGACACGCTTTAAATTAGGTGTAATCCAATCTTTTACGTTTTTATAAACCCGAGAGAGGATCTCTTTTTCTATCTCACTTTCCTTGGCAGGTTCCCATAAGCCAGATAAAATATCCTTTCGAACATTTTGTGTTTCTTGTTGTAAGAAGGAGGTTAATTGATCCTTGTTTACGTTAAAATCTGATTGGATTTGTCTTACTTTCTTGTGATTTTGCAACTCATGTATAGGTGGAATATTTCTTAAAAACTCTTGCATTGTTTTTCCTCTTTTCTTGTTCTGTCTATAAGAAAAATGCATATCCTCTATTGGATATGCATCCGTTAACCTTTGTTAAGAACTCATTCTAGAGAATAGTTCTTCCTCATTAGGAAATTCACCTGTATCGAGCTTGGAGTAAATCTTCTCTCCATTGACTGTAACCTCAAAAGCTCCTCCACTACTTGGTACTAAAGTCATTTCTTCAATGTCATGACGGAAATGTGAAAACATTTTTTCTGCGAAACTCGCAGCTTTAGGCGCGTAGTTTCACTTCATGCAGAATTCAATGGATACTTTATACGTCATTCAACTTCCTCCTTATGTAGTTATATCTTTATTGTATTGAAAATTTGATCTATTTGCAAAATGCTATACTTCATGTACATAGAAAAATTTTGTACACTAGACTATAAGAAGGAGGTGCTGATCCATGACAAAAGAAGAAAAAATCCGTCTAACCACTTTGTCTACAAAAGCTGGTTGAGGTTGTAAGTTAGGTCCTGATGACCTGACGCAAGTTTTGCGTCACGTAGACAATAAGAAACAAGACTCCAATTTATTAGTAGGACACGACACCTCTGATGATGCTGGTGTATATCGATTAACCGATGAATTAGCGATGATTCAAACCCTAGATTATTTTACACCGATTGTGGATGACCCATACATGTTCGGCCAAATCGCAGCGGCCAACGCCCTAAGCGATGTTTATGCTATGGGTGGAGAAGTCAAAACAGCACTCAATATAGTTGGATACCCAATCAAGAAACTGGGTCCAGACCTATTAGGGCAAATATTACAAGGTGCACAAGACAAAGTTCATGAAGCTGGTGGTGTTATTGTTGGAGGCCATTCAATCGATGACCAAGAGCCTAAGTTCGGCTTATCTGTTACTGGGCTAGTTCACCCTGATCATATATATACAAATGCAGGAGCACAGAGAGGGGATGTACTGGTTTTAACAAAGCCAATAGGCATTGGCATTCAAACCACTGGAATTAAGCGTGAGAAGCTCACTGAAGAGCAAATCAATAATGTTTCAAATGTTATGTCCGAATTGAACAAAAAAGCATCTGAAGCCCTTCACGACTTTGAGGTTCATGCTGTAACAGACGTAACTGGTTTCGGTTTATTAGGCCATGGCAGTGAAATCGCTCGAGCAAGTGATGTGACTCTTCGTCTCCATTACCAAGATATCCCAGTACTTACTGGTACTAAGGAACTTGCAAAAGATGGGGTCATTCCTGGTGGGTCTAAGAAAAATCATAGTTGGTTAAAACAAGATGTAATCTATAATGACTCTTTAACAGATATAGATCAATTGATTCTTTGTGATGCGATAACTTCAGGAGGGTTACTCGTATCAATGCCAGAAAAAGATGCTAAACGATACATCCAAAAGCTACAAGACGAGGGAATTCGTGAGGCTACAATCATTGGGAAAGTAGTTGAGAAGCAAAATAACCTTATTTATGTTGATTGATTAAAGTATATTAGAAGCCGCTTGGGTAGTTCCAAGCGGCTTTTTTTAGAGCCATTCCCGTTTGTCATCCACCCGTTTTGTTATGGCTCGCTCATCCATTACTTCAAGAAGGGGGATTAAAAATTTTCTCGATACGCCCCAAACGTCTTTTGCTTCTTTCAAACTAAAAGATTGGTTTGTATTATTTTTCAAGGTCTCAATAGCATTTGTGAACACTTTGAAATCAATGAAGTGCTTTTTATCTAATTGAACGACTAAACTTTGCTTTACAAGAAATCCTTCGAGTTCTTCCCTTATATCATTTGGAACACCTTCTTGATTCAAATAGTCACCAAATGGATTAGGCTTCAACCCATCTTTCTCTAAAGAGTCAAGTGCATTCTGGATCCTCTTTTCCCACCTTTGTGGCATATGAGAAGTAAAAGAATGAAGAGCTATAAAACGTCCGTCTTTTTGAATAATGCCTTCTTGCTCCCATTGTTCCAACAACTTATCAAACAATTTAGAATTAACATTAGCTACATTCATGACCTCAGGCTTGTTAGCTCCGTATCTCATTGGAAATTGCTCATGAAACTGATGAAGGTATGTTAATACATTTGCTTCAACCTGTTGCATAATCCGCTTAAGGCTATAATAAGGAGTAAAATAAACAACCTTCTCCCCCAACATCATTTGTAAACAATCTTCTATCTCATCAGAATGCAAACCAGTCTTATGCTTCAATTCCTCAAATGTCAACCAGTGTGCTTCTTCTAGAACATCTTCTATTCTTTCTTCTGGTGTACCTTCCCTTTTCTTTTCAAGCATAGATATAGTCTCTTCTCCGAATCGGTACTTTTCTCCATGAGGATCCAGTATCCAGCCCCCACCAATTGTTTCTACAGGACTTGGTCTTCTAATAATAAAGCGATCTCCTCTTCGAGTAACGATAGGGTCGTCCAAACGGATCTGGCAAACAATCTCTCCTGGATTATGTATAACCTCATTACGATCAAAAAATACGATACGCCCCATAACCTCACTTGTTCCTATATGTAATTTAACCTGGCCACGTTGCTTTAGATGAGATGATAAGTCTTCAGTAAACTGAAGTGTCACATCTATCGTGTTCGTAACTGGATAAGTTTCATCTCGAACGAGTACATCTCCTCTTTTCAGCTGATGAGTTTCAACACCTCCTAAGTTAAGTGCTGCCCTCTGTCCTGCACGAGCTTTATTTACTTCTGTATTATGTACTTGAATTTGTCTGGCTCGACACACATGCCCTGAAGGAAGTACCTTTAATGTCTCTTCCTCTTCTACAGCCCCATCATAAACGGTTCCACGAATAACCGTACCTTGCCCTTTGATAGAAAAAACTTGATCTATCGGCAATCTAAATGCTCCATTTTCATGTCGAGGTTTTATCTTTAGTAAAAATTCTTCAATATGTACTTTAAGCTCATCTAACCCTTTCTCTGAGAGGCTATCTACTTGTACGATAGGTGCTGAAGCAAAAGAGGTCTGTTTAATGTGGTGATTAATATCATCTTTCACCAACTCTACCATTTCCTCATCTACTCGATCTATTTTAGTTATGACAATAATGGCTTGATGAACATTTAATAAATTTAATATGTCCATGTGTTCTTTCGTTTGTGGCATCACGCCTTCGTCAGCAGCAATTGTAACAAGTACCAAGTCAATCCCAGCAACCCCAGCAATCATTTGTCGGATAAACTTTTCATGACCAGGCACATCTACGATTGATACATTCAACGTGCTATTTGGTAGCTTTAAGGGAGCAAATCCTAACTCAATTGATATATTTCGTTCCTTTTCTTCTTTTAGCCGATCAGTATCAATTCTCGTTAAGGCTTTTGTTAAGGATGTTTTACCATGATCAATATGCCCTGCCATACCGATTGTAAAGTATCTCTGATCCATAATGAACGCCCCTCCTTTTCTATGAACATAAACGATTTTTCTTATTATGTAAAAAATCCTACCTTTTCAAAAGAGGTAGGATTTAGTAATGGGTCTTAAAGCAAATAAAGCCATTTAAAAGTGCTAATTTGCTTTTGAGACTTCTCTAGGCAACTGTACTCGAAAAATACTGCCTGTTGGTTCGTTATCATGGACATTTAATCCACCTTCATGCTTTTCTAGGATTTGATTCGTAATCATTAAGCCTAGACCTGTCCCATTCTTCTTTGTGGTGAAAAATGGTTCTTTTATTTTATCGACAAGGTGCTTAGGAATACCTGGGCCTTCATCAGCAACATTCACCCACACATTGTGTTCATCAGACTCAACGTCAACCGTTATGCGACCACCATCCTCCATAACTTCTACAGCGTTTTTAATTAAGTTAATAAAAACCTGCTTAATTTGAGAACGGTCACAATCGATTACTTCATTTTCCTCATAGTTAAGTACCAGATCAATATTATGTAATTTCGCTTGGGAGCGTAATAAGGTACAAACATCTTGTAACATTGTAATAATAGATTCTTTTCTACGATCATTCGTCATAGGTTTTGAAATAAATAGAAGCTCTGATGTTATGGTTTCAATTTTTTCGATTTCCTCATTCATAATCGTATAATATTCTTCTTTCCCATCAATCCCAGCTTGTATAAGCTGCAAGAACCCTTTTAAGGAGGTTAATGGATTACGAATCTCATGTGCAATACCAGCTGCTAGTTGTCCTGCAACAGACATTTTCTCGGATCGAATCATCATTTCTTCCGCTTCTTTTTTATCAGATATATCCCGAGTAATGGCCAAAATAACATCTTTTTTTGTATTAGGGTCTTCTACATGAGAAGCAATTGTTTCTACCCAAATATACTTTCCACTCTTTTGTCTTATTTGCAGGTCAAATGTGGTTGCTTTATTATTTTGATTCATAAATGTACTGATTAACTTCTCACGATCTTGAGGAGAGCAAAAATCAAGGGATCTTTCTCCAATAAGATCATTTGGTTCATATCCGAGAAGCCGTTTGGCAGAAGAAGATGCATAAAGGATGTTTCCTCGTGTGTCACATACACAGATGAAGTCAAACCCGTATTGGTCAATCCAATCATGAAATACACCAGGCATTTCTCCTAGAGTATGGATGGATCCGATATAACCTTCTTGATTTATAGATTCATATTGTAAGTTGCTATTGCTAGGTCGTTTAGATTCATCTTCCATCCTTGCCACCCCCTCACCTATGCAACACATACTAACATTTTATCCCACAAAATTAACTTTCTTCAAGAAAAGGCCTCAAAAAATCGTGAAAAAGATTAAAAAACATGTAAAAATGCAGTTTTATTTACCTTTCCTTGTCATTATATGAAAAAGAATTTATAATATTCATGTCGATTCTATGGGGTTGGATGGGGTACTGGTGTCCCCCGCGGTCTTCAAAACCGTTTGAGAGGCGCGTGCCGTCTCTGGTGGGTTCGATTCCCACACAGTCCCGCCATACATAGACCTAAAGTGCATTCTATGCTATTCTAACAGTAATGTTGATATATTGAAAAAGGTGATGTTATGAACACTGCATTTTCCATCTTCATCGTTGGCTGGACCCTAATCATGGTCGGACTTTTAGCTATTGGTGGATATTTTATGTTCCGCAAATTTTTAAAGCGCCTTCCTAAAGAAGACGGCAAATCGATTATTGACTGGGAAGAATATTACATCGAAAAAACGAAGAACATGTGGGGAAAAGAAGAAAAAGCTTTTCTTGAAGAGCTTGTATCACCTGTTCCTGAACTGTTCCGAGATATTGCCCGTCAAAAAATCGCTGGAAAAATTGGAGAACTCGCTCTAGAAAAAAAGAAAAAAACGATAACACAGGACATTATTATTGAAGGCTACATCATCGCAACACCAAAACGCGACCATAAATTCTTAAAAAAGACACTTGATGAAAAAAATATTGATCTAAAGCCTTACCAACCATTATTTGATCAATAACAAACAAAAATCCTACCACCTCGTGGTAGGATTTTTTTATTCTTGCGTAGCAAATTCTTTTATGGACTTAGAACTTTTCAATTCTTCTTCTAACCTTCTGAACTTAATAAGCATAGCAATTCGCCAAGAAAGAATCATCCCTAATGCCAGAAGGAAAAACATCCCGCTTGTTTCACCAAATGAGACACTTTGTCCGACGATTAGTTTTAATACAATGCGTAATAGTAATAACCCAATCAATATGGCTCCAAAGGCTTTGGAAGGTTTTAAATAAATTAGTTTATCCCGAACCTCAAAATTCGATGTCTTAATGAGTAATATGGAAAACACGATTCCTACCGACATCGCTTCGAGTACTTGCTGCCATGAAACCTGGAACGGTTCAAAAAGAAACATAAAAGCCCCAGTACTCATAAATAAAGGTGGGAGTATTATCTTTTTTACTGAAGCAGGTTTACGAGCAGCACGTAGACGTATGAAGATCATCATCGTCGCCATAAAAGCGGCTCCTATCGTACTTACAAGTACCCACATACTATCAACTCTCTTCTTAGAAAAACACTTTATGTAAAGGTGTTATCGAAGAACTCGATCAATCGCTTCTAGCACTCGACTTTCATCGAATGGTTTAACGATAAAGTCCTTTGCACCCATCTCAATGGCTTCAACCACCATTTTTTGCTGCCCCATAGCTGAACACATAATTATGGTTGCAGTTGGATTTTTCTCTAATATTGCTTTCAAAGCTTCTAGTCCATTCATTTCTGGCATCGTAATGTCCATTGTTACGAGATCTGGTAGCAAGTCGTTATACATGTCTACGGCTTGTTCACCATTTTCTGCCTCTCCTACTACCTCATGTCCACCATTTGCTAGGATGTTTGAGAGTGTCATTCGCATGAATTTCGCATCATCAACAATCAATATGTTGGCCATTGTTTCATTCCCCCCTTACTCCACATGAAACGCTTATTGATCATTTGCAATTGTTAATATAATGGTTAATGTGATTCCGACTACCGTCACATATACACCTAAATCAAATAGCATAGCCGTAGCAAGCTCCATCTCACCAAAAATTGGTACATGATGTAAGTGAGCGAACGTTTGGCTTAAAAACGGCTCTCCGAACAGGAATGACCCAGCACCACTTAAAACAGCAATAAGCAGTCCAACAGGAACGATACTTCGAAAATTAATTGGAATAATCTTCTTGATCGATTCCATGCCATAGGTCATGTACATTAAAATAATTGCAGCAGCAGTCATTAGACCACCAATAAACCCTCCACCGGGTGCATTGTGCCCTGCTAAGAATAAGTACACTGAAAACGCTAATAAGATAAAGGCAATCAATGTCGTAGTGGTCCGCAATATAACATCGTTTGTTCTCATTGATTCTACTCCTTTTTCCAAGCCTACCTTAATCATAATACAAATGACTCACAGATTCCATTATGGATTAAAATCCTGTGAAACCGAAAATGTCTGAAAGCCAAGAAGTTAACTTCGTCATTAAGTCAAAGAATAAGAAAATTCCCATTCCAATCATAACATAACCGCCTATTTTCACCAATTTGGCGCTGTGACGCTTAATCCAATTTAGTTTTCCAATAAAGAAAGATAAAATTAAGAATGGAACAGAAAATCCTAAGGAATATGCCATCAAATACAGCATTCCACTATCCGGATTTGTTGCTGCAAGTCCAAACACAGCTGCTAAAATAGGTCCTGTACATGGTGTCCAGCCCATTGAGAAAGCCATACCAATAACAAAAGACCCTAAAAACCCTCCAGGCCGATTTTTAAAAGTGATTTTTCGATCTTTCATTAACAAATCAAAATTAAATACACCTATAATCACAAAACCAAAAAAGACAATTAATATAGCACCTAATTGACGAATTAAGTCTTTATATTTGTAAAATACGTCCCCTATTGCTGTAGTAGAGAATCCTAAAAACACAAATATTGTTGTAAAGCCTAGGAGAAACAAAATGGTATGCAATATACTTCTTTTGTTCAGCATTGCATTATCGGATTTTAATTCATTTACACTCATCCCTGTTATGTATGATAAGAAAGCAGGATACAGAGGTAACACACATGGCGATATAAATGATAAAAAACCTGCACCAAATGCAATAAAAATATTGATATCAGACATGGTAACGCCCCTTTATAACATATGTTCACACTATATTCTATTGTAAAGAAAATGAGTAACGCTATCTATCCGCTCAGAGCAAATAGTTATGACAACTTTGTGTAGATTATTGAAACGTAAACATTATCTCATTATGAATCTTTGTATCGACTAACTTTAAAGTAATAAAGCCTTTCTTCATTCGAAGAAAGGCTTTTAGCGTCTCATGACGTTACTTCTTTTGTTGTTGTTGGTCGTTCATCGCACGCATCATTTGATTAATTTTCTTCTGTGATGGCTTTTGACCCATCTGCATCATTAATGTTCGTAACATTTGTTCGTTAATTGGTGGGTTTTTCTTTAGATAGTTCATCATATACTTTCTGGCAATAAAGAAACCTAGTGCTACACCAGCAAGTAGGGTTAATACGGCTATTACAATAACCCAAGTTATACTCATCGTACAAATTTCCTCCTTCATGTTGTCTCTCAAACATTATAGTAAAACGAAAGAGAGAATACAATAGGATGCTTAAAGAATCACTTCTTTTTTAATAGGAGCAATCCATCCATATTGCTGACAATCCTGATTCATAATGAAGAAAGAATGATCCATTTTACGCAATGTATCAAACAACATACATTCTGCTATATGAAGGTTTTCTGCTTGGATTTCCACTTCTCTATGATCACGTTGTAACAGCTTAACTGCTCGTCCTTTTTCATATATTGTAAAACTCATTTCATCATCATTGAATTGAAGTTCTACAGGCTTTCTTAAATGATTTGTCACATGATGCATAAGCACTTCTATTGGTATAGGCTGTGTCACATACTGATATTGAAGTGACAGTTGCTCACTACCTGGGTTGTATTTCCACTCCTGCAAGAAGTGGAACAAGATATTCGTTTTATGAAAGTAATGATACGAAAACTCTTCTTTAATCCAATAAAGTGAATAGGTGTGCATAGCCTGTCCCTCCTTTTAGAGAGATTGTAAGCTATATATGTGAAATAATGTGTCAAAACACGTCACTTATGCAATAAAAGTTTTGTCGAAAAACTTTTAGGCTGCCCTGACAGTTAGGGCAGCCTAAAAAAATTATTCTAACTAATTATTTTAAAAGGTTTTCGACTTTTTGAACGACATTTTCAACGTTAAATCCGTATTCTTCGATAACTTTGTCACCAGGGGCAGATGCACCAAATGTATTAATACCAAGAACATCCCCGTCCATACCAGTGTAACGCTCCCAGCCAAATGGAGAAGCCATTTCAATTGCTAGACGTTTCGTTACGCTACTTGGAAGGACTTCTTCTTTATAGCTTTTATTTTGCTTATCAAAACGATCCCATGAAGGCATTGATACAACACTTGTTTCGATGCCTTTTTCACGTAAAGCTTCTTGGGCCCGAACAGCTAATTGTACTTCAGAACCTGATGCAAGGAGCAATGCATCCGCTTCTTCTTTATTTGCAGGACTTACCACATAAGCACCTTTTTTCACGCCTTCGTAATTTGTACCTTCAAGTGTAGGAAGTCCTTGACGCGTAAGTACAAGCGCTGTTGGAATATCATCTGACTCTAGAGCTAAACGCCATGCAGCATTTGTCTCATTTCCATCTGCTGGACGAATCACTGAGAGATTAGGCATTGCACGAAGAGATGGAAGCTGTTCAATTGGTTCGTGAGTTGGACCATCTTCACCTACAGCAACAGAGTCGTGCGTGAATACATAGTTTACTGGAGCTCCCATAAGAGCGGAAAGACGTACAGCAGGACGTAGGTAGTCACTGAACACAAAGAATGTTCCGCCATACACTTTCAGGCCTCCATGAAGCGCCATACCATTTAGTGCACATGCCATAGCAAATTCACGAACACCAAACCAAATGTTACGACCTGCATAGTTATTGCGAGAGAAATCTTCTTCGCCCTTAACAGTAGTCTTGTTTGAACCAGCAAGGTCTGCACTTCCACCAAAGAAGCTTGGAACATACTCAGATAGCGCATTAATCATATCTCCGGATGCTGCGCGTGTAGCTACCTTATCTTCTCCAGGTGTATAAGTAGGTAGTTTATTTTCCCAACCTTCTGGTAGTTCATTATTCATTGCTTGTTCTAATTCTTTAGCAAGCTCAGGGTAAGCTTCTTTGTACTTGTTAAATAGATCATTCCAGTTTGTTTCAGCTTCAACACCTTTTGTTTGTACTTTTGTTTCAAAGTCCTGATATACATCAGCTGGTACATGGAATGGTTCATGACCCCATTTGTATGACTCTTTTGTAAGCTTCACTTCATCTTCTCCAAGAGGAGCACCATGAGAAGCAGATTTTCCTGATTTATTAGGAGAACCATGTCCAATTACCGTTTTCACTTCAATTAGTGTTGGCTTGTCTGTAGATTGGCGAGCTTGTTTAAGAGCTTCACGAATAGAATCTACATCTGTACCTTCTTCAACATAAATAACTTCCCACCCGTAAGCTTTGAAGCGATCTTCTACGCTTTCAGAGAATGAACGATGTAAGTCACCATCAAGGGAAATATCGTTAGAGTCATAAAGAACAACTAACTTGCCTAACCCTAGATGCCCTGCAAGGGATGCTGCTTCTTGAGAAACCCCTTCCATAAGGTCGCCATCTCCACAGATAGAGTAAGTGTAATGATCTACAACATTATAGGAGTCGCGGTTGTATTTTGCTGCTAAATGACTTTCTGCCATTGCCATTCCGACTGCCATGGCAATTCCTTGACCTAATGGACCTGTAGTAGCTTCAACACCATCTGTATGGCCATACTCAGGGTGACCAGGTGTTTTAGATCCCCACTGACGGAATTCTTTTAAGTCATCCATTGTAACGTTGTAACCAGAAAGGTGTAACAGGCTATATAAAAGCATAGAGCCGTGACCCGCAGAAAGTACAAAACGGTCGCGGTTAAACCATTCAGAGTTTTTCGGATTGTGGTTCATGAACTCAGTCCAAAGGGCATAAGCCATAGGAGCAGCACCCATCGGCATTCCTGGGTGACCTGAATTCGCTTTCTCAACCGCATCAATAGCTAGTGTGCGGATTGTGTTAATCGATTGTTGTTCAATTTGCTGTGACATGTATGATCTCCTTTCATTTTTCGAGAACTATGTAACAATTTAATCCTATAATGAAAATCGACAAGTGACAAGCATTAGGGGCAAAGAAGTGTCGAAAATTCTTATTCTCACCTTTTAGAATGTAAAGAAATGACTTATTTATGCTTAAATGTTCGTGATTTACATTATATTTTCACATTTCTTCCATTCTTTATTTAACTTTAAAATCAACTTGAGCGTTTATACGGTAATCTTTCTCCTCTTCATTTTCCTCTATCACATAAAAATCGACATAACCATCAACCACATAGTAACCCTTAGGCAATGTATGATCCATTACACTTTTCATAAAATCTATATAAGCTTCCTTATCCTCTTGGGAATAACTGCCACTCCCCCCATACTCTTTTATTAGAGGTTCACCTTTTTTAAGGATGGTCGTTCGCAGAGGATCGGTTGTATTATATGGGATTTGATATCCTCTCGTTTTTTCACTCATAGGAAAATAAATTGGAGTTGCACCATGATAGATTTTGATTTTATCTTTATCACCTACATATTCCAATTCTGCGTATAAGTTAATAGAATCATTGTTTTGATAGACTTTCTTTTCTGTAACTAGTCGGTAGATAAAGTCTCCTTTTTTAATTTCCGCTACAGTGTTTGATACTTCATATTGATCAAGTTGTGACTGCTCATTTGTATGATTAGTTGAGCATCCTGTTAAAACAGTTATGAGTAGAATCAAAATCAAGAAATTACGTAGTACCATTCTATAACACCTCCTACTCTTTTTAGACGATGTAACACATTGAAAGTTACTCCAGGATGATGAGAAGTGTTGACTTTATTTACTACAATATTAATAATTTTCTCCTCTAGAAGTATTCAACTAAATGGCAGTTATCTGGAATAAAGCGTAGAGAGGTTCCGTTGCCAAATAGAGAGCGGGCGGGCTGGGAAATGGGTTGCTTTCCTGCGGACGAACTATCGAGCCTCCTCATCCGCTATTCGCTCCTTGCGGGGTCTCGCTAGCCCGTTTTTCCGCTGGAGTCAACCCATTTCCCAGCCCACCTTAGCCGAATGGTGACTAACGGAACCGCAGCTATCGTACGGTTTTCTGACTTTGAATTTGTGGTTATATCATTTTGCATTCAAGTAATCTAAAGCTTTATATGTAGAGGGTTTTAGGATCTGAAATACAGTTTCCCTAAGAATGAAATCAAACGATCTCAGCTATGGGTCCGTTAATCTACATACCAGCAGAGGGGTGAGGGAAACGGCAAACTCCCGCGGTAGAAAGGGCAGATGAGACCCCGCAAGGAGCGTAGCGTATGAGGAGGCTCAGCTGGTCTTCCGCAGGAGTATTGCCGTTTCACTGAACCCCTACCTCTTCCAAAAGCAACGGACTGCTCTCAACTTATCTCGATTTCAAGTCTTCAAGATAAGGGGGCTATAGCTGAATGGGGGAATAGTCCTAAGGGAAGAAATATCCATAAAAAAAGCACACGCTCATTTACGTGTGCCTGTCTTTAATGCTTGCTATTTCGTTCTTTTTCCTGCTTTAGCTTCTCTGGTGTTACGTCATTGCCTTCAGGGTCTACAATTTTTGTGGATTTAAGCTGGTTCTTAAAGGATTGACGTACGTTTTTAAGGTATTCTGTGCGAAGCTTTTTCTGCTCTTTTTGTTCAGATAAGGTTAATCCTTCTTGTTTAGATTTATTCGCTAATTCATTTATACGATTAAGCTTGTCTTGTGAAATCATACAAGATTCTCCTTTACTTGTAAGCTAACTAAATTGAAAAAGACAAGCTCCTTTAATGGGACTTGTCTTTAATATATATTAACGTTTTTATTGGTCTTTTTCAAGTGAAGTGTACTCCTTATAACGTCTGTGGACCGTAGCTCGTGATACGTTGAATCCCATTCCTCTTAAAGTAGCTGCAATCTCATCAAATGTAAGATTGTTGCTTCTCAAACGGACAACTTCTTCGATTGGAAACTCAATTCGCTCACGTCCTGGAGATAAGTGTTGGTTGCTCAAATTTTCGCCAGGATTAAATCCACCGTCAATAGCACGTTTCATACCACGCTTGATTTTTAAGTTATGTATTTTTCGTTGATATTCTTCAACGATCCCCACAATTTGAAGCACCATTGAGTCAGACTCAGATAATTGGAGTTGCCCTTGATGGGAAATGGAATACACAGGTACCTGTAATTTATTTAACTGATGAAATAGGGCAATCTTCGTATTCCCCCGCCCTAGTCGTGTTTCATCCTGAATAAACAATGTATCGGCTTCTCCGCTTGAAAAGTAATCAAACATCTCAAAGATGCCCTCACGATCCACATCATATCCACTTGCTTGTTCCTGGATAACATGGACAATTTCTGTTTCATTTTGAAGCGCCAAGTCCTCTAATTCGATTCGTTGACGTTTTAAGGAAGTCTCTTGTTGTTCTTTTTCTGTGCTGACACGACAATAGATGATGGCTTTCATAGTTGCTCCTTTTTTATCTATCATATGAGATTTAATTTAGGACGTAAATTATTATCCACTCGTTACCATAGCAAAATACATGAATACTAGACTACCTGTAAAGATAAGAAAATAAGCTACGTCTAATTTTGATAGGTTAAAAAGTTTTTGAAACATCGTTATCGCCTCCAGAAAAATATAAGAACTTTTGTTCGGTTTCTAAGTCTTATTATATACGAACATTCGTTCTTGTCAAGGATTTTTACGAACGAATGTTTGTATCTTGTTACCAGCCATGATATAATGACGGTAATAAAAGGATATGTACGAGGTGTAAACAATATGACAAAACTATCAAAAAGACAGGAAGCGATCTTAGACTTTATTAAAGGTCGTGTACTAGAGAAAGGCTATCCACCTTCCGTAAGAGAGATTGGAGAAGCAGTAGGGCTTGCATCAAGCTCAACGGTGCATGGACACCTAGCACGATTAGAGAAAAAAGGTTATATCCGTAGAGACCCAACGAAACCAAGAGCTATTGAAGTACTAGAATTAGAGGGAAACGATACTGTTGCGATCCCTAAAGGTGAAGCATCTTATGCGCCAGTAATCGGTAAAGTAACTGCTGGTGTACCTATCACAGCTATAGAAAACATCGAAGAATATGTTCCTTTACCAGACACACTTGCTACACCAGACAATGACACCTTTGTGCTTGTCGTACAAGGTGAGAGTATGATTGAAGCAGGTATCCTAGATGGGGATATGGTCATTGTACGAAAACAACCAACTGCTCAAAATGGAGATATTGTAGTGGCCATGACTGAAGATGAAGAGGCAACAGTTAAACGTTTCTTTAAAGAATCCACGCATATTCGTTTACAACCTGAAAATGCGACAATGGATCCGATTCTAGTTCAAAATGTCAGTGTTTTAGGTATAGTAGTAGGATTGTATCGACATATTCATTAAAAATGTAAAAACAGCTATCTATCCTTACATTGGATAAATAGCTGTTTCTTTTACTATCGCCTATTTTATTTGGTCAATAACATTTCTTATTTTTTGATTTAGAGATGGAACATCAACCTCTTGAGGAAGTTCGTGAGATAATTTGTATTTTTCCTTTAATTTTAATATTCTTTTCACACTCTTATCTAAGCTTTCTTCCGCGATAGTGCCTTGTTTTACCGCTTGTTTCAGTGCTTTTTTTACTCGCTCATAATTTCCGTCACCTGAGCTTGTCAGCATAAACATATCCGTCCCAGCTCTAATCGATAACACAGCTGCTTCATCCATTCCATAATTTTGTGTAATGGCCCCCATGGACATATCATCTGTTATGACAACACCCTCAAAGCCCATGTCATTACGTAGTAAATCCGTGATGATTCTTTCTGATAATGTAGCCGGATATTTTTGGTCAAATGCTGAATAAAGGATATGAGCCACCATAACCATATCAGCCCCTTGATCAATGGCCTTTTTAAATGGAATAAGCTCTTCTTGTTTGATCTCTACGATGGATTTATCTACTCTGGGTAAACTTATATGAGAATCCTTTGTCGTATTTCCATGACCAGGGAAGTGTTTAACAACAGGAATCACACCTTCTGATTGTATCCCTTCCATAGTCGCTATCCCTAACTTTGAAACTTTCTCTGGTGTCGAACCGAAAGAGCGATCGCCTATCACTCTATTTTGAGGATTATTATTAATATCTAGCACCGGCGCAAAATCGACATTAAATCCAAATGCTTCTACCTTTTGAGCTAAAAGTTCACCAATACGATGTGATAATGAGGCATTTGAATATTTACCTATATACTGATTAGAAGGAAAATTGGCTATTTCACCAGGAATGCGACTAACTCTTCCCCCTTCTTCATCCACCCCTAGCATCAAAGGGGTATGACTATTTTTGTTTGCTTTTTTAATACTTTGTATATATTGAAGTAATTGATTTTTATTTTGAATATTACCACCTAAAAGAATGACGCCACCAACTTGCTCTGTTCGAATTAACTGAGCTTCCTGTTTATTTAAAGATGTTCCTTTCAAACCTATGAACATCATTTGGGCAATTTTTTCATCCACACTCATACTGTCTACTGTTTTCTGGAAAGGATCTTTCTTTTTAGGTTGAGTTTTTTTATCAGATGAGTTCGAATCGTCATTAGATTTTTCATCATTCATTTTTTCTTGTTCACTTGTTTGATGTTCATCTAGTTGTTGATCTTCTTTTTTCTCTGGAGCATTTTCCTCTGAAGATGCACAACCTGTAAGGACTAAGAACCACAGTCCTAAGCAAGATAGCATTAACAAGAGCGACTTCATTGTTTTCCTCCTTTGGTGTTTTTCTACTAGGTAAAAAAGTTGCATCTTCCAATCTCACTACCCGTCTTGTATGGTGGATACTCATTATTCATCAAATACCAGATTGGAAGATAAGCAGAAAAAACCACTATCTTACCCATATACAAAACCCTCGATACAATGAGCATCGAGGGTTTTGGGTATTAATAAGTTGATAGATACTGTTCTCGCTCCCATGGGTGTACTTGTGTACGGAACATATCCCATTCAATTTCTTTTGCTTCAATAAAGTGTTCAAAAAGGTGTTCGCCTAATGCATTCACCATTGTTTCATCTTTCTTCAGTAGGCCTAATGCATCCGATAACGTTGCCGGTAAGTCTTGAACACCATGCTTTTCACGTTCCTCTTTATCCATAACATAGATATTACGGTCTACTGGAGTTGGTGCTTCTAAGTCATTTTCGATTCCATCAAGGCCTGCTGCTAATAAAACTGTCATAGCTAAGTATGGGTTCGCTGCTGGGTCTACTGAACGTACTTCAATACGTGTACTTAAGCCTCGGGAAGCCGGAATACGTATTAATGGACTACGGTTTTGACCAGACCATGCTACGTAACAAGGAGCTTCATAACCTGGCACAAGACGCTTATAAGAGTTTACAGTTGGGTTCGTAACAGCAGTGAAATTCGTTGCGTGCTTTACCACACCAGCGATAAACTGATATGCTGTCTTACTAAGTTCCTGTTCGCCTTTCTTATCATAAAACGCATTCTCTTTGCCTTTGAATAAGGACATGTTACAGTGCATTCCTGAACCGTTTACACCAAATAGTGGTTTTGGCATGAATGTAGCATGTAGGCCGTGTTTACGAGCAATCGTCTTAACAACTAATTTGAACGTTTGAATATCGTCAGCGTGCTTTACAGCATCTGCATATTTAAAGTCGATCTCGTGCTGCCCTGGAGCCACTTCGTGGTGAGATGCTTCAATTTCAAATCCCATTTCTTCTAATTCTAAAACGATATCGCGGCGGCAGTTTTCACCTAAGTCTGTTGGTGCAAGGTCAAAATAACCACCTTTATCGTTCAATTCCATCGTTGGTTCGCCTTTTTCATCTAACTTAAACAGGAAGAATTCTGGCTCAGTACCTAGATTAAATGCCGAGAATCCAAGCTCCTCCATCTTCTTAAGGTTACGCTTTAAGTTATAACGTGGACAGCCCTCAAACGGCGTACCATCTGGATTGCAAATGTCACAGATAAATCGTGCCACTTTTCCTTTTTCAGAAGTCCAAGGGAAGACAACAAATGTATCAATATCTGGATGTAGTAACATATCTGATTCTTCGATACGCACAAAACCTTCAATGGAAGATCCATCAAACATCATTTCATTGTCTAATGCTTTATCCAATTGACTTACTGGAATCTCAACATTTTTGATCGTTCCTAAGAGGTCTGTGAATTGTAGTCGGATGAATTTTACGTTTTCTTCCTCAATCTTTTTCCAAATCTCTTTTCTAGTCAATTTGTTCGAACTCATAATCGTAGGTTCCTCCTAAAAGTTTACTTTTTATTTAATGGAAGAATCGAGATAATTCTCCCTGACGCAACGATGATTTACCCATTCGATTTCCTTGGAACAGTTCATTCTTAAGCATTTTGCGTAATTCCTTCTCGGATAAATCTTTTTGGGCTTCTTGAATGTCTTCTTCACTATGTTCTTGTGTTTCTTCTTCGTCTTGCATACTTAACACTTGTTTAATACCTGCCAAGTTGATCCCTTTTTCAATGAGGGATTTTATCTCTAATAATCGATCGACATCATTAAATGAGAACAATCGACGATTCCCTTCAGTACGAGCTGGTTTCACCAGTTCATGTTGTTCGTAATATCGGATTTGTCGAGCTGATAAATCTGTCAGTGATATGACGATGCTTATTGGGAACAAAGGCATGGATCTTCTGTATTCATCATTCATGGTTTACTGCCCTCCTCACGTGACGTTTATCTATATTAAGTATATGCGAACGTATGTAAAAGTGTCAACGTGTGTCAGGATTTCTTACACAAAAAGTTGAACGCCCATTTGAGCGTTCAACTTTACACTTTTACCCTACTTATAATCTTTTAAACTTCTTTTAAGAGATTTTTCACTGCTGATTTGATTGCAATTTTCACATGACTATAGGTTAATCCACCCTGTACAAAAGCCGTGTACGGCGGACGAATTGGCCCATCTGCTGTTAACTCAAGACTTGCTCCTTGAACGAATGTACCTGCTGCCATAATCACATCATGTTCGTACCCAGGCATATAGCTTGGATGAGGTGTTACATGCGAATTTATGGGTGAAGACTTTTGGATTTGCTGACAAAATGCTACCATTTGTTCTGATGTATCAAATGTTACAGATTGTATGAGATCCGTTCGTTTTACATCGTAGCTAGGACTTGTATTAAAGCCTAATTTTTCTAATAGACGTGATGTGAAAACGGCTCCTTTCATAGCTTCACCAACAACATGCGGCGCTAAGAATAGGCCTTGATACATATCCTGAAGGCTGCTAACACTCGCTCCTGTCTCCTTGCCAAGTCCTGGAGCTGTTAGTCGGTTACCACATTGCTCGATTAAGTCTTTTCGCCCTGCAATATAACCACCCGTTCTTGCAAGTCCACCACCAGGGTTTTTGATCAATGATCCTGCAATTAGATCAGCCCCAACTTCTATTGGCTCCCGATCTTCAGCAAACTCTCCATAACAATTATCAACGAAAACAACTACATTTGGGTCAATCTCTTTTACAAAACGAATCATTTCTTCAATCTCAGAGATACAGAATGAAGGACGATCTGCGTAGCCTTTTGAGCGTTGAATTCCAACCACCTTAGTTTTAGAAGTTATGGAAGCCTGAACTCTCTCAAAATCAACCGTACCATCTTCGGTTAAATCTATGTGATTGTAGTCAATTAAATAGTCCTTTAATGATCCGTTGTTTTCGCCTCGAACACCTACAATCTCTTCAAGAGTGTCATAAGGACGCCCAGTAATATACAAAAGTTCATCATAAGGGCGTAGCGTGGCAAATAAAGCGATCGTAATAGCATGTGTTCCCGAAACGATTTGTGGTCTGACTAATGCATCTTCACCCTTAAAAACATCTGCGTACACTTCTTCCAACTTATCTCGTCCCATATCATCATAACCGTATCCTGTAGTTGGATTAAAATGAGCATCACTTACCTGATGATTTTGAAAAGCGTTTAACACGCGCTCTTGATTTTGTTCTACAAGTAAATTAATGTTTCCATGGATTTCTTTTAAATCTTCTTCAGTCTCTCTCGCTAATACTTCGATATCCTTGTTCATTCTCGGTGTTTCCCCTTCTTCTATTCTTTACGTAATTGATGATATAAAGGATGATCAGGATTGATCCACCCTTTTACAAAATAAACCTCATCTTCTTCCAAAAAGTCTCGCTCTGTCATGATAGAGTGCTTCGATAAACGATGAAGCATGTCACCTTTTGAAGCATGGACATATGTCTGATATGGCTCCCATTCTTTCATAAGCACTTCTTCAATCTTATCAAACAAACGTTTAATATCAATCGGATCGTTCGCACTAATTGTAATAGCTGGTAAACTAACCGGCATAAAATCCTCATTCAATAAATCTTTTTTGTTATACACGTTGAGCATCGGAATATGATCCGCTTCAAGTTCTTTTAAGAGCTTATGCACGGTTTTTTCATGATGGACATGATCTGGATGGGATGCATCTACCATATGCAAGACTAGATCCGCTTCTCTCACTTCCTCTAAAGTAGAACGGAATGCAGCAATTAGCGTTGTAGGAAGGTCTTGGATGAACCCAACTGTATCAGAAATTAAAGCTTGGAAACCGCTTGGCAACTGAACCTGCCTAGTCAGAGGATCAAGCGTTGCGAATAGTTGATTTTCTTCAAATGATTGACTGTTCGTTATACGATTGAAAAGTGTCGATTTTCCGGCGTTTGTATAACCTACAATAGCGATTTGGAAGGCTTTATTCTCTTTACGACGCTTACGATATTGTTCACGCTGAGTCGCAACTTGCTGGATTTGTTTACGAATATCATCAATACGACGCTGAATGTGACGACGATCGGTCTCAAGTTTCGTCTCACCAGGACCTCTTGTACCTATTCCACCACCTAAACGAGATAGGTTTTTACCCTGCCCATATAACCTAGGGAGTAAATACTGCAATTGAGCTAATTCAACTTGTAGTTTACCTTCTTTGGTATTCGCTCTTCTTGCAAAAATATCTAGAATCAGCTGAGTTCGGTCGATAACGGCAATATCTAGAAAATCACTGATGTTTTTCGTTTGGCTCGGTGATAATTCGTCATTAATGATTACAAGATCAATTTCATGTTCCTCTATGTATGTTTTAATTTCCTCAAGCTTTCCTTGTCCTAAATATAGTGCCTGATGGACTTTATTTCTATTTTGTATAACAATTTTATCTACTTCTCCATGAGCCGTTTCTGTTAATGAACGTAGCTCCTCCAATGAGGACTGAAAACGTTCGTCATCTTGAAACGGTAATCTACATGCAGCTAATAAAACATGTTCTTTCTGTTCCATAAGGATCCCTCTTCTTTCCATTAGTGCTACAATCATACCAAATGTGGGGTGGAAATGCGAACCTACCACATACAAAAGCGCAAGCGCCCGTTTAGCAACGAAGGGACTGGACTGAGCCCGTAGTACGATTAACTAAACTTGCTGATTGGCAAGCCGCCAGGCGCAGACAGAAGCTTAGTTGCCGTGGTACTTTCACCTAGAAATTTTAACTACGTCGATTTGCTTCTTTGTTAAAATTTCATGTCACAAACGTGTAAAGGAAACACGATGAACAAAGTGAATCGATGTTGACTTATCGTACGGAGAAAGTGATAAGGATAAGGA
>NZ_AULJ01000056.1 GCF_000425225.1 Pontibacillus marinus BH030004 = DSM 16465 | reverse complement strand
ACAACAGGCTTGCCGTTTCACTGACCGCAACAAATTACTCAACAGCAACGGACTCCTCACATTATTATCTCGAAACCAAGTCTTCCACATAAGGGGGCTTTAAAGGAATATCAAAAAAGCAGTTCAGTTAAGGTGAAAATCATGTTCTCACACTTAAAACTAAACTGCTTGTTACCTAACATTTCTTCCTATCTTCTAGTGTTCATAAATCATCTTCTTCGTCATACCCCCATCAACCACTAAGTTCTCTCCTGTTACGAAAGCATTTTCCTTATCACTTAAGTAAAAACAAGCTCTTGCGATATCTGTTGCATGTCCTACTCGTTTGGAAGGGTGTTGGGTGTGGTCGATATCTCTCAGTTCTTCATAAGCTTCTGTCTGGATCCAACCTGGACTAATAGAATTCACTCTTATTTGATACTCACTCAATGACATAGCTAGCGAATGGGTTAAGGCTAATATGCCACCTTTTGAAGCTGCATAAGCCTCTGAGTCCTGTTCAGACATGAGAGCTCTAGTGGAGGCCATATTCACAATGCGTCCATGGATTCCTTCATCTCTCCAACGCATAGCTATTTGCTGGGAACATAAGAATGTGCCTCTTAAATTCGTTTGAATGGTATTGTCCCACTCCCCAACAGTTAAATCAAAAATGTTTTCAAAACGGCTTACTCCTGCATTGTTTATCAATATGGAGGGGGTATCATGCTGTTCATCTATATAGTGGAAAAGGTTTTCGATTTCTTTGGGATCTCGCAGGTCACAATATATAAAATAAGCATGTTCGTGATGCTCACGAATTTCATTTTCGAGTTTTTCACCATTCCCTTTATCATTATCAATCATAAGAACAGTAGCACCTTCATCTGCATAAGCTTTAGCTAGGGACTTTCCAATACCATTACTAGCCCCTGTAATTAAGACAGAGTCACCTATAAATTTCATTTGACCATCTCCTCTTACTTCAATTCCTTACCATTTATACCTTATCTCTTTGTATCTTAAACACTAGAAATGAACGTTTGTAACAAGGGACTAGGGGAAAACATAAAGAAAAGATTGTTACGTTATATACATTGTGATATATTATTCTGAAAACTAATCGGAGGGATTTCAATGAGGAAGGTCAACTTAGTCGATATTTTCAAGCATCACATTACAAGAAAATACCTTCGTCGTTCAGGTGTTCATCATGCGGTAACTGCTGCTCAATATGCCTTTGAAATCGCTGTGGATAAAGGGGTTCATGTAGATCATGCAGCGAAGGCAGCATTGCTTCATGATATTGGCCACTATGAATGGTATAACAATGAAGGGGAATGGGATTACGATGAGTACCGTCAAAATGATATTCATGCGATAAAAGGTGCTGAGCGTGCTCATAAACTTCTCATTAGATTAGGAGAGGATCGTGTAGCAGCCAAGGAAATATCCGTTGCAATCCTTTTACACACTGATTCGTACTTGCCGTTTTCTTTAGAAGGAAAGCAAACACCTCTTCAAGAAGTGATCACACAAGCAGATAATAAGGATGAACAACCAAAAGGATTGCATCATTATAAACAAATGGAAGTTAGTGAAGCTATTCAAGAGTTACACAAACTTGATCAGCAAATAGATACGATTTTATCAAAAGAAACTGTTCCAAATAAATTTATTGGATAAATTTGATTAAAATGGTTTACATTTCATGGTAAGTTGCATATACTTTATTTGTGTTAAAAATAAAACGAAAGCGAGGTCGAACAAGATGAAAAACTTAAAGAATCAAACGAATCAACTGAATATGTATCATTCGACCTTGGCTCGTCGTGGAATTATGTCATAATTCATCAATAACCATTAAGAAGCTGCAGGTTGAATGGCCTGCGGATTTATATGTTTTATTTGTAATGCCGTAGGTGTGCCCTGCGGTTTTTTATATGTTTCATTAGTGCCGTAGCATCTTGTTACGGCTTTTTTGTGCGATAAAAGGGGCTACCCTTTTATATAAATAAAATAAATAAAAGGAGGAACTTCACATGACGATACAATTTTTTATTTTTACGATTACGTTTGCAAAGAAACACAAACAACACCAGACGAATCGTTCGCCGTTTTATGATGTCACCCCAGAAGAACAGCTTATGGATCGTAAAGCAAACTTTATTTCTGAATTCTAAAATAATGAAATGAAAGGAATGGATGAACAATGATTCGACTACAACAATTTATGGCATGGATTAATGCGGAGAAAGATACCGGTTAGTTACAAAGTAAATGGAAGGAGACATAACTCATGCAATTACAATTTTTATTGTTTACCATAACAATTGAAAGAAGATCAAAGCAAGATATTATGCGTTCTGAACGTCAGTATAAAGAAGCAACAGAACGTCTAATGATGCAGAAAAACAAATACTTTTATTACTAAGCTGGGTGTTATACCCAGCTTTTCTATTTAGAATGAATAAGGTAAATAGTTGGAGTTAAAACACCAAATTTGATACGTTTTGTAAAGGAAGTCTTTGTTGAGAGGAAGGTTCTGATGGTTGAAAAACGAAATCCAATTGCAGTTCAAGAAGCTGTGGAACGTGTGATGCAGTTTGCTGAAGAAGGTATTCAAGAAACAGTAAAACTTGAAGATAGTGATGGCCGGATCTTAGGGGAGGACATCGTCGCTACGCATGCTGTTCCACCCTTTAATAAATCACCGTATGATGGATTTGCTTTCCGTGCAGAGGATACTGCAACTGGGAGCCAGGAAAATCCAATTACGTTTAAGGTTACCGAACATATCTCAGCTGGAAAAGTAGCTACTCAACCTCTTCAAAAAGGAGAAGCTGTTCGAATTATGACAGGCGCCAAGCTTCCAGAAGAGGCAAATTGTGTAGCCATGTTTGAGATTTGCCAAACATTTGAAGACCAGGGTCAAGAATATATGTCGATCAAAAGAAGCATGAACCCAGGAGATAATGTAAACGTAAAAGGTTCTGAAACGGAAGAAGGAACCAAGCTTGTATATAAAGGCACATCAATCAATCCAGGAGTGAAAGCATTACTAGCTACATTTGGTTATGCTTATGTCACAGTAGCAAAGCGTCCAAAGGTAGGTTTATTTACAACAGGAACAGAGTTATTGCAAGTAGAAGATGACTTAGTTCCTGGGAAAATTCGTAATTCGAATGCTTCTATGGTTGCTTCTCAAATCATACGTGCTGGGGGAGAGGTTCAATTCTACGGTACGCTTCAAGATGATTTTGCAACGTCATTTGAAGCAATATCCAAAGCCCTTGAAGAAGTAGATCTAATGATAACAACAGGTGGTGTTTCTGTTGGGGATTATGACTTAATGCCTGATATCTATCAAGAATTAGGTGCAAATGTATTGTTTAATAAGGTAGCGATGAGACCTGGAAGCGTAACCACTGTAGCATCAAAAGGTGATAAATTATTATTCGGACTTTCAGGTAATCCTTCAGCTTGTTATGTAGGGTTTGAATTGTTTACACGTCCAATTCTTCGCTCATTAATGGGTTCTAAACAGCCTTACCCACCTAAGATCAAAGCTTATCTTGCAGCTGATTTTCCAAAAGCGAACCCATTTACTCGGTTCGTTCGCTCAAACCTTTATTATCAGGATGGGAATGTATACATTCAACCATCTGGCCTTGATAAGTCATCTGTTGTTACGTCGTTAGCAAGTGCGAACGCATTTATGATGCTTCCAGGAGGCACAAGAGGTTATGAAAAAGGTTATTTAATTGATGCTCTTCTTATTGAAGTAAATGAGGGGCAGGCCGACACTTGGACATTCTAGGGTTAGACTTGTAAAATGAATAGTAATAACGAACAACAAGAGGGAGGGAGCAAAAGATGGATACCACAGGTACTGCTATAACCGATCAATTTGAGCGTCCGTTAAAAGATCTACGAATTTCTGTTATTGATCAATGTAATTTCCGTTGTACATACTGTATGCCTGCAGAAATTTTTGGTGAAGGCTACCAATTTCTAAGCCAGGAAGAGCGGTTATCCTACGATGAAATTGTTCGTGTTGCTGAAGCATTTGCATCTTTAGGGGTTGAAAAAATACGTATTACAGGAGGAGAACCACTGCTACGGAAAAATTTAAGTGAATTAATAGAGCGGTTATATGCAATTGAAGGTATTCATGATATTGCCTTGACAACGAATGGCGTATTCCTCCCTAAACAGGCTGAAGCACTAAAAGCAGCTGGACTAGATCGAATTAACTTAAGCTTAGATGCAATAGATGATGAGGTATTTAAGTCTATTAATAGTCGAGGCGTTAAAACATCGCCCGTATTAAAGGGTGTCCAAGCTGCAGAAGATGCAGGATTGCAAGTGAAAGTAAATATGGTTGTTAAAAAAGGAATGAATGATGACCAAATTTTGCCTATGGCACGATATTTCCTTGCAACAGGGCATATCTTGCGTTTTATAGAATTTATGGATGTCGGTAATACGAATGGATGGAATATGGATTCTGTCATTTCTAAGCGTGAAATCATTGACCAAATACATGAACATATGCCACTCGAACCGATTAACCCGAATTATTATGGAGAAGTAGCATCTCGTTATCGTTATCAAGATGGTGAGGGAGAAGTTGGGATCATTTCTTCTGTAACAGACCACTTTTGTGACACATGTACGAGAGCACGTCTTTCAGCAGATGGTAAGCTTTATCATTGTTTATTTGCCTCAGGAGGTTATGATATCCGATCCCTATTACGAGATGGAACTTCTGATCATGGTTTGAAATTAGAAATCATGAAGCGCTGGACAAGGCGAGATGATCGTTATTCTGCAGATCGTGCTGAAGGAAAAACGCCAAAGGATAAGAAGATTGAGATGTCCTATATTGGAGGATAGAAAAGAAGTTCACTATATTAAAGATAAGAGAAGGAGCTATTATGAAAACATTTAAATTGATTAAACTAAATGTCGTTCATGAATTAGAAGAAGGTTTTGAAAAGAAAACAATACCTCTTATTGATGGATTAATTATCAATAAGGAAGATGAGCAAAATCAATGGCTGATTGAAGCCTATGTAGGTGCTCAACAATTGGATTATTTTAAAGGTCTTCAAGAAGATGGGGAAGAGTTTGTACTTGAAGCTAAGATTTCCAAATCATCTAATCAACCTGCTTATTTTTTAGTGAAACTTCTAACCTTAAATGAGATTGGTGAAGGTTTTAATGTCCTCTTTATGGGAACGATTTTAGATTATAAAAAAGAACAAGTAGAACAATTGTTACAAAACTTGATTGAGGAAGGGTATCAGGGTGACGAGCTATTAGAAAAGTTTAAACAACATGTGGAAGATTCTGAAACAAAAGTTTAAGGGAGAGATAGGATGGACATTCAATCTTATATTTCCAGAATTGGTCTTTCACAGCCTCCTGAGCCAACATTAAAAGGGTTGGAACAATTAATGAAAGCCCACCTTTATTCTGTTCCGTTTGAAAATATTGATGTGGTTACAGGTCGTTATATTGATCTTGACACGGATCAATTTTACGAAAAAATCGTTCAGCGTAAGCGAGGCGGCTTTTGTTATGAGTTAAATGGGTTGTTTAATTTGTTGCTTAACCAATTAGGGTATAACGTTGACCTGATTGCAGCAACGGTTAAACAAAAGGATGGTACATGGGCTTATCCAAATAGCCATGCCACAAATGTCGTATATCTGGATCGGCCGTATTTAGTTGATGTGGGTTTTGGTGACTCCTTTATAAAACCAATACCTATAAACGGAAAGAAACATCGAGATGCAAGTGGCCTTTATCGTATAAAAAAAGTAGAAAATGAACTTGATTTACAGAGGTATGAAGGATATTGGAGAACGCAGTTTAGATTTACACTGACTCCGTTTACATATGAACAATTTTATGAAGCGGCTCATTATACGCAAACATCTACAGAGTCTATGTTTACAAATGGTTTAATCGTTACGAAAAGGTTAATGGATGGCCGGGTTACCATTACTGATAAAGATATTACGGTTACAAAGAACCGTTCTAGAACAAGACGTTTGTTACATCATCAAGAAGAAATTTTGAATATGATCGAAAACTATACACATATACCTAAACGTGAATTACACAATATTAGCAACTCAAGTCATATGTTCAAAGAAGGGTAAGGTTAACAAAATAACCTTATCTTTTTTTAAATCTTCTTTAAAACATATAAAACATGTTAAGCTATTAGCAGACCGGTTGAACGAGACTGTTTCATTGCCTTTTGTCTTTCTTCCGGATCACATAAGCATCAATTGGTATTAGTATGTATCCTCGAGATGGAATTACACAAGATGAGCTGATACGACATGCGAATATGGCTATGTATGAAGCTAAGAATCAAGGGAAAAATCAATACCACTTCCATAATTAGCAAATGTCCCCTTCATAATTCGGGTAATGTACCGATATTAGCATTAATGATTGCTATAATTATGGAAGAAAGAATCGAATAAGCAGGAATTATAGCAATTAAAGGAGAAACTTAGTATGTGGGTAAGACAACGTAGTTTACGCTGGATGAATAACCTATCACCCGTTCAGCTTATCGTATTATTTTATGGGACAGCCGCAATAACGGCTTGTATTTTATTAGGTCTTCCTGTGGCTCATAAAGAGGGAGTATCCCTTTCACTTGTTGACTTAATCTTTACCGCTGTTAGTGCTGTTAGTGTAACAGGGCTTACAGTAGTACCAACAGCAGAGACCTTTAGTGTTACTGGAATATTTCTATTAGCGGCAGTACTTCAGTTTGGTGGCATTGGGATCATGACACTTGGAACGTTCATTTGGATTGTTTTAGGGAAGAAAATTGGTTTACGTGAGCGTAGATTAATCATGACAGACCAAAACCAAACACACTTCCAAGGTATGGTCCGCTTAATTAAGCAAATTTTATTTATGATCCTAGCTATTGAGTTAGTTGGATTTTTTATATTAGGAACATACTATTTACAATATTTCCCTACATGGCAAGAAGCTTATTTTCAAGGTTTCTTTGCTTCTATTAGTGCTACAACGAATGGTGGTTTTGATATTACAGGTCAATCCTTAATTCCTTTCCAAGATGATTATTTTGTGCAATTTGTCCATATTGTTTTAATCATATTAGGGGCTATTGGTTTTCCTGTATTAATTGAAGTAAGAGATTATTTGTTTTCTTCTGTTGAAGAAAGAAGGTTTATGAGATTTTCATTATTTACGAAGCTCACAACGGTTACGTTTTTAGTACTCGTTATAGTAGGAACATTAGTCATTGTTTTATTAGAATTTAATCATTATTTTGCTGGTCGATCATGGCATGAAATTATTTTTTATTCTTTATTTCAATCAGTCACTACTCGAAGTGCAGGGTTATCGACAATGGATGTGAGTCAGTTTACAGAACAGACTCAATTCATCATGTCTGCTCTTATGTTTATTGGTGCTTCTCCAAGTAGTGTTGGAGGAGGTATTCGAACTACCTCATTCGCATTAGTCATTATTTTCCTACTTACTTTTGCAAGAGGGAAACAACGCATTCATATATTTGGTCGGGAAGTACATGATGAAGATTTAATCAAAGCTGTAGTTGTATCCATTATGGCTGTAATTACTTGTTTTATAGGCGTAGTCATCCTTACAATCGTTGAGCCTTTTAAGCTGATCGAAATTATCTTTGAAGTTTCATCCGCATTCGGTACCACGGGGTTATCAATGGGAATTACGTCAGAACTAACCAGTATTAGTAAATTTGTTTTAGTTTCGCTAATGTTTATAGGACGTATAGGCATCCTATCCTTCTTATTTACATTTAAAAAAGACAAAAAAAGCGGAAGATATCATTATCCTACCGAGCGAATTATTATTGGTTAAAGACATACTCAGGGGTTATTAGGGGGAATACGGAATGTCGAATCCATCCAATCAGTTACAGCTACCTATACATGGATGGTTACTAGAGCAAGTGCAAGACGCTATCCTGTTTGTTGATGGAGAAGGTACGATCGTTGAAGCAAATCAATCTGCTTGGGATCTTTTAAGGACATCTGAAAATATGTCTGTAAATGTTAGAGATTATTTTGATTTTGATATCTTAATGAGCCAAGAGGAAACAAATACACTTTTAGAGGTGAAAGACGGCTCTAAACGGTATATTCATGTGAAATCCATGAAAATCAACCATGCTAAAGATCAAGACCTTTATTCTATAATTCTTCATTCCGTTTCCTTGAATGATAAGGTAAAGCAAGCTAAAGAACATATGAACAAACTCACACAAAGCAGCTTTGAAGGCATTGTCCTTCATGACAGAGGTAATATTATTGACTGTGATGAAACGTTTGCCCGAATGTTTGGTTACACGGTTGAAGAAATGGTTCATCGTAATGCGTTTGATTTTGTAGAATCTCGCAGTTCTTATAAACTTCAAAGTATGATGGATCAGTTCCCAGATAAACCATATGAACTTACGGGTATTAAGAAGGATGGAACAATAATACATGTTGAAATCATGGCACATCCATATCCATATCAAGATCGAGTTTTACGCGGAGCAATTGTAAGAGATATTACAGACCGTGTTGAACAGGAAAAGCAAATTGAGTTTATGGCTTATTATGATGAATTAACAGATCTTCCGAATCGCACTTACTTTATGAAAACACTTAAAGAGGCAATCCAACAGGCTGAACATAGTGGAGAACAGTTAGCTGTGCATTTTATGGACATCGACTACTTTAAGCAAATTAATGATACATTAGGGTATGTATTCGGTGATAAATTATTGTATGCGTTTGCAGAGCAATTAAAAATGCATCATGATGAACATAATTTTATAGCTCGCATGGGCGGAGACGAATTTCTAATTTTACAAAAAGGCATTCAATCAAAAACAGAGGCTGAACATTTGGCTCAAAAAATCATTAAATCCTTTGAATCTCCCTTACAAGTAGAAGGGTTAGAACTTTTTACATCCGTTTCAATTGGTATTAGTAATTACCCTGACGACGGCCGTGATTCGAACGACTTGGTTAAGCATGCGGATTCAGCTATGAACGTGATCAAGGCAAATAATCGAAACCATTACAAAGTGTTTGAATCATCGATTTCTAAGGATTTTAAGACGATTTTAACCATGGAAACTGAATTAAGAAAAGCACTGAAGGAAGACCAATTAGAACTTCATTATCAACCTCAGAAAAACATTGAAACCGGACAAATCGTTGGTCTTGAAGCTTTGCTTCGGTGGAAACATCCTGAGTGGGGATATGTGCCACCAGCAACATTTATTCCACTAGCGGAAAAAACTGGACTTATTTTTGAAATTGGGGAGTGGGTATTAAAGCAAGCTTGTCTTCAAAATAAAACTTGGCAGGCGCAAGGGTATCCCCCTTTTGTAGTGGGAGTTAATTTATCTGCTAAACAATTTTACCAGAAGGATTTAGTGGATAAAGTTGAGAATATATTAAAAGAATCTGGATTGAATGCGAATTATTTAGAACTTGAAATTACTGAATCTATGGCCATGAGTAATGAGGAAGATATTTTTCGAACATTAGAAGGTTTACGTGCTTTAGGTGTGCATGTCTCTATAGATGATTTTGGAACAGGGTATTCATCGCTAAAATATTTAAGTCAGTTCCCGATTAGTAAGCTTAAAATTGATCGAATTTTCATTCATGAGAATCGTAAACAAAATGAGGCTATTGTCAAATCTATTATTCATATGTCTCATTCCTTAAACATGAAAGTGATCGCAGAAGGTGTGGAAACTGAAGAACAACTTGAGTTCCTTAAGACGGAACAGTGTGATGAAATGCAAGGCTATTATTTTAGCAAGCCTCTTCCACCTCATCAATTAGATCGTTTTTTCCCAAAAATAGTTTAATAGGTTAATTTTAATAAAAAGTCCTTCTCAAATGAGAAGGACTTTTCCAATTCTAGTAATAAAAAGATGCTCCCACAATGATTAGAAGGATGAATAATACTACAATTAAAACGAATCCACCGCCATAGCCACCGCCGTAGCCACAGCCATAGCCACCGCCGAATCCGCCAAATCCATATCCATAAGGCATCCAAAATCACCTCCTGAAATCTTACACTAATACAATATGGAAATATGTCTGGCTATGTTTGGACGTGTGTCTACAAATTAATAAATTTATTTCATTTTATAAATGAGAGAATTAAAGCTTCAACTTCGATTTAAAAATGGAATATTTTAAAAATTCGAATGAAAGCATTATGAAAATAGTGTAAAATGATTGATAGAAGACTAGTCAAAAAGTCATGTATATAGATAAAGGACGTTTTATTATGATGGAAAAAATTGAATCATTTTTTGGGATTCATAAAGTTAAAACAAAGTTACTTTTTTGGTTTTTCTTGCTCCTTTTCCTCGTCACCATTTTGACGATTATCCCTTATTATTGGATGGAATCGCATGATCGAAAAAGCACAACTATGGAACAGCTTTCAGAGCAAGTTCATTTGGAGAAGGAACAGTTAGAGAATTGGCTTGAGGAACGTCAACAGGATGTTAAGCTTCTATCCTCCATGACAGCGACGCAAATGATTAGCAATCAGGACAACAGCTTATGGATATATCGAGATATCTTGTTTGGTAACCCTGCTTTTCATTCTATCTCTCAAACAAATGAAAACGGAGATGTTAAACTTCAAATCCGTAGAGAAGATCGAAAAGTCGTCTATGGATTCAATCAGGAAGGATCTGTTAAAAATGAAAAGTTCTTTAAAGAAGCAAATGAGAAAGACACGTATATAAGTTCCATTTTTGAGGAAGACCATCAAAAGTTTTTCATCATTTCCGCTCCCATTCGAGTGAAAGGGGATTTCGTTGGAGTATTATATGGAAAAGTAAAAGTTGATGTAATGACCTCCTTATTTAATGATGAGGATGGTTCTAATCATACATATATTGTTACAAAAGAAGGGTCCTTATTAGAACCTGACAATTTAGGGAGAACTAATATCCGTGATACATATTTATATGAGCAAGCGCTAGCACATAACCCGATTCAGCAATCCTATGAAGATCAACAAGAAGAAATGTATGCAAGTTACAGCTGGGTAAATGAAGAACGGTGGTTTATCGTATCAGAACGAAATAAAAGACAAGTGTTTAGTTCCCTTTATATCCAGTTATTTGTCTTCTGCATGGATGTATTAGCTGTTTACGCGATTGGCTTTGTCCTTTTTATTGGTATAGCACAACGGATTAATCACCCTTTGCATCTTCTGGCGGAAAAGGCTAGAGAAATTCGGCACGGGAAATGGAATCAAAACATTGATTTTACTGTTTTTAATCGTTCAGCATACGAGTTTCGAGAGTTGGCACAAAGCTTTCAATCAATGATTGTACAATTACAATACAATATGAAAATGATGCGCAGAACACAGAAACAATATAAAAATATTGTAGATCATATTACTGAAGTCGTTTATCAAATCGATCCAAAAGGGTACTGGGTTTTTCTTAATCCAGCATGGGAGAAAGTTTCAGGTTATACAGTCCAGGAGGCGATTGGAAAACATTTTATGTCATTCGTTCACAGAGAGGATCGCATGAAACTCTATCGCATGTTACGTGCCCTTATGAATGAAGAGTTAGATTATACAATGCACCAAGTACGATACAAGCAAAAAAATGGAGGAGAGCGTATTGTAGAGTTTTATTGTACAGCTGTATTTGATGATCAAGGAAATTTAGAAGGATATACTGGGGCTATACATGACATTACAGAGTGGGTGCATGCTGAACGAAATCTTCAAAAAGCGAATCAAAAATTAGAGGAGATGTCCTTTAAAGATAGTTTAACCAACATTCCAAATCGCAGATTGTTTGAAAAGTATATAGATAAATCATGGACGAATGCTTTAGAACAACAAACTTCCATTACTTTTATGATGATTGATATTGATTTCTTTAAGCCTTTTAATGACACATATGGGCATTTGCATGGGGATGATTGTTTAGCAGAAATTGCTTCCACCCTTCAGAATGAGGTAGAAAAACATGATGGATTTATTGCTCGGTATGGAGGAGAGGAATTTGCTATCATTTATGAAAACCTACACCTAAATGAGGCAGAAGAAAAAGCTGAAGCATTAAGAAACAGGGTCAAAAATGAAAAAATCCCCCATCGTGCTTCAGAGATTAGTGATTATGTAACGATTTCCATAGGAATGATTCACCGTGTCCCTGATGAAACTGAATCAATTACAGCGTTTGTACAAAGAGCAGATCAAGCGTTGTATGAAGCTAAAGAGAATGGAAAAGACCAAGTATATGTGCAACGTTTCTCCACTTGTTAAATTGACGAGTGAACCATTTTAACATACAATGGGATTAACGATATATTTAATGAATATCATTCAATCGACTCTACTTAAAAGGAGTATGTTTTATGAAGGTTGTTGTTCTTAACTAACCCGTAACCAAATACGGTCTCAAAAAAAGTTGTAAGCTTGCTTGATGTGCAAGTTTAGTTCGTTACGCACTTTTTTTGAGTAGTTAAGAACAATGAATCATAGCAAAACTCTTGGGTAGGTAGAAGAGGCTGTGACACTATTGTCGCAGTCTTTTTTTATTCTATAGCCAACTTTTGGATATCTGTAACAGATTGTCCTCTGGTCGGCTACCCCTAGCGATTGAATGATAAATCGTAAGTTTGCTGCAATGAGCTTTGTTCATTGCAGCTTTTTTTATTTTTAAAAGAGTATTTGAGGAGGAACCCACATTGAATAAACAAGCGTATAAAGCTTTAGAGTGTGACTTGATTTTACAGGAAGTAGCGCATTATGCCCTTACACATAAAGCGAATGAGACCATTCAACAACTCCAACCATCACTGAATAAAAAGCAGATTGAGCGATGGTTAGAGGAAGTGAGTGAAGCAGTGAACATATTAGAAATCAGTTCAAGTGTACCGGTTCATAGCTTAGATGATGTCACTCACATGTTAGAACAAGCTAAAAAAGGCATGTTTATCAGACCAGACCAATTTCAAAAGTTGCAGTCATTTTTAGATCATTGTTCTAAGTTAAAGCGTTTTATGAAGGACAAAAGATACGCTGGTCCAACAATTTCAACTTATGCTGAATCAATTGAAGATCTTAGTGATTTAGAAACAGAAATTCAGAGCTGTCTTCGTCATGGTAGAGTAGATGATTATGCGTCAAAAGAGTTAACGAAAATACGTAAACAAATGAAAAGTCATCAAACAAAACTGAAAGATAAGATCAACCACCTTGCCAAATCCAATAAACTCTCATCGTATATGCAGGAGCGTGTGGTGGCAGAAAAGAATGGGAGGTTTGTGGTCCCTATAAAAGCAAATTATCGGAATAAAGTAAAAGGAACAGTTATTGATTCATCCTCTTCTGGTGCAACCGTCTTTATAGAGCCTGAAGAGGTAACAAACATGCAGGAAGAACTAGAGATGTTACGCCTTGCTGAAGAAAAAGAGGTTGAACAAATCCTTTACTATTTAACCGGTTTTGTTTTAGAGAAAGAACAGGATTTAAATATTGCAGTTGAAACGATGCATCAGTACGATGTTATTTTTGCAAAAGCTCATTACAGTAAGAGTCTTCAAGGTACCCCAGCTGTTGTAAATGAAGACTATAAAATAAAACTAATGAATGCGAGACATCCGCTCTTAGGAAACGATGCAGTCCCTCTAAACGTTAGCTTAGATCCGAATCACTATGCTTTGGTAATCACAGGTCCTAATACAGGTGGAAAAACCGTCACTTTGAAAACCGTTGGATTGCTTACCTACATGACTCAAGTAGGATTGCATATCCCGGTAGATGAGGGGAGTACCCTACATCTGTTTCATCATATTTTTGTTGATATTGGTGATGGACAGAGCATTGCAGAAAACTTAAGTACGTTTAGCTCTAGACTTGTGAACATTATTGAAATTTTACAGGAAGCGAATGATCATAGTCTTGTTCTTTTAGATGAGTTAGGCTCTGGAACAGATCCTACTGAGGGTATGGGGTTAGCGACAGCTATACTGGATCAATTATATGGAAAAGGCGCGACCATTTTTGCCACAACTCATTACAATGAAATGAAGGATTTTGCTGAAGAAAGAGTAGGGTTTATGAATGGTTCAATGGAGTTTGATTTAGAAACCCTACGTCCAACCTATCGATTGTTATTAGGGACAACTGGTAAGAGTCAAGCGTTTCAAATTGCACTTAAATTAGGCATGCATCCAGAGATTATCGAGAAAGCTCATTCAATCTCTTATAAAGAGGAAAAGTCTTATGTTCCAGTTGATGGTGTAGATCATTCAGCACTAGCTAAACAAATAGCTACAAATCGTTATGCCCGTCAATCATCCGAAAAAGAGAGAGTGAAGCCTGAAGATCGCGTAACGAGGTATGATATGGGGGACAATGTAACGGTGCTTGCTACAGGAGATACAGGAATTGTGTATAAAGGTCCTGATTCAAAAGGAAATTATGTTGTACAAATAAAAGGAGAAAAACACACGATTAACCATAAACGTATCCAACTGCATATTCCAGCTAAAGAATTATATCCTGATGATTATGATTTTGATATTATTTTCAAATCTAAAGAATATCGTAAAGTTCGAAAGCAATTAGATCGTAAACATGTCGAGGATTTATGGCTTGAAGAAGAGTAAATGCGAAAGGACGAATAAGGTGTTATCAACCTTATTCGTCCTTTTAAAAGGTGCCTTTCAATGATTTACTTCCGGAGGAGCAGAAGAAAAACAAGTCTTTTACACCATCCTCATATTTAAGAAATGGAATCGCTTTCTCGCTTATTCAAAATAACTGCCATTTCGTATAACTGCATAACTCTCGTAAACCAGACTAAAAGATTCACCCTCCGCCATGCTTCTTCACAATAGCCTCGGCAACGTTCTTTCCACTTAATACAACCATTGGAGAACCTCCTCCAGGGTGGGTGCTTCCGCCGGCGAAGTAGAGGTTTTGAATGTCTTGTGAGCGGTTAAACGGACGCGCAAATGCATCCACTTTACGATTGGAAGCTGGACCATAAAGCGAACCTCGAAATGCGCCGAATTTGTCACGAATATCTTCAGGGGTCCATACTTGTTCATACTTTAATTTAGACTGAATATCAATCCCAAAAGATTTCAACCGATCATAAATCACCTGTTTATATTCTTCAGGATCCAAATCATCATCTTCACCAACAGAAGTAGGAGGAGCATTTACTAAAATGAAGCAATTATCTCCATTCGGCGAAACGTCAGGATCAACTTTAGAAGATGTGCATATGTAGATCGTTGGCTCTGTAGCATAATGACCACTTTCAATTTGCTTAAATTCTTTCTTATAGTTTCCTGAAAAGAATACATGGTGATGGTGAAGGTCAGGTATTCTCCCTTCTAATCCAGCTAGTATGACAAACCCTGAAATAGAGGGTTCAAATTCACGTACTTTCTGATTAGAAAAGTGAGGACGATGCTCTTCAGAGACCAGGTCGGGATAGGCTTTTAACAAATCTCCATTTATAATGACTTCATCAGCTTCGATTGTTTCTCCGTTCTCTAATACTACACCTTCTACTTGTTTTTGATGCACATGTAATTGTCTCACCTTAGCGTTTGCATATAACTCTACCCCTAAATCTTTTGCAGCATGAACGAAGCCTTTTGCAATGTTTGTATTGCCACCCTTCGTATAATAAACTCCATCAACCAGTTCCAGATAAGCAATCATGGCGAATGTTGCAGGAGCTACATAAGGGTTTGAACCAATATAGGTTGCATAACGATCGAGTGCTTGAATAATACGTGGGTTTTGAAAGTATTGTTCGTAAAAATCATGTAACGTCCTAGTTGGTTTTACTTTTCTCAATGCATTTCCTAATTGAGGTGACAGGTAATCTCTCCATGATTGAAATGTTCGGTGGAAGAAGTGTTGATTCGATAGGGAATATAACTTTTCTATATCCTTGATAAAGCTTTTATATTTCGCTGCTCCTTTAGGGTCGAGTTGTTTTAATTGGTTGGTCATATAAGATTCTGAAGATGATAGATCAAAGCTCAATCCATCACTAAAGGTATTACGTGTGTGATGTGTAAGTTTTTCGAAAGTGAAATAATGATTCGGATTTAAACCTGCTTTCTCCAAAACATTTTGGAATACATGAGGCAAGGTAATGGTATTTGGACCAAAATCAAAATGGTAACCTTCTTGATCAACGGCCAGCATCTTGCCCCCGAAGTGGCTGTTTTTTTCAAAAAGTTTCACATGATAACCTGATGAAGCTAATGTAATAGCGGCTGTTAAGCCACCTAAACCGCCACCTATAATAGCAACTGTCTTCATTGATACGACCGTCCTTTCCATTTATATGTTTTGCCTGAGATTGATGTATACATCGATCTCCATAAAACAAGAATTAATAAGATAGCAAACCACCAATCCTTTTAAAAATAGGATGCTTTTTTGATCGAAACCCCAGGCCCAAAATCTACTTTTTTTAGCAGGAATCATACAATTCTCCTTATCTCAAATCGTCCTTTAATTTGTTTGAAGTAGAATGAAAGCCAAGTAATAAGTAGAAAAATAAAAACACTCGAAAGATCCATAGACTCATGAATTGAACTCCTATTAGAATGACATGATTTCCTTTATTGTATTAAAAAAGGAACTACAATGTAGAGTGTAATGCTTTATGGATCGGCTACAGGCTAATTTAAGCTTAGTTATCGGGTATATGGACCCATAAACTTATGGTATAGTAACTATTATAAAAGCGTTTATTGAGGAGCGAAACTCATGTCAACTGACGAACATTATACACCTATGGTTTGGAAAGTAGTATCTCTTATCATTTTAATAGTAGGAATATTGATAGGGTTAATCCTATTTATATCGGATCAGCGGCTGATTGCGTTTTTATTTATGTTCATAGGCATTGTAGGTTTTTTACCTTTACTTGCGATCTCTCAGTTATTTGAGTGGCTGTTAAAGTACCGATCAGGTGCTGTACCAGAGCAAGCAGCATCTCACAAGTCTTCTGTTGAAAAGAATACCGAGCAAAAATGGACGCTAAGTCAAGCTGAAAGACAATTGATACTAGATTACTATGAGAATCAAGAACAATCCATTGACGATATTCTTGTATCACCTGTTCCCAATTATGTGGCTGTTATTGTAGACGGAAATCTTGATGTGGTCATGCTGAATGGCTCAGATGTTGTATTGCTGAACAAGATGGATGTTGAAGCTATACCAGAGCTCTCCAGATGGATCGAAGAGGATATTCTGCAATCTGAATCCTAGTGTAATAGATGGGTTACATATGTATGATGAAACATCCTCATAATTCTTTCTAGTGAGCATAAGATCAAAATAGTATCCTTCTATAGGCTGAAACGTGGGAGATGATGAATACATGAACGCTTCATATCTCGAAATAGGAGCATATAACGAAAAGCAGCCATTGATTGTCAATCTAACAGGCGTTTCGATCAAACTAAGTAATGATGTGTCTCTTCCTTTTGGAGAGTACCAACATGTGAATCAAGTTGAATTCAGTATAGAAGGGAAGTCTTTTTCTTTACAAAGTGGATTGAATATTTTCTTCAGAACTGGAGGGGCTGTAGAGCAGTATGTTATGAGTTTTGAAGAACAACCTCCCAAAGAGGAGGCGTTTCTTCATACTCTTCATTTAGATGTCTCAAAGCCATTAATCACCATTAAAGCACGTTATGGTGATGAAGTTACAAAACGTTTACCATACAAAGGAAAGAGCGAGCCCATTTTATTGTACGCCCCTATGGATCTGCCATTAGACTTTTATCATTTTAATGGCACGCTCTTTCAAAGCTTAGAAGGCTATGTTACAAAAGAACATTCACACATTATCTTTGTTCTTATAGAACATATTACAAAACCTTTATGGGGAATTGAACTGAACTATTAAACAAACCAAAGGCGGAGGCTCATTAATACGACTGCGGTAATCATAACCCATCGTACAAAGCCTTCTCCTTTTTTTATGGCAAATTTACTTGCAAAAATCGCACCTAGACTATTTCCAGCGGCCAAAGTTAAACCATATCCCCAATGAACCTGATCATTAAGAATAAAAATGAAAAGCGATGATCCAATGTAAATGGCCACAATAAAAACCTTCAAACTATTACTATGTACTAAATTAAGCCCTGTAAATAGTGTTAGCATGGTGACAATAACCAAACCGACACCAGCTTGTATAAACCCTCCATAAACACCAATGATAAAGAAAATGAAAAATAACAAGATACGCTTGGGCATTGTCATATTTATCGATTCATGGTGAAGCTTTTTTTGTGGTTTGAAGATCATGGTGATTAAAACAAGAACCATTACGATAGATAAAATGCGATTAAACCATAGGTCAGATAAATGAATGGCTAAATTGGATCCAATAATTGACCCGACCACAGCCGGTATGGCTAAAAATATACCAAGACGCCAATGAAAGATTCCACTATTACGAAATGAAGCAATAGCTGTTATGTTTTGGACGATGATAGCTACGCGGTTCGTTCCGTTAGCTAATGCTGAAGGAAGTCCCATTAATATTAATGTTGGTAATGTTAGTAATGAGCCACCACCTGCAAGAACGTTTATAAACCCTGCGCCTATCCCTACAACAAAAATAAGTAAAGCATCTAATACAGTCATATCAAAAACCCTTTCTTCTCAATCACAAAAAATTGCAATACTCGTAAACTATATCAAACGTGAGAAGAAGAGGCGATTGTTCTGATTAAAAAAGTCGTAGTGGTTTTTTATACCACTACGACTTTTAAAGATTATGCGTATTGTTCATTTTTTTGTTCCCTTTTAGGAAGTTGCTTTTTTAATAAAGGGAGAATCCAACGATCCAAACCGAATTTTGCAGCGTTATAACCAGCAACCAACAAGATGATTCCGATGATCACCATTTGAGGGTTTGTGCTCACAGTGCCACTAAACAAGAATGCGAAGTTCATTGTAAGTCCCATCAGAGTTGCAAAAGTTGTAAAAACCCCTAGTATAAGTGCAATGCCTACTAATATCTCTCCCCACATTACAAGGAAGCTGAATAATTCACTATTTGGAAGAGCAACGTTTTCTAAAAAGGTAGCCCACCAGCCTTGAACAGCAGGGTGTTCTCCTGTTGCTTTGCCTATGGCTCCTTTTAAATAGCCACTCGCGTTAAATCCATCACCTGTCAGCTTTCCCCACCCAGCCGTAAACCACGTATAACCAAGGTAAACGCGTAGGAAAGTTAAAATAATCCCCACAACCTGATTGTTTCTTAAGAATGTGTTAAACATAGTTCCCACTCCTTTAAATGCTCAATGTTATTTAGGTGAATAGGGAGGATCAAGATCTGTAAGCCGGCATCTAAGAAGTTGTTCCTCCTTTACAATTTCATTATATATCGTTCGCTAAAAAGATTGTTGGAATTGTGAAGTTGTTCACAAACCGTTTGAAAACCTATGTAAATTTAGTGACAAGTGATAGACAATATTGCACAAAAAAACTTGAGCTGGGTTGTTCCAGCTCAAGTTTTTTTAAGCAGCTTCATCTTCTTGTGTTTCATTATCTGAAGAATTATTTTCTTGTTCTTCATCAGGATTCTCAGTTTCGTGTGGGGTAGAAGAGATGAGCTCACGTTTTCCGGATAGAATTTTCAACTGATCATTTTCATAACCAATTGTGTACGTACATTCATACCGTTCTGTTACTTTGGATTGATCAGAATTTCGAATGACATTATCCGTTGTTAAGGAGATATGAACCCGGTTATTTTCATCAAGAGATAGCTTCACATTGCTAAATGTAATATCAATGGTGTGAACGTATTTTGCACGGAAGTCTTGATAGGTTTGTTTCGATTGCCACTCACTCCCAAGAAGGGCATAAGCATTAATATAATCTCGCATTAATAAACTTTCATTAAAATAACCATATAAATAGCGAGCGTCTTCTTTAAGTTGTTTAGGATCGATTTGAGTAGTAGCACTTGTTTGACCATCATAATTTAATTCTTGATTTTCAGCTTGGGCTGACCATAATTCAATCTGATCCATGACACTACTTAGGGGAATACTAAATCCAATACCAGCTTTTTCAGTGCCGGCTGAATTAATGGCGATCACTTTACCTGATGGCTTATGAATGAGTGGGCCACCGCTATTTCCGTGTGTAATCGGCGCAGTGATCTGATATACATTCTCATATTTAAATTCATCAATTGCAAAGTCACGCTCAGTTCCTGAAATAATGCCGGTGGTTACAGTATTCTGAAGACCTAAAGGACTTCCAACTGCAATGATCTCATCTGTAACCTCAGCTACATTCTCTCCAATTTTCATTGGCGTTCTATTGGCAAGTTGAGGAACGCGAATAACGGCTATATCTGTTTCCTTACCGATTCCGATCAGTGCTGCAGGGTATGTTCGGGCATTGGCTGTTTTCACATAAATTGATTCTGAATCTTTTACAACATGGGCATTGGTAATAATGTCGCCTTTTTCATTGTATAGAAACCCAGAACCGATACTGTTACCCCATTCAGCTTTGGCTTCAATCTGTACTACATTTTTTTCAGCTTCATGAATAAGTGATTTTAAATCCACTTCTCTAGGTTCATTATCGCTTTTTACTTCTTCAGCAATTGAACTGCTAGCTTGAATAGGTTTTTGATAAATCTTTGCTGTCATCCAATATCCTGCTCCGCCAACAACTGCTAGTAGAAGAATAGTTAGAATGATTGGACCTACTATATGTTTTTTTCTCATACACTCACTCCATACTGGTCTAGTCTAAGAACCAGGTTGGTTTAATTTCTTCTTTTTTGATTTCTAGTTTTTCGTTTACATCATAATGGGTAAATTCAAATTTCCCAATTTCATCTGGGTAAAGGGTATCAGGATATGTGTACACATCATTCTCTAAAACCATTTCTCCGTCTTTGTTATATAATTTGTACTTAATCGAAACAGAACTAATGGGTACTGTTGCAACACTTTTAATTTTTCCTTTAACGACAAGGTCCCCATACTCATCAAGTTTTGTTTCTACACTTACGATTTCTACTGCATCTTTTTTGTTTATTTCACGCTCTTTTTCTGCAGCTTCCATTGCCTGTTCTATTCGATCTTTCTGTGCTTCTTCAAATGCGGCTTTTTCTTTTTCGATAGTGATTTTCATACTTTGTAGTTTTTCACTATCAGGTGCGTAGCGCAGGCCTTCTTCAACAATAGAGCGAGCTTTGGTATATTGCTTTTGCTTAAGCTCTTCATTTGCTGTTGAAAAAGCATGAGAAACGATTCGTTTACGAATTTGGTTTGCAATGGCTTTAGCTTCTTCATGTTGAATGGCTTCTGCACGCCATAACAACGTTTTTTGCTCATCAATGGATGGTTGTTTTTTCATTAAAAACTGTAAATGAGATAATTTCGTTTGATTACGAGCGTTAGTAATGTCATTCACTAACTGTTCTACAGCATCCCCATTATAGTTCTTGAGTCGCTTTTCAGCCTTGTCTATAAATTCTAATGCTTTTTGAAAATTTTCCTCTTCATTCATGCTCTTGGCTTCATTTAAGTCACGTTTGACTAATGTAGCAACTTTTAAAAATTGTTTGTTTTGTATCGCTGCAGGGAATTGGTAACTAAGGTCTAAGGCATCATTAAAGTAATCTTGTGCCTCATCATAATTTCCTTTAAGTGCTAATGCTTCTCCTTGGTTAAACTTTTCTTTCGCTTGAGTTGTTTTTTCTTCAAAGAGAGCATACATACTTCCTAAAGCAATAATTGAAAGAATAAACACACTTATAGGGAGGATCCACCAGCGGTTAAATCCTTTAGATTGATATCCTTGTGATCGTTCTTTTAGGTCTGTTGGTAGGAACTTACCACAATGAACGCAAAAGCTTTCGTCTTCATTGGTTTTTGTCCCACAATAAGGGCAATGTGCCATATGTTTCACCTTCTTTCAGCGTATCTCGATAGCTACTAGTATTTTATCATAGAAAGAAGTGTAGAAGTACCCATTTATTGTTAATGGAGGAAGGATCATTAAGATTTTTTTAATTCATTAATTTTTGTATTAAAAAACTAAATATTTTTGTTCTATTTTTGATAAAATAAATATGAAAGTACATAGTAGGGGGTGCTGCAACATGTATACAGCAGTCATGGGAACAATATGTATCATAATCTTACTTGTGAATATTGGATATTGTATATTTGATCGTGGGTAAATATTAGAAAATCCTACCATTCTAAAATGGTAGGATTTTTATATGCCTTTAATCTAATGAACTTCTGGCTTTAAGGTATTGAAAGAACACTTGAGCAGCATGTGCACGGTCAATGTTTTGTTTTGGCTTAAACTCATCATGATCTTGGTTAGTGGACATAATATCTAGATAATGTACGATGGATACATAACCCTTGGCTTCATCTGTTGAAATATCTTTAAAAGGATGTTTGAACATGTCTGAATGACCCGCAAGCTCATCATATTCAAGTGCGTGAACAATTAACTTTGCCAATTCAAGTCGTGTTACAAGTTCATCTGGTTTAAATGATTCATCTTCTTTATCTAAATATCCTTCACGAATGGCTTCCTCTACAAAGGAGAAGTATTGACTATTTGCACCAACATCTTTAAAGCTTGCTTCCTCAGCTGAATATTTGTCAGCCATGTTTTGATAATAAACGGGGTCTGGGTTGTTTGCTAGCATAAGCATTTTAACCATTTCACCTCTCGTGATAGGCTCATTAGGGTGAACATTCCCTTCAGCATCTACAGGAATAGCTCCATATGAAATCATGAGCTTTAAAGCATTTTCTTGTGGAAGACCTTCGATATCTTTTGCTTCTTGATTTACCTTGACAACTTCTCCATCTGAGTTTGAGTGCCACTCTCCCGTCTTAGCGTTTAAATAAACGGATTGGTCAAAAATATTTAAGTTATTTAAATAGTAAACTTTCCGGTAAGCTTCTTGCTTATTGTTTTGTTTTTCATCGTTGTTTTCTTGCAACTGTTTCCATCCTAGTTGAATATCAAATCGTTCTAAGAATCGTTGAAATGCTTCTTCTTTCGAAATGACATTTTCAGGTGAAGGGAACGATACATTGGATTCCCAATCTTGGTAGAAACGGACCAACTCACCATTCACTGCAGAAAGGGTTACTCGAATGGAATTGCTTACGACAGGGATATCTTTTTCCTGTCTCTGAAAGATAAAGGAGTATTGCTTACGTTCTTTAACATCTTCGTTAATTTCATTTTCATTTGGATTTGATTGAAGATATACCTTATGTGCTTTACTTGGTGCAAACTTTTTAACATAATCAATAGCTTTCTTTTGAGCATCTTCATAAGTTAGGTTTACTTTCTTTGAGTCAAGGTCTTCATATAAAGAACGATCATTGAGGTTATAGGAATAAATTTCTCCTGTTGTAGCGTTAATTCTTACATGAATTCGTTTTTTCTCATATTCCTTACCATCTTGATTCGGATCGATGTAGGTAAATTCCCAGCTAGTGGGTTGGTGTTCATTTTGATGGTATTCTACATTATCAAGTGACATATTTTCAGGGATATTCACTAATTTTTGCGTAAGATCTTTCGCTTCTGGTTCCTTCATAATACTTTTGATCATTCTGATTGGTTCTAGAGGTTGATCAGTGATCGATTCTCGTTGGACTTTCTCTTCTTGGTTTGCTATGTCACCTTTTCGATTTAACCATTCACCTGATGTAGCATCAAGGTATGGATATGCCTCGTTTAAGTCATACTCTAAAACCATTTCATTCGATTCATCACTAGAAGGTCGATAATAACGGTTTAACGTATTGTATTGCATGCTTACAGGAAGTTTTTCCTCAAATTTCTTCAATGCATCTTCACTTGTAACCTCGACATTTTGTTCTTCAATATCAATATTTGGATTCCATCTACTACTAAACGAAACTAACTCATTGTTACCATTTACTCGGACTCGGATGTAGTTGTCCTGAAGAGGTGCACCATCAACAATGCGGTTGTATTGGTATGTATAAGTTACTCTGTCGCTCAGTGATGGTTTTGTTGGTTGATTTGATTTATCAAATTTCACTTGCTTAACGATGTCTTGAAAGTATTTCAAAACGGTTGTGTGCGCTTTCGTTTGCCCTTCCTTCCAATTCACCTTTGGTGGGTAGGAAAAGGATTGATCTTCTATTGGTACTCTGTTATATCGAGTTTCCATGATATTCCCATTCACTGCATCTATCGTGATGTTATATCGTGTTGAAGTATTTCCTTCTTCCGTTTTTTCTTCATAACTAATATTCCACACAGGTGTTTCTGTTCTGAACCATTTTTGATCATAGCGATAATTCGGGCTTTTAAATGTCACATTAAAGAAGTTTTCTGCAACCTTAAGTGCTTGTTGTTTAGGAACTTGACGTTTAACAGCTTCGTTTTGTTGTTCTACTTTCGAGTTTGATTCTTCAGCGTGAATTAAATTTGCTTCCATTGGGCTAAGGCTAGAAAAACTGATTCCTGCCGCTAGAAGAACAATTGCTTGCTTCTTCATATAATTTCCTCCCTTTCCATTTCTATATAGTTTGTCGTTTGAAGTGAGAAAACGTTACAGATTTTTTGCACATTAAAAAGCATAAAATTTTAGCAACGGAGCAATTCGACGTAGTGAAAATTTTGAAAGTATGAAGTATAAGCGCAACTAAGCCTCTGTCTGCGCCTTAAAAGGCTTGCCACTCGGCAAGTTTTCTTTAAAAAAGAGCGACACCTCCTTACCAAGTTCTATTGATTATATAAGTGAAAGGAGGTGAGGTACTCATGGCATTAGCTACTATGACAGATTCAAGATTACAACTGATTTTTGAAGATGGTTTAGATGAAGAGGGGAAACCCCTTTTCTCCAACAAGAACTTTAACAATGTGAAAACATCTTCTACAACGGATCAGCTGTACGCAGTGACGATGGCTTTGGTTCCTTTACAGCAACTACAGCTGTCTGGAATTGAGCGTGATGACACAAGTGTTGTTACATCCGGTACTTCAGTTTAATTTGATGGAACATTTATAGAAAGGAGGGAGACACATGGCGAAAAAGCTAGAGTTGAAATTTTACAATACAGATAATCGAACGGTTACGATTTCATTGGATCAACCTGTTGAACCAGCAGATCCAGTAGCCATTAACCAAGCAATGGATGAAATTATTACCCAAAATTGTTTTGGTTCAAGTGGTGGGGATTTAGTTGCCAAGAAAGAAGCTCGCATTGTAGAACGTAATGTATTTGGAATTGACCTATAATCATGGAAGGGAGGAAAGGGAGCAGGGGAAACTGCTCCCTTTTTATACATTATATATGAGGAAAGGAGAGAGGAGTTGATGGAGAGTTGGATGACATGGCTTCCAGAGGTTGGCTTCCCAGTTGTAGTAACTTTTTATTTGCTACATCGAATGGAAGGCAAGTTGGATATGTTGATATCAAGTATCCATAAAATTGCCGATCAAATGAAACCTTCTTGAGTTTAATGGAAGAGAATTTTTAGAGTGAGTAGTTCATTTTTGAGGTGCAATTGTTCGTTGTACTTCTTAATTGAGCTGCTTTTTCTATTATTGTAAGAAATATAAGGGAGAGTATTGTTCAACTATTTGGCAGGATTGTAGAAGACTTGAAACTGAGAGGAGTCCGTTGCTGTAAAGTAATTTGTTGCGGTCAGTGAAACGGCAAGCCTGTTGTGGAAGAAAAGCCGAGCCTACTCGTGCCTGCGGGGTCTCGTCTTCCCTTTGTTACCACGACAGTTTGCCGTTTCCTTCCCTCCACGCGATTATGGAGATTAACGGACCATAATTTGGACTTTCCCATCTCATATGGATTAGAATTCTTATTCATAGAATTTGCTCCGACCCTCGTCATGATAGGATTATACTACCTGGAATCAGAACATCCTCTCCAGAACTACGGCGGTTCCGTTAGTCTCCATTCGGCTAAGGTGGGCTGTGGAACGGGTTGACTCCA
>NZ_AULJ01000055.1 GCF_000425225.1 Pontibacillus marinus BH030004 = DSM 16465 | reverse complement strand
GAGGAGTCCGTTGCTGTTGAGTAATTTGTTGCGGTCAGTGAAACGGCAAGCCTGTTGTGGAAGAAAAGCCGAGCCTCCTCGTGCCTGCGGGGTCTCGTCTTCCCTTTGTTACCACGACAGTTTGCCGTTTCCTTCCCTCCACGCGATTATGGAGACTAACGGACCCTTATTTTGACTTTCCCACCACATATTGATTGGAAAACATATTCACAGAAGTTGCTTAGACCCTTGTCATGATAGGATTATACTACCTTGGAATTAGAACACCTCATCCTAGAACTACGGCGGTTCCGTTAGTCACCATTCGGCCAAGGTGGGCTGTGGAACGGGTTGACTCTAGCGGAAGAACGGAGTGACGAGACCCCGCAGAGAGCTTGCGAAAGAGGAGGCTCGGCGCTTCGTCCGCAGGAAAGCAACCCGTTCCACAGCCCGCCGCACTCCACAACAGCAACGGAACCTCTCAGTTTCAAGTCTTCAACATAACTGCCATAATACTGAACAACTTGAATATAAAATTCGTCACTCTTAAAGGTAAAAAAACAATTAAGAATTTTCTTTCATTTCCCAATTATTGTATTGCGTTCTATCAAAATGACTAGTAAAATTTTATATATGAAAACGGTTTCAGTATAAGAATGCTAGTCATCAGGAGGAGTATATTGTGCCAACGATTAAAGATGTCGCCAAGTATGCTGGGCTGTCACGAACGACGGTTTCTCGCGTCATTAACGATCAACCTTATGTCTCTGACGAAAAACGTCAGTGCGTATTGAAAGCGATGGAAGAGCTTGGGTATGTTCCAAATTCATCTGCTCGTAGGTTACGTAGCCAAAAAACCGAAACGCTTGCGGTTCTATTACCTCGCATCACAAATCCATTCTTTAGCCATTTAATAGAAGCGATGGAGATAAAGGCATCTCAATGGGGTTATCAGGTAATCATTTGCCAAACACATGAATCTGAACAAAAAGAACAAGATTACTTAGAACTCTTACGTACCAAACAGGTAGATGGAGTGATTATGACAGCTGTTCATAATGATTGGGAAGTCATTGAATCCTATCGTGAATGTGGTCCAATAGTAGTCTGTAATGAAAACATTGAAGAAGCACAAGTACCTTTTATATATGTGAACCAGGAAGAAGCCGCCTATGATGCTACGATGCATCTGATTCAACAAGGCTGTAAGAATATTTCTTTTCTAAGTGGAGATGACGATAGTAACGTCTCTGCCTATCGAAGAAGTGGATTTTTGAAAGCGCTTCAAGAATCTAGCTTACCATTTTTGCCGAATGCGAGTTATGCAAATGCGATTGATGTAAATAGCGGAAGAGAAATCTTTCGAGAATTACGCAGGTTAAACCACCCGATCGACGGTGTTTTTACTGGTTCTGATGAAGTGGCAGCGGGTATGATTTACGAAGCTATAAAAGAGGGTGTTCGAGTTCCGGAGGACATGTCGATCATTGGGTTTGACAATCAATCGATTTCAATGCTTATGAGCCCTTCGATCACTACGGTAGAACAACCTGTCCAAGATATGGGGGAAAAATGCGTGGAGGTACTTATTGATCAGATTGAACATAAACATAGATCTGTCAGAGAAGATCATGTTTTTGAACATGAATTAAAAGTACGAAATTCAACATTTCAAGAAATCGCATTAGTAAATTCATAAGGTGTGAAAAGAAAGCAGGCAGCTGCTTTCTTTTTTTATAGTATTTTTTAAAAAATCACCAATCTGTACTACAAACTGTTATACAAAAGAAAAACGGACAGCCGTGGCTATCCGATTAGTGAGCATTGTTTAAAGTTATATGTCTAGGGTAACATTAATCATGAAAATACAGAGAGCTTAACGGGCAGGGTCGTCGCAATTCTCGCAAAGGTTGCCGTAACAGTCGGCTTGAGCCTCGAAGCTATTACCACATTTTGAACACTTTTTGTCCGGTAGATTTTTGAAAAACTCTAACACATTCATCATAATGGATCCCTCCAGAGTTGGTTATAGTTTTATTGTAGTATAACAGATGTTACAACACAAGAGTTTGTTTTATAACAGCTTGTACTTTTTTTAATTCCACATCCTATAAAAAGAAAACATGAAATCCTATATTAGGAGGTAAAAAACATGAAGGTTACGGTTAATGGCTTTTGGGGTGGTTATCCCGCAGCATATGGTGCAACATCAAGCTATATTGTCGAGTCGAATGGATTTACGTTACTTGTAGATTGCGGGAGTGGAGCCCTCTCACGACTACAGTCTAAAATGGATGTCATGGACGTTGGAGCGGTCATTATTTCGCATTATCATTTTGATCACATTGCGGATATTGGGGTGATGCAATACGCATGGAAGGTTCAAAACATTCTGCGTGAAACAGATCGTCAACTCCCGATTTTTGGTCACCAGGAGGATATGGAATCCTTCCAAGCATTGACGCATGAACGGACTCAAGGGTATGCATATGATCCTGCTAAACCAATTCAAATAGGGCCATTCACGATTCGTTTCATGAAAACCGCGCACCCTGTTCCATGTTATGCGATGCGTATTTCAAATGGCTACCGTGACATCGTTTATACAGCTGACTCTAGCTATAAAGAAGAGTTTATTGAATTCAGTAAAGGAGCTGATCTTCTTATTACAGATAGTAATTTCTACGATGGAATGGATGGTTCAGGCCCTGGGCATATGACGAGTACCGAATGCGCTCATATTGCAAAAGAAGCGGGTGTGAAGGAACTGTGGTTGAGCCATCTTCCTCATTTCGGTACGGTAACTGATCTCCAAGAACAAGCTGAACAGGTTTTTGGTGGAACCGTGATGATAGCTGATGGGGGACTCACATGGGAAGTTTAAACCCATACCGGTAAACATTTGAACGGGGGTTCACTTTTGGATACAATGAAAGAGGAATGATTCAAAAGGCTCGTGAAGGAGGAACTACCATATGTTGCTATTTGTTGATAATGAGGGGATTAATGATCCGCGCATTAATTTAGCTATAGAAGAATACGTGCTTAAAAATCTTGATATCGATAACGATAAAAATTACTTGCTTTTCTACATCAACAAGCCATCGATTATCATTGGGAAAAACCAAAATACGATTGAAGAAATTAATACAGATTACGTAGAGGATAACGGCATTCATGTTGTACGTCGACTTTCTGGTGGAGGAGCCGTGTACCATGACCTTGGAAACCTAAACTTTAGCTTCCTTACAAAAGATGATGGTAATAGTTTTCATGATTTTGCGAAGTTTACCAAGCCAGTTACAGATGCACTTCAAAAGTTAGGTGTACAAGCTGAACTGTCTGGACGTAATGATATTCAACTTGACGATGGCCGAAAAATCTCAGGTAATGCCCAGTTTTCAACGAAGGGACGTATGTTTAGCCACGGAACGCTAATGTATGACTCTGAAATTGAAAATGTAGTTTCAGCATTACGCGTGAAATCCGAAAAAATCCGTTCTAAAGGAATTAAGTCAATCCGTAGCCGCGTAGCCAATATTTCAGAATACATGGACGAGAAATTGTCTATGCAAGATTTCAAAGAAATGCTTCTACGCTACATTTTCGATGTGGAATCTGTTGAAGATGTTCCACAATATAAACTAACTGAAGAAGACTGGGAAGCGATTTACAAACTTTCTGAAGAACGTTATCAGAAATGGGAGTGGAACTACGGAAAATCTCCTGCTTCTAACATTCAGCATTCTCACCGTTTTGATGGTGGAACAGTTGACGTACGTTTAGATGTTAAAAAAGGAACTATTGAAAATGCTAAAATTTACGGAGACTTCTTTGGTGTTGGAGATGTTAGTGATATTGAGGAGCGTTTAATTGGCACAAGATATGAACGTTCATCCATCGATGAGGCTATTAAAGACTTAGATATATCACATTATCTTGGACGTGTATCAAGAGAAGACTTTTTATCTTTAATTTACTAGAAAGAAAAGCACTGGCTATGCTATGGTCAGTGCTTTTTTTAAAACTAAAGAAAGATTTTGCTCAGAGATGTCTAGCTCCAGCGCCCAGCAACGAATGGACTTCCCTCGCCTCCGTACGATAAGTCAACATCGATTCACCAAGGTTCATCGTGTTTCCTTTATCGTACTACGGGCTCAGTCCAGTCCCTTCGTTGCTAAACGGGCGCTTGCGCCTTTCGTGTCAAAAACTTGCTTGAAAGTTGTCAGTATTTTATAATAAGTATGAAATTTTTAACCAGAAAGTGAATGACTATTCATTCATTAATGAGTACATAATGGGGAGGGAAGTCATGAATATAAGTGAGAGACTGACACAAACAGCAACTGAGAATCCGTCAAAAGCCGCTTATATCTTTCAAGATCAAGAAACGAGTTACCAAGAATTAGAAGGTGCTGTGACCAAGTTTGCTTCCAGTTTGAAGGATCTTGGTTATGAAAAAGGAGATCACATTGCACTCGTCACGGGGAACAGTCCATATTTTGTTATTGGATTGTATGGGGCATTACGTCTGGGATTAACCGTTATACCTGTGAATCCAATCTACACAGTTGATGAAATGAGCTACATCTTGAAAAATGGTGATGTAAAAGGTGTCATCACGATGGATCTTTTTGTAGGAAAGTTCGAGCACATGGATAAGAACTTGCCTGATATTCGCCATTACATTGTTGCAGAAACAAGCCAGGATATGAGTTGGCAACAAAGTTCTTTATCCGATAAAATGAAATCGTTTACAATGCTTGCTCAGGCAGGAAGCTTAGAACTTGACCGTCCAACACTAGATGATGAGGACACAGCAGTTATCCTATACACTTCTGGTACAACAGGAGCACCTAAAGGGGCTATGTTGACGCATAAAAACCTTTATTCAAATGCAAAAGACGTCGCTGACTATTTAAAATATAGTTCTGATGATCGGGTCATTGCTGCTCTTCCAATGTTCCATGTATTTTGTTTAACCGTGTCATTAAATGCACCACTTATGAATGGTGGAACAGTTTTAATTGTACCGAAATTCTCACCAGAAGCAGTCTTTGCCATGACAAAACAATGGCAGGGAACGGTTTTTGCAGGTGTACCAACCATGTACAATTACTTACTGCAATATGCTACAGAACACGTACAAGATTTCTCTAGTATTCGTTTATGTATTTCAGGTGGCGCATCCATGCCTGTTGCCCTTCTGCATAGTTTTGAAAAGGCATTTAATGTCATTGTGTCAGAAGGATATGGATTATCTGAAGCATCTCCAGTTACATGCTTCAACCCATTAGATCGTCCTCGTAAACCAGGATCTATTGGGACAAGTATTTGGAATGTTGAAAACAAAGTCGTTGATGAGCTAGGCGAAGAGGTTCCAGCTGGTGAAGTTGGAGAACTTATTGTTCGAGGACCGAATGTCATGAAAGGGTACTACAAACTACCTGAAGAATCTTCTGTGGCATTGAGAGATGGATGGCTGTACACAGGGGATATGGCAACAATGGATGAAGAGGGTTACTTCTTTATCGTAGACAGGAAGAAAGATATGATCTTAGTTGGTGGTTATAATGTATATCCTCGAGAAGTAGAGGAAGTCCTGTATAATAATGATCACGTAACCGAAGTGGCTGTAATAGGCGTGCCTGATCCAAATCTAGGCGAGTCCGTACAGGCATTTGTGGTGGTAGATGATTCTCGAATTACGGAAGAAGAATTAACTAGATATTGTGCAGAACATCTAGCGAAATATAAAATCCCAGCTACTATTGAATTTTTAGAAGAATTACCAAAAAATACAACAGGAAAAATATTACGAAAAAATCTACGAGAACAAGTAAAACAATAGATTCAAACCAGTCCTCACGTTAAGTGGGGCTTTTTTTTTACTACTGTAAATTGTGAAAATATTTTGAAAATAACTTGAATAAAGCGCTTACATAGTGTAATTTTATAGACAACCACATTTGATAGAGGGAAATTTTCAAAAAAGGGTTGAATTTTGATTCTCTATCATATAGTTTAGAGAGCAACTTAGAATTATTTAGTACATAAAAGCGTAGAAGTATAAAAGCTTAAAAGCGCTAAAACAGAGGGGGAGACATTTTTATGAAAAAATGGTTGTTAATGGTCAGTGCTTTGCTTGTAGTCGCAATGGTAGGTTGTTCTTCTGATTCAGAGGCAAATGGTGATGGAGGAGACGGTGGAGATGCCAAGTATCAGATTGGTGTAACGCAAATCGTTGAACACCCATCCCTAGATGCTGCTCAAGAAGGTTTTAAAGCAGCAATAAATGATGCGGGCTTAGATGCTAATTTTGATGTTCAGGTCGCTCAAGATCCGAAGAACAATAAGCCGATTGCAGAAAAGTTCGTAGGGAACGATGTGGACTTAATCTTTGCAAACTCCACTCCTAGTGCGCAAAGTGTTTTAAATGAAACAAAAGATATACCAATTGTATTTACATCTGTAACAGATCCAGTTGGAGCTAATCTTGTTGAATCCATGGAAAAACCAGGTGGAAATGTAACAGGTACTTCTGATACACATCCTGAAGCAATGCAGAAAACTCTGTCATTCATGACGGAAGAGGTAGGCGTTGAGACGATCGGGATGATTTATAATGCTGGTGAGCAAAACTCAGTTTCTCAAGTAGAAAAAGTAAAAGAACTTACGGACGGTAGCGTTGAAGTGAAGGAAGCTACAGTGTCTAGCTCTGCTGAGGTAAAACAAGCAGCTGAATCCCTAGCAGGGAAAGTTGACGCATTCTACATTATCACAGATAACACAGTTGTAAGTGCTCTAGAATCTGTATTGCTTGTTGGTCAAGATCAAAAAACACCAGTATTCGTAGCTGAGCTAGACTCTGTTAAACGTGGTGGCGTAGCTGCTTACGGATTTGATTACTATGATATTGGTTATGAAGCAGGTGAAAAAGCCGTTAAGATTCTTGAAGAAGGTAAGAAACCTGGCGACATCCCAGCGACATATCCGCAAAACTTAAAACTACTAATTAATAAAGACGCTGCGAAAAAGATGGGTCTTGAAATTAAAGATGAGTGGAAAGACATGGCGGAGTTCACTGAAGGAGAAGAGTAAAGGAGGAGCATCATGATTAATGCGCTGTATGGAGCATTAGAGTCAGGTTTAATATACGCAATCATGGCATTAGGCGTTTACCTTACCTTTCGTATTTTGGATTTCCCTGATCTAACTGTTGATGGAAGTTTTGTAACCGGAGGTGCTGTTGCATCCATTTTGATGGTGAACGGGACCTCCCCGTTTCTGGCTACGCTTGCAGGAGGTGGGGCTGGCTTCATTGCTGGCTGTATTACAGGTGTTCTGCATACAAAAGGGAAAATTAATCCTTTGCTAGCTGGTATTTTAATGATGATTGCATTATGGTCGATAAACCTGAGGATTATGGGACGACCTAACATTCCGTTATTAAATGAAAGTACCTTGTTCACGCAAGGGAAGGAGTTTTGGCAGAGCATGCCGGTTGATCAATGGCTTATGGCGCCATTTAACTGGTTGGGGATTACCGCATTTGCACCATCTACGTTTTTCGTCATAATTAGCGTAGGAGTCTTAGTCATTCTGTTTAAAAAACTGCTCGATTGGTTCTTGCATACAGAAGCAGGCTTGGCTTTACGAGCAACAGGGGACAATGCTCGCATGGTAAAAAGTTTATCTGCTAATACGAACCAACATATCATTATTGGATTGGGAATCTCCAATGCATTTGTTGCAATCAGTGGTGCCTTAATTGTGCAATATAATGGGTTTGCAGATGTTGGGCTTGGAATCGGTATGATTATCGTTGGTCTGGCTTCGGTGATTATTGGTGAAGGTCTCTTCGGTAAAAGCTCTATCGCACGTACAACACTAGCTGTAGTACTTGGAGCTATTGCATACAGACTTATTTTATCTGTTGCCCTACAGCTTGAGTTTGTCAGCGCCAGTGACTTGAAACTAATTACAGCGCTAATTGTAACGGGGGCACTTGTTGTACCAACGTGGTGGAAGCAATGGAGAGATAAGCAAGAACGTGTGAAGAAACAAAAAGAGCTCACGAAAACCTTAGAACAAGAAAGGGGAAAAGACGTTGCTGCAGCTTCAACAGATTGAAAAAGTATTCTATGAAGGCACACCAGATGAAAAGACAGCGATCAACGGACTTTCCCTGACCCTTGAAGAAGGTGACTTTGTTACGGTTATTGGAAGTAACGGGGCCGGAAAGTCTACACTCTTAAATATAATCTCAGGGGTGCTGTTCCCTGATCAGGGACTTATTGCGGTCGATGATAAAAATGTAACCTTCTTACCTGAACATAAGCGTTCCAATTGGATTGGACGTGTGTTCCAGGATCCGATGGCAGGAACAGCACCGAATATGAGCATTGAGGAAAACTTAGCTTTAGCTCTGGGGCGAGTCGAACGCCGAGGTCTAAGAAAGGGCGTAAGTTCAAAACGTAAAAAACAATTTAAAGAGTGGCTTTCTTCTTTTAATGTGAAGTTAGAGGATCGATTGAACACTCGAGTTGGACTCTTATCTGGAGGTGAACGTCAGGCGTTATCTCTTTTAATGGCGACGTTTACTGAACCACGCATTCTTTTACTTGATGAGCATACAGCTGCTTTAGACCCTGCCCGTGCGGAGCACATTACAAACATCACAAATGATGTGGTGTCTAAGCACAATCTCACTACGTTAATGGTTACACATGATATGGAACAGGCTCTATCCATGGGGAACCGTTTAATCATGATGGACGACGGCGAAATCATCTTCCATGCGAACAAGGAAGAAAAAGATCAACTCACTGTCGAAGATCTTATGAATGAATTCCAGAAAGCCAAAGGTAAAACAATGGCAAATGATAAAGCGCTTCTTAAATAAAAAATGCCGTGTGGTTTTTCACTGCACGGCACTTTATTTTGAATAAAGAAAGTTAAAGTTGTAGCTCTTAGATGTCTAGCTCCAGAGCCCAGCACCGAAGGGACTTGGGCCCACACGACGTGGGTCAGATCGACGTTGTCACAGGACGTGACGAACTTGGGCCCACACGACGTGGGTCAGATCGGCGTTGTCACAGGACGTGACGAACTTAGCCGATCATCCTTATCACTTACTCCGTACGATAAGTCAACATCGATTCGCTAAGGCTCATCGTGTTTCCTTTACACGTTTGTGACATGAAATTTTAACAAGGAAGAAAATCGACGTAGTTAAAATTTCTAGGTGAAAGTACCACGGCAACTAAGCTTCTGTCTGCGCCTGTCGGCTTGCCAATCAGCAAGTTTGGTTAATCGTACTACGGGCTCAGTCCAGTCCCTTCGTTGCTAAGCGGGCGCTTGCACTTTTCTTAATTTACAAGATCCATCACTTGAGCATAAACCTGTTCTTTATCAAAAGCATCCCCCATAGGGAATTTGGCTACGAGGTAGTTTTTTTCATCAATAAGATAGGCATAGGATGTATGGACAAGGTAGTCTGTACCATTATCTTTGAACAAAAAGCGGAATGGATCTGCAACTTTTCTTGTATCTGAAATGGAGCCTCGAACGAATTTCCACGCTTCGTCTTTCTTCGCTCCAAATGTAGCTGCATATTTTTGTAGCGCTTCTTGTGTATCTTGCTCAGGGTCTATTGTTATCGATAAGAATTCAACTTCACTTCCATAAACCCCTTGATTCTGAAATTGTTTTTTCAAATGCATCATACGTTGGGTGGTTAGAGGACACACATCTGGACAAGCGGTGTACATAAACTCTACTAATCGAACTTTAGGTTTCATTTCAGCAAAGTTATAATCTTCTCCATAAGCCGTTTTCATGGTGACATCCTCAGGTAGTTGTACCCCTGCGTCTCTCCAAAACTGAACGTAGCTAATTCCAATACCAATCCCTACTACCAACAGTGTTATAAACGTAATATACCATTTCTTTTGCATAGAAAATCCCCCTGAAAAAAAGAATGATCATATAAATACCTTATATATCTATCTTACGGTAAATAAATACAAATTGGTTGATCTATTCGTGAACAGGTCATGACAATATTATGGCAAGAATTTGAATGGACCTTTACAATGGGAAATAGATAGAGGAGAGGATTGATTTGAGGAGAGGTTTATTAGTTTATGGCGCATTTGTAGCGCTTATCTGGATTTATTTTTCATTCTTTTATGAATTGGACACATTTAGCCCATCTCGTTATGGCGCTTATAGCCACGCCTATTATTTCACTACTCTTGCGTTTCCTTGGGTGTTCTTATGGTGTTGGCTTAAATCACAAAAAGCTACCCAGGTTACACAGCGTATAGAAGAACGTTGGAGAAAGCGTTGGGTTCAATCCATCCTTTTTGGGTTGGTGATTGCGGCTATTTATCAATTGGTCAAGCTACCATTGGATGTTTTAGGGTATGGGATCGCACAGGCGAATGGCGTGAATCATCAACCGATCCTGGATTGGATTCTGGAGTGGATACTTGAAGCAAGCTTCTTTATAGCAATGATTACCGCAATGATCTTTGGGGTCCGTCTTTTTATGGCAAAGTTCGAGAAAAAGTGGTGGCTTGCTTTATGGGTAAGTACGTTGCCTGTTGTCCTGTTTATCGTCTACATCCAACCAGTTGTGATTGATCCGTTATTTGAATCGTTTCAACCATTGGAGAGTGGCCCTTTAAAAAGCTCAATCGTAGAGATTGCAGAGGACGCTGGCATAGATGAGTCGGATATTTACGAAGTGAACATGAGTGAAAAAACATCTTCCTTCAATGCGTATGTTACAGGGCTTGGGAATCAAAAAAGAATTGTGTTATGGGATACGACGTTAAATGGAATGAAGCAGGATGAAGTGTTATTTATTTTAGCCCATGAGGTAGCCCATTACGTTAAACATCATGTGTATATAGGTGTATTTGGATATATAGCGTTGAGTTTCGTTGTCTTATGGCTTTTAGCAAGGGCATTCTCGTTTGTATTCCTCAATGTGAAACATAAGATAGGTTTACGAAATAAAATGGATTTACGAAGTGTACCCGTCTTGTTGTTGCTTGCATCACTGCTGTTATTTGCTACACAACCTCTTAGTCTTTATGTTTCCAGAGAAATGGAGCGGTCAGCGGATCAATATGCAATTCAACATACCGACAATTTGGACCCCGCATTAGAAAGTTATCGATCGCTTGCTATTCAATCGAAAGGTGATGTTTCACCATCTTCTTGGATTATATGGTTACGATATACACATCCACCAATTCAAGAAAGAATCGAACGCATACGTGAAAGTAAAGGAAATAATAAGATATCTTTACAAAATGATTACAATTATTGACCGAGCCATGGAACTATACTATATTTACTCTATTACACTGTTCGGATGGAAGGGATCGGTTTCCTTTCTTATGTATTAAATGAAATTTCTGACAATAACGCAATCCTTTGCGTTAATCCGCAAATGTTTTTCGGTTACTTTTGGGAAAGAGTGTATTAGAATGTATTCAAGACAAGTTAAGCTTCACATTCATTCGGCTATCAAGGTTGATTTCCAAATGAAATGGGTTGCTTAGACGTCTCGTGTATTTATGCCAAATGCATAAATACGAAGTGAATGAGTCGACCTCATTCACGAAGTAATTCCCTCACTCAAAAGTTAACCAGTCGTCTCTTTTTTTGACCAATGCCTTTATGGCATTGGTCCTTTTTTTATTCCAAATAAAATGAGTCCCAACCGAATAAGGAAGGAACTCACATTTTATTCTCAGGCTTTTCATATGTGACTAGGTATTCATTTTTCGTTATATAAAAATCCCGCTCAGGGCGGTAAGAAAGCAACCCAAGTTTTTCAAGCTTGAAGTAATTGACTTTTCGATAAGAATCACCTTCAATGACGGGCAATTCTTTTGTTTGTCTAATGTAATCGTCTACGGCTCTTTGCACATTGTCTAAGTCTACGGCAAGCTGATAATCCTTTTCTTCAAATATTTCATACGTTTCTTTAGACATATAGAACGTTTGGTTTGGAATGGCTTTTAAATAAGGAGCGATAAACTCATAATGGATGGTTAAATCTTCATTGATAATCGTCTGAAGTTCTACACCATCGGGGAGTTGATCCGCAAAAGCATGGATGGCTTTACGTAGTTCATCAAGTGTAACATCCCTTTTCGGATACCGTTCTTCAATAGGTTCTTCTTTTTTATCGTGCTTCTGTTTCTTGTTCCACCACATATTACACCACTTCTTTCTGTTTAGATCGTCTTCATTTCGTGCATTCTAATGAAGAAAGGAGTCGAAGAGAATGGATCCAAACGAATATGAATTACAAACTTATACACCGCTAAACCCAGACTTTGGCATGCATGATAAAGGATATACGATGCATGTAAGAGACATTGATGACTTTTACAACGATGAAGCGGATGAAGCTGATTACCATTAATATATGCTTATTATAACAAAATGGAAAAGTCTTCTTCATCAACTATTACCCTATTACCAAAATCAAAAAACTGCACCTTTTCCAGAATTCCCCCTATTTTCGAATAAATTTTGATAAAGTGAAGGTGTGTTGAAAATTTATAGGAGAAAGGTTGATGAAAATGAAAGCTTGGCGTCAGTATTATGAGATTTCCCCTTTTACGCTCGCCGTATTAGCGGATGAAAGGACAGATGGGAAAGTCATCTCATTGGTTGTCGAAGAAGAAGAAAGGTTTTATGTAGATCAGTCTCCCAGGCGACTTATGGATCAGGCTTGTAAATTTTATGGATCAAGCCTGAGAGGCAGACAAGATGGAACAAAAGATGTGTGTGGAATCACTCACAAAGCCCCCATTGCAGTTGACCCCGTAAGTGGCATGTACTTCTTCCCGACGAATTCTCCTCAGAATAAATATTGCTCCTGGATTGCACATTCCCATATCGATCACGCTCATAAAACTTCTGATAATCATACTCAAATCACTTTCAAAAGTGGAGAGGTCGTCATGATTGATGTGTCCAATGGCTCCATTTGGAATCAAATTCAACGTACCGCCCAGTTTCGCTATCAACTAGCTGAACGACTGCAATATATTCCGAAACAGTCGAGTTTTGATCAGGTTGCAGAGCCATTCGCATAAGCTTAACGAAGAAGAGAGATCTGGCCTTATACCAGATCTCTTTTTACTGCGCATCTTCTAAGCGATTAGAATGGTTTCCAGGGTTCAGAACTTTCCGCATAAGTTCATATACGATGTTTTCCACGTTTTTGCGGATGGCTGGAATGAAATAATTGCGCTTTTCCTCATATCCTTGTGAGACAAACAAATAAGAACAAAATGATTCATTTTTGTTTAAATAAATGACCTGGAGCTGTTTGTTCTTCATAATCTGTCTAAGGTTTTGTCGCTCAACCTTTCCTTTGTGCTCCATTTTGCGTAGCAATTCTAAATAAGGCTCTTTTATTTTAAAATTCCCGTTTTCAATGGATTGAATGTCTTGGGAGATGACAGTAAGCGCCATCGACAAAAATAAGTACCGAGAAGCGAGTTCTTGATCTTCCTCATTGAGATAACGCATAACGTTCCCTCCTAAAATGCGAACACACGTTCTATTATACCCTAATTTTATTCAGATACAAACCCCAATATGTGTAAGTTGAAGCAATTTTTCTTAGATAGCCCTTTCCTTGAGAAAAGAAATCCTAGGATAAGGATGTTTCTCTTTGCGATGAAATGGCAACTATGAAAATACATATATTTTTATTAGGTGAAAGCGAGTGTTTTCGATTACAATGGAGCTATAAAACATATCATTGTAGTTCTATTTTTGTTAGGGGATAAAACCATGAGAATTCAAGACCTTGACTTTGAAAAGTTAAAACAAATGATTGAGAATGACACGTTTGATGAATTTATTATGCAGCTTTTAAACCAGTATGAGCAGTTAGGTCCTCTGCCTGGTATTGCATTGCCGTTTTTAGAAGCGATCTTACCATTCTTGCCTTTGTTTATTTTTGTGCTCGGAAATTCGATTGCATATGGATTGCTAAAAGGGTTTTTCTATTCATGGATTGGAGCGACACTTGGAGCTATTTTTGTATTCTGGATTGTGAGACGCCTTGGACAACAGCGCTTTTTTCAATTCGTACGAAAGCATAAACAAGTACAGCGCGTGATGGCGTGGTTTGAACGACATGGATTTGGACCACTGTTTTTGTTAATGTGCTTTCCATTTTCTCCATCAGCAGTCATTAATGTAGTCGGGGCATTATCAAAAGTGGGTTTTCAGCAGTTTGTGCTCGCCGTCGTGCTAGGAAAAGCTGTTATGATCTTTACCATTGCCTATGTTGGCCACAGCATTACAGAATTTGCTCAGCACCCAATGAAGACGATAGTGGTGGGTATCTGTATTGGAGTGTTTTGGCTTGTCGGTAAGTTTATTGAACGCCGTCTACAAAATAAATCAAAGGAAAAAGCGAGTGCAAACGATTAAATCTCCTTCGATGCGGGTAAAATGTTGGTAGAACAACATCTGGAGGAGAAACCCTATGAAAAACACCTGGAAATGGATCAGAACCATTTTATTCGCAATTGTATTGGCACTTGCTTTCCGTTCGTTTTTGTTTGCAAGTTACATTGTTGACGGAAAATCCATGGAACCTACGTTATTTGATGGGAATTTATTGATGGTCAATAAAATGATATATGACTGGCAGGATGTGAATCACGGAGATGTCATCGTATTTCATGCTAATGAAAAAGAAGATTATGTGAAACGTGTAATTGGTTTGCCTGGGGATACGATTACTTATAAGAATGATACATTATATCTAAATGGTAAGAAGGTGGATGAACCTTACCTTGATCCATACCGAAAAAATGATGGAAAACCGCTAACAGAAGATTTCACCCTTGAAGAAGTAACCGGTGGGGTAAAAGAAGTTCCAGACGGACGTATTTTTGTTATGGGAGACAATCGGCGTGAAAGTCTAGACAGTCGATATTTCGGTTTTGTTCCGATTGATACGATTGTTGGAAAAGTAGATGTGCGCTACTGGCCGATCAATCAGTTGGCACTTCAGTTTTAGAATAAGAGAAGCCCTTTTGTAGTGTTTGTGCTGCAGAGGGGTTTTTGTTTTGGAGCGGGATTGCGGAGCTCCACGCAGAAGAGAGGGAGCTCCACGCAGAAGTGGGTGAGCTCCGCGCAGAAGTGGGTGAGCTCCGCGCAGAAGTGGGGGAGCTCCGCACGCAAGCAAGAGACCTCCCTACAAAATCCCCCTACACTTCCCTTAAACCATCATTCTCTACCTCATTCCTAACCGACATACTCAAGACCACCAACCCACAAAACAGCACCACTACAGAAACCAGAACCATCTCAAAAGGCAACAAGGCTGCGATCCAGCTCCCCACACTCGCACCAGTCAACAATGTAAAAGAATAAATTGAGACAGCGCTAGCTCGCGCATGAGCCCCATGCACGCCCACGAGCAAAATGACCATTGGAATCGTCAGCGCAGTCGATGCGATCATACAAATAGACGCAAATAGCAATGTCCAGACATTTAACGCAACCAGAGGTACAATAAAACCAACAGCCATCAAGCCTAGATGAACCGCCAGTATTCCTCTCGCGCCAAAAGCACTTTTAAGACGTCCTGCAAAAAAGGCAGGAATTATACCAATAAGACCGATCATTCGAAATGTCTGTAAGGAAAAAGGGAAATCAAGCTCATCACGGTACATAAACAATTCAAAGCTTCCATAAAACAGCATCACAGTAAACAGTAAGAAAAACGCAATTCCATATAGTTTTTGTAAGGGTCTGTGGCGAAAAAATGATAAAATAGGAGAGAGTGAGAACAATTTAGTGTAGGTCTTCGGCTTACTTTTAACGAGTCCCGTTTTCATTCCGACCAAACAAAGAAAATAAAACAATCCAAAGCTAAAAAAGACCGCAGGATATGCGAATAGATCTGCAATTGCAGCGGAAACCATTTGCCCAAATATACCGGCAAATAAAAATCCTGTGTTAATCATAGCAATCACAAAAGCTTGTAAACGTCCTTGAAAGTGTTCGAATGTATAGGCAAAAGCGGTAGGAGCAAAACTCGCTGCTAAAATGCCTTGAAGCGCCCTCAAACAAATAAATAACCAAAAGACATCTACAAATCCAATCAAGGTTGTTACGATCGTTAACAAGCTCATTCCACACAATAGTAATGTTTTGTGAGGGAGTTTATCAGCTAACATTCCGAAAAAGAACAACCCTATAGCATATGGAAAAATAAATAGAGAACTTGATAGGGAGACAACAGGAATTGAAACCCCAAAGGTCTCAGCAAGTCCAGTATGTAAAGGAAGCATTGTATATAAGTTGCTCGCAATAAAAATCCCCGTGAGAACTAACACCGTAGCCATAACCGCTTGCTTCGACATACGACCACCCCTTATCAAAATCTTTCTTAAATCACACTATGCATGTATCCCAAAAACGTTCTGAAAAGGAGGAGCCCCATGAGTATTCGATTTTTACTTGGACGAGCAGGGTCTGGCAAAAGCACCCGTTGCTTAGAAGAAATCAAAGATCTACTCGTCTCTTCACCAGATGGACCACCCATTCTCTATATGGTGCCTGATCAGATGACCTTCCAGCAGGAGTATGCTCTATTAAAACAGGAAGGCATTGAGGGAAGTATTCGTGCGCAAGTTTTCAGCTTTTCACGTCTTGCTTGGCGCGTACTTCAAGAAACAGGTGGGGGAACGAGACAGTTTATATCATCTACTGGTATTCAAATGATGCTCCGAAAAATTACGGAGGAGCGTAAATCGGATTGGAACGTGTTCCAAAAAGCAATCGAAAAGCAAGGTTTTATGGAACAACTTGAAACGATGATTACAGAGTTCAAACGTTACCGAGTTACACCGCAAACGCTCATGCAGCAAATTGATAGCATTGATCAATACACGCATCAACACCCAGGAGAACAGGCGTTACAGCACAAACTAGAAGATTTAGCTTACATCTATGACAACCTCATGCATGCGTTGAGTGATCAATACATAGATAGTGAGGATCAACTGCAGCTTTTAGCGGAAAAAATTGAAGAGGCTTCTTTTCTTGAAGGAGCTGAAATTTACCTAGATGGATTCCACCGCTTTACGCCACAAGAGCTCACAGTACTTCAGGCTCTTATGAAAAAAGCCAAGCGAGTGAATATTACATTGACGCTGGACGAACCTCGATACGGTGAGATACCAGAGCTTGATTTGTTCCACCAAACTGCTCATACATTCCAAGATGTGAAAGCTGTAGCGGATGAGATCAATGTGCCGGTCACAGAAATCAAACACTTATATGGTGAAGTTGGTCGTTTTGAAGAGCGCCATGCGTTTGAACATATGGAGCACTATTTTGATACACGCCCTGCTCCGCCTTTTCAGGGAGAGACGCCAATAACCGTAGCGCAAGCGGTACACCCGCGCGCTGAGGTCGAGGGTGTTGCGCAGGAAATTATCAAAATGGTTCGTGATGGTAACTATCGCTACCGAGAAATGGCCCTTTTGATACGTGAACCAGAAGTGTACCATGATCTCATCCAAACGGTTTTTGAAGATTACCAAATCCCTGTCTTTATCGATGAGAAGCGTACGATGATGAATCATCCATTAATTGAATTCCTGAGATCTGCCATAGATGTTGTAGAGGGGAACTGGCGCTACGATGCGGTTTTCCGTCTTCTTAAAACCGATTTTATTCCGTCCGATGACCAGGAGCACCCTTTAACCCAGGAAGCGATTGATGAGCTTGAAAACTATTGCTTAGAGTATGGGGTCCGTACGAAAAAGCGTTGGTTGGATGAAAACCCATGGCGTTTCCAACGGTTCCGTGGCTTTGAAAGTGCTGGACAAACAGACGAAGAGAAGAAAAAGGAAGAACGAATTAATAGACTTCGCCATCAAGTAACGAGAGCGCTCGCTCCATTTGATGAAGCCATTCGCGAAGCTAAAACTGTAAGAGAGCGCTGTGAAGTTCTTTTCAACTGGTTAGAAGAACTACAGGTTCCACAAAAACTTGATCAGTGGCGTGATGATTACGATGATATCGGACAGCTGGAACGCGGCCGCGAGCAGGAACAAGTATGGCAAGCTGTTATTCAGCTTTTTGATGAAATGGTAGATATGATCGGCGAGGAAAAAATGTCATTCCAGGTTTTCCGAACCACGCTTGAGACGGGCCTAGAATCGCTGTCCTTTTCTCACGTACCGCCTAGCATGGACCATGTCATTGTCGGGAGTGTTGATCGTTCTCGTATTTCCGGTATTAAAAATGCCTTCCTTCTCGGTGTGAATGAGGGTCTTTGGCCACTTAAGCCACCTGCAGAGGGGATGATTTCGGAGAATGAACGAGAGCTTTTGAAGGAGCATGGAATGGATCTTGCTGATAGTAGTAAGCGTCAGCTGCTTGATGATCATTTCTATGTGTATTTAGCGTTTACTGCTGCTTCTGATTATTTATGGGTGAGCTATCCGTTAAGTAATGAGGAAGGAAAGTCCAAAACACCATCGACACTTGTAAAGCGTGTGCAGGAGTTGTTTCCTCATGCCGAGAACAAGCTACTGCTTCAAGAGAGCGATGATCATGAAGAGGCAACACGTTTCATTACAACACCTGAAAAAACACGTTCCATCTTAACCGCTCAGCTGTCTCGTTACTTACGAGGATATCCAATGAAAGATATTTGGTGGGATGTGCTTGATTGGTTTATTTTACGCGATGAACAAAAAGCAGACACGAAACGTGTGCTGATGAGTCTGTTCTATGAAAATACACCGGAAAACCTCGGTAAACAAACAACCGAGAGCCTGTATCCGAAACAGCTCAAAGCCAGTGTGTCTCGATTAGAAACGTACCATCGTTGTTCCTATCAGCATTTTGCTAAGTATGGATTGGGACTTGAAGAGCGTTCGGTTTATAAATTGGATGCCCCTGATATAGGGCAGCTTTTCCATGAAGCGTTAAAGCAGATTACCGAATGGATTCAAGATGAAGGACGTGATTGGAATTCGATCACGCAACAAGATACCAATCAGTATGCGCAAAAAGCGGTAGAGAGTCTTTCGCCCATTTTGCAGCACCAAATTTTATATAGCTCGAATCGTTATCAATACATTCAGAAAAAGCTTCAGGATGTGGTCTCGCGTGCTGCGTATATGCTTAGTGAACAGGCAAAACGAAGCCAGTTCGCACCAGTTGGGTTGGAGCTTGGTTTTGGGCCAGAAGAGGATAAAAAGATTCCTCCGATGAATATTGAACTTGCGAATGGTTATGAGCTAATGCTTCGAGGTCGTATTGACCGTGTGGACCGTGCATTAGGTGAAGATGGATTGTTCCTTCGCATTATCGATTATAAGTCCAGTGCAAAAGGGCTCGATCTGGTTGAGGTTTATTATGGATTAGCATTACAAATGCTCGCCTATCTGGATGTTGTTCTATCCAATGCTGAGACTTGGCTTGGTGCACAGGCCTCACCAGCAGGTGTGCTCTATTTCCACGTCCACAACCCGATGATTTCAGGAAGTGCACTTCTTCAAGAAAGTGAGATAGAAGAAGAGCTTTTCAAGAAGTTTAAGATGCAAGGGCTTCTTGTGGAAGATGAAAACATCGTTAAAATGATGGACACGAATCTGGACTCAGGTATGAGTAAAATCATTCCGGCTGGTTTGAAAAAGAACGGAGGATTCCGCAAAGGGTCGCAAACGGTTGAGCAAATGGCTTTCCAGCAGCTTCAAACCTATATTCGCAACATTATGAAACAAGCCGGCGAATCGATTACAGACGGGAATGTGAACCTGAATCCATATCAAAAGGATCAACAGGTAGCGTGTACGCATTGTTCCTTCCGTTCCGTTTGTCAGTTCGATCCATCACTTGAAGAGAATCAGTACAGACAATTAAAGAATTTAAAAGATGAAGATATTATGAATCAAATTCTATCAGGAGAGGAGGATGAATAATGCCGACTTGGACACCAGAACAAGAACGAGCGATATACACGAGTGGTAAAGACGTGCTTGTTGCAGCGGCAGCTGGATCCGGGAAAACAGCTGTCCTTGTTGAGCGAATCATTCAAAAGCTTTTAAACCAGGATAACCCTACTAACATCGATTCCTTGCTTGTCGTAACGTTCACGAATGCAGCAGCGCAAGAAATGCGTAATCGTGTTGGGGAGGCTCTTGAAAAAGCGCTTGAGCAGCAACCTGATTCAACCCACTTGAAAAAGCAGTTATCTTTGCTTCAACGTGCGTCAATATCAACCTTACACTCCTTCTGTTTAGATATCGTGAGACGCTACTCTTATATGCTTGATCTTGATCCGCACTTCCGTATTGCCGATGAGATTGAAGCAGATCTAATGCGCCAGGAGATTATTGAGGATCTTTTCGAAGAGTGGTACGGAAAAGAAGGAGAAGAGCGGGATCGATTTTTTGAAGTTGTAGACCGCTTTTCTAGTGACCGAAGTGATGCAGAAGTTGAGCGTTTGATGCTTGATTTATATAACTTTTCTAGACAAAACCCTTGGCCAGAAGCATGGATGAATGATGTCCAAGCAATGTATGATGTCTCTCCTGATACATCTGAAGAGGACATTGTTTGGCTTCAGATTTTGAAAAGAGAAGTGAAGAGTCAATTGAATGCAATGCTTAAAGATTCTGAGCAGGCTCTTAATCTTACGCGAGAAAGTGATGGACCGTATCACTATGCGGAGGCCATTGACGACGACCGTGAAAAAATTCAGCAAGCTCTAGGACTTGTTGATATTTCGTGGCATGAACTTCAACAGTACATGCAGGAGGCCGGAAGTTTTAAAGCTTTATCCCGTAAAAAGGTAGAGTGCTCAGAAGAGAAAAAGGATCGAGTGAAAACTTTACGTGACCGTTATAAGAAGCGTTGGACATCGTTAAGCCAAGAATGGTTCGCCCGTTCTCTCCCAGCTTACTTAGAAGATATGCAATCACTTGCGCCCGTGGTAGAACAGCTGATGGTCCTTGTACGTGAGTTTCATGAACGCTTCCAGCAAAAGAAAAAGGACCAAGCATTAGTCGATTTTGCAGACTTGGAGCACTATTGTTTACAAGTGCTGATGGATGAGAGCTCAACACCTGGAGAGATTATTCCCTCTGAAGTAGCAGAGAGCTATCAACAGCAATTCACCGAACTCCTTGTCGATGAGTATCAGGATACGAACCTTGTACAGGAAACGATTCTTCGGATGGTTTCCTATGGAGAGAATGCCGGTAACTTATTTATGGTAGGGGACGTAAAGCAGAGTATCTATCGATTCCGCCACGCAGAGCCATCCCTGTTTTTGAATAAATACAAAGCATTTGCGAATGAGGATCATCCTGCTGAGCGAATCGACTTGGCTCGTAACTTCAGAAGCCGTCAGGAAGTGCTTAGTGGAACGAACTATATATTCCGTCAAATTCTTGATGAAGAAGTTGGGGAGATGACCTACGACAAAGATGCCGAACTCATTTATAGCAACACGATCTATGATGAGATCACATCCAATGATGCTGAAGCCGAACTCGTGATTATCGATCGTGAAAAACACGAAGACCAAAACGAAGAATCAGGGGAAGATTTTCGGGACCTTGAAAAAGCCCAACTCGAAGCACGAGCCTATGCCAACAAAATTCAAAATTGGCTCGGTCATGGTGAAAGTCCTGCTTTACAGGTTGTTGATAAAGAAACATCTGCAAAGCGTGATGTACAATACCGCGATATCGTGATTTTACTTCGTTCCATGACTTGGGCACCAACGATCGTGGAAGAATTGAAACAACAAGGCATCCCAGTTTATGCGGAGCTTTCCACAGGGTATTTTGAAGCGATTGAGATTAAAGTTATGCTCAGTCTATTAAAGGTTATCGATAACCCAAGACAGGATATCCCACTAGCTTCAGTGCTACGTTCTCCAATTGTAGGTTTGAACGAAGACGAGCTAACAAAAATCCGTCTAGCCCAGAAAAAAGCGACGTACTATGAAGCTCTCACTTCTTATCGCCGCATTGGAGAAGACGATGAGCTCGTTCATAAGGTTGAGCACTTCCTTCACCGTCTTGATGCTTGGCGTAAACGTGCCCGACAAGGATCTTTATCTGAGTTGATTTGGCAAGTTTATCGTGAGACAGGTTATTACGATTTTGTTGGAGGTATTCCAGGTGGTCGTCAACGTCAGGCTAACTTGCGAGCGTTATATGACCGTGCTCGTACTTATGAAGCGACGTCTTTCCGTGGTTTATTCCGTTTCCTTCGTTTTATCGAACGAATAGAGGAACGTGGAGATGACCTTGGTGCAGCACGTGCGCTAGGTGAACAAGAAGACGTTGTTCGAATCATGACGATCCACAAAAGTAAGGGACTCGAATTCCCTGTCGTAATCATGGGAGCAATGGATAAACAGTTTAACCAACAAGACCTAATGGCAAAGTACTTGCTGCACAAGGATCATGGTTTTGGTGCGAAAATGATTAACCCACAAAAACGCATTATGTACCCAACTCTTGCGTATCATGCGTTGAAAAAAGAAAAACAACGTGAGCTTTTAGCTGAAGAAATGCGTGTTCTCTACGTTGCTTTAACACGTGCAAAAGAAAAGCTTGTGATGATTGGAAATGTTTCATCACTCGAGAAGAAATTAGAGAAATGGCGAGAATGGGTAGAGCACACGGATTGGGTGTTGCCATCTCATTACCGCTTAGAAACCAAAACGTATCTTGATTGGGTAGGCCCTTCTCTTATCCGACATCAGCATGGAGAAACATTGCGAGGGGAGACTGAAACACATCCATTATTACCGCAGGAAATCGCTAACGATGAATCAAGTTGGCGTGTAACGCTTTTACATGGAAGTGAGCTAGTAGATCCGGAGGCATTACAAACGAATGATCATGAAGCAGTGGAAAGAGCGATTCGGGCCTGGGAGCCTATTCATCCTGAAGAAGGACCGAATGAAGAGGTGGAGAGACGGTTAAGTTTCCAATATCCTCATCAAAAAGCGATCCATCACCGGGCGAAGCAGTCCGTTACTGAACTGAAGCGTCAACGTGAAGTGAAAGATGAGTACAGTGCTGAGACACTCATGCAACCTTTTAAACAACCGATTGTCTCCAGACCACGCTTTATGCAAAAGACCCAGGAATTATCTGCTACGGAAAAAGGGAGTGCGATGCACACCGTTATGCAGCACTTACCGTTTGAAAAGGTGCTTTCAGCTGAAGAAATTGAGAACCAAGTTGAAGTTCTCGTAGAGCGTGAATTTCTAACGCGTGATGAAGAGGCTGTCATTGATTTTCATGCGATCGAAGCGTTTTATGAAAGTGAAATGGGACAACGTTTAATTGAATCAGATCGTGTCTATCGCGAAGTTCCATTCAGCTTAGCCTTGCCTGCTCATGAAGTGTATGCTGACTGGGAGGAAGAAACGGATGAAAAAGTATTTATCCAGGGTGTTATCGACCTGATCATACCAGGTGAAGAGGGTTGGGTTATTCTCGATTACAAGACCGATCAAGTCCAACAACCGATAACAGATCAAGTGACGGATAAGCTTGTCTCCCGATACAGGACACAGCTTTCCTTATATGCTGAGGCACTTGAACGTATATGGAATAAACCCATTGAGGAAAAATATTTATACTTCTTTAACGCTCCGCTTTTAACGAAGGTAGATTAAGTCACTCAAAAAAACGCCTAGCGTACAGCCAGGCGTTTCTCTTTATTCTCTGGGAATTCACAAAATTTGTGGCTTGTGTATAACTTTTTAATGAGAGTGGGGCCACATCCAGCTCCAGCGCCCAGCAACGAATGGACTTCCCTCGCCTCCATTCGATAAGTCAACATCAAATTGCTTCACAATTTGTGTTTCCTTTATCTCACTACGGGCTCAGTCCAGTCCCTTCGTTGCTAAACGGGCGCTTGCGCTTTTGTTCTTTTTAAGCATTTGCAACTGTTTGTTGATCCGCAACATCAGGATCAAATGGGTTAGTCGAACTGAATCCGTTGTTGGTACAGATGAAATCTCCTGTATTTAAAGCTCCAGAACCGGAATTTGTTTTGGAGGAGCTTTTAGGTGAGACATAGAATGAGTCGCCGAAGTTCACAACTCCGCCGCCCACACTATTAATTTTTAGAGGGCCTACAATTGATGGCATGATTATCACCTACCTAATCGAGAGGTTCTATGAATAGACTATGCAGCATAGATGTTATTGTTCATTTTCATTATTGTTGTTATTTTCATCATTACCGTTATCATCATTCTCTTCACGTAGTATCCGGAAGTGTTTCACCCTTGCTTCAGCATCCAAGTATTCTAAATTTCCAACTTGAAGAATGGAAGCAGCGGATATCCCTTCAATGTGTACTGAATTTACATCGATATAGGGGTTGCACGGAACTCGCTCTTGATCAATAGATATCTTTTTATCAAAGTAAGGTAATTCTTCAGTGAAAACTGGAAAATCATTAAATGGAAAGTCACGGTCTGTAAATATGGCCCCTTCTTTTTGAACAGCTAATGCTCGGGAATTTGGCGTAGCTTCTACGGCATCTCCAATTTCAATGATGGAACTATATGTGAGTGAATTAACATGTATATCTCCTACACGTGATATGCGCTTATTCATGCTTTGGTTTCTCCTGAGAACGTTTACCTTTTCGAGCGAGAGGCACATATGGACCGACAATCAATGATTCAGGAGGGGTATCAAATACTGCAGATAATGATATGTGTTCATTATCACCGATTAAAAAAACAGATGATGAAGACACCCCGTTGATTTTTATATTCCCAACGTTTAGGCCGCAGTTATGCACTTCATACTTCATGGTGACTCATCTCCTTGGTTTGGCTGGTTTTGTAAAAATTGATGAAGAGAACTATGGATTTCATTTTTTACCTCTTGGATGATCGCTTGCTTTTGGTCTTCTGTTATCATGCCGTTTTGATAGTCTCCTTGTTGCAAGTAGTGGTTCACGCGATCTCCAAGCTGCTTTTGTATATCGTTAAGAATAAATTGTTGATAAGATTCTTCAAATTGCTGTCCGTAATCACGGGACATGGATTGTAATAAAGGTGGACCTTGTTGGTACATATACTCTTCAAGTTCTTGAATAATTTTTTCTTTTACCGATTGCCCTGTATTCATTTTCGGTGGGAAAGGTTGCTCTTCTATACCTAGATCTTCTATCCCTACTCCGTCTTGAGGGGAGATTCCTATATTTAATGTTCCCTCTAGTGTTTCAATTTTTAGTTGATCGAATTTATATTCAATTTTTTCGATGTTTGTCGATGGCTTTTGGTTAGATTCCATCTGGCTTTGAAGTTGATCGACACGTTTTTCTAATTCCTTCATCTTCTGGGTTTGCTTTTCGACTAATTGGTGAAGCTGATCTAAATACTGAGTCCAGGAATCCATATAGCTCATCGAAACGTCCCCCTTTCTGGTCGTTCAAAAATAATAATGCGTCAGTTATAGGCGATAACCTAGATTATCCTATGCATTTCTAGAAGGATTTGTGCACTATGTTGTTGAAGATAGGGGGACAAGGGGAGTAACTGGTGGTGTTTCGACCGGCTCTGCTTCTTCTGCAGGCTCCACATATCCACCTGTGTTATAAAGGCTGGATCTGGCTTGAATGACACCAGCACTCCCGATTTGTAAAACAGAAGAGTTGCTGACAGATCCAACTTTGAGAAAATTAATACATATGCTTTGATGAATCGTGTAGTTCATTAGACCGCACCTACCTCTTCTATATCAGACTGGTCAATTTCATCTTGATCATATACCGTTGTATAAGAGTTTGATAGATCAATGGAGATTCCATCACCCGTGTTGAATGATCCACCTCCAGCAAAGGTCTTAGCTGAACTATCAGGAGCCATCGCATAGACATCTCCAATATTGAAAATGCCAGAGTTAGATACGCTGACAACTTTGACAGCACCTACCTGAGCTGGCATAGGCATACCTCCTTATTCGTAGTTTATGAGGGAGGAAGGCGAATGTGTAAAGATGTTGAAAAATCTTATGAACAAAGGAGTAAAAGACGTGAATTCTATCCAACCGTTAAAAGATACAAATCGGCTACCGTGGATCGATGCAGCAAGAGGAATCGCAATCTTTGGCATTTTCATGGTGAATATGCCTGCATTTAATGCTCCGTACTTTATGTATGGCGGGGAACAAAAATACTGGCCAAGTGAGACAAGCAACATGATTCAAACAATTATAGATATTTTCTTTCAAGCTAGTTTTTACACCTTGTTCTCTTTTTTATTTGGCTTTGGACTTTACATGATGAAAGAACGGCTACAAGAAAAAGGGTATCACTACCGTCCGGTGTTACTTAGAAGACTTATTGTGCTGATTGCGTTTGGTGCCATACACGCTTTCTTTATATGGCACGGGGATATATTATTTTCCTATGGTACGTTAGGTCTTTTTCTATTTTTATTTTTTGGCCGAAGCCCTAAGGCTGTCCTTAGTTGGGCGATTGGGCTCTTAACTCTTTCTGTAGTGATTCTTTATTTAAGAATTTCACCTTATATCGGTATGGGTGTACTTGGTGGTTATGTGAATGAACCGGCAATAGCTCAAGCTAAGCAAGCCTATGGGGAAGGAAGCTTGATGGAAATATGGGAACAAAACTTAAATGATTGGCTGTATTCCAACGGATCACTGATGTCATGGATCTTTTTAGCAGGAAGCCTGATCCCGATGTTTTTATTTGGCCTTTATTTTGCTAAGAAGAAATGGCTTCATGATCCGGATCAGTTTGGGAAGCCGTTGACGGTTACTTGGGGTATTACATTGGCCTTATTTGTAGTTTTCAAAGCAGGTCCACACTTCTTTGAAATTCCTGAATGGTTCAAAATTGTTACACAGGATTCGATTGGTGGTTCTGCCAGTGCATTATTTTATATGACGAGTGTGGTCCTGTTATATAAGAAGAGAAGTACTTTCACTACATTATTAAAACCATTCACATTTGTTGGCCGTCTATCCTTGAGTAACTATTTGCTTCAATCCATCATATGTTTCTTCATGTTTTATTCAGTGGGACTAGGGTTTTACGGTGAAGTGAGTCCGCTCGCTACCTTGATTTTAGTTTTAGTGATTTATAGTTTACAAGTAATCGCCAGTCGCTTGTGGATCCGTTCATTCCGTTACGGACCCTTTGAATGGCTATGGAGATCGTTGACGTATATGAGCTTGCAGCCTATGCGTCGTTCTAAGGAAAGAGAAGGAAAGGCATCATATGAAACTTAAAAGTGAAATAAAAAGAGCTTGGGATCCAAGCTCTTTTTATTTTGGGGATTGTGCAATTAAAGCCCCCTTATCTTGAAGACTTGGTTTCGAGATAAAGTGCGTATGGTTCCGTTGCTTTTTTGCAGATCGGCGGGCTGTGGAAGGGGTTGCTTTCCTGCGGACGAAGCGCCGAGCCTCCTCATTCGCAAGCTCTCTGCGGGGTCTCGTCACTCCGTTCTTCCGCTGGAGTCAACCCGTT
>NZ_AULJ01000054.1 GCF_000425225.1 Pontibacillus marinus BH030004 = DSM 16465 | reverse complement strand
AGCCGAATGGTGACTAACGGAACCGCCGTAATTCTGGGATGAGGTGGTCGGATTCCAGGTAGTGTAACACTATCATGACAAGGTTCTGAGCAACTTCTCTGAATACGATATCCAATCAATATGAGTTGAGAAAGTCCAAATTATGGTCCGTTAATCTCCATAATCGCGTGGAGGGAAGGAAACGGCAAACTGTCGTGGTAACAAAGGGAAGACGAGACCCCGCAGGCACGAGGAGGCTCGGCTTTTCTTCCACAACAGGCTTGCCGTTTCACTGACCGGAACAAATCACACAACAGCAACGGACTCCTCTCAGTTTCAAGTCTCCAACAACCCTGCCATTAAACTGAATAAAAAAGGTAATATACAGTTCTTCAAACTTTTATGAGTAATACAAGAAAAATTAGGCAAACTACTCTTGATTACTTAATTAAGAAGGAGCGAATTTACATGAAGAAACTGTTATTGCCTTTTTTAATGGTAGGCTTGTTTTTCGTGTTCATGTTACCAAATGTTACACATGCACAATCCGATACTTACACAGTTAAGAGTGGGGATACGCTATGGAAAATTTCAAAAAAGTATCAAATTGGTCTTTCAGAAATTATTAATGCCAACCCTCAATTTGAAAACCCAGACTTAATTTATCCTGGGGATCAGGTTACAATTCCATTAAAGCCTAATATTAAATCTATTGAACAACAAGTAATTGAGTTAACAAACCAAGAGCGTGCTAAACACGGTTTGCCTGCACTAAAAGCAGATTGGCAACTTTCTCGTGTGGCTAGATACAAATCTGCAGATATGAGAGATAAAGGATACTTCTCTCACAACTCACCAACATATGGTTCACCTTTTCAAATGATGAAATCGTTCAATGTTCAATACACGAAAGCTGCTGAAAATATTGCTGCTGGCCAAACATCTGCAAGAGCTGTAGTAAATGCATGGATGAACAGTTCAGGGCACCGTAAGAACATTCTAGATCGTGAACTTACTTATATTGGAGTAGGGTATGCAAAAGGTGGAAGTTACGGTCATTATTGGACACAGATGTTTATAAGAAAATAAGTAAGATAGAAAAAGTCAGCTCGTATGAGGCTGACTTTTTCTATATCGAAAAATATAAAAATCTTTAAAATACACATTAAAACCACAGAGGAGGACAGTATAAGACAAGACATAAAGTTTTTAAGAAATTAAAAATTCCCCGTCATTACGGGGGTTAAACATGATTATCAGGGGTTTTGGAAAAGTTTGCATTTGCTAGACGTCCGACAACTTGATACAATCTTTCTCGGAAGGTAGGAATGAAAGCATTTTCATAACTCCTGAAATACACTTTAAAATAAACATTATTGAAAGGGGAGGCTGGCTCATCATGGGTATTCTTCTTGGTTTGCTTGCTATTGTAGTTGTTCTTGGTATTGCATTTTTAATGTCTAACGACAGAAAAAACATTAATTATGTAGCAATTGGTATCATGATTCTTTTGCAACTTGCAACAACATGGTTTATGTTTAACACGAAAATTGGAGAGATAATCGTAAAATTTATCTCTGGAATATTTGATGCGCTCATCAAATATGGTAAAGAGGGAGTTAACTTTATCCTTGGAGGCGTTGCTCGTGTTCCAATGGACAATGGAGATCCTTCTCAAATCTTCTTCTTTGACGTGCTCTTATTAATTATTTTCTTTGCAACAATCTTATCAGTACTAACGTATCTAAAGATTTTACCTACGATAATTAAATATATTGGTGCATTTCTTTCATGGATCACAGGCCTTCCGAAGGTTGAATCCTTTAACGCCGTTAACAGTATCTTCTTTGGACAATCTGAAGCATTATTAGCAATTAAATCTCAGTTCCACCACTTGAGTGAGAACCGTCTTTATATTGTAAGTGCTTCTGCAATGGGTTCTGTTTCGGCTTCAATTGTAGGGGCTTACATGCAGATGATTCCTGAACAATATGTATTAGTGGCATTACCGCTAAACATGTTCTCTGCATTAATTTTGGCTTCCATTATTGCTCCGGTTAAAGTACCTAAGGAAGAAGATGTTGTAGATATCAAGGAAGTTTCTAATGCAAAAAGCTTTTTCGAAGCAATGGGTAATGGTGCACTAGATGGCGGTAAAATTGCACTAATTGTAGCAGCTATGCTTGTTGCGTTTATTGCTTCCCTTGAGCTTGTGAACTCAGTAATTCAAATGATCTTTGCTGGTGTTACGTTACAACAGATTCTAGGTTATATCCTAGCGCCAATTGCGTTCTTAATGGGTATTCCTTCCGGAGAGTTAATCCAAGCGGGAAGCCTGATGGGTACAAAGATTGTTACGAACGAATTCGTTGCAATGTTACAGCTTTCACCAATGATTGCAGATGGTGCTCTATCTGATAAAACAATTGGTATTGTATCTGTATTCTTAACGAGCTTTGCGAACTTCTCTTCCATCGGTATTATTGCTGGTACGGTTCAAGGTATCGACAGTAAAAAAGGTGCAACCGTTTCGAAGTTCGGTCTTAAGTTGCTTATCGGTGCAACACTAGGTTCAATTCTTTCAGCTACTATCGCTGGATTATTCCTATAAAATATTGGATAATAGAACTGGAATAAACATACACTTGTTTATTCCAGTTTTTTTATATTCTAACCTCTAAGATATTGCATCAGGTTTAAACAAACATTTATTTGGAAATTTAACCTAAGAGATCAATACGAAAAAAGGGGTGGAGGACCAATGCCGGATCAGTATGGATTATTCATTAATGGAAAATGGGTAGAAACCCAAGACAAAGCAAACGTGAAAAACAAATATACAGGGGAAGTATATGCTGAAGTGTCTAAAGCAGGTGAAAAAGATGTAGAGGAAGCGATCCATAGTGCTCATCATGCTTATAAACATACAGACTTATCACCCTATGAACGCTATAAGATTTTAAATAAAGTCAGTGAGCTTCTTCAAGTAAGGAAAGAAGAGCTTGCTCAGAACATTACAAGTGAAGCAGGGAAGCCGATTAAACAAGCAAGAACAGAGATTGACCGTGCTACTCAAACGTTTGAGTTAGCTGCTGAAGAAGCAAAGCGTATACATGGAGAAGGGGTGCCTGTCGAAGCGGCGCCTGGATCAGAAAATCGAATGGCGTTCACATTAAAAGTTCCAGTGGGAGTTGTAGGCGCGATAAGTCCTTTTAATTTCCCAGTAAATCTTGTTGCGCATAAAATTGCTCCAGCGATTGCAGCTGGAAATACGGTTGTACTTAAACCTGCAAGTGCAACACCTATATCTTCATTAAAGCTAGCCGAATTGTTTGAGGAAGCGGGTCTACCAGCTGGATTTTTAAATGTAGTTGTAGGATCTGGTTCAACAGTAGGTAATCAAATGATGAAAGATAAACGAATTAACTTATACACGTTTACAGGCAGTGCTGAAGTAGGACTAAAGTTAAAGCAAAATACTGGCTTAAATAAATTGATATTAGAATTAGGAAACAACTCTCCTGTCATTGTAGATGAAGAGGCAGACATTGACCTGGCTGCCAAGACACTGGCTCAAAAGAGCTTTGCATATGCTGGTCAAGTGTGTATATCGGTGCAACGTATTTATGTACACGATAGCGTTATGAAAGAATTTAGAGAAAAGCTTCTTGATGCAATTAAAGACTTGCATGTTGGTGATCCGTTCGATGATAAAACGGATGTTGGCCCAATGATTAGTGAAGATGAGGCGGAACGTGTTGAAGAATGGATCCAAGAAGCTAAAGGTCAAGGTGCTGAAGTACTTTTCGGGGGACAGAGAGAGGGAGCATTGTTTGAACCAACTGTCTTAGCGAACACAGACCATAATATGAAGGTCGTTTGTGAAGAGCTATTTGCTCCAGTTGTGACATTAATGTCCTTCTCTAATTTTGAGGAATGCTTAAATGAAGTCAATAACTCTGATTATGGATTGCAAGGCGGTATCTTTACTAAAAACGTGGATAAAGCCTTTAAAGCAGCACGAAAAGTTGAAGTAGGAGGCTTCATGATTAACGATGCCTCTCAATACCGTGTTGACCTTATGCCCTATGGTGGCGTTAAAAACAGTGGTTGGGGCAAAGAGGGTCCAAAGTATTCCATTGACGAAATGACAGAAGAGCGATTGATCGTTATGAATCTACAAAACTAGTAAGAAAAGCGCAAGCGCCCGTTCAGCAACGAAGGGACTGGACTGAGCCCGTAGTACGATAAAGGAAACACGATGAACAAAGTGAATTCGTCACGTCCTGTGACAACGTCGATCTGACCCACGTCGTGTGGGCCCAAGTCCCTTCGTTGCTGGGCGCTGGAGCTAGACATCTAAGCGCTACAACTTATACTTTCTTTACTCAAAATAAAAGGTCAGCCGCGTAATGGCTGACCTTTTAATATTCCAATTTTCTACAATATTTCCGAGGAAATAGCGAGAGAATAAATATTACGACAATTATTTTTGTTTCTGAATTGATATGAGTCGAAATAACAATGTTAGGGCTCCTGCGCTTAAACCGATAATGAGCCCCATCCAATAGCCAGCAGGGCCAAAGGAAGTAAAGTTTGCAAACAAATATCCACTTGGTAAACCAATAATCCAGTAAGAGATAAACGCCATAACTAAGGTGATGTTCACGTCTTTATAGCCTCGTAAAGCTCCTTGTAGTGGAGCACCAAACGCGTCCGCTAGTTGAAAGAAAATCGCATAAAATAAGAAGTGCTTTGTCATTTCAATAACGACCGTTTGATCACTATACATACGGGCTACAGGATCATCGAAAGCATAGATGGCAACTCCACCTAATATGGCCATTCCAACCGCTATGATGATTCCCATAAAACTATATTGGCGTGCGTCACGATCCCGATTACCACCAGCTTCAAAACCCACTGCTATGGTAAGCGCCATCGATATGCTCAAGGGAATCATGTAAAGAAACGAGGCAAAGTTTATCGCTGCTTGGTGAGCTGCAATGGTAGCTGTGTCATAAGCACTCATAAACAAAGTAACAGCTGCAAAGATACTTACTTCAAAAAATATAGCAAAACCAATCGGCACACCAATTTTCAGCTGCTCCCACCACGTTTTGAAATAGGGCTTCTTCATTTGAGTAAAGATGGAGTAACTTGCAAACGGTCGTACTTTCCATGTAACTCCAACAATAATGAAGCAGGAGATCCAATACGTAATAGCTGAAGCAACACCTGCTCCAACCCCACCTAATGCAGGCATACCTAACTTCCCAAATATGAATGCATAATTGGACACAATATTAATAGGTAGAGACAACAAAATAATGATCATCGTTATTCTTGTATGCCCTAATGCATCAATGAAACATCGAAGTAAGTTAAAGATGAACAATGGAATAATTCCTGTACTCAAAGCGACCAAGTAAAATTTAGCAATAGATCGTACGTCTTGTTCAAGGTCCATCATGGCTAACAAAGGATCTAACAAAAAGTATCCTATAATCATAACGATAACAGCCATAGCAATGGAGAGGTATAAGCCTTGCTGAACCGCATGGGGAACATCTTCCTTTTTATCTGCACCTGACAATTGTGCTACGATAGGAGAAAGAGCCATCAGGATGCCGTTCACACCTGTGAATATGGGAACCCAAAGACTTGAGCCAATAGCAACACCAGCTAGGTCTTCGGCACCGGCTTTACCAGACATAACTGTATCGAAAAAGTTCATGGCATACATACCTAATTGAGTAATTAGAATAGGAAATAGGATGAGAAGAAACAATTTCATTTTTTGTTGTATAGAATCTGTTTTGTACATATTTCTCTCTTCCTTTTCTGTATGATTTCTAATACGATAAGAGGGATTATAGCATATATTGTAGAAAAGCGCTTAAAATAACGGACTTCCTACTTGCTGAAGAAAGGACGACTAAATATGACATCGAAACGTATTTTATTTACAGGAGGCGGCACTGCAGGGCACGTGATCGTTAACCTAGCACTCATCCCTATGTTTCAAAAAGAGGGATGGGAAGTTGACTATATAGGATCTTATGATGGAATCGAACGTAAGCTAATTGAGCCTTTGGAAGGTGTGACATATTATTCTATCTCTACAGGAAAGCTAAGACGTTATTTTTCAAAGGAAAATTTCAAGGACCCATTTAAAGTCTTAAAGGGAACTGTTCAAGCTTTATCCATATTAAGAAAACGAAAACCTCAAGTTGTATTTTCGAAGGGGGGGTTTGTTTCTGTTCCTGTTGTTACAGCTGCTAAGTTAAACGGTATTCCAGCTGTGATTCATGAGTCAGATTACACACCGGGCCTCGCCAATAAATTAGCCATTCCATTTGCGAAAAAGGTATTAGCTACATTTCCGGAAACCATGGAGCATTTACCTAAACAGAAGGCTGAATGGGTTGGAGCTGTAGTCCGAGATGAATTATTTGAAGGTGATCCTCTAAAAGGCTATTCACTTTGTGGGTTCACAAAGCAAAAGCCCGTCATGCTTGTTATGGGAGGAAGCTCTGGTTCGAAAAAGATAAATGAATCCATTCGAGGTAATCTTGACCCACTACTAGAGAAGTTTCAAATTGTGCATTTGTGTGGTCATGGAAATAAAGATGAGGATATTCAAAGACAGGGTTACGCTCAATTTGAATATGTAAATGAAGAGCTGACTGACTTATTTGCTATAACAGATTTTGTTGTTTCTCGTGCGGGGTCTAATGCAATATTTGAATTTCTAGCATTAAAAAAACCAATGCTTTTAATTCCGTTATCTCGCTATGCTAGTAGAGGGGATCAGATTGTGAACGCCCAATCTTTTGTTAAACAAGGATTTGCACGAATGGTTGAGGAAGAAGAGCTGGAAGAGGATCGTTTCTTACAAGAAGTTGAGCAACTTCAAGAAGAAAAGGATCAAATTCTGGAAAACATGGAACAGTATCAAAATGAGAGAGCTAAAGAAAAAGTTATGGAAATCATTAAAAATGTCTGAGAGTTCATCTTGATTCAAATAAACCGAGCTTGGAATCCAAGCTCGGTTTATTTATTTCAAGGAATGACACGTCGACGCTTATGTAAAAATTATATATAATGGAAAGAGATTATAAGGGGGAGTTAGATGAGTTCTGTGTATTGTCGTTATTGCTATAAAGATATAAAAAAACGGGACGAACTTGTGACAGCAACAAATTATCTCCGCATTAGACCGTACCACTATCGTTGTTTTGGAGAGGTCGAACAGGAGACAATTGCAACCGTTCGATCTTGGAAACCTATGAATGGCCCTATGGGGAATATAACGTTTGCCATTTTACTTATATTTGTAGGTGTAATGGCTTTAACAAACATCTTTGGAGAAGTTGGAAATTTACTTGGGGCTCTTGCATTATATCCACTGATTTTACGAGTGTTATCGTTTTTCTTGTATGAATTAAGGGTTCCGGTTCAAAGAGATGAGAGGTAGAAGAGGTTTTGATAGGGAGCTCCGCACAGAAGAGGCAGAGCTCCACACGTAAATAAGTAAGTACCTCCCCAAACAACCCCACTCAATAACCTGCAAAGCATTTTTCCTTTAATTTGAAATCCTATTGTGGTAATGTATTAATGTTGCTTTGAAAAACCTCATGCTTACGAGCGCGGTGAATCACTCGTCATTCAATCACAGAATCGTGAAAGGAGAATGACTCGATGAAAAACCATCCCGATTATCTAGAAGAAGAGGAACGTTTACGCTTTACAAAAGCGTATATGGATTCTGTCATCGCAGCTCAAGAAACCGACCAAGAGACGTTGAAGAAACGTCAAGAAAGTACTGTTGCTTCACTCGACTTTAAAGATAGTAGTTTGAAGTATCAGGACATGCTGAATCATGCAAATTTTATGCAGATGTCACGAGAGCAACTCAAGAACCTCAAAAGACTCCGGAAGAAACCGTATTTTGCCCGCATTAATTATCAACGTAAAGAGAAAGCAGAAGAAGAGATTTTTTACATAGGAAAGGTATCGTTATTTGATCGTGAAACCCAGCAGCCGATCATTTTGGATTGGCGTTCTCCGTTAGCGAATGTGTATTATGAAGGTCGTTTGGGAGAGGTCAGTTATGAAGCACATGGGGAAACATATGAGGGGCACGTATCTCTTAAACGCCAGTACTCCATTGAAGGTGGAGAACTATTAGACTTTCAGGATATCGATATCACCACGAAAGATGACTTGCTTCAAAGTTCTTTATCTCAAAATGCAGACCACCGTTTGACTGAAATTGTTTCAACCATCCAAGAAGAACAAAACCGTGTTATACGAGCAGATCTCCGCAAGCCCATTATTGTACAAGGTGCAGCAGGGAGCGGAAAAACAACCATTGCTCTCCACCGTGTATCTTATTTTTTGTACACTTTAAAAGACATTTTCCATCCTTATGAAATGCTGATTTTAGCACCCAATCGCTTGTTTATTGATTATATGAAAGAAATTCTACCAGAGTTAGGTGTGGATCAATCACGTTCAACAACTTTTGCAGACTTTGTTCAGCTCGTTACGGAACATGGATTTGATGTACAAACACAACATGAAACCTTGATGAATGCGCTGGAAACCCAAGAAAATCAAAAAGTGCTAAATATAGCTGAGTTAAAAGGATCACCGCAATTTGAAAATATATTAGAGCGGTATATCTATGAAATTAAGAAAGAGTTTATTGTAGAGGATGACTTTATGGTAGCTGGCTTTCGTATTGTAAATGGGAAAAGGATCAAGCAAATGTTTTTAGAGGATTATGCCTATCTTCCTTATTACAAGCGAAAAGAAAAAATACGCCAAATTCTCATGAGTGATATGCGGCGCAAGAAAAAAGTCATGTTAGATAAAATGAAGAAACGTTATGATGATGAATTGGACAAAGCCATGTATGGCATAAAAGATCCTGATAAACGCAAAAGGCGAGTTAGTTTCTTACTTGATCAAAAAGAATCCAAGTTGAAAGAGATTGAAACGGAATCTAAAAAAGGTGTCCGAACCTATATGAAAAAGTTCCCGAATCGTTCTCTTAATTCCTATTTTAAGAGGCTTTATCAGGAAGATGACACGTTTTATCATGCTTTTGAAAAAGTTAGCGAAAGGGAGAGGGAGTCCATTCGCAAGCACTCCTTGCACCAAATTCGCAAGAAAAAAGTAGATGCTGAGGATTTAGCCACCGTCCTGTACTTGCAGGCAGTGTTATATGGGGTGGAGAAGGATTATAAGGCGAAAAAGGTCGTTATTGATGAAGCGCAGGATTATTCTTATATGGAATTTGTCAGTCTAAAGAGAAGCTTAAACACGGAATTATTTACGATTGTGGGTGACTTGGCACAAGGGATCTATCGATACCGTGGTTTGAAGCATTGGCAATCATTGATAGATCATGTGTTTAAGGCACCTAACTACTTAACGCTTCAAAAAACATACCGAACTACGATAGATATTATGAGTGTTGCCAATCAAATTTTATCTTATATGGAGGATGATCTTCCTCAAGCAGAGCCGGTTGTAAGGCGCGGGGAAAAGCCTTCGTTTCATTCATTAAAAGATGATGCAAATTGGGGGAAGCGTCTCTATCATCAATACACTCAGCTTAAAGAGGAAGGATTTAAATCATTTGTTATCGTAGGGAAAACGTTACATGAATGTTATACCATATATAACGAACTAGAGCCGCACTTCTCACAAGATATTCAAGTGATTGATGACCATGAGGATATGGAAAAGAACAAAGCTGTAATTTTACCAGTTTATCTATCAAAAGGGTTAGAGTTTGATTGTGTATTTTTAGTAGGACTAGATGATCAATATCATCAAAATGAACTTGATATGAAATTGCTTTATGTCGCAATGACGAGACCTCTTCATAGACTGTATTTTTGGGGGGAATCTCATTCTACATTTTTACTGGATTTAGTCAATCCTGAAACAATTAATTAACAAAGTAAAGCACCTGGTTCACCTTGAAATACGTCGTTATCGACATATTTTAGGAGGTATCGGGTGCTTTTTTGTATGAGAAGCAGGAATAAGAGTTTTTTTGAAGGTTGGTTTCTTCAAAAGGGTTTGTTTATATAAAGTAGTTGTGCTTTTTTATGTAGTGCATCTAGAGTATGAGAAAGGGGAAATAGTATGAAAAAACAATTACTCATGGTTATTTCAATATTAGCTCTCGTATTTGTGTCAGCATGTGGAGCAAATGAGGCTAATGGAGAAAACGAGTTAGAGAAAATCATTTTTGCTGATGCTGGTTGGGATAGCATCCGTGTACATAATCGTATTGCAGCAACGATTTTAGAAGAAGGTTATGGTTATAAAACTGATGTAACGGCAGGATCCACAGCTGCAACCTTCCAAGGATTACGTCAGGGAGATATTCAAGTGTATATGGAAGTATGGACGAATAATATAAAGCAAGTTTATAACGAAGCTTTAGATCAAGGTGAAGTGAAAGAAGTTTCTGTTAACTTCGATGATAATTCATCTGGTCTATGGGTGCCAACTTATGTAATAGAAGGCGATAAAGAGCGAGGAATTGAGCCAATTGCACCTGGATTAAAAACAGTGGAAGATTTAAAAAATTACGCTCACATATTTAAAGATCCTGAACAGCCTGAAAAGGGAAGAATTATTGGTGCACCTTCAGGATGGGAATCTAGTAAAATTATTGAGCAAAAAGTAGAGACGTATGGATTAGAAGCAACCTATAATTACTTTCGTCCAGGATCTGACTCAGCCATTGTTTCATCCTTAGCTTCAGCCTATAAATCAGGTGAACCTTGGGTAGGATACTATTGGTCTCCTACATGGGTGACAAGCTTATATGATATGACCTTGTTACAAGAACCAGAGTATGACCCAGAGGTTTGGAAAGAGACAAAAGGGACTCAGACTCCTCCTAATACGGTAACAGTTGCAGTACACCAAGCTCTGGCTACACAGGCACCTGAGATTGTTGATTTTTTATCACAGTATAAAACCAGTAGTCAATTAACAGGGGATGCTCTTGTGTACTTGGAAAAAAATGATGCTTCACCAAAAGAAACAGCTAATTGGTGGTTAAAGAAACACCAAGATGTTTGGGGGAAATGGGTAGAAAAAGAAGTGAAAAATAAAGTATTAAAAGCCATAAAATAATAGAATTAAAAAAGTTGTAAGCGATAAATTATATCATCGCTTACAACTTTTTTTGTTAAACATTCTATTCTTGAAAGGAAAATTAAGTAATTTTGAAGTGTGAATTTGGATTAAACAAGAGCATGATACAGAAAACGTAAAAGAATGCTCATAAATTAAAAAGAGATAACAGTCATACAAAATAGTCGACAAATAATTCAAAATTCGACACTTCTTCAACTTTGTGAACTGCATGTTACTTTCCTTACAATAATTAACGTTGTTGTTTTTTAGCTCAGGAGGCGTTTACATGTTATTAATTACGATCGAAGATTTAACATCAAATCAACTAGCAGAATTACAGAAACAATTACCCTCTAATCAAAAAGTCTGTCATGTAACCACATCGTTGGACAAGAGTTCAATAGACTTTGAGCAAGTTCAGATCTGGATTACATATGGACATGACGTAACCGAGGAGCAATTAAAACGAATGCCTCATTTAAAGTGGATTCAAATATTTCAGGCTGGTGTTGAGCACCTTCCTTTTGAAGCCATTCGTTCAAGAAAGATTACGCTAACGAATATGAGAGGAATTCATGGGATACCAATGGCAGAATACACCTTGAGTATGCTGTTTCATCTAATGGGAAATGTACAGCGTTATCAAAAGAACCAAACTGAAAACATTTGGGATGATCTTGCCTTATTCCATGAGATTAACGGGAAAACAGCAACGATATTTGGAGCGGGAACCATTGGGACTGAGATTGCCAAAAAGCTTAAAGCAGTAGGACTAACCGTTTTCGGAGTAAACACATCTGGGAAGTTAAAGGAGCCCTTTGACGAGATGTACAGCTTACAAGATCGGCTTAAGGTGCTACAAAAAAGTGATTTTGTCATTCTCTTAATGCCAGTAACACCACAAACGGAACACTGTATAAGTGATAAAGAGTTCCTGGAGATGAGGAAAGAAGCTCATTTAATAAACATAGGGCGCGGGCCACTCATCAATGATGAAGCTTTATTGAGAGCTGTTCAGCAAAAACAGATTAAAGGTGCAGTTCTTGATGTTTTCGATGAGGAGCCTTTACCAAAAAATCATCCATTTTGGGATATAGATGAGATTCTAATAACTCCCCATGTCGCAGCCAAATCCCCGCGTTATTTAGATCGATGTATAGAGCAATTTGCTCATAATATACATGTGTTTCCACGATTTAAAGAGATGAAATTCGTAGTGGACACGACGAAAGGTTACTAGGAGGTCAACCATGTCATCACAGACAACGTTTCAAAGTGTAGAAGAAGAAAGGCAGCATATCAAAAATCGTTTAGCAGCGTCATTTCGAATCTTTTCGAAGTTTGGCTTTAACGATGGTTCAGCTGGTCACATAACCGCTCGTGATCCTGAGAACCCACACCATTATTGGGTGAATCCGTTCATGAAGCATTTCAGTCAGGTGAAAGCATCTGATTTGTTGCTTATCGATGAAGACGGAAAAGTTCTGGAAGGTGAAGGAGAAATTAACGGGGCTGCTATTGCTATTCATTCAGCAATCCATAAAGCTCGACCAGATGTTCACGCTGCAGCTCATGCCCATTCACCATATGGAATGGCATGGTCTACTTTAGGTAGGTTATTAGATCCGATCACACAGGATGCTTGTACGTTTTATAACGACCACTCGTTATTTGACGATTATACGGGCGTGGTATATGACGATTCTGAAGGAGATCGAATTGCAGATTCTTTAGGAGGTAACAAAGCAGTTATCTTACGTAATCATGGACTTCTTACCGTTGGACAATCCGTGGATGAAGCAGCCTGGTGGTTTGTGGCGATGGAAAGAGCATGTCAGGTTCAAATGATGGCTGAGTCCACTGGAAGCAAACCAGTTTTAATTGATCCGGAAAGTGCAGCTCATACGTATGAACAAATGGGGCTTCCGGACATTGGAAAAGAAGATTTCAAGCCGCTCTACGATATGATTATTAAAGAGCAGCCTGATTTACTAGATTAATAAAATAAAGGGAGAGTTTATTTTGAAAAAAATACTTATGATGCTTTCTTTCATGGTACTTGTTGTATTAACAGCATGTGGCGGAAGCGAAAACGTAAGTGGAGAAAATGGAGAAGAGAAGAAACTAGATAAAATTGTCTTTGCTGATGCAGGATGGGATAGTATTCGTGTGCACAATGCCATTGCTGCAAACGTATTTGAACATGGTTACGGCTATGAAACGAGTGTAACAAACGGTTCTTCTGCAGCTACACTGACAGGCCTGAGAGAAGGCGACATTAATGTGTACATGGAAGTTTGGACGGACAATATGAAGAAGGTTTACGGTGAAGCGATTGAATCTGGCGACATTAAGAAGCTTTCAACAAACTTTGATGATAACAAGCAAGGTTTGTGGGTTCCAACTTATGTGATCGAAGGTGACCAAGAACGTGGTATTGAGCCAATGGCACCTGATTTGAAAACGATGAAAGACTTAGAAAAGTATAAAAATGTATTCCAAGACCCTGAGGACCCAAGTAAAGGTCGTATTGTAGGTGCGCCATCAGGTTGGTTATTAAGTGAATACCTTGATACAAAAGTAGATACGTATGGCTTGCGCGAAGAGTATAACTACTTCCGTCCAGGTTCTGACTCTGCAATTATAACGTCTCTTGCAGCAGCTTATGAAGATGGAAAGCCTTGGGTAGGTTACTACTGGTCTCCTTCTTGGGTAACGTCTATGTATGATTTAACACTACTAGAAGAGCCTGAGTTTAATGAAGAAACATGGGAGAAGAATAAAGGTACAGAATTCCCGCCTAATGATGTAGTAGTAGCTGTTCATAAAGATTTCCCTGAACAAGCACCAGAGTTAACGAAGTTTCTAGAACAATATGAAACAAGCAGCGCATTAACTGGTGAAACGCTTGTTTATATGAAAGAAAATGAAGCCTCTGCAGAAGAAGCAGCAGTTTGGTGGATGAAGAAGCACGAAGATCTATGGACAAAATGGTTACCTGAAGATGTAGCTAAAAAAGTAAAAGAAGGAATTAAGTAATTTTAAAAAAGGTGGAGCTTTATGCTTCACCTTTTTTTACGTTAGGAAAGAAAAAAATTTAGCAACGGAGCAACTCGACGTAGTGAAAATCTAAAGTATGAAGTATAAGCCCTACAAAGCCTCTATCTGCACCTTAAAAGGCTTGCCAGTCGGCAAATTTTCTTTAATAGCTTATTATAAAAAATAGTAACAATAGTAATGAAATAGAGAATAGCCCCGTCAAAATAGGGTGTGAAGCCATTTTGACTCTATTTTTAATATATAAAAATAACTTATCCATTCCCATAAATATGAATGATTACTAGTTTATATGAATAACTGATTTGGGAATAGTGTATATAACCACTACTATGTAAAGGATATAAATAACCAAATTTTGAATATTCAAGAGTATTATCGAGGAAAACCTTCAATTTCAATATGAAAGCGATATATTTACCTGCTAGCTATACTTACTATAAATAACGACGAAATGCGACACATTATGCGTTTTGAGTTTGTGGTGCATTTTTCTGTAAAATTATAATTGTTGTCAAGAAAGGACAACGACATCTTAGGAGGCGATAGAAGAAGTCGGATTTCCTGTTAAACGTTTTTTAGCATGATCAAATAAAACATCCTCATACGGATTCAACGTATTATTTACTACAGTAGTTCCTCTCCGTCACGTCCTTTAAACGTGATGACCAATTGACTTAACAAATCTCCGCAACTTAAATAATGTTTTCCTTTCCTTAGAGTCTGTGTTCTACATACGTTTCTTTCCTGATTAGAACCAGACGTGCACACAAAATGAGAATGTATGTGCTAAAAAGCTTTAACTAATACGTAAAAAAATGTGAATTTATTCACAAATTAAAAGGGGAGAGTATTTTATGAAAAAGCAAGTTATATTACTAATGTCAGCTTTGATGCTTGTTGTACTAGCTGCTTGTGGAAACAGTGAAGATGCAAGCGGTGAAGGCGAAAAATCAGCAACGATCACATTTGGTGATGCTGGTTGGGATAGTATTCGCGTACACAACTACATTGCTGGAACAATCATTACAGAAGGTTATGGACATAAAATGGAAGTTACTTCTGGGTCAACACCAGCTACAACACAAGGTTTACGTGAAGGTGACATCGACATCATGATGGAGATGTGGACAGATAACATTATTGAAGTATATAACGAAGCGATTGAAAAAGATGAAATTATGGAGCTTTCTGTTAACTTCGATGATAATGCTCAAGGATTCTGGGTACCTACTTACGTAATTGAAGGTGACGAAGAACGTGGAATTGAACCAATGGCTCCTGAATTAAAAACTGTAAAAGATCTAGAGAAATATCCTGAACTATTTGAAGACCCTCAAGATCCAGGTAAAGGGCGGGTTATTGGTGCGCCGTCAGGTTGGGCTGTTGATGAAATCTTAGCTACAAAGATGAAAACATATGGTATTGATGACAAAATAAATTATTTCCGTCCAGGTTCTGATGCTGCAATTGTAACATCTCTATCAGATGCTTATGAGTCGGGTGAACCATGGGTCGGTTATTACTGGTCTCCAACTTGGGTGACAGGAATGTATGATCTTACTTTACTTGATGAACCGGATTACGATAAAGAAACATTTGAGAAAAACCGTGGAACAGAAATTCCACCAAACACTGTAACAGTTGCGGTTAATAGTGGTATGGAAGACAAGGCTCCAAAAGTTATTGAATTCTTACGTAACTATGAAACTAGCAGTGAACTAACTGCTGAGGCTCTTAAATACATGAAAGAAAATGATGCTTCTGAAGAAGAAGCAGCAAAATGGTGGTTAAAACAACATGAAGACCTTTGGACAGAGTGGGTTCCAGAGGACGTAGCTAAAAAAGTTAAAGACTCACTATAAAAGGAAGTTCTGAGATGAAGAGGCGATACGAAGTGCCTCCACTTTTTGAACACGTCCGATAAGAATAAAAGTAGTTGGCCCACTTCTACTGGTCAGCTACTTTTTTCAATTCTATTAAAAAATCCATTATTTACTAAAGAGAGGTGAATGAATCGCCGTAAAGGTGATTCTACTATGAACAGTTCTTTTCCCGACATAAGGTTTGAAGTTGGTAAAGTAGTTTCAGATTTTGTTGACTGGATCGATACGACATTTGAACCATTATTTGATTTTATATTTCAGATTGCATCTTCAACTATACTGGGTATAGAAGATGGTTTGTTGTTCCTACCATGGTGGGTGTTTCTAGCAATCGTATTCTTGCTAGGATGGCGTTTTAAATCTATTTCATCAGGGATCATGTATGCTGCCTTCATGTTTTTAGTAGGTACTTTTGGGTTATGGGCAGTCCTTATGACCACAATAGCCATTGTACTCACATCAGTGGTCATATCATTATTGTTAGGGATTCCACTAGGCGTATTAATGGCGTTTAGCAAAGGGTTCTCTGTTGTTATGAAACCTATATTAGACGCAATGCAGACGATGCCAAGCTTTGTCTATTTAATTCCAGCTATTTTCTTCTTTGGATTAGGAAATGTTTCGGCTGTATTTGCAACGTTAATTTATTCATTGCCACCAGTCATTCGATTGACTGAATTAGCTATTCGAAATGTTGATTCAGAAGTGATTGAATCTGCAGAATCATTTGGTTCTTCAAGATGGCAAATGCTTAAAAAAGTTCAGCTACCTCAAGCTCTTCCAACAATTATGGCTGGGGTTAACCAAACAACAATGATGGCTTTAGCCATGGTTGTAATTGCGTCAATGGTTGGAGCAAAAGGTCTTGGTGAACAGGTACTAATTGCGATTAACCGAATTGATATCGGTCTTGGTTTTGAAGCCGGAATTAGTATCGTATTCCTAGCGATTTTAATTGACCGTATTACAGGTGGTATTGCTAGCCGCTTCCAACGCCAAAAGGAGGCTAAATAATGAGTGAAAATATTAAAATGAAAGTTCAAAACATCTCAAAAATATTTGGTCCTAAGCCTAAATCCATTATTCCAATGGTTCAAGAAGGGAAAGAAAAGGATCAAATCCTAGCTGAGACAGGTCATACAGTTGGTGTATATAATGCTTCTATGGATATTAAACAGGGTGAGATCTTCGTTATTATGGGACTATCCGGTAGTGGTAAGTCCACACTCATCCGTTGTTTAAACCTTTTGAACAAGCCAACAGATGGCGGGATTTATGTAGATGGAGAAAATGTGGTTGAGTATAATAACGCTCAGCTTAAAAAATACCGTCAAAATAAAATTGCAATGGTTTTCCAGCACTTTGGATTGTTTAGTCACCGTACGATCTTAGGCAACGTTGAGTATGGTCTTGAGATCCGTGAAGTTCCAAAATCTGAACGTCGTGAAATCGCGATGAAGAATATCGAAATTGTTGGATTAAAAGGTTATGAAAATAAGTATCCTGATGAATTATCAGGGGGGATGCAGCAGCGTGTAGGGCTTGCACGTGCTTTAGCGAATGATCCAGATATTTTGCTGATGGATGAACCTTTTAGTGCATTGGATCCTCTTATTCGTCGCGAAATGCAATTAGAGCTCTTAGATATCCAGGAGCGTTTGCAAAAAACGATTGTATTCATCACACATGATGTGAACGAAGCATTTAAGATCGGTGACCGTGTAGCTGTTATGAAAGACGGTAAAGTGGAGCAGATCGGAACGCCTGAAACTATTCTAGAGCATCCGGCAAACGACTATATTGAAGACTTTATCGCAGACATTGATCGCTCTAAAGTTCTTCAAGCTGAGCATATCATGATTCAACCAAATGCTCTTGTTTCCCTGAAAGACGGCTTGAAAGTAGCTGTTAAGGAAATGAAAGATAACGGCATTTCAAGTGTCTTCGTTGTCGATCGTCAACGACACCTGCAAGGCATTGTTACAATTGATGATGCGATAGAAGGCATTCGAGATAAGAAGTCACTTGAAGATGTTCTGATTACAGATGTGAACACTGTAAAACGAGATGAATATGTGAATGACCTTATTCCAAAAGCATTAGACTCTAAATTCCCACTTGCTGTAGTAAGTGATGATCATCGAGTAGAAGGATTTATTCTACGCGTTCACGTTCTTTCAGGTTTAATTGGTGATGAATCCGAACAAGAAGAACCTGTACAAGCAGGAGTATAGTTTTTCTACAAAACTACCCCAAACGGCATGTATTCTTATAAGAAGGAAGTCTCTTTTTTCCCATCAAGAGGCTTCCTTTTTTTATATCCTTTAATGGTTGTGTTATTCTTTGAGATATCAATAATAATTTGGAGGCGGTTGATTTGAGTCTGAATTCTACCACAAATCTTCACAACGGTGTGAAAATGCCTTGGATGGGTTTAGGTGTTTATAAAATGGATGTAGAAAATGGCGAAGCGAGAGATGCTGTGTTATCCGCTATAGAAGTGGGGTATCGTAGTATTGATACAGCTTCATTCTATAAAAATGAGGAAGGGGTAGGAGAAGCTCTACAGAAAACCAATGTACCAAGAGAGGATCTTTTTATTACCACCAAAGTATGGAATGATGAACAGGGGTATGAAGAGACGCTTGAAGCCTTTGAGCGTAGTCGAAAGAAACTAGGTTTAGAATATCTAGACTTATATCTTATACATTGGCCTGTACCAGGGAAGTATAAGGATACGTGGAAAGCACTTGAAAAGCTTTATAATGATGGGAAGGTTAAAGCGATTGGTGTTAGTAACTTTCTTCCTCACCATTTAGATGAATTACTAAAAGATGCTACGATTAAACCAATGGTGAACCAGGTTGAACTTCATCCTCAATTAAACCAGCCAGAATTACGAGCGTATTGTGATGAACATGATATTCAACTAGAGGCTTGGTCACCTTTAGCACGGGGCAAGTTTTTTGATGATCCGATCATCCAAGAGCTAGCTGAAAAATATTCAAAGACACCTGCTCAAGTTATTTTGCGTTGGGATTTTCAGCACGGGATCGTAACCATTCCAAAATCATCGAGTAAAGAACGTCAGTCGGAGAATGCTGATATCTTTGATTTTGAATTATCCGCACGTGAAATGAACCGACTTGAGTCGTTAAACGAGGACGAGCGAATCGGGCCTCATCCGGATGAGTTTGATTACTCGAAATAAAATTTCTCTATATAGCACATGTGGTTATAAAAATCACATGTGTTTTTATATGGGGAGGGTTATTCTGGTTAATGGCAGGATTGTTGAAGACTTGAAACTGAGAGGAGTCCGTTGCTGTTGGTGAGGAGAGGGGATCCGTTACGTTTATGCAGTTCGGAGGGGTGTGTTCTCGTGGGAGGGGACATTATTCCCTCGGGTAGGCGACAGAATCCCACGGGTAGGCGACAGAATCCCTTGGGTAGGTGACGGAATCCCTTGGGTAGGTGACGGAATCCCTCGGGTAGGTGATGGAATCCCTCGGGTAGGTGATGGAATCTCTCGGGAAAGCGACGGAATCCCTCGGGTAGGCGACAGAATCCCACGGGTAGGCGACGGAATCCCTCGGGAAAGCGACGGAATCCCTCGGGTAGGTGATGGAATCGCTCGGGTAGGCGACAGAATCCCTCGGGTAGGTGATGGAATCGCTCGGGTAGGCGACAGAATCCCTCGGCTAGGCGACGGAATCGCTCGGGTAGGTGATGGAATCCCTCGGCTAGACGAAGAATTCCCTCGGCCCCTCCACTGCCTCCTCGCACTTTATCTCAATTCCAAGTCTTCCACAAACAGGAGCTTTAACGGAAAAAGAGCTATTGAAAGAGATTGTTCTCTTTTCAATAGCTCTATATCGTTTATTCTTTTGGTAAAACCTTAGAACGAGTCAGAAAGCGTACACCTTCTGGACCTTCGAGAGAAAACATTCCACCACGGCCTTCAACGACATCAATAATGAGCTGGGTATGCTTCCAATACTCATATTGTTTCTTATTCATGTAAAAGGGACAACCGCCTATTTCTCCTAAATAAACATCCGATTTCCCAATCATCATCTCGTCTTCCGGATAGCACATCGGTGAACTACCATCGCAGCAACCTCCAGATTGATGAAACAGAAGAGGTCCGTGTTTCTTCTTCAGTTTTTCAATTAAATCGAGAGTAGCCTGCGTTGCCGTGACTCGTTCCATATTAATAAAATCCTAACTTCTGTGCACTGTAGCTTACGAGCATATTTTTCGTTTGCTGGTAGTGGCCAAGCATCATTTTATGAGTTTCACGTCCAATACCAGACATCTTGTATCCGCCGAATGCAGCGTGTGCAGGGTATGCGTGGTAGCAGTTCGTCCATACACGTCCAGCTTCGATACCACGGCCGAAGTGATAAGCTGTATTGACATTACGTGTCCAAACACCAGCACCTAATCCGTATAGTGTATCGTTCGCAATAGAGAGAGCTTCTTCATCATCTTTGAATGTTGTTACAGAGACAACTGGGCCGAAGATTTCTTCTTGGAAGACTCTCATATCATTTGTTCCTTTAAAGATGGTAGGGTTCACATAATAACCTTCGCTTAAATCACCTTCAAGCTTGTTTTGTGTTCCTCCAACGAGACATTCTGCGCCTTCTTCTTTACCAATATCAAGATAAGAAAGGATCTTGTCTAACTGTTCACTTGATGCCTGGGCACCCATCATTGTTTCAGTATCAAGTGGATTCCCTTGCTTGATTTGTTTCACTCGTTCAATAGCACGTTCCATGAATTCATCATAAATATCTTCATGAATGAGTGCACGAGATGGACAAGTACAAACCTCACCTTGGTTTAAGGCAAACATTACGAAGCCTTCAATTGCTTTATCAAGGTAATCATCATCTTGGTCCATAACATCCTTAAAGAAGATGTTTGGTGACTTACCACCAAGTTCAAGTGTGACAGGGATGATGTTTTGAGATGCATACTGCATGATCAGGCGACCTGTTGTTGTTTCACCAGTGAATGCAATTTTAGAAATACGGTCGCTTTGGGCAAGTGGTTTACCTGCTTCTACACCGAAACCATTCACTACGTTCACAACACCTTCAGGTAGAAGATCACCAACAAGCTCCATTAGAACCATAATAGAAGCTGGAGTTTGTTCAGCAGGCTTCAGTACAACACAGTTCCCAGCAGCTAGGGCAGGTGCAAGCTTCCATGTAGCCATTAAAATTGGGAAGTTCCAAGGAATGATTTGTCCAACTACCCCTAGTGGTTCGTGGAAATGGTAAGCAATGGTGTCACCGTCAACTTCACCGATTGTGCCTTCTTGAGCACGAATAGCTCCAGCAAAATAGCGGAAGTGGTCGATCGCAAGTGGAAGGTCTGCCATAAGGGTTTCACGAACTGCTTTTCCGTTATCCCATGTCTCTGCGACAGCTAGCATTTCAAGATTTTCTTCCATACGATCAGCAATTTTGAGTAATACATTCGCTCTTTCAGTTGTAGAAGTTTTTCCCCATGAGGCTTTTGCTTTTTCAGCTGCATCGATTGCTAAGTTAATGTCATCTTCTGTTGAGCGAGCAACTTTACAAAATGCTTTGCCTGTAACAGGACTTACATTGTCAAAATACTCACCTTGGGATGGGGCTGTCCATTTGCCACCAATATAGTTTTCGTAACGATCTTTAAACGTCACCTTTGAATTTTGTTCTCCTGGATTTGCGTAGATCATTTCTTACTACCTCCTTCAATAATAAAAATCCTTGTTACACAACTGAAAGCGATTTCAAAATTCCACTTATGTAAGTAAAGCTGTGCAATAAAATATATTCAACTCTATTCTAAATATTCTGATAAATATTTGCAAGAAATTTCTGGACTATGTAAATTGTAGTTCGCATAAGAAAAACCTAGCCCTTCATGTTATGAAGGCTAGGTTTAATTCGTTATTTGATTATTCCATGACGTAGAATTTTTGCATTAACATTAAAATCAACTTCTATATTAGGGATCATTTCTCTCCATTTTTTCTCGGTTAATTCAATATTCCGACTCGAATTCTCATACATTCGTCCAAAACCAACTGGATCCACTTTATTTTCAATTATGAGTTCCGTGAATTCTTTTAGATTCTCTTCCAATTGTTTTGAAAGTTGTTCTTCCATTAGTTTTAACACTTTACGTTCCTGTAATTTAATATCCTCTGAAATCTCTATGATTCTTGTCGATAAACGTATATCCACCTTATATTTGAGCGCATTTGGATCAGTAAGGGTAATGTTGCTTTTACTGCGTATTTCATCCATCGTGATATAAACCCCTTCCACATCTTCATTTACCCTTCCTCTTAAGTGAGGAAGAAAGGGATCCTTTGGTAGTTTTAGCTCTAAATGACCTGCTTGGAAACGATCTAATATCAGCTTTAAGTAAAACCCTTGTTTCACAGGAATCTCTGTGACAAATTGGTCTCCTTGGAATAAGGCTAAATGGAAAATAACGGGTTTATTATCACTAAGACCTAACATAGGTAGAGTAGGATCTAGACCTACATCATGAAAATCATGCGTGAAATGATGAAGAGTACTAGGTGGAAGAACCTCATCATCAATATTTTTCTCTATCAATCCATGAAGGTAAGCTCCAATGTCCGGTGCATCCTCCATTTTATTCGACTGAATAATGTCCTGAGCCCTATCTTCAGCAACTGTTAAGTATAATATATCAGAAATAGCCGCATCTCTGGCTAAAGTATCAATGATTCTCCCTAATCCTTTTTCTGCAGCTTTTCGACCAAATACGACAAGTCTTAACTGGCCGGAAACAAGTTTTTTGCTCGACTTTAAGTTACCATCTTGACGGATCCCTTTCGAAGTTTTTGCAGTGCTCGTAACAATTTGTGATACGTTTTGTGCATTAGGATCAAACTGAAAGAAAGCCATAGTTCCTTGTAAGAAACCGTCATCTAATAGGTCAAATCCTATAGTGGTTACTATACCAAGCTTTTCAATGTATTTCTTTTCGACGCATCCAGTCATAAGTATGCATACAATGAGTAGAGGGATGAATTTTTTCATGAATGCTCCCCTCGCTTTCTTTGCAATTTTTTCTTAATCCATACAATGGGAAAGAGAATCAAAGGATATACGAAAACAATATAAAAACCAACTTTAGCTGATATGTCTGTTAACGTATTAATATTTATTCGATACTGAAATATGGAAGAAAAGATAAAAAGTAATATTGTAACAATATAGATTGCATACTTTTCCCTTGCACCATACAGTCTTTTAAAACAGTGGCTTAAAACCCAAGTAAATATAATGATATTAGGTAAAATGATTAACATCCATAACGCAACCGCAATAACGTCAAACCGTTCTATAAATGGCAAACGAATGATTTTAAACAAGGATAAAGTGGGCCAAATAAGTCTGTTTATTTGATCTGGACTGAAATACCCTATCGTTACAAAAACGACAGAGAATGTGATGATGACAGTTAGTAAGACACCAAGTTGAGCGGAAAGATGTGCTTTATTCTTATTCTTTATATATGGATAAGCAAAGAGTAGAACCTCTAATCCTAAAAAAGTATAGGTTGTTTTATATGTCCCTTGTATGAGTTCACTTAAAGAGACATTAAGTATAGGGAAAAAGTGATTCATATCCATAAGAGTTATAGGCTTAGAAAGAAATAAGGATAATCCAATGGTGATTAAAAAAAAGAGAAAAGCAGCCCCCACAACTACCCGGATTCCTCCTAATGCGGCATACAGACTAAGAGATAATAAGAAGAAGCTAATTAACCATGTGGGCATTGTAGGGAAAAGGTAAACCTGGACAACTTCAACGTAATTTAAAATGACAGTCATAATGACAACAAAAATATAAATGGTGATACATGTACCGAGGACAAGATTAATCCACTTCCCAAACACATCTCTTTGAATGCCAAATAAATCAGTATTTTGATATTGCTCAAGCATTTTTATCATCACAAAAATAATCAGGTGCATCCAAAGTCCAGCTATAAGAATGGATATCCAAGCATCATGTTTGGCAGCTTGAAAGATATGGGTGGTAACCCCCATAAGACCTGCTCCAACTTGCATGGTATGAATCAGAAAGAATAAATAAAAAGCTTGTATTTGGGTTCCTTTTGATATGTCCAGGTTGATTCGCATTGATATCCCTACTTATCATCATGATCTTTTTTCTTACGAGCTCTCTTTTCAGGATATTTTTGGATATCCTTCGGTTGATTCGCAATAGGTCTGTGTGTACTTCGTGACCATGGAAGACGAAATATCGAATTGTCAAAATCCTTTGGTGTAAAAGGATATATAGGTATTAGGTATGGTCTTCCTATAGAGGTGACTTTTAGTAAGTGGATCAGTAGAAAGGATAAACCAAAAAATATCCCAACTAACCCATATAATCCAGATAAAATAATCATGGGGAAACGAACGATTCTAACAGCAGTCCCCATCATATAACTTGGAGCTGTAAAGGAAGCCAAGGCACTTAAAGCAATGATAATAATCAAAATGTTACTAGTAAAACCAGCTTTAACGGCCGCTTGCCCCAAAACAATACCTCCCACAATACCCATGGTTTGACCAACCTTTGTAGGAAGCCTAGCTCCTGCCTCTCGTAGTAATTCAATTAAGAGTTCTAGTAATAATGCTTCCAATACAGGTGGAAATGGAACATTTGACCTTGATTTACCAAGGGATACAAGAAGACTTGATGGAATAATTTCAACATGATAAGTCAAGGCAGCCACATACGCAGGTGTAAGAGAAATTGAAATAAACATGGCAAGCATACGTAATACTCGAATGAAAGTCCCCATATTCCATCGCATATATAAATCTTCAGTTGATTCAAAAAAACTGAAGATTGAAGCGGGTGCTACGATTGCGTTTGGACTCTTATCAACAAGAATTCCAATTTTACCTTTAGCCAAAGAATTACAGAGTCGGTCAGGTAACTCTGTGGTGATCATTTGGGGAAATACACTTGATGATTTATCTTCAATCATTTGAGCTAGTACATTAGAGTCAGCGATGGAATTGACTTTTAATTCTTCAATTCGTTGACGAATGGTATTCACATTTTCCTCGTTCGCAATATCTTTTAAATAGACAATACGAACCTCAGTTGGAATATCCTCACCAACGATCATTTTTTCCGTTTTGAAGTCTGTTGTATCCAGGCGCCAGCGCAAAATATTTAGGTTTGAAATCAGAGATTCTGTAAAAGCAATTTTAGGTCCAAATACAAGTGATTCATTCTCAGCTGTGGTAATAGCCCGTTTTTCAAGTTCAGGTGCTATATATGTAACCACACTACTATCCTGTTCAACATAGACACCAATTGAACCTTGAATAAGAGCTTTTGCAATTGGATCAATTTGATCTTTCTTTGATCCAGTACCTAAAGGAACTTTATTTAAAATGGACTGTGCATCCCATTGGTGATTAGCCGATAGAAGGGTACCTAATATACTTTTATCTAATTGAGCCTTATTAATTTGATATTGCAAGTAAAATACAACAATCTGCTTTTGTTCAACGGTATATGTTTGAAAGCTTAGATCTGGACTTTCATTAAATGTTTCCTTCAACTTTTGTTTGAGCTCATCGATTGTACAAGGGAAAAAACCATTAGAGCTCTGAGTTGAACTTTGATTGGTGCTCTGCTTACTAGAACGTCTAGATCGACGCATGTTTCATCACCCTCTATTTGTAGGCTAATTATCCATAGTATGAGGAAAATGCCTATATTTATGTAACCAGAATGATATTAGAATTCACTTAAAAAAGAAGAGTAGAGATCCAGTGTTAATCCAAGCTGGATTGGTGGCTATAATAATATTTATCTTGAAATTCACGATGTTTCCGGGACTTTTATACATATGAAAAGTGAAAAATCGAATACTAAAAGAAAGTAGGGAGAAGAAGACTTCATACATGGAGTTCAGTTCTCTATAAATTAGGTTCAAAAAGGAAGATGATGATGAGTTTACAATTGATTGAGGCCTATATCCCAAATAAGCATTTTGAATCTGTTGATGAAAAGCTACGAGATCATCCTCATACTTCCTATTGGGTATCGAGTGAATCTAAGGAACGGATGCTTGTACGGATTTTAGTGGATTCGGATGAGGTTGAAGATATATTAAATTATCTAGAAAGTGTAGCGAATGTAGCAGAAGGGTTTGAAACGCTTTTAATTCCAGTGAGGACATATCTATCTCGAGCGACATTAAATGAAGAGACTGAAGAAAAGAAAAAAGAGGTTGAAGAAGGAGAAGAGGAAGAAGATCAGGCTTTACTCATGCGAGCTAGTCGTCATGAGTTAATCACTTTTGTAGAGAAGAATAGCTTAACTACTTTGAATTATACGCTTCTCATTTTTTTATCCGCTGTAGTAGGATCAATGGGGTTTATTAAAGATAGTGAGGCTGTGGTCATTGGGTCTATGGTTATTGCACCTCTTATTGGTCCGGTTATTGCCACAGCTTTCGCAGCTATTTTAGGGGACTATCGTTTATTAGGGAAAGCTGCTCTCACCTCTCTTTTAGGTGTGGGGATCGTAATCGTTATTGCGATCGTCTTTAATTTTATTTTTGATATTGGGGTAGATACCAATCAGTATTGGGCAAGAACAGAGGTTACGGTTTCGGATTTTCTACTTGCTCTTGCAGCAGGTGGAGCTGGGTCTATTGCCACATTAAATAGAAAAGCGGGGAATCTCGTTGGGGTAATGGTAGCAGTGGCTTTACTTCCACCGAATATTGCGTTAGGTATGTCGATTGGAAAAGGTTTATGGGAGCAAGCGTATGGGTCTTTCTTGCTTGTGACTGTTAATATTATGTGTATCTTGTTATCTGCTGTTATTGTGTTTTCTTTAACAGGCATTCGTCCTGTACGTTGGAAAGAAGTGCAGCGAGCGAATGTGTCTCGATCCCTTTCAATTGTATTCGTGCTGCTCATTGTAGCATCTTTGATTTCCGTTATTTACTTTGGACAGGAAATTAAATTCGAATAAATTTCCATCAGACCCCAAGAAAAAATTTTCCTTCAACGTATATTATAACAACATTAAATTGAAGGAGAGGCGAAACCTTATGTCATCATTACAACGAATATGCAAGTGCTGTGGCTCACTTACACCAGTAACTCCTTTTATGTTTTGTGATGAATGCTTAGAAGAGCGTGAAACGGTTCGTCATTATCTTCGGGAACATCCAAACGCTTCACCTTTAGAAATTGCTCAACATACACATGTGCAAATTGAAAAAGTAACAAACCTTGTTCAGCAAGGAAGTTTAGTTTTACGGTGAAGCCGCTCTTTAATTTAGAGCGGTTTTTGTTTTATAGAAGACTTTTGCTACATAAGCCACCTATTGTTGAAGACTTAGTTTCGAGATAAAGTGCGTATGGTTCCGTTGCTTTTTTGCAGATAGGCGGG